>NC_019673.1:8682935-9360653 GCF_000328705.1 Saccharothrix espanaensis DSM 44229 | reverse complement strand
CTCCGCGCCCCTCCCCTCGGTGTGACTGCCCTGCGGTCGGCCCCGGGTGCCGACACGACGTGGACACGGAGAATAGAGGCATCCACAGAGTTATCCACAACTGTGCACGAACGCGCGTCGGGTAGCAGCGGTCCCCCCGGTGCTTGCCGAACACCCATGCGGTGCGCGTCACGACGTCCCGTCGGCCCACGGCTGCCCGCGAAGGCAGCACGCTAACAAGGTGCGGGCCATGCCACAAGACGTAGGTCGTCGCAAGCCTTTTACGTGCCCGGCGGGTCGCCGACCGTGGCCGCGCACACCCTACCGGGGACCCCGATTTGAGTCCCGCACCCGGGGCTGCGTACCCTGGAGCGGTCTCCGCTTGCGAGGCGTGCTCTTTGCGCGCGCCCATGGACCCGCTGGGGACGACCACAGACGTTAAGCACCCGGGAGTCCGACCGTGAGCAAGGGTAAGCGCACTTTCCAGCCCAACAACCGCCGCCGCGCGAAGACGCACGGCTTCCGGCTGCGTATGCGCACCCGTGCCGGTCGCGCCATTCTGGCCGCGCGCCGCAGCAAGGGCCGCCAGCAGCTGTCCGCCTGATCGCCGTAGAGCCGTGCTTCCCGCGGCCAATCGGCTGACCCGCAGCCAGGACTTCGGCCTGGTGGTCCGCCGAGGCCGCCGGGCCGGCCGGCCCCGGCTGGTCGTGCACGCCCTGATGTCGGGAGTCCAGGACTCCGCGGACACCGGGGGGCGACCGCGTACCTCGGCGCAGCCCACCTTGGACCAGTCCAAGGTGGGCTTCGTCGTGAGCAAGGCCGTGGGCAACTCCGTCGTCCGGCACCGGGTCAGCCGCAAGCTGCGGCACGTGGTGCGGGACCGGCTGGCCGGGCTGCCCGCCGGCGCGTCCCTGGTCGTGCGCGCGCTCGCGCCGGCCGCCGCGGCGAGCAGCGCCGAGCTGGGCGACGACTTCGACGCCGCGCTGCGCAGGCTGCTGCGATGACCGACCGGGTGAGCCCCGTGACCCGGGTGCTGCTGCTGCCGATCAACTTCTACCGGCGGTTCATCTCCCCCGCGTTGCCCCCGACCTGCCGTTTCCACCCGAGTTGCAGCACCTACGCGGTGGAGGCGCTGACCGTCCACGGTCCGTTGCGCGGTTCCTGGTTGGCCATCCGCCGGCTGGGTCGCTGCGGACCCTGGCACCCTGGTGGCTTGGACCCCGTTCCGCCGAGGCGAACCACGGTCCCCGACCTTCCTGCCGAGGAGTAGCTAGTGCTCAACTTCATCTACTACCCGGTGTCCTTCATCCTGTGGTGTTGGCACTGGGTGTTCGGCCACGTCTTCGGCGAGTCGAGCGGGATCGCGTGGGCTCTGTCCGTGGTGTTCCTGGTCTTCACGCTGCGCGCGCTGCTGTTCAAGCCGTTCGTCGGCCAGGTGCGCTCGATGCGCAAGATGCAGGAGTTCGCCCCCGAGCTCCAGAAGATCAAGAAGAAGTACGCGAACGACAAGCAGCGCCAAGCGCAGGAGATGCAGAAGCTCCAGTCCGAGCACGGGGTCAACCCGCTCGGCGGCTGCCTGCCGATGCTGGTGCAGATCCCGGTGTTCATCGGTCTGTTCCACGTGCTGCGCTCGTTCAAGCCCGGCTGGGGCGAGGTGTACTTCTTCGACGCCGACGGCGTGAAGTCGTTCGTCGAGGCCAAGCTGTTCGGCGCGAACCTGTCGACCTTCATCACCATGCCGGCCGAGGAGCTGGAGAAGTTCGCGACCGACCGCAACGCGGTCCTGTTCGTCGCGATCCCGTTGATGATCGTCGCCTCGATCGCCACGCACTTCACCGCGCGGCACTCGGTGGCCCGGCAGACGCAGGTGGCGGCGGAGAACCCGCAGACCGCCATCATGAACAAGCTGACGCTCTACATCTTCCCGCTCGGCGTCCTGGTCGGTGGCTTCTTCTTCCCGATCGCGATCCTGCTCTACTGGCTGAGCAACAACGCGTGGACGCTGGCCCAGCAGTACCTCGTGTACCACCGCATCGACCGCGAGGAAGCCGAGAAGAAGGAAGTCGCGACGCAGCAGCGCCAGGCGCTCGCCCCGAAGCCCGGCGTGAAGCCGAAGCCGGGAGCCAGGCCCGTCGCCGGCGCGAAGCCCGCGGCCGGTGCCAAGCCCGCTGCCGGTGCGAAGCCGGGCAGCGCCAAGCCCGTCGCGAAGAAGCAGGACACGCCGCCGTCCGACGTGGTCGAAGCCGAAGAGCCCGCCACGAACGGCACGCCGTCCACCGAGATTCCCGGTCTGAGCCCAGACCGTTCCCCAGGCAAGAAGCAGGGCAACAAGAAGCGTCGTTGACCCTGGAGAGGAGACATCGTGTCGGAGACGTTGCAGGCGACCGACGTGGACGTGCCCGAGGCCGAGGCCCCGCAGGCGCGGTCGGGGAGTCCGGAGGACCTGCTCGTCCAGGAGGGCGACATCGCCGGTGACTACCTGGAGCGGCTGCTCGACCTGCTCGACTACGACGGTGACATCGACCTCGACGTCGAGGCGGGTCGGGCCATCGTGAGCATCGACGGTGGCGACGACCTGGAGAAGCTGGTCGGTCCGCGCGGCACGGTCCTGGAGTCGCTGCAGGAGCTCACCCGGCTGGCCGTCCAGCAGGAGACCGGCGTGCGCAGCCGGCTCATGCTGGACGTCGCGGGGTGGCGGGCCGGGCGTCGGGCCGAGCTGGCCGAGCTCGGCAAGTCGACCGCCGAGAAGGTGGTGGCGAGCGGGGAGAAGGTGCGGCTGCACCCGATGACCCCGTTCGAGCGCAAGGTCGTGCACGACGCCGTCGCGACGGTGGCGGGCGTGCACAGCGAGAGCGAGGGCGAGGAGCCGCAGCGCCGAGTCGTGGTGCTGCCCAAGCCCTGAGCACGGAGTGCGGAGCGGCCCCCGGTTTCACGTGAAACCGGGGGCCGCTTTCTTTGTGCCCAGACCTGTCCGCTGCTGGCCATGCCGAGCCGGACCGAACCGAACCGGGCCGGGCCGGGCGGCGCGAGCGGCTATGCGCGCGCAGTCCGTGATCCGGCTCGTCGTCGAACGTGTCGGCCTGGGTCGTCCTAGAACTGCGGGGGCTGGTTCACCCAAACACTTCCCATCGCCGAGTTTCACGTGAAACGGTCCGAGGATGACTGAGATCATCCGGAAGCTCCGGGTTGCGGCCTACGCAGTGATCGTCGATGACGACCGCATCTTGCTCTCCCGGTGGCTGGGGCCGGAGCGCCCGCGGTGGATCCTGCCCGGCGGCGGGATCGACCACGGGGAGGATCCGTACGACGCCGTGATCCGTGAGGTGTTCGAGGAGACCGGGTACCGGGCCGAGGTTCAACGGCTGCTCGGCATCCAGAGCGCGCGCGGTCCGCTCAACCTCGACGGCGACGATCTGGACTACCACCGGCTCCGAGTCCTGTACGAGGCGAAGGTGGTCGGCGGCGAGTTGACGTTCGAGGTCGGTGGTTCGACGGACCGGGCGGCCTGGGTGCCGCTCGCCGACGTGCCCGCTCTCGACCACGTCGAGTCGGTGGACGCCGGGCTGGAGTTGTACCGGAACCGGCCGGCGAACGGGCGGCCGACCGGTCTGGGCTAGCTTCTCCCCCGTTTCACGTGAAACCTCGTCGTTCTGATCACGTCGGTTTGGCGTGTCGGCGGGGTGATCCGTCATAGTGGGCGTCGGCACATCTGAGGGCACTCACCGCCCCCGTGGACGCCCCCCATCAACCCACCGGCTCAGTACCGCCGTGTGGTTTCACGTGAAACGACGGAGACATGGCCGTAGCTCTGGAGGACCGCGCGAAGCGGGTTTTTGGCGACCACTACCCCCAGGCGGTTGCCTTCTGGAACCTGCTCGTGGAGCACGGGTTCGAGCGCGGGCTCATCGGCCCGCGCGAGGTCGACCGCCTCTGGGAACGGCACATCCTCAATTCGGCGGTCGTCGCGGAGTTGCTTCCCGAAGGGTGCCGGGTGGTGGACGTAGGCTCGGGCGCGGGCTTGCCGGGGATCCCCCTGGCGATCGCCCGCCCCGACCTCGACCTCACGCTGCTGGAGCCCATGGCGCGTCGGGTGGCGTGGCTGACCGAAGTGGTCGATGCGCTGGGGCTGAAGACCGTGGTCCTCCGCGGGCGAGCCGAGGAGGCGGCGGTGCGGGAACGGCTGGCCGGCAGCGATGTCGTGACGGCCCGCGCCGTGGCTCCGCTGGAACGGCTCACCCAGTGGTGCCTCCCGCTGGTGCGGCCGGGCGGCCAACTCGTCGCGCTCAAGGGCGAGAGCGCCGCAGAGGAACTGGAACGCGACGCCGAGGCGGTGCGCCGGGCCGGTGGGATCCGGCCCCGGGTCGTTGTCTGCGGTGGCGATGTACTCGAACTGCCGACGACCGTCGTGCTGATGGAGCGCGACGAGCAGGCGAGCCGCCGTGACGGCTCGCGTCGTAAGAGGAAGGATCGGTGACCGTGTACCCCGACCCCCTGCAACCGGTGTTCCAAGCGGCCGGTGTTTCACGTGAAACCGAAGCCGCGGGTGCGGTAGGTGCGGGGGAAGTACTCCGCCCGGACACCGCCCCGAGTGTCAGCGGACCGACTGCCCACGGCTCGGACGACAACGCAGGAGACAGCACCGTGTGGACCCCGATCGCGGAGGAAGCAGCGCGCGCTACCCGTGTTCTGCACCCCGACTCCCTCCAACTCCCCCGCCCCGCCCGCCGCCGCGTCCTCACCGTCGCGAACCAGAAGGGCGGCGTGGGCAAGACGACCAGCACGGTCAACGTGGCCGCCGCCCTCGCGATCCACGGCCTGAAGGTCTTGGTGATCGACCTCGACCCGCAGGGCAACGCGAGCACGGCGCTGGCCGTCGAGCACCGGTCCGGCACCCCTTCCGTGTACGAGGTGCTGATCGGTGAGATGTCCGTCGCCGAGGCCGCTCAGGTCAGCCCGACGTCCCCCAACCTCTACTGCGTGCCCGCCACGATCGACCTGGCGGGCGCGGAGATCGAACTCGTCTCGATGGTGGCCCGCGAGTCGCGCCTCAAGGAGGCGCTGAGCCCCGAGGCGCTGGACCCGATCCGGCCGGACTACGTGTTCATCGACTGCCCGCCGTCGCTGGGCCTGCTCACCGTCAACGCGATGGTGGCGGCGCAGGAAGTCCTGATCCCGATCCAGTGCGAGTACTACGCGCTGGAGGGTCTGGGGCAGCTCCTGCGGAACATCGAGCTCGTCCAGGCGCACCTCAACCCGACGCTGCTGGTCAGCACAATTCTGCTGACGATGTACGACGGGAGGACGAAACTCGCCGACCAGGTCACCAGCGAGGTTCGCGGGCACTTCGGCGATACGGTCCTCAGGACGGTGATTCCGCGCAGCGTGAAGGTGTCGGAAGCACCAGGGTTCGGTCAGACGGTGCTCACCTACGACCCCGGTTCGCGGGGCGCGATGAGCTACCTGGACGCGGCACGCGAGATCGCCGAATACGGCGCGGAGATGGGGTCGGCATGACGGAGCAGCGCAAGGGTGGACTGGGTCGCGGTCTCGCGGCCCTGATCCCGAGCGGTCCACCGGTTGGTGCGCCGACACCGGCCAGGGCCGTCCCGAACGGGAACGGCACCACCCCTGCGCCCTCCCCCGCCGACGCCTCGCCCTCGGGTGAGGTCGCCGGCGCGGTGTACCAGGAGCTGTCGGTCACGTCGATCCGCACGAACCCGAAGCAGCCGCGGCAGGTGTTCGACGAGGAGGCGCTCCGCGAGCTGGAGCACTCCATCCGCGAGTTCGGCCTGATGCAGCCGATCGTGGTGCGGGCGACCGGGGCGGACACGTACGAACTGGTGATGGGTGAGCGCCGCTGGCGCGCCACCCAGCTGGCCGGCCTGAAGACGATCCCGGCGATCGTCCGGCACACCGCCGACGACGTGATGCTGCGGGATGCGCTGCTGGAGAACATCCACCGGGTGCAGCTCAACCCGTTGGAAGAGGCGGCGGCGTACCAGCAGTTGCTGGAGGAGTTCGGCGTCACGCACGAGGAGCTGGCCGACCGGATCGGCCGCAGCCGCCCGGTCGTGACCAACACGATCCGGCTGCTGAAGCTCCCCCTCCCCGTGCAGCGGCGGGTGGCGGCGGGCGTGCTGTCGGCCGGTCACGCGCGGGCGTTGCTCGGCTTGGAGGACCCGGGCGTCCAGGAGGAGCTGGCGACTCGGATCGTGGCCGAGGGCATGTCGGTCCGCGCGACCGAGGAAGCGGTGACGCTGGCGAAGTCGGCGGAGCCTGCGAAGGCGAAGCAGGTCCGGCGCAAGCCGATCCAGGCGCCGGGGTTGCAGGAGCTCGCGGAGCGGCTGTCGGACAACTTCGACACCCGGGTGAAGGTCGAGCTGGGTCAGCGGAAGGGCCGGATCGTGGTCGAATTCGGGTCCGTTGACGATCTTGAACGGATCATCGAACTCATGTCGCCAGAAGCGACAAATCGGACACGTTCGTCGGACGTGTGATCACCCACGGGACTTATGTCACGGTGACGATGACGGCCCGCATCCAGTTGGATACGGGCCGTCACCTTACTGCTAAGCAATGTTCAACGTGAAACAGCGCGCTCGATGAGCCCCGCGTAGATCTCCCCCAGTGACGCGCCAGCCGCCTCGACCGCCATCGGCAGCAGCGAGGTCTCGGTCAGTCCGGGCGAGACGTTCACTTCGAGGAAGTGGACCGTGCCGTCCGCCGCGACGACCGCGTCCGTCCGCGACACGTCGCGCAGACCGAGCAGCCGGTGCGCGGCCACGGCGAGTTCGCCGACCGCCTGCGCCGCCTTCTCGTCCAGCCGCGCCGGCGCGTGGAAATCGGTGAGGCCGGCGGTGTACCGGGCGGTGTAGTCGTAGATGCCGTTCTCCGGCACGATCTCGACCGGCGGCAGGGCGTAGGGACCGTCCGGCCCGTCCACGACCGTCACGGCCACCTCGACGCCTGCCACGTACCGCTCGGCCAGCACGGTGTCGCCGTACGCCAGGCAGCCGACCATCGCGGCCGGCAGGTCCGCCGCCTCGCGCACCACCTGGGCGCCGAGTGCCGACCCGCCCTGGTCCGGCTTGAGCATCAGCGGAAGACCGAACTGCTCGACCATCGCGTCCAGCACCGGCTTGGCGCCGAGTTCGCGGAACGTCGCGTGCGGCAGGACCGCCCACTCCGGCGTGGCCAACCCGGCGCGCGCGATCTCGCCCTTGGCGGTCGGCTTGTCCCACGCCCGGCGGCACGCCCGCGAGTCCGTGCCGACGAACGGCACCCCGACCAGTTCGAGGATCGTCTGCACCGACCCGTTCTCGCCCTCGCCGCCGTGCAGGGCGACGACGACGGCATCGGGCCGGTGGTCGCGCAACCGGGTCAGGAGCTGGGCGTCGGCGTCCCACTCCTCCACGACCAGGCCCACCGAACGCAGCGCGGCGGAGAGCCGGCGACCGGATCGCAGGCTCACCTCGCGCTCGTGCGACAGACCACCGGACAGCACGGCTACCCAACGGTCAGACAACGTTCTTCTCCTGCGGTGTGGAGCCCGGCGGGTGCCGGGCTGGGTCGAGCGCGGCCACGCCGATCCCGGGTGTGGCCGCACTCGGCGGTGTCAGAGGCTCAGGCGGTTGTCTGGAGGCTCAGGCGGTGTCGGGCGACGGGTTCTGCGGCCCGGAGATGGCACGCGCGGTCGTCGGACCGAACGTCTCGTGCAGCTCCATCTCGTCCTTGATCACGTTCGCGAGCCGGCGCACGCCCTCGCGGATCCGCTCCGGCGTCGGGTAGCAGTACGAGATGCGCAACTGGCGGCTGCCCAGCCCGTCCGCGTAGAAGCCGGTGCCGGACGCGTACGCCACGCGCTGCGTGATCGCGCGCGGCAGCATCGCCTTGGTGTCCACGCCCTCCGGGACGGTCAGCCACACGTAGAACCCGCCGTTCGGCTTGTTCCACGTGGAACCAACCGGCATGTGCTGCTCCAGCGCCGAGATGGCCGCGTCCCGGCGTTCCCGGTACGCCTCGCGGTAGGTCTTGATCTGACCCTTCCAGTCGTGCGTCGACAGGTAGCGCGACACGATCAGCTGGTTGAGGGTCGGCGGGCACAGCGTGGCCGACTCGGCGGCCAAAACGAGCTTCTCGCGCACGGCGTGCGGCGCGAGCACCCAGCCCACCCGCAGCCCGGCCGCGAACGTCTTGGAGAACGACCCGAGGTAGACCACGTTGTCCGGGTCGGTGGACCGCAGCGCGGGGTAGGTGGTGCCGTCGAAGCCGAGCAGCCCGTACGGGTTGTCCTCGACCACGAGGATGCCGTGCCGGCGGCAGATCTCCAGCACCTCGGCCCGCCGCCGCACGGCCAGCGTCACGCCGGCCGGGTTGTGGAAGTTCGGGATCGTGTAGAGGAACTTGACCCGCTGACCGGCCTTCTCGACCGCCAGGACGGCCTCCTGGAGCGCGGCGGGCACCAGGCCGTCCGCGTCCATCGCCACGTGCACGACCTGAGCCTGGTAGGCGGAGAACGAGCCGAGCGCGCCCACGTAGGAGGGCCCCTCGGCCAGCACGACGTCGCCGGGGTCGCAGAAGATGCGGGTGACCATGTCGAGGCCCATCTGGGAACCGACGGTGACCACGACGTCGTCCGGGTGGCCGTTGATGCCCTCCAGCGCCATCACGTCGCAGATCTGCTCGCGCAGCTCGGGCACGCCGTGCGCGGAGCCGTACTGGAGCGCGACGAGGCCGTCCTGCGCGATCAGGTCGCCGATCTCGACCGAGAGGGAGTCGAGCGGAAGTGCCGCGAGGTGGGGCATCCCCCCCGCCAGGGACACCACCTCGGGTCGGCTCGCCACCGCGAACAGCGCCCGGATCTCCGATGCCGTCATCCCCGCCGTGCGCGCCGCGTACCGGCGCAGGTGGGGGTCGAGGCTTCTGGCGCCCTGCTTGGCGGGCTGTCCGGGTAGGTTCACGGGGAACTCCGACGCAGTAGTGGTTACCGACGGGTTTGTTCCCGGCTGAGTGTAACCGCCGTCCCGTTCGGGGCATCCGTCTTCCAGACCGGGGTCACATCCGCCTATCCTTCTTGAGGGTAGTAATCGGGGGCTTGGGAGGTCGGGGTGTCGCGACGCGTTGTGGGCGTCACTCTGGACAACCTGGAGCACCTCTCCAAGCACAGCCGGACGTGCGTGTTCTGGGAACTGGCGCCGCACCTCAAGGATCAGGCCGAGGAGTACGGCGACACGGAGTTCGAGAAGGAGGCCTGGGTCTCCAGCGTCCTGCTCGAATGGGGTTCGTGCGGCCGGATCATCTCCCTCGACGGCATCCCGGCGGGCTCGGTGTTCTACGCGCCGCCGGCGGCCGTGCCCCGCTCGTTGGCCTTCCCCACCTCCCCCGCCAGCCCCGACGCGGTGCTGATGACCGGGCTGGAGGTGCTGCCGGAGTTCCGCGGTGGCGGGCTCGGCCGGGTACTGGTGCAGACCGTGGCGAAGGACCTGACCCGGCGCGGCGTGAAGGCGATCGAGGCCTTCGGCGACAACCAGCCCACCGACGGCGAGCGGTCGTGCGTGACCCCGGCCGACTTCCTGCTCCAGGTGGGCTTCAAGACCGTCCGCCCGCACCCCAAGTGGCCGCGGCTGCGGCTGGAACTGCGCAGCGCGTCCTCCTGGAAGGAAGACGTCGAGGCGGCGCTGGAGCGCCTGCTCAGCAGCGTGAGCGTGTCGACAGCGACCGCCGAACCGAGCTTCCGCCCCGTCTGACCGCCCGCGTCCGACCCCCGCGTCCGACCCCGGCTCGTTTGACCCCGGCTCGGTGCCTTTCGTCGTGCCGGACGGCCGTCCATCGCGCGCCGCGACCCCGGCGGCGTGAGCGCACTCCCGGCTTGGTCGTTGTGGACAAGTGTGGCTGAACGCCCCCGGTGTGTCCGTTGATCGCCTGATCACCTGTGCTCTGACCTGGGCTTTGTGTCCTTGCGGTTGACATGCAGGTGTTTGCCTGCATAACGTTCCGGTGTGGACAAGGTGTTCAAGGCGCTGGCCGACGAGACCCGTCGCTACCTGCTCGACCGGTTGCGCGAGGAGAACGGGCAGACGCTCGGTGAGCTGTGCGCGCGGCTGGGCATGGCCCGGCAGTCCGTGACGCAGCACCTGGGCGTGCTGGAGGCCGCGAACCTGATCACCACCGTCCGCCGCGGCCGGGAGAAGTTGCACTACCTCAACCCGGTGCCGCTGCACGACATCCAGCAACGGTGGATCGACCGGTTCGAGCAACCGCGGCTGCGGGTGCTGAGTGAGATCAAACGACAGGCGGAGGCCTCGATGAAGCCCGAATTCGTGTACGTGACCTACATCCAGAGCACGCCGGAGAAGGTCTGGGAGGCGCTCACCGACGCCGACCTCACCGCCGCCTACTGGGCCCACTCCAACGTGTCCGACTGGCAGGAGGGCTCGACCTGGGAGCACCGCCGCGCCGACGGTTCCGGGATCGCCGACGTGGTGGGCGAGGTCGTGACCAGCGAGCCGCCGCACCGCCTGGTGACCACGTGGCGCTTCCCGGAGGGCGGGGGCGACGTCTCCACCGTCACCTACGCCATCAAGTCCCACGACGGCGTCGTCCGGCTCACCGTGACCCACGTCGGCCTGGCCGACGAGACGGCGTTCTCCGAGATCTCCCAGGGCTGGCCGGCGGTGCTGTCCAACCTGAAGTCGTTCCTGGAGACCGGCAGCGCGCTGCCCACCGCGCCGTGGGAGGTGCCGGTCGGGTAACGCCTGCGACAGGCGCGCGGTGATCCGATTACCTTGACCGCGTGCTGTACGCGATCCTCGCCGTGATGACGGCCGTGTTCTTCGTCCTCGGCGTGCGTCGCGACCGCCGTCGGGTGGCGAACGCGGTGTGGCTCGGGCTGACCCTGGTGTTCGGCTTCCTGTGGCTGGTCTCGCGCGACGACCTGCCGGAGTGGCTCGACTCCGCCCTCGGCTATGCGGTCGCGGTGGCCGTGATCGGTGCCGTGCTGGTCCTGCCGATCGCGCTGATCATCAACGGCGTGATGATGCTGCGGCGCGAAGGCCGGTCGCTGGGTAACCTGCTGTCGCTGCTCACCGGCCTGGCGATCATCGCACTGGGGGCGGTGTTCGTGTTCGCCCTGACCTCCGGCCGGACCTGGGTGCACGCCGTCGTGGGGTCGTTGGTGCTGGTCGCGGCGTACGTGGCGTTCCTGTTCGTCAGCCTGCTGCTGTACTCGATCATCTACGGCAAGACCGGCCGGCGCACGGGCTTCGCCGCCGTGATCGTGCTCGGCGCGGGCCTGGTAGGCGACCGGGTACCACCCCTGCTGGCCGGCCGCCTGGACCGCGCGACGAAGCTCTACCGCCGCGAGGTGGCGGCCGGCCACGCGCCGGTGATCGTCGTGTCGGGTGGCCAGGGCGCGGACGAGGACACGTCGGAGGCGGCGGCGATGCGCGGCTACCTGATCGGGCGCGGCGTGCCCGACGACGTGATCGTGCTGGAGGACCGGGCCACCACGACCGAGGAGAACCTGAAGTACAGCAGGGCGTTGTTGGACGAACGCGGGCACACCGGCCGGACCGTGGCGGTCACGAACAACTACCACGTGTTCCGGACGGCCGTGCTCGCCCGCCGCCTGCGGATGAAGACCGAGGTCATCGGCTCACGAACGGCCTCGTACTTCTGGCCGAGCGCCTTCCTGCGCGAGTTCGTCGCGATCCTGGCCAAACGCCCGATCCCGCACGTCCTGGTGTGCGCCGTGGTGGTCGGCCTCTACCTGTTCGTGGTGCTCGTCTGAGCCTTGGGCTCGATCGCCGCCAGCAGCTCGTACATGCCGGAAGACGGGTTGTCGTGCGGGCATTCGGTCTCGTCGCGCTCATGGCGTTGAGCCAGGGCCGCAGCCCGTTCGGCAGCCTTTCCGCGCAGCGGCATGTACTTGGCGGCGTCGATCCGCTTGCCGCTGCGGCCGTCGAGCCTCCGGCTGTGCCGCTCGGCGACGTCGGTGTTCTGGTGGGCCGTGCAGTCCTGGAAGTGCAGGGCCAGCCACAGTTCGAAGCACGGGTTGGAGATCGCCAGCCGAATGCCGTGCTCCCGCGCCAAGCTGATCGCCTGGCGGAGGTTGGGGTGGTGCTGGGGCCACTCGACGTCGAAGACGCACCAGCACTCGTCGACTTCTCTGTCGGCGGACCGTGCGATGGCCAGGTTCACCAGTGTGAGCGGCACCCCGGAGTCGGGGTCGATCTCGACGTTGATCGCCGTGTTGCCCTTGACCTCGGACAAGCGCTTGAGGCCGTTGATGTAGTCGGGCTCGGACGCGATGCCCTCGCAGAAGACGACGATGGTCTTGCGTTCCGGGCGGGTGGCGATCTTGCGGCGCAGGTCCTTGCCGCCGGTCCTCCTGGGGCTCATGGTCAGCCGATCAGTCCCAGTGCGCGGAGCACCTCGGTGCGGTCGACGTCCGGCAGCGCGCCGAAGCGTCCGTGCAGGTAGGCGGTTTCGAGGTTCTGTGACTTGCGGACGCGCTCACCGGCGAACTCGGCCAGCGCCCCCAGCCTGGTAGCGCCGGTGGTGGACTTCTCGGTCAGCCACACCTCGTCGCGGTTCAGGTGGTTGAGCAGGCTGGTGTCGTGCGAGGTGAAGACCAACTGCGCGCCCTTCGGGTTGGTCGCCGGGTCGTGGAAGAGGTCGATGAGCTGAGCGGAGAGGGTGGGGTGCAGGCTCGCGTCCAGCTCATCGAACAGCAGCAGCGAGCCGTGGCGGAGGGTCGTCAGGACAGGGCCGATGAGGCTGTACCAGGTTCGGGTGCCTTCGGACTCGTCGTGCAGTTCGAACGGCAAACTCCCGTGTCGGGTGCGGTGCACCAGCCGAGTCTGCTGTCGGACCGTGGCGGTGCCCCTCCCGCTGTCAGGGAACGGCCGGTGGACCGAGGTTTCGATCACCACGTCATCGATACCCAGGTCGGCCATTCGCAGCATGGCCAGAGCCTGTGTGCGGTCCTCATCAGAGGTGGACTCCCCGTCGAACCACAAGGAGGTCGGATGGTGCCCGCGCGCGACGAATCGTCGGTCATGTCGTCGGAGTCCACGGGCCTGGATACCGAGCAGCGCGACAACGAAGTCATATACCGGTGATTCGTCGAATCTGCGGGCGATGGAGAGCGCCAGCGTGCGAGGCGTCAGGAGCTCACGCGTTCCGGACAAGGCCCCGAGGCCGCGTTGGAGCTTGAGTTCGTCTCCCACGCGCTCGAAGATCCGTCTGCGCTTCTTCTCCGGGTAGTGGAACAGGCCCTCGTAGTGCACCCGTTCACGGTCGATCTCGACCACGTACTCGAACCGGACCCCGGAGATGACCAACTCGATGGTGAACTCGGACGTGCGTTCGGGGCCGTCGGCGAAGGCGAAGGGCTCGACCGGAATGCCGTCGTCCCAGAACCGCAGTGAGTCAGCGACGGCGGTCGTGAGCCAGTGCAGCGCGGCGATGACGTTGGACTTGCCCGAGGCGTTGGGGCCGAAGATCGCGGCCACCGGGAGCAGGCTCTCGCCGAGGTTCGACACCGGGCGTGCTTCCGGGCGGTCGCGGTCGACGGCGACCATGGAGAGTTCGACCGGGTCCAGGATCGAGCGGAAGTTCGCCACCTCGAACCGGATCAGCACGGCGGTCCTCTCCATCACGAGCGCAGTCAGAGGCTCATTCTCGTCAAGTATGGACGAGAACGGCCAGTTGTCGACTGCTTGGACGCTGTCAGGCGCGTCGGGCGGCCACGAACGCCTGCCACTTGACCACGGGGAAAGCGATCACCGGACCGGTGGGGTTCTTGGAGTCGCGGACGGCCATGCGGGACCCCGTGGAGGCGATCTCCACGCAGTCGGTGTTCGCGCCACCGCTGTAGCTGCTCTTACGCCAAGCCAGCGCCCTCGGCATCGCGGTCCTCTCGACGGTCGTAGAAGTCCGCCCACCGGGCGAACACCGACCGTGATTGTTCCGCATCGAGCGCCAGCCCGGCGAGGACCTGCTGCTTGCGCTGGTAGGTCTTGACCGCCGTCGGTTCTTCGACGAACACCGTGGCGACGTCAGTCTCGCAGTACGCCACCGGGCCCACCGGCGGCTTGAAGGTCATCAGGTTGAACGAGTGGGACAGCGCCGGGTGGCCGCCTGCGGACAGCGGGATCACGCGGAGCGCGAGCCTCGTCCAGTTGCACATGAAGTACAGCCGCATCACCTGGTCGTGCATGACCTGGTTGGTGCCGATCCGGTCGCGCAGGCAGTTCTCGTGGATGAAGAACTCGGCGGCGGGGGCGTCCGGACCGGTCAGCACCGACTGGCGGGTGAGCCGCGCCGGCACCTGCTCCCGGACGACCTCCGGCGGGTGCTGGTTCATTTCGAGGATGGTGCGGGCGTAGGACTCGGTCTGGAGGAGGCCGGGCACCAGCATCGGCTCGTACTTGGACATGGTGAGCGCCGCCCGCTCGTGGATGATCAAGCAGGTCAGGCTGTCCGCTATCCGCCCGTCGTGCGCGCGGAGGAAGTACCCGAGGTCCTGCTCCCCGATCAGCTTGTGGATGCGGGTGCGGCTGGCGGCGTCTACTTCCAGGCGGCCGAGGAGGGCGCCGAGGTCGAAGTCGCTGGCTCCTCGTTGGCCGTGTTCGAGCCTGCTGACCTTGCTCGCCGACCAGCCCAGCGACTTCGACAGCTTGTCCGCCCTCAACTCGACCCGGGTGCGGGCGTCGCGGAGTTCCGCACCCAGCTCACGACTGCGGACGGTGGTGGTGCGTTCCGTTGCCATGGCGGTCGACGCTAGTGGGTCCACCAGCGCGTTATGCCTGATCAGAGGGGGAATCCACCCCAACGGATCGGGTGGTCAGCGGGCTTGCCCGGTGGTCAACTCGTGGCGCATCAGGTCGTCCAGGGTGAACGTGCCGGTCGGCTGGTCGTCCTTGCCCAGCAGGTACAGCCGCTTCACGGCGACCAGGATGCCCTCGGCCACCACGTCCCGGAACGACGGGTTCGCGAGCCTCGCCCGGTCTTCCGGGTTGGTCAGGTAGCCGACTTCAACGCGCACCGCCGTGCACCTCGTCATCCGCAGCATGTCCCACGTCTTCGGGTGCGTCCGGCAGTCGTGCATGCCCGTCCGGGCCACGATCTCGCGCTGGATGAAGCCCGCCAGGGCCTCGCCGACCGTGGACGACGTGCCGTTGCCGGTCCCGAAGTGGAAGCTCGCCACGCCCGCGGCCACCGTGGACGGGTTCGCGTCGCTGTGCAGCGACAGGATCAGGTCGGCGCCGGCCTCGTTGGCGAACTTCGCCCGCTGGCCCTCGTCCGGGCAGTTGTTGGGGCCCCGGGTGAGCAGGGCCTCCATGCCGGTCGCGGCCATCTTGCCTTCCAGCAGCCTGGCCAGGTCGAGCATCACGTCGGCCTCGGACACGCCGTCGACCACGACACCGCGGTCCGGTCCGCCGTGGCCCGGGTCGATGATGATCCGCTTGCCCGACAGCCTCGGGCCGGCCTTGCGGACCCGCTCCTGCTCGCGCAGGAACACCGGTCTGCCGCCGCGCACCTTGGGCTGGAGCTGGCGCAGCGCCCGCACCGTGTCGGGACCGCACATCCCGTCGCTGATGAGCCCGTAGTCCCGCTGGAAGCTCCGCAGGGCCTGCTCGGTCTGCTGGCCGAACTCGCCGTTCGCGCGCCCGGCGTCGTACCCCAGCTCCAGCAGGCGCTCCTGGAGCGCGAACACGTCGTCACCGGTGACCGGCTGGGACATCAGGAACGCCAGTGGGCGGTCGCCCAGGCGGAACGTGGCGTCGCGCAGCGCGCGGTACGTGGCCGGGCCGACGATGCCGTCGGTGATGAGACCCCGCCGCTGCTGGAACGCGCGCACGGCGTGCTCGACCGGGAGGTCGAACACCTGCGACGGCTGCGGATCGGACAGCAACCCGAGCCCGGTCAGCGTGGCCCTGACCTCGGCGACGTCCGGACCGAAATCCCCGCGGCGGAGTAGCGGCATGTACCCCTCGTTCACTATGGCGCCGACGTCCGTCGACGCGCCGGTTGACGCCTCATTGTGCCTTGCCTGAACGGATGACCCACGTTGGGCTACGGGGAGTGGTTACCCGCACGAAAAAGCGTGACCCGTCCGTCCTTCGTTGGACGGACGGGTCACGCTCCGGGTTGCACTCAGGCGAGAACGTCGGACAGGTCGTTGAGCAGCGCCGCCTTCGGCTTCGCGCCCACGATCTGCTTCACCGGCTTGCCGCCCTGGAACAGGATCATGGTCGGCACCGACATGATCTGGTAGTCCCGCGCGATCGACGGGTTGGCGTCGATGTCGAGCTTCGCCACGGTGATCTTCTCGGCGTGCTCGGCCGCGATCTCCTCCAGCACCGGGGCGACCATCTTGCACGGGCCGCACCAGGTGGCCCAGAAGTCGACCAGGACCGGCTTCTCGCTCTGGAGCACGTTCTCGAAGAACGTGTCCTTCGTCACCGGCACGGTGGCGCCTGCCATGTTGTTCTCCTCTGTCCGGAAGGGGTCTAGCTGGTGGGGACGGGCTCGCTGTAGCCGCCGCCGACGTGCTCGGCGGCCAGCGCGGCCTCCGGGGTGCCGTGCTCGGCGAGCCAGCGCTCGGCGTCGATCGCGGCGGAGCAGCCCGAACCGGCGGCGGTGATCGCCTGCCGGTAGGTGTGGTCCACCAGGTCCCCGGCGGCGAACACGCCGGGGAGGTTCGTGTAGGTCGTCTGGCCCTCGACCTTGACGTAGCCGGCGTCGTCCACGTCGACCTGGCCGCGCACGAGCTCACTGCGCGGGTCGTGGCCGATGGCGACGAAGAAGCCGGTGAACGGGTGCTCGGTGACCTCGCCCGTCCGGGTGTCCTTGACCTTCACGCCGGACACGGTGCCCTCGCCGAGCACCTCGGCGACCTCGGCGTTGAGCAGCCACTTGATCTTCTCGTTGCTCCGCGCGCGCTCCAGCATGATCCGGGACGACCGGAACTCCTCGCGGCGGTGGATGATCGTCACCGACCGGGCGAACCGGGTCAGGAACGTCGCCTCCTCCATCGCGGAGTCGCCGCCGCCGACCACGGCGATGTCCTGGTCGCGGAAGAAGAAGCCGTCGCAGGTCGCGCACGCCGACACGCCGCGGCCGAGCAGCTCCTGCTCGCCGGGGACGTGCAGGTAGCGGGCCGCCGCGCCCATGGCCAGCACCACGGTCTTGGCCGCGTAGCGGGTGCCGTTGGCGGTGACGTACTTGACCTCGCCCGCCAGCTCCACCGACTCCACGTCCTCGGCGCGCAGCTCCGCGCCGAAGCGCTTGGCCTGCTCGCGCATCTGCTCCATGAGGTCGGGGCCCATGATGCCGTCCCGGAAGCCGGGGTAGTTCTCGACTTCGGTCGTGGTCATCAGGGCGCCGCCGTACTGCGAGCCCTCGAACACCAGTGGTTCGAGCTGCGCGCGCGCCGCGTAGACCGCGGCGGTGTACCCGGCGGGTCCCGATCCCACGACGATCAGGTTCCGAACTTCCGACACCCTCGACCTCCGTTAGTCGTGACAGGCATGGCCTGCACTGCCTTCAACGGATCGTAGGGTGCCGTGATTCCTTGCCCAGGTGGTGAGGTGCACTACTACGGCGTTATGTTGCTCTTGGCGAGCACGCCCTCGGGGTTGTCCGGACCACACGTCTCGGGGTCGAGCACCACGATCTGGAACGCTCCCGGCTTGCCGCCGGGCAGGATCGCCATCACCGCGGACCGGCCGTCGAGGGTGATCGGGCTGACGCCGAGCGGCTTCGAGCCGACGATGTCGCCGCCCTTGAGGCAGCCCGCGAGCTTGTCCTGGTTCTCCAGCGGGCCGTAGTTCTGCGCCTTGAGCACGTCGCCGAAGACCGGGCCGAAGTCGTTGCCCTTGACCGCGAGCGGAGCGCTGTTCCCGGGGTTGGTGACGGGCGTGTTCGGCTGGGTCTTGGGCAGCGCCACCTGGTCGCCGGGCGGCGGCGCGGCGTTGTTGGCCTGGGTGGAGACCACCACGACACCGACCGCCACGGCGGCGGCCGCGAGCAGGCCCGCACCCCAGCCGACCTGCTTCTTGCGGCGCTTGGCGGCCAGGTCGACCACCGGCGCGACGGGCCTGGCCTCGTCGGCGAGGGCGGCGTCGATCCGGTCGGCCACGTGCCTCGGCATCGGGATCGGCGGCAGGCCGCGCAGGTCCTCCAGCGTGGCGTCGAGCGCGTCCAGCACGGCTTGGGCCTCGGGGTCCCGGGCCACCGCCGACCGCAGTTCGGCTTCGCTACCCGGGTCGAGCACCCCGGCGTGCAGATCGGCCAGCAGGTCGACGGACCACGGCGGCCCGGAGCGCCGCACATTGCCGGTCATCGTTCCTCCAACTGACGTCCCTGTTGCACCTGCACATCGGTCACTGGGACGTTCGCATCTGCACTCTGGTTCCGGAGGTGCCCCAGAACTTTGGCCAGCTTCGCCCGGCCGCGGGCGCACCGCGACTTCACGGTGCCCTCCGCGATCCCCAGGAGCTGGGCCGTCTCGGCCACCGAGTACCCCTCGACGTCGACCAGCACGATCGGGGCGCGTTGCTCCTCCGGCAGCTCCGCGAGCGCCGCCTGGACCACCAGCCGGGTCTCCCGCTCGGCCATCGCGTCGCGGGGGGCGACCGGCTCCCCGGGCCCGGCCTCGGGCAGCGGCACGGTCGGCCGGGTCTGCCGCCGGCGCATCCGGTCCAGGCAGGCGTTGACCACTATTCGGTGCAGCCAGGTGGTCACCTGCGACTCGGCCCGGAAGCTGGCGGCGGCCCGGAAGGCGGAGATGAACGCCTCCTGCAACGCGTCCGCGGCCTCTTCGGGGTCGCGCAGCGTGCGCAGCGCGACCGCCCACATCCGATCTCGGTGCCGTTTCACCAACTCCGAGAACGCGTGCGGGTCGCCTGCGGCATGTGCCGCGATGAGGTCTGCGTCCGAGCTGGCTGCGGCGGTCACAGGTCAGAGGGTATCGGCCCTCGCCCGTGTTGCTCCGGTCACCCGTTCAGCGCAGTACCGGACGCGGTGGGTGCGGTGTCCGGTCGCGGGCCGGACACCACACCGGGTGCGGTGTCCGATCCGGTGTCGGATCCGGTGTCGGAACCGGTGGCGGGAGTGGGCCGGTGCCGGGCGCGCAGGCGGGCCACCGCCCACACCACGAGTGCGCAGCCGGCCAGGGCCAGCAGGACGACCCTCACCCACCGGGGTGCCTCGCCGTCGACCGTCAGCACGGACCCGGCCAGCAGGAACGCGGCCAGCGGCAGGTACAGGCTCGTGCGCTTCGGGGCATCCGGGGGTCCTCTCGGGGCCGGGCTACTGGGCCCGGGTGTAGACCAGCTCGGCGATGTCGGACTTGTTGTTGCGCCCGCTGCCGCCCAGCTTGGTGATCCACACCAGCACGTGCTGGGTCGCGTCGTGCTCGTTGAGCTGGATCTGGGTCTGCCCGGCGGACAGCGTCGCGGTCGCGATGACCTTGGTCTCCTCCAGCGGCGCGCCCTCCGACGCGGCCACCCGGATCTCCACCAGGGTGCCCTCGCTGGGCGAGGTCACCGTCACCGACGCGAGCTTGACCTGCTCGGCGAAGCTCGCCATCAGCCCGATCCCCGGCTTGAGCGACGGGAACGGCTCGAAGTAGTTCTCGGTCTGCCAGACCGTCGTCGGGTTGTTGTCCACCGCGCGGTTGGCCCGGTTCGCGTTGTCCGGCTGGTTGGTCACGTCGTACACGCCCACCGCCGCCGGCTGCACCGGCCCGGCCGGGGTCGGCGCGGCGGGCGGGGCCGGCTGGCCGGAGCCCGCGGGCGTGGACTGGCCGATCACCACCGTCGGGCCGCCGCCCTTGGTCGGCGAGTCGCTGAAGAAGTTCACGATCTGGAAGCCCAGCCACACCACGACCGCCAGGGTGGCGACCGCCAGCACGGCCACGCTGATCATCAGCTTGCGCTTGTGGTCCTTGCCGCGCGGCGGTCGCTGGGTGGTCCACACCGCGCCGTCGTCACCCGGCTCGGGCACCGGTTCGATCAGCGCGGTCTGCGCCTCGGACTCGGAGATCTGGTCCAGCACCTGGAGGATCGCCGCCGACGTGCGGATGCCGCCCACGCTGGTGTCCTCCAGCGAGCGCACCGCCACCGACGACAGCTCGTGCGGCACGTACGGGTGCAGCGCGCTCGGCGCGACCACCGCCCCGTCCGGGCCGGTCGGGGCCACCGGCACGCCCTCCGGCCCGCCGGGCAGCGCCCACCGGCCGGTGAGCAGCAGGTAGAGGATCGCGCCCAGGCCCTTCACGTCGTCGCGGGCGATCGCATCCGGGCGGGGGCCGGGGAACGCCAGCCGCAGCCGGCCGTCCGAGGTCACCCGGATCCGCTGCGGGTGGTCCGCCCCGAGCACCAGGCCGGCGTGGTGCGCGCCCTCGATGGCCGCGCCCAGCGGCTCCAGCAGCCGGGTCGCCGCGCCCGCGGGCAGCGGGCCCTCGGCGATCAGGTCCATCAGGTCGGTGCCCTGGGTCCACTCGGCCACGACCATGCCGAGGATGCCCTCGTCGAACCGGATGCCGGTGCCGGGCG
Source organism: Saccharothrix espanaensis DSM 44229 (assembly GCF_000328705.1). Classification (NCBI taxonomy): domain Bacteria; kingdom Bacillati; phylum Actinomycetota; class Actinomycetes; order Pseudonocardiales; family Pseudonocardiaceae; genus Saccharothrix; species Saccharothrix espanaensis. The sequence continues at coordinate 9,340,107 of NC_019673.1, read as the reverse complement.
TGAGCACGTCGATCACCCGGGAGACGCCGGGGTGGGTGAAGCTCGCCGCGTGCATCGCGCGCTCGACCGTCCGCTTGGCCCGCGCCAGCGCCGCGTGGTCGGCCGGGTTGCCCACCAGGATGGTCAGCGCCACGTCCCGGTTGAGCTGGCCGTCGCGGGCGCGCCACAGGTGCGCGTCGCACCTCTGGTCCGTGCCCGACTGGGCGAGCAGCCGGTAGCGGCCGTCGCCGATCACCCCGCCGGGCACCAGCGAGGTGTTCTGGATCGGGCCGCTGCTCACGCGCCCGAGGGTACGGGAATCGGCAGGAAGGGCGCGGTCATCGCCGCCGCACCAGTCGGCTGATCTTGTCCATCACCGGCTTCACCTCGGGTACCCGGAACACGGCCAGCAGCGCGAAACTCAGCGGCAGCCCCACGATCGTGAGCACCACCATCTCCACCCAGGCGGTGGCCACCGGGCTCTCGGTCCCCAGCAGCCGGACGGCGAGCCACGCCGCGCCCGCCGCCACCGCGAAACCGATGGCCGAGGCCACCACGGTCAAGCAGATCGTCCACGCCGTGTACCCGGTGCGCAGCCGCCCCAACCGGATCCGCAGCCACAACTGGCCGACCAGGCAGCCGACCACGAAGCTCAGCGACATGGCGATGGACACGCCCACCGCGAGCTTCTCCGGCGGGGAGAACGCGAGGAACGCGTAGAGCAGGGCGATCCGGACCACGACGATGATCCCCTGGATCAACGTCGGCGTGCGCGCGTCCTTCAACGCGTAGAACACCCGCAGCTGGAGCAGCGTGATCGCGTAGGGCACCAGGCCGAACGCGGACAGCGCCAGCGCCATGCCGATCCGCTGGCCGGTCGCCTCGCCGGCCTCGCCGTGCGAGAAGATCGCCAGCCCGATCGGGAGGCCCGCGATCGTCAGCAGCGCGCTGAACGGCATCAGCAGGATCGACGACATCCGGTTGCCGAACGACAGGTCGCCGACCAGCGCCGGGGTGTCGTCCGCCGCTGCGGCGCGGGACATCTTCGGCATCAACGCCGTGAGCAGCGAGACGCCCAGCACGCCGTAGGGCACCTGCGCGACCAGCCACTGGTAGTTGTACGCGGTCAGCGCGCCCTCGGCGTTCAAAGCGACCCGGGTCAGCACGATCATGCTGACGAACCCGAGGCCCACGTAGATCAGCACCCAGAAGGCCAGCCCGCCGAACTCGGCCAGCCGCCGGTCCCAACCCCACCGCCAGCGGAACCGGAAGCCGGAGCGCTTCATCGCGGGCAGCAGCACAGCCGCCTGGATCGCCACGCCGAGCATCGTGCCCAGGCCCAGCACCAACAGCTTCGGCTCGCCCATCCGCACCGGGTCGAGGCTGATCTCCCCCGGCAGCAGCCAGTAGACGGCCAACGTCAGGATCACCACGACGTTGTTCATCACCGGTGCCCAGGTGGGCAGGCCGAACACGTGCCGGGTGTTCAGGATCGCGCCGAGCAGCGCGGACAGGCCGTAGAACACGATGCCGGGCAGCACCAGGTAGGCGAACGCGGTCACCAGCGCCGGGTTGGCCTGAGAGTTGCTGTCGATGAACAGCGAGGTGAGCAGCGGCGCGCAGGCGATCGCGATCGCGGTGCCGATGCCCAGGATCACGACCGACATGGTGATCAGCCACTGCGCGTACGACTCGCCGCGATCCGCGTCCTCCTTCTCGGCGCGGACCAGCAGCGGGATCGCCACGCTGGTCAGCACGCCGCCCAGGAGCAGCTCGTTGATCATCGTCGGCAGCGTGGTGGCCGCCTGGTAGGAGTCGTTGAGAACCTTGCCGCCGATGATGGTGATCAGCAGCAGCTTGGACAGCAGCCCGGACGCCCGGCTGACGATCGTGGCGATGGCCATCGAGCCCGAGGCCCGTGCCACCGAGGGGGGCTTCGCCTGCTCGGCCACCGTGGGGGTTCCGCTCAACTCGCGCTCGACTTCTCCGGCGTGACGCCCGAGGCGTCGTTCGGCACCGCCGCCGCGGCGGCCCGCGAGGCCTTCGCCCGCCGGTAGATGCGCCGGGCGGACAGCAGCACCAGCAGGGCGCCGGCGAGGACGGTGATGACGATGGTGATGGTCCCGTACGCGGAGGAGGAGACCTCCAGCCGGGCCCGTTCCCCGAGTTCCACGCCCTCCGGCGTGGTCAGCCTGATGTGCACCGGGAACCGGCCGGACCGCTGCACCTCCACCGGGACGGTGAGCTGCCGGTCGCCGCCCGCCGGCAGGAGCTGGTCGGGCAGCTGCTGGGTGACGATGCCGGGGGTCTCCTCGACCACGATCCGGACCGTGATCCGCACGTTGAGCCGGTTGCGGATGGTCACCGGGATCGGGCTGTCGCCCGAGGCGAGCAGGATCGGGCTGTTCGGCTCGGTCACCGAGACCTTGCCGCGCAGGCCGGCGATCTGGCCGTCGGCGACGCCCAGCGCGGCGCGCGCGCCCGCCTCGCTGCCGCGCCACGCGCCGGACACCGACCGCAGCAGGCTCAGCCGCAGCGGCGCGACCAGCTCCTCGGGCTTGGCGGACTCCCGGTCCTGCTGGCTCATCGCGCCGGCCAGCTCCTGGAGCTGCCGCCAGGACGCGGCCACGTCGGCGGTCACCGCGGGCGGCACCTCCTGCGCGCCCGACTCCACCGGGTAGCTCAGCGCCGCCGCCCGCTCGGGCGTCGCGCCGATCAGCGACTGGAGCCCGACCGGGGTCGCGAAGCCGGCGCCGACCAGCGACTTGGTGATCTGGAGGAACGTGTTGACCTCGCCGGTCGGCGCGTTCCACCGGCGCGGCGGGCTGATCACCACGTGCCGGCCGGCGGCCTGGAAGCCGGTCCGGTAGGCGAGCGCGGCGAGCGCGTTCTGCACCGACACCGGGCGGGTCTCGGTGGGCGTGGTGATGCCGCCGGCCGGCGGCCGGGCCACCGCCGTGCCGCGCAGCGCGTCGGAGACCATGCCGTCGATCCGGACCGCGGTGACCGGCTTGCCGTTCGCGTCGAGGGTGACCGGGCCGCTGCCCGGCGTGCCCGCGACCGCGGACTGGTCCACGACCACCGCGGTGACGCCCTGGTCGGCCAGGTCGGTGAGGGTCTGCTGGTCCAGCACGCCGTCCTCGGGCCAGGCCAGGCCGGGCTGCGCCTGCACCTCCAGCACGGCGCGGACCTCGTCGGCGCCCTTGGCCGCGAGCGCGACCAGGTCGGTCAGCCGGGCCCGGGACAGCGCGACCAGGTCGGCGTCCGCGTCGGGCAGCGAGACCACGCACCGGCCGCCGGCCAGCAGCCGCAGCTGGGCCAGCCACAGCTCGGCCTCGTTGCGGCCCTTGCCCGCGCCCTGGCCCTGCACCTGGTAGCCCTTGCCCATGGCCTGCACGGTGCGCAGCAGGTCCGGGTCCACGGCCAGGCAGACCGCGCCGCCCAGCGGACCCTCCAGCGCCGACTCGTAGGCCTTGAGCAGGCCGTACAGCCGGCCGCCCAGGGCCAGCGAGGACGCCAGCTCGTCGTCGGTGAGCACCGGCTCCAAGCCGCCGGAGACCATCCGGGGCCGGTCGGCCAGCGGCCACAGCAGGGTGATCTTGGCCGGGTCGGGTGGGGTCGGCAGCGCGTCGCCGTCGGGCACCGCGAGCACCGGCAGCAGGGTGCTCAGCGCGGCCAGCCGGGCGCGGTAGCCGCGGTCCAGGCTGCCGTTGATGTTGGCCAGGACCGGGTAGACGCCGGGCTGGTCGATGCGCAGCGAGGTGTTCTCCGGCCCGCGCACCGGCACGGTCAGGCTGAACGGCTTGCTCTGGCCCATCTTCAGCTCGTCGGCGATGCGGGTGAACCAGGGCTGCACGGTCTCCGCGTCGGTCGGCTCGCGCAACGCCTGCCGGACGGCTTCCTCGCTGGTCAGCGCGTCGCCGCGCTCCAGCCGGAGCTCCAGGTCGGCGATGTCGCGGTCCCCGACGTTGACGATCTTGCCACTGATCGTGACCGAGTTCGCGCCGGCGGTGACCAGCCGCGGCGACAGGTCCTCGATGTCCAGCCGCAGCAGCGGCTGGGCGGTGCTGCCGGGCTGGTAGGACGCCGGGCGGGTGGCCCACACCTGGGTGGCGGGCGCGGGCTTGACCGGGAGCCGCCCGCCGTCGGCCGGAGCGGCGACGGCCGGCGAGCCGACCACCAGCAGCCCGGCCGCCGCGAGCGCGGACAGCAGCCGTTTCACGCCGACTCCGCCCCGTCCGCGTTGGCCTCGGCCAGGCCGGGGCCGGTCGGGGCCGAGTCGAGCAGCTCCACGGCGCGGCGCACCAGGCGCCGTTCGTCCGCGTACGCGAGCCGTTCGTCCAGTTCGCCAAGAGGCACCCACGCCACCTCGGTGACCTCCACGTCTTCGTCGGAAAGCTCGCCGCCCAGCGCTTCGAGGAGGAAGTGGTGGACGGTCTTGTGCACCCGGCGGTCCTCGGCGACGAACCAGTAGTCGATCGAGCCGAGGGGCCGCAGCACCCTGCTATGGATACCGGTCTCCTCCGCGACCTCGCGCACCGCGGTCTGTTCCGCGGTCTCGCCGGCCTCGATGTGACCCTTGGGCAGTGACCAGAGCAGCCTGCCACGCCGGTCCAGCCTGCCGATGATCGCGGCGGCCCGGTGGAGGTCGTCCAGCACGAGCCCGCCCGCCGAGGTCTCGTCCACCGTCTTCAGCCGGCGACCGCGACGCCGGTTCCGGCGCCTCGGCTTGGGACCGCCGGAGCGACCGGACGAGTGGGGCATGGTCCTGATGGTAGTGGTGAGCAGCGGTTACGGGGCGTGGCCGCCCTGTTGCCAACCGTGATCAACTCGGTGACCCCCGCGGAGCGGGTGCTGTTCATTGCGTGACGGATCAAGTGCGCCTTACCAGTACGCTGGCTCTTCGTGTCCGAATCGAACGTGTCCACCGACGTGGTGGAGCTGCTGAGCGCCTTCCCCGTGGCCGATGAACTGGCCGGGCGGTTCGCCGCCGCGGGCCACCGGCTGTACCTGGTCGGCGGCAGCGTGCGGGACGCCCTGCTGGGGCGGCTGGCCGGCGCGTTCGACCTGGACTTCACCACCGACGCCCGGCCGGCCGCGGTGCAGAAGCTGCTGTCCGGGTGGGCCGAGGCGATCTGGGACACCGGCATCGCGTTCGGCACGGTCGGCGCGACCAAGCACGGCCAGACCGTCGAGATCACCACGTTCCGCGCGGACGCCTACGACGGCGTGACCCGCAACCCCGAGGTGACCTTCGGCGACACCGTCGAGGGCGACCTGGTGCGCCGCGACTTCACCGTCAACGCGATGGCGTTCGACCTGGTCGCCCGCGAGCTGGTGGACCCGACCGGCGGTCGGGCGGCGCTGGCCGCGGGGGTGCTGGACACCCCGGCGACGCCGCAGGAGTCCTTCGGCGACGACCCGCTGCGGATGCTGCGCGCCACCCGGTTCGTCTCGCAGCTCGGGTTCACCCCCGCGCCCCGGGTGGTCGAGGCGATGACGTCGATGGCGGGCGAGCTGGCCCGGATCACCCCCGAGCGGGTGCAGGCGGAGTTGTCCAAGCTGCTCACCGGCGCGCGCCCGCGCGCGGGCATCGAGCTGATGGTGGCCACCGGGCTGGCCGACGTGGTGCTGCCGGAGCTGCCCGCGATGAAGCTGGAGATCGACGAGCACCACCAGCACAAGGACGTCTTCCACCACTCGCTGGTCGTGCTGGACCAGGCGATCGACCTGGAGGAGACCCCCGAGCCGGACCTGGTGCTGCGGCTGGCCGCGCTGCTGCACGACATCGGCAAGCCGGACACCCGGCGGTTCGAGGAGGGCGGCGGCGTCTCGTTCCACCACCACGAGGTGGTCGGTGCGAAGATGGTCCGCAAGCGCTTGCGGGCGTTGCGGTACTCCAAGGAGGTGGTCGAGGACGTCGCCCAGCTCGTGTACCTCCACCTGCGGTTCCACGGCTACGGCACTGGCGGGTGGACGGACTCGGCGGTGCGCCGGTACGTGACCGACGCCGACCACCTGCTGTCCCGGCTGCACAAGCTGGTGCGGGCCGACTGCACTACCCGCAACCGGCGCAAGGCCAACGCCCTGCAACGCACCTACGACGAGCTGGAGCGCCGGATCGACCGGATCGCCGCCGAGGAGGACCTGCGCCGGGTGCGGCCGGACCTGGACGGCAACGAGATCATGCGGCTGCTCGGCCTGCCGCCGGGACCGCAGGTCGGGCGGGCCTGGAAGTTCCTCAAGGAGCTGCGGCTGGACCGCGGGCCGCTGGAGCACGACGAAGCCGTGGCGGAGCTGATCGCGTGGGCGCGCTCGGAGGGAATCGAACCGCCGGCGTGACTGATGGCTGAATCACCCGCTTTCCGTTAGCCAAGTGACACGCAGTTGCGGGACCATGACTGTGTGCGTCGGACGCACACTGGGGGTGGTTTCGGATGAACACGTGGGGTTTGTCGGCCGAGGGATGCACGCGGGAACAGGGGCTGGCCGCGCTGAGCGACCAGCAGCGGGCGGTGCTGCGCTGCCTGGCGCGGGGCCTGGCCGACCACGAGATCGCGCGGGTGCTGGCGGTCAGCCAGCGCCAGGTCGGGGCGGTCGTCACCGAGATCTTGCGGGCCCTCGACCTGCGCGACCGGATGGCCGCGGTGGTCTTCGCGCACGAGACCGGGATCATCCGGCTGCCCGTGCCCGGCGGCCCCGGTTAGCGCGACCGGTTGGCGCGGCCGGTTGGCGCGGCCGGTCAGCGCGACCGGCGGTGGAGCAGCAGGTAGGCGACCGCGCCGAGCAGGTAGGCGAACGCCGCGGCGACGATCAGGCCGGGCGAGCGGCCGTCCAGGGGGACGACGGCCGCGGCGGCCGAGATCGCCACCACCTGCATGATGTTGAACAGCGTGTCGTAGAGGGCGAACACCCGGCCGCGGACCTCGTCGCCGATGTCGCCCTGCACCGACGCGTCCACGCACAGCTTGACCACCTGGCCCGCGAAGGTCAGGAAGAACGACGCGCCCAGGATCGTCGGCAGCACCATCGGCAGGCCCAGCGCGAGCTGCGCGGCGGCGGCCAGGCCGAGCGCGCCGCAGATCGCACCCGTGCGGCCGAACACGTCCACCAGCCGGTCGGTCACCAGGCCCGCGACCAGCAGGCCCGCGCCACCGGCCAGGGCGACCTCGCCGAGACCGGCCATCCCGGCCCTGAGCGGGCCGAAGTCCTCCAGCCCGTTGCGCATCAGCAGCAGGGTGAGCAGCAGGGACGCCCCGAACGCGGCCCGGTGGGCGAGCAGCGCGGCCAGCGACGCGGCCACCGAGGGCGCGCGCCAGGCGGCCCGGCCGCCGTCGAGCAGGCCCCGGGCCACGGCGGTCATCGTGCGGCTCGGCTCGTCCACCTCGTCCGGGCCCAGCGCGCCCCGGCGGAACCGGGCCGCCAGGAACGCCGCGACCAGCGGGCCCGCCACCGCGCACGCCGTCGTCCACGCCGACCCGCCGTCGCCCGCGCCGAACAGCTCGCGCAGGCCGACCGCGCAGCCCGCGCCGAGCACGGTGGTCAGCGACCCGAGCGTGGTGACGAACGCGTTCGCCTCGACCAGGTGGTCCGGCTCGACGACGTGCGGCAGCGACGCGGACAGGCCGGAGCCGACGAACCGGCTCACCCCGGTCACGAACAGCGCCGCCGCGTAGAGCGGCACACCGTCCAGCCCGAACCCGACCGCACCGGCCGTGAGCAGGATGAACACCGCGCGGGTGAGGTTGGCCACGAGGAGCACCCGGCGGCGGTCCCAGCGGTCGAGCAGCGCGCCCGCGAACGGGCCGACCACCGAGTACGGGAGCAGCAGCACCGCGAACCCGGCCGCCACCGCCAGCGGGTCGGCGTGCCGCTCGGGGTTGAACAGGACGGCCCCGGCCAGCCCCGCCTGGAACACCCCGTCGCCCCACTGGCCGACCAGCCGGGTCGCGAAGAGCCTGCGGAAGTCCGCCGTCGCCAGCAGCCTGCGGGCGCCGAGGTGGTGCTTCGCCGTGGCGGGACCGGCAGTCGTCACCTCGCGAGCCTATGCCTTGACAACCCAGAAGGCCGGACCCGCGTGGGTCCGGCCTCCTCGGGCCAGGCGCCCGGTCGCCTCTCGGCGGGTTGCGCTACGCGGCTCCAGCCGGACGGTATTCCGCGAAGGCAGTTTATGTTGGGCCCGGGGGACTCGATGGCGCCTGACGGTTCGTACAACGACAACGGTAACCCGGATGTTCCGCTCCCGGTGTGATGTGCGTCGTCTGGGATCATGGTGCCCGTGCGTCCTGATGCGGAAGTCGAACCGGGTTCCCTGCTGGTCGCGGCACCGAGCCTGACCGACTCGAACTTCCGCCGCACGGTGGTCTACATCATCGACCACCGCGGCGAGGGCACCCTGGGTGTCGTGCTCAACCGGCCCAGCGAGGTCGCCGTGCACGACGTGCTGCCGGCGTGGGGCCCGCACGCGACCCGGCCGCAGGCGGTCTACATCGGCGGCCCGGTGCAGCAGAAGACGGCCCTGTGCCTGGCGGCCCTGCGCACCGGCGAGGACCACGGGGCGCTGGAGGGCGTGGTGAACGTGCACGGCCCGGTGGCCCTGATCGACCTGGACTCGGACCCGGACGCGCTGGTCGAGAAGGTGCGTGGGCTGCGGGTGTTCGCGGGCTACTCGGGGTGGGGCGAGGGCCAGCTGGCGGGCGAGATCGAGCGCGGCGACTGGATCGTGGTGCCCGGCCTGCCCGACGACGTGCTGACCCCGCCGAACGTCGACCTGTGGGGCCGGGTGCTGCGCCGCCAGGGGATGCCGACGGCGCTGCTGGCCACGTTCCCGGTGGACGTCCGCCGCAACTAGCGATCAGCGGCCCGCCGGCGACCTCCTGGTCAGGCGCGCTGGAGCACGCCGCACGCGCCGGCGCACGCGCAGCCGCCGCAGCCGGAGGTCTCGGGCTCGGGCAGCGCCTCGGCCGCGCGGTGGCCCAGCACGCCGCCGGCCGCCGCGATCACCAGCGAGCCGACCAGCCCGATCAGGCCCACGACCAGCGCGGTCGACGGGTTGACCGCCACCGCCGCCGCTGTGACCAGGGCGATCGCGCCGGCCACCGCGGTGGGCACCGCGGCGACCTTGTTGGCGAGGGTGAACGCCTCGTCGTCACGCAGCGTGGCCTTGGTGCGCACCCCGAAGAACCGGTTGCGCCGGAGCCGACCGCGCAGCCCGAGGACGCCGACGACCCCGAGTGCGGCACCGACCAGCCCCAGGACGACAAGCAGCACGATGTTCACACCGTCGAGGGTAAGCGCGGCCGCCGGCCGGGAACGCACCAGGTCCGCCGAACGGGGTCACCCGACTGAGCGCTATCGCGTGGATCACCACCCCGGCAGGCTCGGCCCCATGAGATTTCGATCTTGTCTGACCGCCGCCGCGCTGGTCGTCACCGCGGTCGTGGCCGCCGCGCCGGCCGCCGCGGCCGCCCCGCAGGCCCGTTACCTCGGCTTCGCCACGCTCCCGCACAAGGTCGCCTTCCAGGGCACCACCGTGGGTGGCCTGTCCGGCGTCGACCGCGACCCCCGCACCGGCGAGTACGTCCTGATCAGCGACGACCGCTCGAACATCAACCCGGTCCGGACCTACACCGCGCGGCTGGACGTCGACGCGACCGGCGTGCACGACCTCGCGCTCACCGGCACCACCCCGCTGCGCCGCCCGGACGGCAGCACCTACCCGGCCAACGCCGTCGACCCCGAGGACGTCCGGGTCGACCCGCTGACCGGCGACTACTGGTGGTCCCAGGAGGGCAACCGGTCCGCGACGCCGATCCAGCCGTCGATCGAGCGCTCGTCCCGCGCCGGCGCGCACCGCTCCACCCTCCCGCTGCCCGCGAACTACGCGATCACCCCGGACGCGGGCCCGCGCGGCAACCGCGCGCTGGAGGCGATCACGTTCGACGCGGCCGGCCTGCTGCTGACCTCGATCGTGGAGGGTCCGCTGCTGGAGGACGGCGAGGAGTCCACGACCGAGCGCGGCTCGGTGGCCCGGATCACCGTGCAGAGCCGGCTCGGGCATGTGCTCTCCCAGCACGTGTACCCGCTGGAGCCGCTGTTCGCCGCGCCCGAGCCCGGCCCCTGGGGCCCGGACACCGGGGTGCCCGCGATCCTGGCCGACCCGCAGCGCCCCGGCCACTACTTCACCCTGGAGCGGAGCTGGGTGCCCGGCTCGGACTACAAGGTGCGGCTCTACGAGATCGACCTCTGGGGCTCGACCGACGTGAAGGGCGTGCGCAGCCTCCAGGGCGCGGACGCCAAGCCGGTGCGCAAGAAGCTCGTCGCCGACCTGGACGACTTCCCGCTGCCGCTGATCGACAACGTCGAGGGCCTGGCCTGGGGCCCGCGCCTGCCCTCCGGCGAGCGCACGCTGGTGCTGGTCAGCGACGACAACTTCGCCGCCGAGGAGGTCACCCGGTTCATCGCGCTGGCGATCCGGTGAGGTCCGGGCCGACAGCGTCCGACCACCTCGCGGAACCGCGCCCGGTGGCGGAAGGGCCGCCCGACGACGAGTGATCCCAGGCCCGACCGCGTGAGCCGCCCGTCGAACCACCAGCGGGCGGCTCACCCACCTCCGGGTTCACCGGCCGGACACCCTGGTCTGGTCTGCTGGACGCATGCTGCGGACCGCGCTCGTCCCCGCCCTGATCCTCGCGCTGCTCCCGGCGCAGGCCGACGCCGCGCCGGGGGTGCGGTTCGTGGCCGAGCACGTCCTCGCCCCCGGCACGACGGTCGGGGGCACGACGGTCGGCGGCCTGTCCGGGCTCGACCGCGACCCGTGGACCGGCCAGTACGTCCTGATCAGCGACGACCGCGCGGCCGCCCGGTTCTACACCGCGAAGATCTCGGCGCGGGGCGTGCCGACGTTCACCGCCGTGCACCGCCTGCGCAACGCCGAGGGCGTGCCGTACCCGGCGAACACCGTCGACCCGGAGGACGTCCGGGTCGACCCGCGCACCGGGCACTACCTCTGGGTGCAGGAGGGCGAGCGCAACGGCGGCACGCTCATCGACCCGTCCGTGCGGGAGGCGACCCGGGACGGCGGGTTCGTCCGCGAGCACGTCCTGGCCGACAACCTGAAGATGCGCCCGGACTCCGGCCCGCGCCGCAACGAGGCGTTGGAGGGACTGGCCCTGTCACACGGACGGGTGATCACGGCCGTCGAGGGGCCGCTGCTCCAGGACGGCCCGCCCGCCGACCACACCCGCGGCGCGGTCTCCCGGCTCACCGTGCAGACCCCGGACCGGGTGCTGGCCCAGTACGTCTACCGGCAGGAGCCGGTGTTCGCGCCGGGCGGCGGCACCGGTGTCGCCGCGGTGCTCCCCCACCGGGACGGCCTGCTGGTGCTGGAGCGCTCGTTCGTCCCGGGCGTGGGCAACAAGGTCCGGCTGTTCGAGGCCACCGCGCACGGCGCTGCGAACGTCAAGGACAAGCCGTTGGACGGGGCGAAGCCGATGCGCAAGAAGCTGCTCGCGGACCTCGCCGACTTCCCGCTCAGCCGGGTGGACAACGTCGAGGGCATGGCCTGGGGACCGGGCGGCACGCTGCTGCTGGTCTCCGACGACAACTTCTCGCCCGCGCAGGTCACCCAGTTCATCGTGCTCGCGCTGCGCTGATACCGTTGCTGCCATGAGCACGGCCCGCCTGCTCCTTAGCTAGCCGCGCCGACCCCCACGGGTCAGCGCGGCAACCCCTCATGCCTGTCCTGGGCTGGGGGGTTTCGTCATGTCAGGGGCCGGCAACCGAAGGGAAGACCCGAGATGAGCACCGACGCGTCCGAGACGCCCGCCTTCCGCTACACCGCCGAGCTGGCCGGCGGCATCGAGCGGCGGTGGCAGCGGGAGTGGGAGGAGCGCGGGACGTTCCACGCGCCCAACCCGGTCGGGCCGCTGCGGGGCGAGGTGCCGGCCGACAAGCTGTTCGTGCAGGACATGTTCCCGTACCCGTCGGGCGCGGGCCTGCACGTCGGGCACCCGCTGGGCTTCATCGGCACCGACGTGTTCGCCCGGTACCACCGGATGACCGGCCGCAACGTGCTGCACACCATGGGCTTCGACGCGTTCGGCCTGCCCGCCGAGCAGTACGCCGTGCAGACCGGGCAGCACCCGCGCGCCACCACCGAGGCCAACATCCAGACCTACCTGCGGCAGATCCGCCGGGTCGGCCTGGGCCACGACGAGCGCCGCCGGATCTCCACGATCGACCCGGGCTACTACAAGTGGACCCAGTGGATCTTCCTGCAGATCTTCAACTCCTGGTTCGACGACGAGGCGAAGAAGGCCCGCCCGATCGCCGAGCTGGAGGCGCGGTTCGCCGACGGCACGCGCCCCACGCCGGACGGCCGGCCGTGGGCCGAGCTGACCGGCGCGCAGCGGGAGCAGGTGCTGGGCGGCTACCGGCTGGCCTACCTGTCCGAGGCCCCGGTGAACTGGTGCCCCGGGCTGGGCACCGTGCTGGCCAACGAGGAGGTCACCGCCGACGGCCGCAGCGAGCGCGGCAACTTCCCGGTGTTCCGGCGGTCGCTGCGGCAGTGGATGATGCGGATCACCGCCTACTCCGACCGGCTGATCGACGACCTGGACCGGCTGGACTGGCCGGAGAAGGTCAAGTCCATGCAGCGCAACTGGATCGGCCGCTCGCACGGCGCGCGGGTGCGGTTCGCGGTGGGCGGGCACGACATCGAGGTGTTCACCACCCGCCCGGACACGCTGTTCGGCGCGACCTACGTGGTGCTGGCCCCGGAACACCCGCTGGTGGACGAGATCGCCGCCGCCGACCGGGTGGGCGCGATCGCCGAGTACCGCCGCGCGGTGGCCCGCAAGTCGGACCTGGACCGGCAGGAGAACAAGGAGAAGACCGGCGTCTTCACCGGCGCGCACGCGGTGAACCCGGTGACCGGCGCGGAGATCCCGGTCTACGTCGCCGACTACGTGCTGATGGGCTACGGCACCGGCGCGATCATGGCGGTGCCCGGCCAGGACCAGCGCGACTGGGACTTCGCCACGGCGTTCGACCTGCCGATCATCCGGACCGTGCGGCCGCCCGACGGGTTCGAGGGCGAGGCGTACACCGGTACCGGACCGGCGGTGAACAGCGGGTTCCTGGACGGGCTGGACGTCGCCGAGGCCAAGAAGACGATCATCGCCTGGCTGGAGGAGCACGACCGGGGCGAGGGCACCGTGCAGTTCAAGCTGCGCGACTGGCTGTTCTCCCGGCAGCGGTACTGGGGCGAGCCGTTCCCGATCGTCTACGACGAGGCCGGCACGCCGATCGCGGTGCCCGAGTCGATGCTGCCGATCGAGCTGCCCGACGTGGACGACTACTCGCCGCGGACCTTCGAGCCGGACGACGCGAACTCCGAGCCGTCGCCGCCGCTGTCCCGTGCGGGCGAGTGGGTCGAGGTCGAGCTGGACCTGGGCGACGGGCCGAAGAAGTACCGCCGGGAGACCAACACCATGCCCAACTGGGCGGGGTCGTGCTGGTACCAGCTGCGGTACGTCGACCCGACGGAGACCGAGCGGTTCGTCAACGCCGAGAACGAGCGCTACTGGCTGGGGCCCCGGGCCGAGCACGGCGCGAACGACCCGGGCGGCGTCGACCTGTACATCGGCGGCGTCGAGCACGCGGTGCTGCACCTGCTGTACTCCCGGTTCTGGCAGAAGGTGCTGTTCGACCTGGGCCACGTGTCCGGTGACGAGCCGTACCGGCGGCTGTTCAACCAGGGCTACATCGAGGCGTACGCCTACCGCGACGAGCGCGGCACGCCGGTGCCGGCCGAGCAGGTCGAGGAGCGCGACGGCAAGTACTTCTTCGAGGGCGCCGAGGTCAAGCGCGAGTACGGCAAGATGGGCAAGAGCCTGAAGAACGTCGTGACGCCGGACGACATGTGCGACCGGTACGGCGTGGACACGTTCCGGCTCTACGAGATGTCGATGGGGCCGATGGACGTCTCCCGCCCGTGGGCGACCAAGGACGTCGTGGGCGCGCAGCGGTTCCTGCAACGCCTGTGGCGCAACCTGGTTGACGAGGAGACCGGCGCGCTGCGGGTCACCGACGAGGAGCCGGCCGAGGACGCGCTGCGGCTGCTGCACAAGACGATCGCGGGCGTGCACGACGACTACGCGAACCTGCGCTACAACACGGCGGGCGCGAAGCTGATCGAGCTGAACAACTTCGTCACCAAGCACTTCCCGGGCGGCGCGCCGAGGGCGTTGGCCGAGCCGATGGTGCTGCTGCTGGCCCCGCTGTGCCCGCACGTGGCCGAGGAGCTGTGGGCGAAGCTGGGGCACGCGGAGTCGTTGGCGCACGGGCCGTTCCCGCGCGCCGAGGAGAAGTTCCTGGTCGAGGACACCGTGGAGTACCCGATCCAGGTCAACGGCAAGGTCAAGGCCCGCGTGGTGGTGGCCGCGTCGGCGTCGCCGGACGAGGTCAAGGCGGCGGCGCTGGGCGACCCGAAGGTGGCCGAGCTGCTGACCGGTGAGCCGCGCAAGGTGATCGTGGTGCCGGGCCGGCTGGTGAACGTGGTGCTGTGAGCCGACTGCGGGGCACCCCGGCTACCTCGCGGTAGTGGGAGTGCCCCGCAGTCGGTGCGTATGCCGCCTTTGGTGCGACTGGGTCCCGGCGACTGTTCGCGACTGGGCCGGGGTGCCTGGGTCAGCCTCGGTTGTCGGACTTGTGCTGGTGGGTTCCGGTGAACGCGGCGAACGCGCGTGCCGGGAATAGCAGGATGGCGCTCGCGTCGCCGAGCTTGCTGTCGCGTACGCCTACGGTCGTCTCGTCGGCACGGGTGCCGATCTCGACGCACTGACCGTTGGTGGCTGATCGAGTCGACTTGCGCCAGGACCACGTGGTGGTCATCTCTTCAACTCCTCGCGGATGCTGCCGATCATCGACGCCGAGTCCGGTTCGGGGAGCGCCAACTCCAGCAGCCGCCCCGCCACGGCGGCGTACTCGTCTATGTCCTCGACATTATCGCGGTACCGGCCGCCGATCCGGTCCTCCACGTAGACGACTCCGGGATCGCGGGCGATGGGGAACTCCATGATGGTGAACGGTCCGTGCAGCGCCGGGTGCACGCCTGCGGTGTAGGGCAGCACTCTGATCGAGACGTTGGGCCGTTGCGCTGCGGTGAGCAGGTGATCCAGTTGGCGGCCGAGCACCAGCGGGCCGCCGATCTGCCGGCGGAGAACGGCTTCGTCCACCACCGCGACCAGCTCCAGCGGGGATTCCGCGCGGTCGAGGACGTCCTGTCGTCGTATCCGCAGGTCGAGCCGCCGGCGGAGCTCGTCGTCGGAGAGCGTCGTGTCGTGGCCCCGGAGCAACGCCTCGGCGTAGGACTCGCACTGCAACAGGCCGATCGAGGCCATGGCGTCGTAGGTCAGGATGCGGCTCGCACCCTGCTCCAGACCGAGGTAGAGGTCGAAGCCGGGCGGCAGCGTCATCGACTCGTCGGGCTCGAACACCGGGGTTGTCGTCCTGGCCTGGACGATCAGTTCCTTGAAGCCCTCGACCAGGTCGGCGGCACCGTAGAACGGCAGCAGGATCTCGACGTCGGTGAGCTTCGGTAGGTTGCGGCCGGACTCGAAGTGGGCGATGCGCGCCTTGGAGTTGTCCAGCCGCTTCGCGGCGTCGGCCTGGCTCAGGCCGACGGTCCCGCCGGCCAGGACGACGGACTCGCGCAGACGCCGCAGCTCGAACGCGATGTAGCGGCGCAGCACGGTGGGCGTGGTCGTTAACGCCATGGGACACCTCTTCACCCGATCGGATACCTAGCCCAGTAACCGATTACGTCGTAATCTGATACTACGAGCAAGGTTACATCCACGACGGCCGGGCACACGTTCCCACGGGGCCGATTCCCCGATCGAGAAGGGCCGGGGCGCCGCGTTCCGGATCTGGTGGCGGGTCGGGGGCACCAGGTGGCCGGTGGTGAATCGAGAGGAGCCGACGTGATCGTGAAGGTGCACGGCGAGGCGGGACCGGTGGTGGAACCATGACGTGGGCGCAAACCCGGATCGTGACGAGCTTGGGGCTCCACCTGGACGACAGCACGAGTGTCGACCTGAGGGCCGGTCAGGAGTCGTCGGCGTTCCTGACCATCGGCAACGGCATCGAGATCACGTTGAGCACGTCGCACGTGCGGACGCTGTTCGAGCAGGCGGCGGACGTGCTGGGCGACATCGGGCAGCTCGAACGGGCGGGGCGGGTGCTGGAGGACGCCTACCACGCCGGTGCCCAGGCGCGGACCGCCGGTGAGTCGGCCGCGCGCCAGGCCGAGGTCGCCGGCCGGGCCGGTGCGCACGAGCAGGCCGACGCGGCGCGGGAGGCGGCCAGGAACGCCGACGACGCCGCCGGACGCGCCCAGGCTGCGGTGCGGATCGCGTCGGAGGCGATGGACGTGGCCGACGACGCGGCGGCGAAGGCCAGGCAAGCGGCCACAACGGCGGCCGAGGCGGCTCTGTCGGTCGTGTGCGATGACCCCGTTACGCGTCGGTGAAGCCCATCTCGCCGAGGATCTGGGCGAGCATCGAGTCGAACATCGGCTCCGGGTTGGCCACCGCGAACGGGAAGCGGCCGAACACCTCCAGCGCGACGTGCCCGTAGAGCCGGACCCAGGACTGGGTGATGTGGTAGACCGCGCTCAACGGCAGCAGGTCGGTGTCGGCCGGCACGCCGCGCGCGCCGACGGTGTCGATCAGGACCTGCTGGAACACCGTGAGGTCGGCGTGCAGTGACTCGGGCACGTCGCCGCCCTGGTCGTGGTGCGCGGAGTGGCTCGCGATCAGCCGCCCGGCCACCTCCAGGAAGACCCGGCCGAACTGGTCGCCGACCTGGCGGCGCTCGTCCGGGCCGCACGCGCCGAGCGTGGTCTCGGTGGAGGCGAACACCAGCGCGAACTCCTGCGGGTGCGCGAGCGCCCAGCGGCGGAAGCCCCGGCACACCGCGTAGACCTGCGCGGTCACGTCGTCCTCGGGGATCCGGGCGAGGCCGGTGTTGAGCTCCAGGGCGAGGTCGGTGCAGATGTCGTCGGCCAGGTGGTGCAGCAGGTCCTCGCGCGAGTCGTAGTACCGGTAGAGCGCGGGGGCGGTGATGCCCAGCTCGCGGGCGATCGCGCGCAGGGTGACGGCGTCCCGGCCGTGTGCCACGAGCAGGGCACGCGCCTGGCGGCGGATGTCACGCTCCGTCTCGGCCCGGAGGCGCTCTCGGCGGGTGGCCTCGGTCATATGTCACCCCATCGGGTTGTGAACGGTGTTCACCGGTTGTACGTTCGGCCTGGACTTCAGTGAACGGCGTTAACAAAGTTGACGCCATTCACGCCACCGTAACGCATCAGCCTGGGAGGACGCGTGTTCGCGAACTGGGGATCGCTGGCGTACCGCCGCCGCTGGGTGGTGCTGATCGCGACGGTGGTGCTGGCGGTGGCCGGCGGCGTGTGGGGGCTCGGCGTCTTCGACAAGCTCAGCCAGGGCGGCTACGACGCCCCGTCGAGCGAGTCCGCGCGCGCCAACCAGGTGGCCCAGGACGCGTTCGGCCGGCAGGGCGGCGACGTGGTCGTGGTCTACGACACGGTCGACCCGGCCCAGCTCGGCCGGATCTCCGAACACCTGTCCGGGCTGCCGCAGGACGCCGTGCTCCAGGTGCAGCCGCCGCTGCCCTCCGCCGAGGCCGGCAAGTCGCTGGTTGCGATCACGTTGCGCGGCAGCGACTCCAACACGCACGTCAAGCAGTACGAGCAGATCGCCGACCGGCTGGCGGTCGACGGGGTGACCCAGCAGGTCGGTGGGCTGGTGCCGACCCAGAAGGCGATCAACGACATGTCGGCGTCGGACATGGCCAAGGCGGAGGCCGTGTCGCTGCCGATCGTGCTGATCCTGCTGGTGATCATCTTCGGCGGCCTGGTCGCCGCGTCGCTGCCGGTCGCCGTCGGCGGCCTGTCCATCATGGGCTCGCTCGGCGTGCTGCACGCGGTGTCGCTGGGCACGGAGGTGAACTCGTTCGCCGTCAACGTCGCCAGCCTGCTCGGCCTGGGCATGGCGATCGACTACGGGTTGTTCATGGTCGGCCGGTTCCGGGAGGAACTGGCCGCCGGGCGCAGCACCGAGGACGCCGTCAAGCGGACCGTGCTGTCGGCCGGCCGCACGGTCGCCTTCTCGGCCACCCTGCTGGTGATCGCGCTGTCCGGGCTGCTGCTGTTCCCGCACGGGTTCCTCAAGTCGCTCAGCTACGGCGGCATGTCCGCGGTCGCGATCGCCGCGCTGGTGTCGCTGACCCTGCTGCCCGCGCTGCTGGGCATCCTCGGCCACCGGGTCGACAAGCTGTCCGTGCCGTGGCGGCGCGACAAGGTGCCCTCGGAGCAGGGCTGGCGCAAGCTCGCCGGCCGGGTGATGAAGCGGCCCGTGCTGTTCGCGCTGCCGATCGTCGGCGTGCTGGTGGCGCTCGGCGCGCCGTTCCTGGGCGTGCAGTTCGGCGAGGTCAGCGAGAAGGTGCTGCCCGAGGGCAACGCCGCGCGGGTCGCCGCCGAGACGGTGAACCGGGACTTCGCCGGGCTCGCGTCCGGCGGGATGAAGGTCGTGCTCACCGGCGACCCGGCGCAGGCCGACGTGCAGGCGTTCATCGCCGAGGTCGGGGACGTGCCCGGCGTCGGCGAGGTCCGGATCGGGGCCGAGCCGAACAACGGGGTGTGGCTGCTCAACGCCGGGCTGGAGCACGACCAGCTCTCCGACGAGTCCAAGCAGGCGCTCAAGGACGTCCGCGCGCTCGCCCCGCCCGGCTCCGGCGAGGTGCTCGTCGGCGGCAGCACGGCGATGGTGTCCGACAGCCTGGACGCCATCAAGGACAAGCTGCCGTGGATGGTGCTGCTGCTGGTCGGCGCGACGTTCGTGCTGATGTTCCTGGCGTTCGGCTCGGTCCTGCTGCCGATCAAGGCGGTCGTGGTGTCGGCGCTGTCGCTCTCGGCCACCTTCGGCGTGCTGGTCTGGGTGTTCCAGGACGGCCACGGGGCGTCGCTGCTCGGCGTCACGCCCGCGCCGCTGGAATCCGGGATCGTGGTGCTGATGGCCGCCATGGTGTTCGGCCTGTCCACCGACTACGAGGTGTTCCTGCTGTCCCGCATGGTCGAGGCGCGCGGTCGCGGCGCGTCCACCGAGGAGGCGGTGACGGCGGGCCTGGCCAAGACCGGGCGGGTGATCACCGCCGCCGCGCTGCTGCTGATCGTGGTGACCGGGGCGTTCGCGTTCTCCCAGATCACGATGATGCGGTTCGTCGGCGTCGGGATGATCCTGGCCCTGGCGCTGGACGCCACGGTGGTCCGGATGCTGCTCGTGCCGGCCGTGCTCAAGCTGCTCGGCGACGCCGCGTGGTGGGCTCCCGGGCCGTTGCGCCGGATCCAGGAGCGGCTCGCGATCCACGAGGACGCGCCGCCGGTCGAGGAGGAGCGGGTGCCCGCCCGGGTCTAGCCGCCCGGGTCCAGCCGGGCGGCTCTGTCCGGCCGGACGGGGCTGCCGGACGGGGCTGCCGGACGGGGCTGCCGGGCAGGGCTGCCGGGTGGGGGTGCTAGCCCGGCGGGGGTTCGAACGCGACGGCCGTGGCTTCGACGCCGCGGCCGTCGTCGTTGAGGCCGCTGAGGTGGAAGGTCGCCAGCACCGAGTTGTCCGCGCTGTCCAACAGGGTCGTGGTCTTGCCCGCGGCCAGGAAGACCCGGCGGTCGCCGGGGGCGATGGCCAGGCCCTTCACGGCGAGGTCCAACGTGGACGTGGTCCCGGTGGCGGTGTCGAGCACCGCCACGGTCCGGTCCAGCGCCACGTAGACGTGCCGGCTGTCCGGGGTCACCGCGACGCTGCCCGCGCCCTGCCCCACCGGCATGGACCACACCGCCTTGCGCGTCCTGGCGTCGATCGCGGTGATCGTGCCGGGCTTGTCGCCCAGGTGCAGCGAGCTGACGTAGACCAGGCCGCCGTCCGGCGCGAAGGCGACCTGCTGCGGCAGGCCGCCCAGCTCGACGGTGGTGATCACCGAGGCGGACTTGGTGTCCACGACGCTGACCGTGCCGTCCTGCGCGTTGGCCACGTACAGCTCCTCGCCGTCCGGCGCGATCGCGATGCCCTGCGGCTGCCGGCCCACCCGCGTCACCGCCAGCACCCCCAGCGGCTCCGGCCGGAGCACGGCGACCATCCCGCTCCCGGTGACGTACAGGCGTTCCCCGTCCGGGCTCAGCACCGCCTGCGCCAGCTGGACACCCGTGTCGATGCGGTCCACCACGCCCGCACCGGGTTCGAGGGCCGTGACGGCGCCGGCCCAGCCGTTGACCACGTAGACCCGGCGGCCTTCCGCCGACACGGCCGCGCCCGTCGTCCACGCGCCCGTGTCGTCGTGCGTGAGGACCGCGCCGGTGTGGGTGTCCAGCACCTGGACCAGACCGCCGCGGGCGATCACGTACGCCTTCTGCACCTGCGCGCCGGCCACCGTGACGATGGTGGGTGCGGGGATCTGGAAGGCGAGCGTGCAGCAGACGAGGACCGCGATGCCGAGGACCGCTCGTCGGATGGCCATGCACAAATCGGAACACCTGTCGACGGGACCGGCGAGCGTGGTCCTACCGTCGAGTGACTTTCTCGCTGGAACGGGTGACACCTGCGGCGCGTCGAGTCGACTGCCGCCCGCGACGGCGGGGCGGGCGGCAGCGCCCGCCCCCACAAGTGCGTCCGGCGCCGGTCGCTCGGGGGGCGAAACGACCGACGCCGGACTCCTGCCGGTGCTGTGCACCGGTGGCCTGTTCCCCCGACGACGTAGAACTACCACCAGGTTGACGCAAGGTGGGGCGTTTTGGATCCCGAGTGCTACGAATTGGCCGAAATTCGTCGCGTTGCCACCAGCTTGGCGTAACGGGTGCCCGCCGTCAGCAGGACCAGGCCGGCCCCGATGAAGGCCAGCACCCGGGCGATCCCGTCGAGTGCGGACAGGTCGAAGAGCAGCAGTTTCGCCACCGCCGCACCGACCAGGACCAGCCCCGCGACCCGCAGCGACCGGACGTCGATGCCCCGGACCAGCAGCACCAGCGCGGCCACCGTCCACGACACGGTGACGACCGTGTGGCCGAACAGGAATCCGGTCACGCTCTGCGACACCGACAGCGCACCGCACATCACCACGCCGGCCGCCGCGTACAGCACGACCAGCCCGATCCCGATCCACGGCGCGGGGTGCCGCGCGAGCACCCCGAGCCGGGCCGCCGCCCAGGCCAGGACGACCGCCAGCACCAGCAGCACGACCGAGGTCAGCAGCCCGGTGAGCAGCCGGCCGGTGCCGATCTGCTCGGCCTGCTGGACGAGCAGCAGTCGCAGCGGCACCACGTGCGCGGTGGTCAGCACCAGCCCGACCCCGCCGAACAGCGCCGCGCCGAGCAGCGACCCGCGCGATTGCAGCCGGGTCGCCAGCACCGCCAGCACCAGCGCCTCCCCCAGCACGACCGCCGCGCGCGGGCTCGCGTCGAGCGCCACCGTCGTGGTGACGAACAGCGCGAACACCCCGACGCCGGCGACTCCGGCGGCGAACGGCGCGGGCAGCGACTTGCGGCCGAACAGCCACAGCGCCAGCATCAGCGCGGCGATCACGCCCGCCAGGCCGGCGGCCCAGGTCCGGTCCAGCACGGCGGTGGTGAGCAGCGCGGGCAGCGGCGAGCCGATCGCCAGGCCCAGGGCAGTCCGGTCGTCGGGGCGGACCCGGGCGGTCAGCACCGCCGCGGCCACGCCGACCACCGCGGCGGCCAGCGCGATCACCGAGAGCACCACCTGGTCCTCGGTCCGGCCGAGGGCGAGCACGGTGGCGACCAGCGGCGGGACACCGGCCGTGACGGCGAGCGCCGGCCAGTTCCGCTTGAGGTGCACCGGGCTCGCGGCCATCTTCAGCACCAGCAGGAACGCCACCAGCAGCGGGGTGAACCCGGCGGTCAGGACCGGCGCGCAGACCGCGCCCGCGCCGACCACGCCGACCGCGAACGCGACCGAGTCCCAACGCATCGCCAGCAGCAGACCGCCGGCCGCGACGGCCAGCCCGGCCGCCAGGCCCGCGCCCTCCGGCAGGTAGTCGTAGATCGAGGTGGCGGCGACGACGTCGAGGTAGAGCACCGCGAACCCGGTGGCGGCGACGGCGAACGCGCCGGTGCGCGCGGTCTCGGTGCGGTGCAGCCGCAGCGCGATCCCGATCAGCGCCGCGCCGAGCAGCGCGCCGCCGACCACGCGCGGCACCGGGCCCAGGTAGCCCCGCTGCACGGCCAGGACCAGCAGCATCACCACGCCGAGCAGGGTGACCGCGCCACCGACCCAGGCCAGCAGCCTGCTGCCCGCGCCGGGCTTGCTCAGCCGGTCGAACAGCGTGGTGCGCGGCGGGCGCGGGGCCACCGGCACACCGCTCCACGGCGCCGGCCCGGCCTGCGGGAACGGCGGTTGAAGCGGTTGCGGCATCGGCTGCTGGGGGGCGGGGTGCTGGGGGGTCGGGTGCTGCATCGGGTGGGGCCACGCCGGCGGCGGGTACGCGGGCTGCCCGTAGCCGGACCCGGTCGCCCCGGCCCACTGTGGCGCGGCCATCACCGGAGTCGGGGCGGGCGCGGTGGGTGCGGGCGCGGCGGGTGCGGGAGTCGGGACCGGGGTGGCGGCGGGCTCGGGTGGGGTGGTGGTCGTCGGGGTGCGGACGGCCCGCAGCTCCACGCCCACCGCTTCCAGTCGGCGACCGAGGTGGCCGAGTTCTTCCGCCAGCTTGAGCAAGGGGTCCGGTCCGGTCATGTGACCAGGTTCGCCTCGATCGGGGGTATCCGGATCCGTACCTCTACTCAACCGGGCGTACCGAACAGGTCACGGGCGCTGAATCGAAACACTTGACAACGCCCCCTGTGTAACCGATTAACTAACCCCTGTAATCGATACCACGTGACCGAGGAGGTGCGCAGCGTGACCACGATCAAGGACGTCGCGCAGCACGCCGGCGTCTCGACCGCGACCGTGTCCCGCGTCCTCAACGGCCACGCCGCGCCCACCGAGGAGACCCGGAGCCGCGTCCTGGCCGCCGTCGACGAGCTCGGCTACCGGCCGAACGCGCTGGCGCGCAGCCTGCGCACCACCGCCACCACGACGCTCGGCCTGGTGATCAGCGACCTGGTGAACCCGTTCTTCGCCGAGATCGCCCGCGCGGTCGAGGAGGAGGCCCGCGCGCACGGCTACTGCGTGATCGTCGCCAACGCCGACGAGTCCGCCGACCAGCAGGCCACCTACGTCCGCACCCTGCTCGACCGCCGGGTGGACGGCCTGCTGGTGTGCCCGGCGACCGACGACCCGTCGTGGATCGCCGAGGTCGAGGCCGCGGACGTGCCGCTGGTCCTGCTGGACCGCACGGTGGAGGGCGCGGCCTGCCCGGTGGTCCGCGCGGACGGCGCGCAAGCGCTCGCGGACCTCGCCGACGCGCTGCGGGCCGCCGGCCACCGCCGGGTCGGCGTGATCGCCGGCCCCGCCGACACCAGCACCGGCCGGGAGCGGCTGGAGCAGTTCGGCCGCGGCGGGCTGGACCTGGCGGTCGTGCACGGCGACTTCCGCCGGGAGAGCGGGGCCCGTGCCGCCGCCGAGCTGCTCGACCTGCCCGACCGGCCGACCGCCCTGGTCGCGATGGACAACCTGATGGGCCTGGGCGCGCTCGAAGAGCTGCGCCGCCGCGAGCTGAAGGTCCCGGCCGACGTGGGCCTGGCCGTCTACGACGACCAGCCGTGGTTCCCGCTGCTCGACCCGCCGATCACGGTCGTCGCCCAGCCGACCGTGGAGATGGGCCGGGCCGCCGCGCGCAGCCTGCTCGCGCTGATCGCGGGCGAGCAGCCGGCCGACGTCCGGCTCAGCGCGCGCCTGGTGGTGCGCGGCTCCTGCGGGGAGGCGACCGGTGCTGCTTAGCGCCCGGGGCATCACCAAGAGCTTCACCGGGGTCAAGGCCCTCGACGGGGTGGACTTCGACGTGCGGCCGGGCGAGGTGCACGTCCTGCTCGGCGAGAACGGCGCGGGCAAGTCCACGCTGGTCAAGATCCTCGCGGGCGTCCACGCCCCGGACCGTGGAACGGTGCACCGCGCACCGGGCACCCGGCTCGCGGTGATCCACCAGGAACTCGCCCTGGTCCCCCGGCTCTCGGTCGCGGAGAACCTGTTCCTCGGCCGCCCGCCGCGCCGGTGGGGATTTGTCGACAAAGCGCGAATGCGACACGACGCCCGGCGCCTGCTGGACCGGGTCGGCCTCGCGGTGGACCCGGACACCCCGGTCGGCGACCTCGGCATCGCCGGGCAGCAGATGGTCGAGATCGCCCGCGCCCTCGACCTCGACGCCCAGGTGCTGGTGCTGGACGAGCCGACCGCCGTGCTCACCGACACCGAGACCGACCGGCTGCTGGGCATCGTGGCCGGCCTGCGCGAGCAGGGCGTCGGCCTGGTGTTCATCACCCACCACCTCGACGAGATCCGGCGCGTCGCCGACCGGATCACCGTCCTGCGCGACGGCCGCAGCGTCGGCACCCTGCCGCGCGGCGCGACCGTCGAGCGGATGATCGAGCTGATGGTCGGCCGGACCATCGCCGAGCAGTACCCGCGCCGCCGCGAGCGGCCCGGCGAGGTCTTGCTCTCGGTCGAGGGCCTGACCCGCGCCGGCGCGTTCCACGACGTGTCGTTCCAGGTCCGCGCCGGTGAGGTGGTCGGCATCGCGGGCCTGGTCGGCGCCGGCCGCACCGAGGTGGTGCGCGCGGCGTTCGGCGTCGACCGCTACGACTCGGGCCGGGTCGAGGTCGCCGGCCGCCCGCTGCCCGGCCACGACGTGGGCGCGGCGCTGCGGGCCGGGCTCGGCCTGGTCCCCGAGGACCGCAAGGGCCAGGGCCTGGTGCTCACCTCGACCGTCGGCGACAACCTCGGCCTGGTCACCCTGCGCACCACCGCCCGGTCGGGCCTGGTGGACCGGGTCGGCCAGCGCCGGCGGGCCCGGGAGATGGCCGCCGCGCTGCGCGTGCGCACCGCCGGGCTGGACCGGCCGGTCGGCGAACTCTCCGGCGGCAACCAGCAGAAGGTCGTCATCGGCAAGTGGCTGATGGCCGACCCGAAGGTGCTGGTGCTCGACGAGCCGACGCGCGGCGTGGACGTCGGCGCGAAGGTCGAGATCTACGAGCTGGTCAACCGGATGACCGCGGCCGGCCGCGCCGTGCTGCTGGTCTCCTCCGACCTGCCCGAGGTGATCGGGATGAGCGACCGGATCGTGGTGATGGCGCACGGCCGGGTGGCGGGCGAGCTGCCCGCCGGCACGACCCAGGACAAGGTGATGGCGTTGGCGGTTCAGGAGTTCCAGGCATGAGTTCCACTGTGGACGGTCGTCCGACCCCGTCGGTGCGCGGTGTCCTGGCGGACAACGGCGCGCTCGCGGGCCTGCTGGTGATGGTGGTGGCGCTGTCGATCCTCGCGCCGTCGTTCCTGAGCACCCAGAACCTGCTCAACGTCGGCGTGCAGGCCGCCGTGGTCGCGGTGCTGGCGTTCGGCTCGACGTTCGTCATCGTCTCCGGCGGCATCGACCTGTCGGTGGGCAGCGTGGCCGCGCTCTCGGCGATGGTCGGCGCGTGGTCGTCGGCCGAGGCGGGCCTGCCCGGACCGCTCGCGCTGCTGGTCGGCCTGCTGACCGGCGTGGTCGCGGGCCTGGTCAACGGGGTGCTGGTGGCCTACGGGAGGTTGCCCGCGTTCATCGCCACGCTGGCCATGCTCAGCGTCGCGCGCGGCCTGACCCTCGTGGTGTCGCAGGGCAGCCCCACCGAGACCCCGGACGTGGTCGGCTTCCTGGGCTCCAACCTGACGCCGTACCTGCCGATGCCGCTGCTGGTGATGCTGGTGTTCTTCGGCATCACCGGGTTCGTGCTGTCCCGCACCTACTCCGGCCGCGCGATGTACGCCATCGGCGGCAACGAGGAGGCCGCGCGGCTGTCCGGCATCGACACCCGCCGGCAGAAGCTGGTCGTCTACGCGCTGTCCGGGCTGTTCGCCGCGGTCGCCGGGATGCTGCTGGCCGGCCGGCTGTCCTCCGCGGGCCCGCAGGCCGCCGTCGGCTACGAGCTCGACGCGATCGCGGCCGTGGTGATCGGGGGCGCGTCGCTGTCCGGCGGCGTCGGCCGGGCCACCGGCACGCTGGTCGGCGCGCTCGTCCTGGCCGTGCTCCGCAACGGCCTCAACCAGTTGCAGGTGTCGCCGTTCTGGCAGCAGGTCGTGATCGGTTCGGTGATCGCGCTGGCCGTGCTGCTGGACACCCTTCGCCGCCGCACCCGATGAACCCGATGAGAGGAACCCCCAAGATGAAGCTCCGCGGTGTCGCCGCGCTGTCCGCCCTCGCCCTCGGGCTGGCCGCGTGCGGTTCGGGGACCGAGGCCGGCGGCGGTGGTGGGGACATCACCATCGGGCTGGCCGTCTCGACCCTGGACAACCCGTACTTCGTGGCCCTCAAGCAGGGCGCGGAGAAGGCCGCCGCCGAACTGGGCGTGCGGCTGACCGTGGTGGACGCGCAGAACGACGCCACCAACCAGGTCAACCAGGTGCAGACGTTCACCACCCAGGGCGTCCGGGCGATCATCATCAACCCGGTCGACTCCAAGCAGGCCGGGCCCGCCGCCAAGGCCGCCGAGAACGCCACCATCCCGCTGGTCGCGGTGGACCGCTCGGTGGACGACGGCAAGGTCGCCTCCGAGGTGGCCTCGGACAACGTGCAGGGCGGCACGCTCGCCGCGATCGAGCTCGGCCGCGCCACCACCGGCGAGGTCGTGCACCTGCAGGGCATCCCCGGCGCGTCCGCCTCGCGCGACCGCGGCCGGGGCTTCGAGCAGGGCCTGAACTCCGGCGGCATCAAGGTCGTCGCCAGCCAGCCCGCGGACTTCAACCGCGCCAAGGGGCTCGACGTGATGACCAACCTGGCGCAGGCCAACCCCGGCATCAAGGGCGTGTTCGCCGACAACGACGAGATGGCGCTCGGCGCGATCAAGGCGCTCGGCGACCGCGCCGGCAAGGACGTCCAGGTGGTCGGGTTCGACGGCACCCCGGACGGCCTGAAGGCGATCGAGGAGGGCACCCTGGCCGCCACCATCGCGCAGCAGCCCGACGTGCTCGGCCGCAAGGCCGTCGAGCAGGCGGTCAAGGCGGCGAAGAAGGAGCCGGTGCAGGAGGTCGTCGACGTCGAGGTCAAGGTTGTCACCAAGAAGAACCTCGCCGAGTTCAAGAAATGACGGTGTCGCTGACGTGACGGTACTGGTGCTCGGCTCGGCCAACGCGGACCTCGTCGTCGCGGTCCCCCGCCGCCCCGGCGGCGGCGAGACGGTGCTCGGCGGCGACACGGTGGTGATGCCCGGCGGCAAGGGGGCCAACACCGCGGCCGCCGCCGGGCGGCTGGGCTGCGCCGTCGCGCTGGTCGGCGCGGTCGGGCCGGACCAGTACGGGGACCTGCTGGTGCGGTCGCTGGCCGAGGCGGGGGTGCGGACCGACCTGGTCCGCACCTCGGACCGGCCGACGGGGCTGGCCTACATCACCGTGACGCCGGACGGCGAGAACTCGATCGTCGTCGCACCGGGCGCGAACTCGGACGTGTCGGAGTCCGATGTGGACGCTCTGGCGTGGGACGGCGTGACGGTCCTGGTGTGCTCGCTGGAAGTCCCGTTGGCAACCGTGGTGCACGGGATCTCGGTAGCGGCCTCTCGTGGGGCGAGGCCGGTGCTCAACCTGTCCCCGGTGACCGAGGTGCCGGCGGCGACGCTGGCGCTGCTGGACCCGCTGATCGTCAACGAGCACGAGGCGCGGGAACTGGCCGACACGTTCGAGGGCCTGCTCGACCTCGGCCCGCGCTCGGTCGTGGTGACGTTGGGCGCGCGCGGCGCGGCCGTGGTCACCGCGTCCGGCGTGGTCGAGGTGCCCGCGCCGGCCGTGACGCCGGTCGACACCACCGGCGCGGGCGACGCGTTCGCCGGTGCCCTGGCCGCCGGGCTGGCGGCGGGCCAGTCGCTGGTCGAGGCCGCCCGGTACGCGGCGCGGGTCGCGGCGACCTCGGTGACCAGGCCGGGCGCGCAGCCGTCCTACCCCGGGCCGGACGAGGTGCTCGAATGAAGCGGGCGGGCATCCTGCACCCCGGGCTGAACGCCGAACTGGCCCGGCTCGGGCACACCGACGAGGTCGTAGTCGCCGACTGCGGCCTGCCGATCCCGCCCGGCCCGGCCGTGGTGGACCTGGCGTTCACCTTCGGCGTGCCGACCTTCCTCCAGGTGCTCGACGGCGTGCTGGGCGAACTGGTGGTGGAACGGGCGCTGGTGGCCACCGAACTCGACGAGCGCAACCCGTCGTGCGCGGCGGCGCTGGCGGGGCGGCTGCCGCTGATCGACCGGGTCGACCACGACGGGTTCAAGGGACGGGTGGCCCAGGCCCGGTTGGTCATCCGGACGGGCGAGGCGACGCCGTACGCCAACGTCCTGCTGCGGTGCGGCGTGCCATTCTGAGTGCGCTGCCGGCGGATCCGGGTCCACCGCTCGCGGATTCGGGTCTACCGCTCGCGGATCCGGGTCCACTGCTCGCGGACGGGGGTGGGTTGTGCTGCACGACTGGCGGATCGAGCCGCGCGAGTACGCCCGTCAGGAGAGCCGGCGCGGCAGCCGGCACGCCTACCGCGAGCTGACCGCCCGGCGCACCGCCCTGGTCGTGATCGACATGGTGCCGTTCTTCGTGGAGGCCAACCCGTACTGCCGGGGCGTGGTGCCCAACATCGCCCGGCTCGCGGGCGGGGTGCGCGCGGCGGGCGGGGTGGTGGCCTGGGTGCTCCCGGCGGCGGTCGGGCCGTCGGACTGGGCGGTCGGGTTCTACGGCCCCGCGGTGGCGGCGGTGTTCGCGGCGGCGGGTGGAACCGGGCGTCCCGAGGACCGGTTGTGGCCCGAACTGCCCGTGCGGGACGAAGACCTGGTCGTGGAGAAGACCGCACCGAGCGCGTTCTTCCCCGGCCACTGCCCGTTGCCGGACCGGTTGCGCGCGCTGGACGTGGACACGGTCCTGATCACCGGGACGGTGACGAACGTGTGCTGCGAGTCGTCGGCGCGGGATGCGAGCACGTTGGGGCTGCGGGTGGTGATGGTCGCCGACGCCAACGCGGCCCGCCGCGACCAGGACCACAACGCCACTCTGCACACCGTGTACCGGTCGTTCGGCGACGTGCGGCCGACGTCCGAGGTGCTCGACCTCATCACGGGCTGACCCGGAATGTCCAAGGTCGGCGGGATGCCGCGGTGGAACGCTCGTAGTCGGCGGCGCGTCGCAGGGGTGTGCTGCGCTTCCTGGTGGTCGTCGGTGCGGGGTGCGCGGTCGTCGCGCTGTTCCTGCCTCTGCCCTACGGCCGGCCGGAGGCGATCGACTACCCGCTGATCGTGCCGGTGGGTGTGGTCGTCGCGGCGGCGGTCGGTGCGTTGCGCGGGTGGAAGGTCTTGTCCGTCGTCGCGGCGGTGATGGTGCTGGTCGCGGTGTCGGCGGCCGTCGTGATGGACGTGAAGAGTGGTCTGCCTGGGGTCGACCTGCCGGTTCTGGCGTTGGGTGCGCTGGCGGTCGCGGTCGGCGGGGTGGCGGCAGGGCCCGGGGTGCCGTGGTGCGGGCAAGTGGTCGGCGTAGTCGCGGGCGTGGTCGTGGCGGGTGCGGCGGTGGTCGCGCCGGGCGTGGCCGACGCGGCGGCGGTGCGGTCCGTGGTCGGTGCGGCGCAGTCGCCGGCGGACCCGGTCCAGCGGCCCGGTGGGCGGCGGTGGGACTGGAGACCGTCCTCGCCGGTCACCGAACTCGTCGCGGCCGGGCGCGGGGTCGCCGTGGCCATGGCGAACGGCGTGATCGTCGGCCTGGACGGGACGAGCGGAGCCGAGGTGTGGCGCTACGAGCGGCGCGGCAACACGATCGGCGGGCTGGTTGGGTCGGCGGACGGGCGCACGGTGCTGGCGACGTTCCAACGCGACCACCGCGCCCCGAAGCGGCTGCTCGTGGTGCTCGACGCGGTGACCGGAGCGGTCCGGTCCGAGCGGGTGGTCGGCACGCTCAGCACCGACAACCTGAAGGCCGGCACGACCGTCTACCTGGTCGACGGCAGTTCCACGATCACCGCCCACGACCTGGTGACCGGCGAGCCGCGCTGGCGGTGGACCGGGGTGGACGGCTGCGGCGGGCCGGAGGCGGACGTCGCCGGTGTCGGCCGCGACCGGGTGTCGCTCACGCTCAACTGCGGCGACCGGTTGGCCGTGGTGGGCCTGGACGAGGCCACCGGCGAGGAGCGCTGGCGCACCGAGGTGCCGCTGGTCGCCGAGCGCGGCTCGGTGCGGCGCAGGGTCGAAGCCGAGGCGACCACGGACGGTTCGGTCGTCGCCGTGCGGATGGTCGGCGAGAAGCTGCCGGCCGACGCCATCACCAACGGCCTGGTGGACGCCGCGACCGGCCGGGTGGTGCGGCTGGCCGGCCCGGCGACGTCGGTCGTCGTGACCGCCGGCCCGGTGCCGCTGATCAGGGACCGGGATTCGGCCCGGGTGACGAACGTGTGGTCGGTGGACCCGGCCACCGGCGCGACCACCGCGCTGGACGCCGGGATCTGCGAGACCCACCGCGCCGAGGCCACGACCGCCGCCACCTACCTGCGGATCTGCTACGGCCGCGATACGGGGCTGACCGTGGTCACCCAGGACCTCACGGGCGGCCCACCGTCGGTGATCCCGCTGGAGCGCTTCGGCCCGGCCGGCGGGATCGACTCGCGGATCGTCGTCGGACCGGGCGCGGTGGTGATGACCGGGTCGTCGTCGTGGACCGACCCGTCGCCGGTCGTCGGGTTCGCGAACTGAGCCCCCGCGACGGCGTCCGCACGGTCGTTGCCCGGGGTCGGCGCGGCTGCGGGACTCGGAGCGTCGCACGGGGATGCTGCGGTATCTGGTGGTCGCCGAGGCCGGGCCGGGCCGCCGCCGCGCCGGCAGCGGACCGAGCAGGACGGGTGCCGCCCGTCGCTGGGCGGAGCCGGGCCCGGCCGGGTGTCGCTCGTGCTGAACTGCCGCGACCGGCTGGCCGCCGTCGGCGTGGACGAGCGCGGCGAGGAGCGGTGGCGGCACGACGTGCCGGTCACCGCGTGGCCCGGCCGCGCCAACTCGCCACGTCGACGGGCGGGCGACCTCGGACGGCTCGACCGCAGTGGTGGCGATGACCGGCGGCGGTCTGCCGGCCGACGCGATCACCGGCGGCCACCAGCGCCGCACGTTCTTTCGGGTCTGCGACTTCCGGGCGCGGGCCCGGCGGTGGTCACCCAGGACCTGGCCGAAGGACCGCCTCAGTGGTCCCTTTGGAGCGGTTCGAGGTGGGTGGCGGGCACCGGTCGTGGATCGTCGCCGCGGCTGGCTCGGTGGTGCTGAGCGGGACGGGACTGTCGCCGGTCGTCGGGTTGGCCGGCTGAGGCCGGGTCTCGGGCAGGTTTCCTGCGGTAGCGGAGTGGGCTGAAGTGGCGTTGGCTGTTCACGTCCCGTCGACCCGGAGGGTATGGTCTAGACCATGTCGAGCGCGCGGCTGAGCGGTGTCGGTGTCAGTTCCGGTCGGGCTTCCGGGCCCGTGGTGCGAGTGGCCGAGGCGCTGGGCGAGCCACCGTCCACACCGGCCCCCGACGACCTGGCGGCGGAGGCCGCGCGCCTCCGCCCGGCCGCCGACCTGGTCGCCGAACGGCTCTTCGCCCGCGCCGCCCAGGTGACCGGCGACGCCAAGGCCGTGCTGGAGACCACCGCCGCGATGGCCGCCGACCCCGCACTGCTCTCCCAGGCGGAGAAGCTCGTCGCCGACAAGTCGCTGCCCGCCGCACGCGCGGTGCACCAGGCCGCGGCCGGCTTCATCACCGCGCTGGAAGCCGCCGGCGGGTACATGGCCGAACGCGCCCGCGACGTGCAGGACGTCCGTGACCGACTGGTCGCCGAACTGCTCGGCGTGCCCGCGCCCGGTGTGCCGGAGCTGACCTCCCCGAGCGTCCTGGTCGCCCGCGACCTCGCACCCGCCGACACCGCCGGCCTCGACCCGGCCAAGGTGCTGGCCCTGGTCACCGAGGAGGGCGGCCCCACCTCGCACACCGCGATCCTGGCCCGCTCGCTCGGCATCCCGGCCGTCGTGGCCTGCCGCGGCGTCCTCGCGCTGGACGCCGCCGCGCTCTCCGTCGACGGCGACACGGGCGCCGTGCAGGAGTCCGACGGCACCGTCCTCGCCGCCAACACCGGTGAGAAGGTCGAGTGGAACGGCGTCGGCGTGCTGCGCGACGGCCTGCGGGTGAAGGTCCTGGGCAACGTCGGCTCGCCCGGCGACGCCGAAGCCGCCGCGGCCGGCGGCGCGGAGGGGGTCGGACTCTTCCGCACCGAGTTCTGCTTCCTCTCCTCGACCGCCGAACCGACCGTCGAGGAGCAGCGCAAGGCCTACGCGGCCGTGCTCGCGCCGTTCGCCGGCAAGCCCGTCGTGGTGCGCACGCTGGACGCGGGCGCGGACAAGCCGCTGGCGTTCCTGGAGCCCGACCCCGAGCCCAACCCGGCGCTGGGCGTGCGTGGGCTGCGGGTCGCCTTCGACCGACCCGAGGTGCTGGACCGGCAGCTGGAGGCCATCGCCCTCGCCGCCGCCGACAGCGGCGCGGACGTCTCGGTGATGGCCCCGATGGTCGCGACCGCCGCCGAGGCCGCCTGGTTCGTCGAGCGCGCCCGCAAGGCCGGCATCGAGCGGGCCGGGGTGATGATCGAGATCCCGGCGGCGGTCCTGGCCGCCCGGGAGATCCTGGCGGCTGTGGACTTCGTGTCGCTGGGCACGAACGACCTCGCCCAGTACCTGTTCGCCGCCGACCGCCAGGTGGGTGCGGTGGCCGCGCTCAACGACCCGTGGCAGCCCGCGCTGCTCCGGTTGATCAGGCTCGTCGGCGAGGCCGGCACGGAGCTCGGCAAGCCGGTCGGCGTGTGCGGCGAGGCGGCGGCCGACCCGCTGCTCGCCTGCGTGCTGATCGGGCTGGGGGTGACCAGCCTGTCGATGAACCACACGGCGCTGGCCGGGGTCGGCGCGAAACTGGCCGGCACCAGCTACGACCTCTGCCAGCTCGCGGCCCGGGGCGCGCTCGCGGCGGCGGACCCGGCCACCGCGAAGCTCGCGGCCCGCGCTCCGCACTGACGGCGGCAGCGAGTACTGCGGCAGCGAGTACTGCGGCAGGCCCTGTGGTGCGCACAGCGCCGGCGTTTCGGGTGGGGTGGGTTGGCATCGGGGGCCGCCTTCTGTCGTCGTGGTGATGACGTCCACCATGGACGGTCCGGCGGTGGGATGCCAGGGGCTTCACACGGGCGCGTGATGTGTGCTCCTCCCGGCAGGAGCGGACGTCACCCGATGGGGTCGGATTCCGGACGGCCGGGCTGGGCAGCGGAGGTCAGGGCCTCGCAGACCGACCGGACCACCGGGTGGTCCTCGGAGCCCTTCCGGACCGCCGCGAACACCCGGCGCAACGGGGCCGTGCCCACCACCGGCACGCCCACCACCGGCACGCCCCGCAGCGCGTGCCGGGGCACCAGGGCCACGCCCGCGCCCGCCGCGACCAGCGCGCCGATCGCGCTGAAGTCGTTGGACGTCTGGGTGATCCGCGGCGCGAACCCGGCCTCGCCGCAGGCCAGTTCCAGCACGTCGCGCACCGGGTTGCCGGGCGGCGTGGCCACCCAGTCGTCCTCGGCCAGCCGGCGCAGGTCCACCGGCCCGCCGTCGGCCAGCCGGTGGCCGGGCGGCAGCACCGCGTCGAACGGCTCGGTGTAGAGCGGGAACCGGGTCAGCCGGCCGTCGTCGCGCCGGGGCCGGTACTCCTCGGTGATCGCCAGGTCGATCTCGCCGTCGAGCAGCAGCGGCACCGACGCGTCCCCCTCGACGTCCCGGACCCGCACCACCACGTTTGGCACCGACCCGCGCAAGGCCGCCAGCGCGGGCGCGACCACCAGCGTGATCGCCGACGCGAAGCTGCCCACGTCGACCAGGCCGGACGTGCCCGTCGCGAGCCCGGCCAACGTCGCCTGGGCGCGTTCCAGCTCGGCCGCCACCGCGTTCGCGTGGCGCACCAGCAGCTCACCGGCGGAGGTCAGCGACACCCGCCGGCCACGTCGGCGCAGCAGGTCCTGCCCGACCTCGGACTCCAGCGCCGCCAACTGCTGCGACACCGCCGAAGGTGTCAGGTGCAGCGCCTGGGCCGCGGCGGTCACCGTGCCGTGGTCGGCCAGTGCCCGGAGCACGCGCAGCCGTCGAGGATCGATCATCGGCCCATTGTCTGGTCAGCCCCGGGGTCCGGTCCGCTCACCCTGGCCCGAGTCGACCGCCGAGTCGACCGCCGAGTCGACCGGCCAGGCGGCCATCGCGCCGTACGAACCGGCCGGCGTGCCGAGCACCACGCGGCTACCTTTCGCCGGGCAGCCGGGCACGGTCCACGGGCGGGCGTTACCCGATCCGCTCCACGGGTCAGGCTGTTCCCCGCATGATCGCGCGCGCCGCGACGAACGCGTCCACGGCCCGGTTCACGTCGTCGGTCGAGTGCGCCGCCGACAGCTGGGTGCGGATGCGCGCCTTGCCGTGCGGCACCACCGGGTACGAGAAGCCGATGACGTAGACGCCCTGCTCCAGCAGCAGGTCCGCCATCCGGGACGCCTCGGCGGCGTCGCCGATCATCACCGGGATGATCGGGTGCTCGCCGGGCAGCAGGTCGAAGCCCTCGGCGGTCATCCGGTCCCGGAACAGCTTCGTGTTCTCCCGCAGGCGGGTCAGCAGCTCGCTGGACGAGTCGAGCAGGTCCAGGGTGGCGATCGCGGCGGCGGTGATCGACGGCGCGAGCGAGTTCGAGAACAGGTACGGCCGCGACCGCTGCCGCAGCATCTCCACGATCTCCGCGCGCCCGGAGGTGTACCCGCCGCTGGCGCCGCCGAGCGCCTTGCCGAGCGTGCCGGTGACGACGTCCACCCGGTCCTGCACGCCGAACAGCTCGGGCGTGCCGCGCCCGGTCGGCCCGGTGAAGCCGACGGCGTGCGAGTCGTCCACCATGACCAGCGCGTCGTAGCGGTCGGCCAGCTCGCAGATCCCGTCCAACGGGGCCAGGTAGCCGTCCATGGAGAACACGCCGTCGGTCGCGATCAGCCGGTACCGGGCGTCGGCGGCGTCCTTGAGCTGCCGTTCCAGGTCGTCGAGGTCGCGGTTCTTGTAGCGCAGGCGCTTGGCCTTCGACAGCCGCACGCCGTCGATGATCGACGCGTGGTTGAGCTCGTCGGAGATGATCGCGTCCTGCGCGCCGGTCAGCGTCTCGAACAGGCCGCCGTTGGCGTCGAAGCACGAGCTGTAGAGGATGGTGTCCTCGGTGCCCAGGAACTCCGACAGGCGGCGCTCCAGCTCCTTGTGCGGTTCCTGCGTGCCGCAGATGAACCGCACGGACGCCATGCCGAAGCCCCACCGGTCCAGGGCGTCCTTGGCCGCCTGCACGAGCTTCGGGTGGTCGGCCAGGCCCAGGTAGTTGTTGGCGCAGAAGTTCAGCACCTCGTCGCCCGCGCCGACCCGGACCGCCGCGCTCTGCGGGGTGCCGATCACCCGTTCCGCCTTGTACAGGCCCGCCGCGCGGATCTCGTCCAAGCCGGTACGCAGGTCGTCGCGCATCGCGCCGTACATTCAGTTGGCTCCCGTCCAGTCGAGGATGACCTTGCCGCACTTGCCTTCGCGTGCGGTGGCGAAGGCCTCTTCGTGCGCCGTGTAGTCGAACCGGTGCGTGATCACCGGTGTCAGGTCGAGGTCGCGTTGCAGCAGCACGGACATCGAGTACCAGGTCTCGAACATCTCCCGGCCGTAGATCCCCTTGATGTGCAGCATCTTCAGCACGACGCTGCTCCAGTCGACGGGGAACTGCTCGGCGGGCAGGCCCAGGATCGCGATGCGGCCGCCGTGCGCCATGTTGCCGATCATGTCCTGGAGGGCGACGGGCTTGCCGGACATCTCCATGCCGACGTCGAAGCCCTCGGACATGCCCAGTTCGCGCTGCGCGTCGGCGATGGTGTGCTCGGCGACGTTGAGCGCCAGGTCGACGCCGACCTTGCGGGCGATGTCCAGCCGGTGGTCGCTGACGTCGGTGATCACGACGTTGCGCGCGCCCGCGTGCTTGGCGACGGCGGCGGCCATGATGCCGATCGGGCCCGCGCCGGTGATCAGCACGTCCTCGCCGATCACCGGGAAGGACAGCGCGGTGTGCACGGCGTTGCCGAACGGGTCGAAGATCGCGGCCACGTCGAGGTCGACGGGCGCGCGGTGGACCCACGCGTTCTCCTCTGGCAGCACGACGTACGCGGCGAACGCGCCGTCGCTGTGCACGCCCAGGCCCCTGGTGTGCGCGCAGAGGTGGCGGCGGCCGGCCTTGCAGTTGCGGCACGTGCCGCAGACCAGGTGGCCCTCGCCGCTGACCAGGTCGCCGACCTTGACGCCGGTCACCGAAGGCCCGGTCTCGACCACCTCGCCGACGAACTCGTGGCCCAGGACGAGGGGGGCCTTGATGTTGTGCGCCGCCCAGTCGTCCCACGAGTCGATGTGCAGGTCGGTGCCGCAGATCCCGGTGCGCAGCACGCGGACGACCACGTCGGTGGGGCCGGGGGTGGGGTCGGGGACGTCGGTCAGCGACAGTCCCGGCCCGGCGGTCGCCTTGACCAGTGCCTTCATGCCGGCAGTGTGCTCCCGTCGCGCTTGTGCAGTCCATCAGGACTTTCTGAACTCGCTTGTAAGCTCCGCTTCACTGGTGATGTTGCGGACCATGCCGCCGAACACCAGGCCGTGGAACGGCCAGACGGCCCACCAGTAGAGGTGCCCGGCCAGTCCGCGCGGCACGAAGACCGCGCGCTGGCGGTAGGTGGAGCCGCCCTCGCCGTCGTCGGACACCTGGAGCTCCAGCCACGCCAGGCCGGGCACCCGCATCTCCGCGCGCAGCCGCAGCAGCCGGCCGCGCTCGATCTCCTCGACCCGCCACCAGTCCAGCGCCTCGCCCACGTGCAGCCGGCGGGGGTCGCGCCGGCCGCGCCGCAGCCCGACCCCGCCGGCCAGCCGGTCCAGCCACCCCCGCACGGCCCAGGCCAGCGGGAACGAGTACCAGCCGTGCTCGCCGCCGATGCCCTCGACGACCGCCCAGAGCTGCTGCGGCGAGGCTTTCGTCGGCTGCTCGCGGACGTCGGCGTAGGACGAGCCGCCGGACCAGTCCGGGTCGGTCGGCAGCGGGTCGGACGGCGCGCCCGGCAGCGAGGCGTTCGACCACCGGGTCTCCACGTCGGCGTCCATGATCTTGGCCAGCGCGAGTTCCACGGCCCGGTCGTAGCCGGTGGTCGGTCCGGGCAGCAGGCGCAGGACGTCGTCCTCGCGGCACACCACCTCGTGCACCAGGGACTCGATCAGCGGCGCGGCGATCGAACGCGGCACAGGCGTTATCAGGTTCACCCAATGTGATGACAACTTCGGCGTCAGGAACGGCACCCCGACGACTTTGCGCGGGAGCAGCCGGGCCACCCGCGCGTACCGCACCATCATGTCCTCGTAGGTCAGGACGTCCGGGCCGCCGATGTCGAACGTCCGGTTGATCCCGTCCGGCAGGCTCACCGCCTCCACCAGGTAGCGGAGCACGTCCCGGACCGCGATCGGCTGGATCCGGTTGTGCACCCAGCGCGGGGCGACCATCACCGGCAGGCGCTCGGACAGGTAGCGCAGCATCTCGAAGCTGGCCGACCCGGACCCGATGATCACCGCCGCCTGGAACACCACCGCCGGCACCCCGGAGGCCAGGAAGATGTCCCCGACCTCCTTGCGGGAGGCCAGGTGCGGCGAGAGGTGGCCCCCCTCCGGGTGCAGCCCGCCCAGGTAGACGATCCGCTTGACCCGGGCCCGTTCGGCGGCCCGCGCGGTGTTCTCGGCGGCCTTGCGGTCGGCGTCGGCGAAGTCGGAGTTGTTCAGCGAGTGGACGAGGTAGTGCACGACGTCGATGCCGTCCACTGCGGCGGACAACGTCGAGGCGTCCAGCACGTCACCCCGCACCACCTCCACCTCGGACGCCCACGGCACGTCCCGGAGCTTCCCGGGGTCCCGCACGAGACAACGGACTTCGTGGCCCTCGGCGAGCAGGCGCGGCACCAGCCGCCCGCCGAGGTACCCGGTCGCTCCGGTGACAAGGCAACGCATCCCCCGATCCTCGGGGTGCGGGCCCGATCGCGCAGGACAGGGACCGGTTTTGTCGGTGGTCGTGGTCGTGGTCGTGGTGACGGTGTACGACCGGGTGTGACGGGTGGGCGGGACGCGCGTCCCGCCCACGTGACGTCAGACCCGTCCGGTCTTGAGCCCGTCCAGCAGTCCGGCGAAGCTCGCCGCCGGGAACGCCAGCACGGGACCGGTGCGGTTCTTCGAGTCCCGCAAGGCCACGACGCCTGTCACGCGCGCCACTTCGACGCAGTTGTCGTTGCCCTCGGTGTAACTGGCCTTGCGCCAGCGTGCGGTGGGGAAGTCCGGGGCCGGCATGTGGGTGCCCCTTTCGCTACTTGAGTTCGCTGATCCGACGATCCAACATCTTCGCCGATGTCCGGTCGTCCAAGGCCGTCACCCGGAGCCGGTCGAACGCCAGCGTGTAGACGTCGGTCTCCTTGGGGTGGTCCAGGTAGTTGGCGTCGGTCAGACCTTCGAGGTACGCGATCGACAGCGCCGGGACGTTCAAGCGCAGCAAGGTGAACGGCGTGCCGACGGCGTGGTGCTCGCCCTGCTCCAACGGCAGCACCTGGAACGTGACGTGCGGCAGGTCGACCAGTTCGCGCAGTCGTTCCAACTGGGCGCGGAATGCTTCGGTGCCACCGATCGGGCGTAGCAGCGCGGGTTCCGCGACGACGAGCCAGAAGCCCGGCGGGTTGTCGGACGTGAGAAGGGCTTGGCGGGTGGCACGTTCGCGCGCGGCCCCCGCGACCTCGGAGGGCGGCGTCGTGAGCGACATGGACAACAGGGCCCGTGCGTAGTCCTCGGTCTGGACTGTGCCGGGCAGCACGGTCTCCCGATAAGTCTTGATCTCGGACGCGTGGGCTTCGAGGACCTTGTAGGTGTCGCCCCAAGCCGGTGTGCGCCCGCCGCCGGTGCGGGTGCGGGCGACCGCGCCGAACTCGTGGAGCTTGGCGGCTTCGGGTTCGGTGACGCCGTACGCGTCGAGGAGTCCGGTCAGCTCTTCCTCGGTCAGCCGCACGGTCCCGGCTTCGAGCTTGCTGACCTTGCCGACGCCGTACCAGCCGAACCGCTGCGCGATCTCGGTCGGGGACAGTCCGGCGCGCTCGCGGAGGCTGCGCAGGAAGATGCCGAGCACGACGCGGTAGGTCGTCGCTGCCGGTGACGTCATGCCGTGGTCCTCACGTGTCGGCGGGGGATCCGCTACATCCTGCCGCCTCGACGGGCCCGCACCCGCAGCAGCACTTTCACCCGTTTGGTTACCGGGTATTCGGCAACTTACTCGCTAGCATCGACCACGCTGAGGTAATCAAACGAGTAACTTACTCAATTCTCTGGGAGTGCCGCCATGATCGACGTGTCGAAGCCCGAACTCTGGACCGCCGCCGACTTCGACGACGACGTGCGCATCACGCACCAGACCGGCGCGGACTGGGCCAAGTTCACCTTCCCCGGCGGACAGGTCGAACTGACCTTCAGCACGGCGGCGCTGGTCAAGATGATCAGTGCCGGTCAGGAGGCGTTGGACGCGATGCGGGAGCGGGCGGCCGGCACCCGGTGAACCGGCGCGGTCACCGCACCGGCGGGAACGGGTGGGTGGTCGCGAACTCCGGTGCGGTCAGGCCCATCAGCACGACGTCGTGGTGCCGTCCGGCGAAGAACTCGTGGTCGCGCAGCAGGCCCTCGTGCCGGAAGCCGAGCTTCTCGTGCAGCGCGACGGACGCCGAGTTGAACGCGTGCACCGACACCGCGCACTTGTGCAGCCGGCGCTCGCCGAACATGTAGGTCAGCGGCAGCACCACGACCTCCGCCGCGTACCCGCGCCGCTGGTGCTCCCGCCCGATCCCGATCCCGTACGAGAACCGCCCGGCCCGCACGTACGCCCGACGTGGACAGCGCGTCGAACCGCCGGAACGCCGTCCAGTCCTCCGGCTCGACCGCCCGCAGCCGGACCTTCTCCCCCGTCCACATCCCGCGATCGAAGCAGACCCGTCGACCCGGTCGCGAGGCGATCGGCGCGGCACCGCGTCAGGCGTTGCCGAACCACCTGCCCTTCGTCTTGATCTCCAGCGACCCGCCGGTCACGTTCCCGCGCAGCACGAAGTGCGGCCGGCCGCCGGCCCCGCCGACCTTGTCCTTCAACGACCCCGCCGCCAGCTGCACGCCGTCCGCGTCCACCGAGGCGCCCTCCGGCAGCACCAGCTTCACCGACCCGGCCATCACGTCCAGCTCGATGTCCACCACCGCGTGCGCGATGGTCGCCTCGCGGAAGTCGAGGTCCGTCGACCCCATCCGGCTGCGCACGACCATCGTGCGCGGCACGACCCACGAGCCCTTGCGGCGCACCGACGAGAAGGTGGACTTCAGCTCCACCTGCCGGTCCTGCCCGAAACCCGCCACCGCGCCCGGCGCGTGCCCGGCGGCCAGCCCCTGCACCGCCGCGAACTGCTGCTGCTCGGTGCTGACCAGCCCGGTCAGGTCGAGCAGCACGACGTTGAGCTCCTCGCGGGTCTTGGCCGCCAGCGCCGTGTCGGACCGCTCGGTGAACTCGTCCAGCGTGATCAGCCCGCGCCCGACCGCCTTCTGCAACAGCTCCACCACGTGCTCGCGCTCGGCGTCGGACACCCGCCACTGCCTCGGATCCGTCATGTCCCCTCCGGTTCGACGTCGAGTCCGTGCTCGATGGCGTAGCGCGCCAGCTCGACACGGTTGTGCAGTTGCAGCTTCCGCAGGGTGGACTGCACGTGGTTCTCCACGGTGCGGTGCGAGATGACCAGGCGGTTCGCGATCTGGCGGGCGGTCAGGCCCTTCGCGACCAGCCGGAGCACCTCGGTCTCCCGGTCGGTGAGCTGCGGTTTGTCCTCGTCCGGCGTCGCCGCCATCCGCCGGTACTCGCCGAGCACCAGACCGGCCAGGCCCGCGGTGAACACCGCGTCGCCGGCGGCCGTCCGGTTCACCGCCTCGACCAGCTCGTCGGCCGACGCCGACTTGACCAGGTACCCCGACGCGCCGGCCTTCACGGCCTCCAGCACGTCGTCGTGCTCACCGCTCGCGGACAGCACCAGCACCCTGGTGTCGCTCAGCGACCCGGTGATCATCGTGGTCGCCTCGACCCCGGACTGCTCGCCCAGGTTGAGGTCCATCAGCACCACGTCGGGCCGCACGGCGCGCGCGATGCGCACCGCCGACGCCGCGTCGCCCGCGGTCGCGACCACCTCGAACCCGCGTTCGGCCAGGTCCCGCGCGACACCGTCACGCCACAGCGGGTGGTCGTCGACCACCATCACGGACACGCTCATCGGTAGACCCGCACCTCCCACTCCGTGCCCTCCCCCGGGCCGGTCTGCAGCTCCAGCGTGCCACGCAGCGCCTCGACCCGGCCGCGGATCGACTGGGCGATGCCCATCCG
Organism: Saccharothrix espanaensis DSM 44229; assembly: GCF_000328705.1. NCBI lineage: Bacteria > Bacillati > Actinomycetota > Actinomycetes > Pseudonocardiales > Pseudonocardiaceae > Saccharothrix > Saccharothrix espanaensis. Next base: position 9,298,422 of record NC_019673.1, on the reverse strand, counting down.
ACCCTCGGCCTCGGCCGACGCCAACCGCCCGTCCGGGATGCCGGGTCCGTCGTCACGCACGCTGAGCACGACCTCTTCCCCCAGATCCTCCAGCAGCACCCACGCCTTCGCCCCGTCGGCGTGCTTGTCCACGTTGGACAGCGCCTCGCGCACCACCGCGGTGAGCTCGAACGCGGTCGCGGCGGGCAGCATCACCTGAGTGGCCGGTGTGGACACCTGCACCCTCGGCGTGGCCAGCAGTTGCAACGCCGGCCGCAGGTCCGCGTCACCGTCCACTGTCGACTCGGTCGGCGCGGCGGCCACCAGCGAGCGCAGCGCGACCTCCTGCTCGCCCGCCAGCTCGGCCAGTTCCGCCGCTTCGCCGCCCAGTTCCAATCCGCGCTTGCGGACCCGGGCCAGGACCTGGAGCACGCCGTCGTGGATCGACCGGGCGAGGCGCTCGCGCTCGGCCGTCGCCGCCTCGGTCCGCAACGCCTGCGACAGCCGCGCCGACGCCCGCCGGGCGGTGCTCGACGCCATGCCGACGACCAGGCCGGCGCCCGCCAGCAGGACGACGTCGCGCACCAGGTCGACGGAGCTCGCGCCCCGGTTCAGGTAGGTGCTCAGGCCGACCACCAGGCCCGCCAGCGCGCCTGCGGCCTGCCCGCCGAGCGCGCCGGCGGCCACCGCCGGGATGCACGCCCAGATGGTCGTGATCAGCGGGACGTTGTAGAGGAACTGGGTGTCGGTCATGATCAACGGCGACAGGGACATCAACCCGCACACGACGGCCAGGTCCGCGGCCACCACCCACGGCCGCCGGCCGCTCTCCCGGCTGTAGGCGTGGATCGTGAACAGCGACCAGGCCGCCATCGCCCCGATCGCCGTCCAGGCGAGCCACGGGCGGGCGTACATCGTGTGGTGCACGATCGCGTTGCCCAGAGCGAACAGGAACGTCACGATGCGTAGCGCTACGGTTCCCCGCCAGAGGTGCGCGACGGGGTCCTCGGTCACCGATGGACCCGCCTGGGCGGCATTTGTGTGCACGGTGTGCTCCCTTCACCCCTGATTTTGCCGTGTCGGAGTGGTGTGGCTAACCCCCAGGTGGCCGTCTGTTCCGCGACGACCACGTGTGGAAGGCTTGCCGTCATCACTGGGTGTGACTTCCCGGGAACACCGCGCCATTCGACTCCTACGACGCCGGGGGTGGGCTGAGCGTGCGAGCGTGGCCACTGTGGACGCTGAAGCGTGCCGCCCTGGCCTACTGGCTGCTCGTGGACGCCCTCGCCCTCGCGGTCGTCGTGTACGTGATCGCCTCGTCGCCGCAGCCCGACCCCGCCGAGGTCGCCCGGTTCGGCGTGATCGCCGGCACCGCCGGGGCGGTGATCATCGGCAGCTCGATCTACAGCCACCGGGTGGACGAGTCGGAGCGCAACCCGTGGGCCGCGCACCTGTGCTACCTCACCGCCGGCGTCATCGCGCTGCCGTGCAACCTGCTGGTCCTGCTGCTGTTCGGGCCCGCGCTGCACGGCGTGCTGGGGCAGCGCCCCGAGTCGCACCGCTGGGTGTTCACGCTGTCCGCGACCGCCCTGGCCGTGTTCGGCACCCGGTACCTGCTCGGCTGGACCGACCCGACCCAGGACCTGCCGGTGATGGTGCTCGGCGCGACGGCCCTGCTGGTGGTGCGCGCGGCGCTGATCGCGCTCGGCCTGAAGCTGCGCAGCCCGCGCGCCACCGCCGAGGAGGTCGTCGGCGAACCGATCGACGCCGTGCTGGGAATCGTCGCGGTGAGCATCGGCGGCCTGATGGGGTTCGTCGCCACGACCACCCCGGTGCACGCCCTGATGGCCGCCGCGCCGATGGCCCTGCTGGAACGCGCCGCCCAGCTCCCGCAGTGGCGCCGGTCCGCGCAACGGGACGCGAAGACCGGCCTGGCCAACGCCGTGCACTGGGACGGCCGCGCGCGCTACGAGCTGGCCAAGGCGCGCTCCCGCAGCCGGCCGATGGCCGTGATGCTGCTCGACCTGGACCACTTCAAGCGGGTCAACGACCGGATCGGGCACCTGGCGGGCGACGCGGCGCTGAGCGCGATCGCCGTGCTGCTGTCCGGCACGGTCCGGCGCGGCGACCTGGTGGGGCGCTTCGGCGGCGAGGAGTTCGTGGTGCTGCTGCCCGACGCCGAACCCGCGATCGCCCGGTCCGTGGCGCAGCGCGTCCGGCACGCCGTGGCGGACCTGGCCGTGACCACGGTCGGCACGGACGGCCGCGAGCACCTGCTGACCGGGCTGACGGTGAGCATCGGCGTGGCGACCACCCAGCGGTTCGGCTACGAGCTGCCCGACCTGCTGGTCGCCGCCGACTCCGCGCTGCTGGCCGCCAAGGGCTACGGCCGCAACCTGGTGGTGATGGCCTAAGCCGTCCTCCGGGCCGGCCATCAGCCCTTCTTCTCTTCGTCCTTCTGCGCGCCTTCCTGCGTGCCTTCGGGGCTCGTCTCGTCCTCACCCAGTTCGTCGACGCGCTCGCCGCCGGTGTCCGGCGGGCCGCTCTCCTGGGGTTCGAGGACGTCCACGCTCTTCGGCGCGACGCTCTTGTCCGAATCGGACATCAGCGACCGGATGCCCGAGTTCAGCACCGCCAGCAGCGGGACGGACAGCAGCGCGCCGGCGATCCCGCCCACGACCAACCCGGCGGTGATCGCCAGCACCACGGCCAGCGGGTGCAGCTTGACCGCGCGGCCCAGCAGCAGCGGCTGGAGCACGTGGCTCTCCAGCTGCATCACGCCGATCAGGATGGCCAGCACGACCAGCGCCGCCACCGGGCCCACGGCGACCAGCGCCACCAGGACCGACACCGCGCCGGTGATCACCGCGCCGATGATCGGGATGAACGCGCCCAGGAACACCAGCGCGGACAGCGGCACCACCAGCGGCACGCCCACGATCCACAGGCCGATGCCGACGCCGACCGCGTCCACCACCGCCACCAGCGCGGTCGCCCGCACGTAGGAGACCAGCGAGGCGAACCCGCGCCGACCGGCCACGTCCGCCCGGTCGCGCACGTCGGTCGGCACGGCGCGGACCAGGAACCGCCAGATCCCGTCGCCGTCGTGCAGGAAGAAGATCAGCGTGAACAGCGCCAGCAGCAGCCCGGTCAGCAGCTCGCCCACGGTCGCCGCGGTGGTCAGCGCGCTGGAGGTGATCTGCGCCTGGTTGTCCTTCACCGTTTGCAGCGCCTTGTCCAGGTACTGCTGGAGCTGCAGGTCGCTCAGGTGCAGGTCGTCGTGCAGCCAGCCGCGGATGGTGTCGATGCTCGCGCTGATCTGCTTCTGCAGCTCCGGCAGGCCGTTGGAGAACTCGGTGATGACGAACGTCAGCACCCCGCCCACCACGGCTATCCCGCCGATCAGCACCAGCCCGGTGGCCAGCCCGCGCGGCACGCCGACCCGGGCCAGCGCCGCCACGGCCGGCGACAGCAGCGCCGCGAGCAGCAGCGCGATCCCGGCCGGGATCACGATCGTGGTCAGGTACCCGACCACCACGCCGACCACGTACAGCGCGGCCACGACCGCCACGAACCGCCAGCTCAACGCCGCGCTGATCCTCAGCAGCCGCGGCACCCGCCCACTGATCTCCGACTCGCTCCCCGTCACACGATCACCGTAGCCCGCGTTTGCTTTCCGCAGGCCGAACAAACCGGCAACACGGCTGTGAGTTGACCCAAAGCCTGGTCACGGAGGTCGCCGGGATGATCGGATCGGCCGATGACCGACGCCGAGGAGTTGCTCCGCGCCGCCTTCGCGGCGGGTCGCCGGATCCGGTTCGACACCAAGGCGCCCCGGCGCGACCGGACGGTGCGCGGCGAGGTGCTCTCGGCGCTGCTGGTCGAGCGGATCCCCGGCGCGGCGCTGCGGCTGGTCGGCGCGCACGTGGTCGGCCTGTTCGCGCTGGAGGGCGTGCGGGTCGAGCACGTCGTGGACTTCCTCGACTGCACCTTCGAGCAGCCGCCGGACCTGCGGATGGCGCACCTGGTCGGGCTGCGGATGCGCGGCTGCAAGGTGCCCGGCCTGTGGGGGCGCAACCTCCGCGTCGGCAGCGACCTGGTGCTGGAGGCCGGGTTCACCAGCGACGGCGTGGTCGACCTGACCGACGCCACCGTCGACGGCACGTTCCGGCTGGCCGGCGCGGTGCTGCGGAGCAAGGGCGACCACGCGCTGCTCGCCGCGCGGATCCGGCTGTCCGGCTCGTTGCAGGCCATCGCCCTGCGCGCGGGCGGCGAGGTGCGGCTGCGCGGCGCGAACGTCGGCGGCTCGGTGCACCTGGGCGGCGCGCGGCTGGTCAACCCCGGCCAGAACGCGCTCGACGGCTCCGGCATCACCATCGCCGGCAACCTGTTCTGCGACGCCGAGGGCGGCCGGTTCACCGCCGAGGGCCGGATCCTGCTCGACGGCGCGCGGGTCGGCGGCAACGTGGTGTTCTCCGGCGCGCGGCTGCGGGCCAGCGTGGTCGACCGCCCGGTGCTGGTGATCCCGCGCGGCACCGCCGACGAGGCCGCCGCGCTGGTGGCCGACCGCATCCGGGTGGAGGGCAACGTCGAGCTGGACGACGGGTTCACCTCCAGCGGCACGGTCCGCCTGCCCAACGCCGAGATCGGCGGCTACCTCCGGCTGTCCGGCGCGGCCATCGGGCAGCAGGAGGTGGTCGAGGAGCTGGAGGCCCGCGAGATCGTGGACCGCATCCCGGTGGCGTTGCACGCCGACGGCATCCAGGTGCGCGGCGACCTCGAAGCCCGCGGTGCGGTCAACGGCGGGTTCCAGGGCGGCGGGGCGAGCGAGTCGGCGTTGCGCGCCTACGGGCAGGTGCGGCTCGTGGACGCGTATGTCAAAGGCAGCGCGAGCCTTTCCGGCGTGCAACTGCACGGGCCGGGCATCGACGTCCTGTTCGCCGACAGGCTGCGCGTGGGCGGCACCTTGTTCTTGCGCGATCTGCGCGCGAAGGGGTCGCTGCGGCTCCAGAACGCGGAGATCGGCTCCACGCTCGACTGCTCCGGGGCGTTGCTGCTGTCCCCGCGCCTGCGCGTGAACGGGACGCTGAAGCCGTCGTTGGACGCGCGGGTGGCCACGATCGGCAAGGACTTCCTGTGCAGCCACGGGTTCACCGCTGCGGGCGGCGTGCGGATCCGGTTGGCGGAGGTCGGCAAGATGGCCACGTTCACCGGGGCGCGGTTGGGCGGTCCGAAGTCCGAGATCGCGCTGAACGCGTACGGGCTGACCGTGCAGCAACTGGTGCTGCGGCTGTCGGAGGACACCATCCCCGTCGGTCGCGTGGTGCTGCGGCGGGTGAACGCGACGGCCGTGCACGACGGTCCGGGGTTGTGGGCGGCGACCGGTGGCGTGGACGTGGAGGACTTCACGTTCAGCTCGATCTCGTCCACGCCGCCCGTGGACGTGCACACGCGGTTGCGTTGGCTGCGCGAGGTGCAGCCGGACTTCGCGCCGGGGCCTTACGAGCAGCTGGCGAACGTCTACCGCGACGGTGGTGAAGAGGAACTCGCGCAGGACGTCCAGCTGGAGAAGCAGCACCGGCGGTACTCCGAGCTGGGCCGGGCCGGGCGGGTGTGGGGCTCCCTCCAGCGCTGGACCGTGGGCTACGGCTACCGGCCGTGGCTGGCGATCGCCTGGATCATGGCGTTCTGGCTGGTGGGGGCGTTGTGGTTCGTCGGCCACGAGATGCCGAACCTGAACAAGGACGAGTCGCCCACCTGGAACCCGTGGCTGCTGTCGATGGACCTGCTGATCCCGATCGTGGACCTGGGGCAGGACGGCAAGTGGAAGTTCAGCGGGGCGTCGCAGTGGTTGGCCAGTGCGCTGATCGCGGTCGGCTGGATCCTCGCCTCGACGGCGGCGGCGGGCGCGGCCCGGGTGCTGAAGCGGGTCTGACCAGTGGTGAACACGCAGGGTTAAGCCCGACAACACGCTGTGTCGATCACACGATCCGGGGAACCCGCCGGCGAAGGGGTGCGAGCCGCCCTCGCCTGCCGGCACGCTCGACGGCGTCGGCTTGATCGTCTTCGATCGACATGATCGTTTCGATCCACCGTGCCGACACACCCATGGCGTTCAGGTGGAGGTACCAGTGTTGTCGTCGGCCGGTCGAGCGGAGTCGGGGGTGCGTCGCGTCAAGCGGCTGCTCACCCGTGCGCTGCTCGTCGCCGGCGGCACGCTGGCTGGCACTGCCGCCGCGTGGGCGCTGTCCACCGCACCGGCCTCCGCACAGGTGGCCGATCCCGACGACGTGGTCGCCGCCGTCACGCAGGTCGTGGCGGACCGACCAGTACCCGAGGTCCTCGCACCGGTCGGCGAGATCGTGCAGGGCCTCGACGCCTCGGTGCTCGCCCAACGGGCGACCGAGGCCGCACCACCCGACCTGGTCGACGTCGCGGACGGTCTCCGCGGCACCTTCGACCAGGTGGGCGTCCGGTTCGAGCCGAACCTGCCCGCGCTGAGCGCGCCGGTCCGCACCGGAGCCCCCGTGGGCCTCCCGGTCGAGACCGAGAGCCGGCGCGTCGAGACCGCCCCCGCCGCCACCGCCGTGCCGATCTCCGTCGGCACCCCGGTGGTGCGGGGGCCGTTCGAGAAGTTCAGCGAGACCTGGGCGTCGACGCCGGTGCAGCCGCTCGACGTGCTGCCCGACGAATCGCAGGACCACTCCCAGCCGGGAGTCCCCGCCGGACCGCCGTTCGTCCCGTTCGCGCCGCCACTTGGGGTGCCGGCGCAGTGTTCGTGCGTCGGCGACGGTTCCGGCTCCGCAGGTGGCAACAGCGGCCCGTTCACGGCCGAGTCCGCCACCACCACCGATTCCGCTGTGGCTCGGGCACTGCTGCCCGCCACCGAGCGGAACACCGTGATGCCCGGCAAGTCGCCCGGCATCACCCCTGACTGATTTCCGCGCGCGGTCCGCGACGGCTCTCCAGCCGTCCCGGTAGTCGACCGTCGCGCGTTCTCGCGCACCGCTGAAGCACCGGTCGACCAGCCGCGCCACCACCCCCCCAGATCCGGGTGGTCGCCTCCTGACGCGGTGTCCGCGTCCGACCACCCTTCACCTCCCGCAAGGGACATTGGCAGAAGGAGAACCCATGCAAACCTGGGCCAAGCGCGGTATCCAATCCGCACTTGTCACGGGTGGTTTGCTGATGCTCGGTACGGGCATCGCTTCAGCCCAGGAGAACGTCAACCCCGATGCTCCGCCGCCGCCGCTGGACGCGCTGCTCCAGATGCCGCTGAAGGTCGACGACACCAACCTGGGCACGCCGACCGGCACTCGTGCGCCGGAGATCGACCGGGAGATCGGTGCCCGGAGCACCACCTTCGCGCCGACCAACCCCCTGGTCCGCGACACGCAGCACCGGATGAACTCGCTCGACACCACGCCGCTGACCCGCGGCCACCAGGTCGGCGCCGACGTCGCCCCGCCCGCCCGGCTCTGCTCCGGCGCGTTCACGCCCGGTGGCGACGCCGCGGCGACCGGCACGTGCGACCAGACCACCAAGAGCACTTCCGCGGTCACCACGTCCGGTTCGTTCGCGGGCCGTGAGGTCACCGGGCCCGAACTGGGCCAGTTCGACGTTCCGCACACCGGTGCCGCGGTCCCGGGTGGCGCCGTCGAGGAGACCATCGCGAAGCTGCGCGCCCTGACCGGCGGCGTCGCGCTCCCCGGCCAGGGCGCGCTGCCGATCAACGGCGTCCCGGCCGGTCAGCGGTCGCTGCCCGGCGCGTCCGGCTCGCTGCCCGGCAACGTCGCCGGCCTCCCGCTGACCCAGAAGCCCGCCATCCCGGACACCCCCGCCCCGACCGTCGGCGACGCGCAGACCGCGCCCGAGGCGGGCGACGCCACCCCGGCGGAGGACGCCAAGCCCGCCGCCGGCGCGGACCAGCCCACCCCGACCACGACCGGGACCACCCCGGCCGCGGGTGACGCGCTGACCATCGACAAGCCGACCGCGCCCGGCGACCCGGCCGCCCTCCCGGTGGACCTGCCGGTCACCGGCGGACTCCCCGGCCTCCCGGGCACGCCGAAGGGCCGTTCGCTCGACGCCCTGCCCGGCACCGGCTCGCTGCCCGGCACCGGTTCCCTGCCCGGCACCGGTTCCCTGCCCGACACGGGCTCGCTGCCCGGCACCGGCTCGCTACCCGGAACGGGCTCCCTGCCCGACACGGGCTCCTTGCTCGGCACGGGCTCCTTGCTCGGCACGGACTCCCTGCCCGGCACCGGTTCCCTGCCGGGCACCGAGTCGGTGACCGGTGCCGATCTCCTGCCCCGCACCGACTCGGTGACCGGTTCGGCGACCTTGGCCGAGACCGAGTCGATCACCGGCACGGACGCCGCGGCCGCCGCCGAGTCGGTGACCCGCACCGATCCGTGGGCCGAAGCCGAGTCGGTGACCGGCACGGACGTCCTCGGCGAGGCCCAGGCGCTGGCCGCCACCGACCCGTGGGCCCAGGCCGAGTCGCTGGCCGCCACCGACCCCTGGCCGCAGGCCGAGTCGGTGACCGGGGTCGGCCCCCACCTGGTGTCCGGACACAACGTGAACCTCCCCGACGCGGGTGTGGTCGACGTGTGCGACCACGGCATCGCCGCCGCCCACGCCCCCCTGGGCTGCGGGCACGACGGGAACCCCCTCCCCAGCGGCCGCGGTGCCAACCGCGGCGGCTCCACCGAGGACCGAGGAGCCTCGGCCAGCAACGTCGACCGGTCCCAGGTGCGCAAGTCCACCGCGGACTACGGCGACGAGGTCCGCGCCGAGATCGCCGCGTCCAAGAACACCTCAGAGGACAAGGTGATCACAACCGGCGGTCCCACCACACGGGACGACTACCGCAAGGCCCCGCGCAACGCGGTCCTCGCGCCCACCGCGCGCGGCCGCCAGGCACCCACCGGGCCGTTCGGCCAGGTCGGGGCGCCCAGCGCGGTCGGCTCGGTGGTGGGCGACATCTTCGAGGTCGCGACCACCACTCCGGGCCAGACCTCCGGCGAGACCGCCGCCCTGCTCGGCGGCGGCGTGTCGGACGTGACCGGCGGGTTCGTCCCGCAGGCAGGCGTCCCCGCACCCGGCGGTCCGGACGCGTTCGCGCGCAGCCTGGTCGCGCCGCCCGAGGCACCCGCCGCCGCCGGCGGCACGGGCGGTCGGACCGAGACCGCCACCGACGTCGTGGACAGCCAGTCCCGGTCCGTGGCCGGCGGCACGACCATCACCAACACCACCGGCGAGCGCGGCCTGGCGACCCCCGGCGCGCTCGGTGCCGTCCCGCTCCAGTCGGTCACCGACGTGGTGCCCGGCACTCCCGACCTGCTGCCCGACGCGGAGACGACCAGCGTGCTGGCCACGGTGCCCGACCAGTTCCAGCCGGCCGCGCTGGACGAGGCGTCGACCGCCGACGCCACCGGGACCGCCGCCGACCTCGTCGAGAAGAGCCCGGTCGCCGTGCCGGACCCGGCGAACCTGCCGACGATCCACGACGTGCCGCCGGCCGTGGTGGACAGCGCGACCGCCGCGGCGCTCGACCACGTGGCGCGGCTGACCGGCGACGAGGCCGCCGAGGAGGCCGCCCGCGCTGCCGAGGTCCTGGGCATCGACCTGCCCAAGAGCATCGACAGCCTGATGGAGTCGACCGATGTGCCGACCTTGAGCAGCCTGGACACCCTGCGCTCGTACGGGAGCCTGGACCGGCTGTCCGACCTGGGCGTCGGCCGCGGGCCGGTGGACCCGGCCGGCCTGCTCGACCCGGCCGCACTGGCCAACCCGGCGGCCCTGGCCGACCCGGCGGCGCTGGGCGACACCCTGGTGCTGCCCCGGCTGGACGAGCTGGGCCTGCCCACGTCCGGCCTGCCGTCGCTCGGCCTGCCGTCGGCGGTGCCCGAGCCGCGCGGCGCGCTGCCGCAGCTCCCCGGTCTCGGCAACGTCGGCGGCGTGCTCGACCAGGGGTCGCTGACCGACACCGTCCAGCTGCCGAAGCTGCCGGTCGACCTGCCGCTGAACCAGCTCCCGCTCAACCAGCTGCCGCTCAACCAGCTGCCCGACCCGACCCGGTTCGACTCGCTGCCCGCGACCGGGTTCTCCACGCCCGAGGACGTGACCACCGAGTTCGCGGTGCCCGCGTTCGCGAAGCCCGCGCCGCCGGCAGTCCCGGCCGTCCCGGGTGTGCCGGACGTGACCAGGCTCGGCGTGCCCGACGTGTCCTCGGTGGTGGACGTGCGGGGTGTGCGGCGGGTGACCAACACCGTCAACCAGCAGTTGGCCGCCGTGCAGGGGCCGGAGGGCCTGGGGCGCGTGCAGGCCGGCGTGAACCACCTGCGGGGCCAGGAAGGTCTCGGCCGCTTGGACGCCACGCCGTACCTCGACTACGCCCGCGGCCCCGAAGGTCTCGGCCGCGTCCAGGGACTCGGCCGGGTGCAGGCGGAGGCTCTCAAGCGAGCCGACGAGGGCTTGGCGCGGGCGCAGGGCCCGGAGGGCATCAAGCGCCTGGACCGCCTTGAGCGCGCGGGTGCCCGTGAGTTCGTCAACGGCATGGCCGACCGGTTGTTCCACACCGCCGCGACCGCCGAGCTGCCGCAGTTGAAGCGCGGCGTGCCGGTTCCGTCGCTGGTCGAGGAGCGCTCGTTCTCCGGCACGCTGCCGCTGGTCAACGACGCCGCCGGGCTCGCGGGCCTGCCCAGCCTCCCGCTGCCCGGTTCGCGCGGGCAGCGCCGCCTGCCCACGCCGCAGCTCGGCGCGCCGGCCGGTCTGCCGATCGTGCTGCCGCTGCCCGGTTTCGCCCAGCCGCGCCAGATCACCCCGGACCTGCCCCCGCTGTCGGTAACCAAGCCGCAGTTCAACCGGGTGAGCGGGGTCGGCGTGCCGAACCCGCTGGCCCCCGAGCGGACGGCGCCGGACCGCGCCTACGCCCCGGCGCTGGCCGGGCTGGACGCGCAGGCCGCGTTCGACATGCTGGAGGACACGGCGATCCTGCCGCGCTTCTGACCGACCCGCTTCACCCGACGACCGAGCCCCTGGCGCACTCCGGCGCCAGGGGCTCGGCCCTGTTTGGGACCAGTGCCGGGGCTCGGGTCTGTTCGGATCGGCCCACGGGGCCGGTGGTGGTCGGGATCAGTGCCGGAGGCGTTCCTCGACGTGGGTGACGACGGCGTGGGTGGGCGCGTCGCCGTCGCTGGTCACCCAGCACACCCGGACGCCGGGCCGGACCCGCCGCCCGGCGACCCGCACCGCCCGCCCGGCCAGCTCGCGCGCCCTGGCCGCGACCGCTTCGCCGCTGCCGTTCGGGTGCTCGGCGACCACCGCGAACTCGTCCCCGCCGAACCGGGCCACGGTGTAGTCGTCGCGCAGGCCCTCCCGCAGCCGGCCCGCGATCACCGACAGGACCTCGTCACCGCGCTGGAAGCCGTGCTCCCGGTTCACCGCCGCGAGCCGGCAGACGTCGACCAGCACCAGCGACGCCAGGGTGCCGTGGGTCCGGGCCCTGGTCAGCGCCTGGTCCAGCCGGTCGAGCAGCAGCGCCCGGCCGGGCAGCCCGGTCAGCGCGTCGAGCATCCGGGCCGAGTGCGGCACGTCCGCCTGCACCGGCCGCAGCACCACCAGGACCTGGCCGCGCAGTTCCAGCGGCTGGTACTCGGCCCACACCCGGGCGTGCGGCAGCACCACCGGGATGACCAGCGGGGCTCCGGTGCGCAGCACCTGCCCGGCCAGGTCGGCGCACGACGGCAGCGGCGCGCCGGAGGTGTCCCAGGCTTCGGTCCGGCGGGAACCGGGCAGGGCGGCGCACGGCACGCCCATCATCGAGCCCGCGGCCCGGTTGCCCGCGAGCACCGCGCCGGTGTCGTCCAGCAGCAGCACCCCGAACGGGAGCCCGGAGACGAGTTCGTCCCACACGGCACGGGAAGTCGTGGTCTGCACGGTGCTCATAGGACTCGTGCCTTCCGCCGGCTGGAGGCTGTTCGTCAAGAGCCTCCCCGCAGGTCGCGGCGTTTTCAATAGCGCCGATACCACTCGGTCCGGTGATCTTTGCTCAGCCGTGTAACGAAACCACCATCGACTGGAAGTGATCTTCCGTCACGATCGGCACCCGGTAGGCCCGCGCGCGCCGGGCCTTGCCCGACAGCGTGAACGGGTCGGCCGCCACCAGCACCCGGGTCGCCCGGGTGACGTAGCCCTGGCTGACCAGACCGGCGGCGTGCGCGCGGGAGATCCACACGTCGCGGGGCTCGGCCATCTGCCCGGTGAACACCACCAGGTCGCCCTGGCCCAGCGGGACGTCCGCGACGGCCCGCACGACGGTCGCGTGCCCGCGGCGGACCTCGGCCACGTCGTCGCCGGGCAGCCGGGGCCACGGCACGGTCGGCGCGGCCGGCACCCCGTCGCGCAGGTAGTGCGCGAGCAGCCGCCCGGTGGCGCGCGCGTCGTGCAGGGCGGAGTGCGCGTCCTCCAGGACGATCCCCGCCGCGTCGCAGCACGCCTGCAACGAGCGCTTCGCGCCCGGTAGGAAGCGGGGTGCGAGCCGCATCGTGCACAGGCCGTCCACGGCCAGGTCGACGCCCAGCCGGCCGAACTCGGCGGCCAGGAACCGGGCGTCGAACGCCAGGTTGTGCGCCACCAGCACCCGGTCGGCGAGCAGCCGGGCCAGCGTCCCGGCGACCTGTGCGAACGTCGGCGCGTCCCACACGTCGGCGGCGCTGATCCGGTGGACGTGCTGCGGCCCCAGGTCGCGGCCGGGGTTCAGCAGCGTGCACCACTCGCCGGCGGGCCGGCCGAGGTCGTCCAGCAGCACGACCGCGATCTCCACGACCCGGTCCGACCGCCCTGCCGCGAACCCGGTCGTCTCGACGTCGACGACGGCGTATCCCATGATCGACAGAGCTTATCGATCACGCTCACCCGCGCAGCGCCCGGAGCGTGAGGTCCACGACCGTGTCGGAGAACGTCCCGGTCAACGGCCCGGTGCGCAGCAGCCACCGGTGGTACACCGGCCCCAGCAGCAGTTCGACGGCGGCCGGCACGTCCACGTCGCCGCGGATCTCGCCGGCCCGCTGCGCGGTGGCCAGGCGCTGCTCCATGACCACCCGCCGGGGGGTGAGCAGGAGCGTGACGAGGTCGGTGCGGGCCTCGTGCACCAGGACCCGGCACACCTGGTCGAACCGCCGCTCGACCAGTTCGCCGATGGCGTCGCGCAGTTCGGCCTTGAGGTCGTCGCCCAGGTCGCCCCACGGCCGCACCGCCCGTCCCACCGCGCTGAGCTCCACGAACGCGTCGAACAGCAGCGGTCCCTTGGACGGCCACCACCGGTAGATGGTCTGCTTGCCGACCCCGGCTCGGGCGGCCACCGCCTCGATGGTCAGCTTCGCGTAGCCCACGGTCTCGACCAGCTCCAGGGCGGCGGCGAGGATGGCCCGCCTCGAACGGTCGCTCCGCCGCGCCGCGTCGGGTGCCATCCCTTGATCGTATGCGCGGTTTTGCGGACGTTCACATCTCTTGCGGCGAGGCATTCGGGTACGCGGGCGCTGCCCGACCGCGCCGGACCGCGCGGTTTCGGCACCTGGCCGGGCCGTCCCCCGGCTGCCCCGACCGCCCAGGGCAGAATCGACCGGGTGCAGATCGGGATGCTCGGCCCTTTCGAGGTCCACGCGGACGACGGCGCCCCGGCGGGGGTGCCGGGCGCCCGGTTGCGCGCGCTGCTGATCGCCCTCGCGCTCGACCCCGGCCGGGTCGTCCCGAAGGCGACGCTGATCGACTGGATCTGGGGCGAGCACCCCCCGACGGACGCGGCCAACGCCCTGCAACGGTTGGCGTCCCGGTTGCGCCGGGTGCTGCCGGCCGGGGTGGTCGACGGGCAGGCGGGCGGCTACCGGCTGGTGGTGGCGCCCGACGCCGTCGACGCGGTGCGGTTCGAGCGGCTGGTCGGGCAGGCCCGCGCCGCCGAGCGGCCCCAGCGGGCGGAGCTGCTGCGGGCGGCCCTCGGCCTGTGGCGCGGCGCGGCCATGCAGGACGTCGGCCTGGCCGACAGCGAGGCGTTCGACGCGGCGGTTACCCGGCTCGAAGGGCTGCGGCTGGCCGCGCTGGAGGACCGGTTCGAGGCGGAGGTCCAGCTCGGCCGCGGCGCGGAGGTGGTCGCCGAGCTGACCGCGCTGGTGGCCGCGCACCCGGTGCGGGAGCGGTTGGTCGCCGCGCTGATGCGCGCCCTGGGCGCGGCCGGCCGCAGCACCGAGGCGCTGGAGGTCTACCAGCGCGCCCGGGAAGCCCTGGCCGACGCGCTGGGCGTGGACCCGTCGCCGGAGCTGTCCGCGCTGCACGTCGCGCTGCTGCGCGGCGAGGTGGGCCGCAGGGAGGAGGGGCGGCGGACCAACCTGCGCGCCGAGCTGACCAGCTTCGTCGGCAAGGACGCCGACCTCGTCGCCGTGCGCGACCTGGTCACCGGGCACCGGCTGACCACCCTGGTCGGGCCGGGTGGCTCGGGCAAGACCCGGCTGGCGTCGGAAACCGCGCGGACCGCGGTCGACGCGCTGCCGGACGGCGCGTGGCTGGTGGAGCTGGCCCCGCTCGGGGTGGGCAGCGACGTGGCGCAGGCGACGCTCGCCGTGCTCGGCCTGCGGGACGGGCTGCTCGGCGCGGTGTCGGACGCCGAGCCGGTCGAGCGGGTCGTCGCGGCGCTGCGCGACCGGGAGGTGCTGCTGATCCTGGACAACTGCGAGCACGTGGTGGAGGCGGCGGCCGAGTTCGCCCACCGGGTGCTCGGGGAGTGCCGCCGGGTGCGGATCCTGGCCACCAGCCGGGAGCCGCTGGGCATCACCGGCGAGGCGTTGTGGCTGGTCGAGCCGCTGGCGCTGCCGCCGGTGGACGCGTCTGCGGACGAGGTCGAATCGTCGCCCGCCGTGCGGCTGCTGCGGGACCGGGCCGCCGCTGTGCGCAAGGATTTGGTGGTCGACGCGCCCATGCTCGCGACGATGGCCCGCCTGTGCCGGGCGCTGGACGGGATGCCGCTGGCGATCGAGCTGGCCGCGGCCCGGCTGCGCACCATGTCGCCCGAGCAGCTCGCCACCCGCCTGGACGACCGGTTCCGGCTGCTGACCGGCGGCAGCCGCACCGCGCTGCCCCGGCACCGGACGCTGCGCGCGGTGATCGACTGGAGCTGGGAGCTGCTCAACCAGGCCGAGCGGACCGTCCTGCGCCGGCTCGCGGTGTTCTCCGGCGGGGCGAGCCTGGAAGCGGCCGAGCGGGTCTGCGCGGGCGCGGCGGTCGAGGCGTGGCAGGTGTTGGAACTGCTGACCGCGCTGACCGAGAAGTCGCTGGTGGTCACCGTCGGCGAGGGCGCCCCGCGCTACCGGATGCTGGGCACGATCAAGGAGTACGCCGGGGACCGGCTCGCCGAGGCGGGCGAGTCGGAGTCGGCGCGCCTCGCGCACCTGGAGCACTTCACCGCCCTGGCCGAGGCCGCCGAGCCGCACCTGCTGCGCGCCGAGCAGCTGGAGTGGCTGGGCGTGCTGGCGGTCGAGCACGACAACATCACCGCCGCGCTGCGCGGCGCGCTCGCGGCCGGGGAGGCGCAGTCGGCGATGCGGCTCGCGGCGGCGGCCGGCTGGTACTGGTGGCTGTGCGGGCGCAAGGTCGAGGGCAGCGAGCTGACCCTGGCCGCCGCCGCCCTGCCCGGCGCGGTGACCGACGACGTCCGGGCCATGGTCTACACGTTCGTCACGACGTTCCTGACCTCCGGCCGGGGCAGCGGCGAGCGCCAGGCGCAGGAGTGGATCCGCGAGGTCGCCGAGATCAGCCGGCGCGCGCCGGGCCTGCACCCGGCGGTCAGCCTGATCGTCCCGCTGGAACGCCTGCTGCGGGAGCCGGACGCGTTCCTGCCCGCGTTCGAACCGCTGCTCACCTCGCCGGACGCCTGGGTCCGCGCGGTCGCCCTGGTCCAGCTCGGCCGGATGCGGATCATGCACGGCCACGGCGGCCGGGACGCCGACGCCTACCTGGAGCGGGGCCTGGCCGAGTTCCTGGCCATCGGCGAGCGGTGGGGGATCTCGTTCGCGCTGACCGAACTGGCCAACCGGATCGCCATGCGGGGCGAGTTCGTCCGCGCGTGCGAGCTCTACGAGCAGGCGATCGGGGTCGTCACCGAGGTCGGCGCCACCGAGGACGTGGTGCGGATGCGGTCCCGGCAGGCCCAGCTGTACTGGCTGGCGGGCGACGAGGGGTCGAGCGCGACGGCGCTGGCGCAGGCGCAGCGGTCCGCGCTGCGGGTGGCCTGGCCGGAGTCGCTGTCCGAGCTGGCCCTGGCGAAGGCGGACCTGGCCCGCTGGCGGGGCGACGCCGAGCAGGCCCGCCGGCACCTCGCGACCGCCACCACCACGCTCGGGGCCGCCGCCGGGCAGCCCTACATCCGCGCGTTGACCCACGACTTCCTCGGCTACCTCGCCGAAGGGCTGGACGAGGCCCGTGACCACCGCGCCGAGGCGTACCGGGCGGCGGGCGAGGCGGGGCTGACTCCGGCGATCGGGCAGGTGCTCGTCGGGCTCGCGGACCTGGCGCTGCGCCGCGACCAGGACGAGCAGGCGGCGCGGCTGCTCGCGGCCGGCGCCGGCGTGCTCGGCCTGACCGACCACTCCCAACCGGACGCGGCCCGGATCGAGCGGGCCGTGCGCCGCCGCCTCGGTGACGAGCGGTTCACCGAGGCGACGCGGGAGGGCGGCCGGGCCGACTGGCGCGAGCTGGCCGAGGTCACGCTCGGCGGCTGAACGTCGCCCGCGCCCACACGTAGCCGACCGCGGAGATCCCGACGCACCAGGCGATCGCGGCGATCGTGTCGCCGGCGGACGGCGTGCCCGCGATGAAACCGCGCAGGCTCTCGATGATCGGCGTGAACGGCTGGTACTGCGCGAACTGCCGGACGCCGGGCCCCATCTTCTCGGCCGGCACGATCGCGCTGCTGAAGAACGGCAGCATGATCAGCGGCACGGTGGCGAACCCGGCCGACTCCACGGTCTTCGCGGCCAGGCCCAGGGCGATGGTGAGCCAGGTGACGGCGAAGATCGTCAGCAGGATGACGCCCAGGGCGGCCAGCCAGTGCAGGAACGTGCCGGCGGGGCTGAACCCCATCAGGAAGGCCACGCCGATGATCGCGGCGACGGCCACCGTCGTGCGCAGCACCGTGGCCACGACGTGGCCGGTCAGCACCGCGCCGCGGGAGACGTCCATGACCCGGAACCGGTTGATGATCCCCTTCGTCATGTCCGAGTTCACCGCCGTCGAGGTGGCGCTGAGCCCGTAGGTGATGGCCATCAGGATCAGGCCCGGTGTCGCGTAGTCGATGTAGTCGACGCCGACGCTGAACGCGTCGCCGAACACGTAGACGAACATCAGCATCAGCACGATCGGCAGCAGGATCGCGTTGAACACCGTGACCGGGTTGCGCACGGTGTGCTTGAAGTTGCGGCGGACCATGGTCGCCGAGTCGGTCCAGGGTGCCGTGGTGGTGCTCATCGTGCGATCGCCTCCGTGCTCGCGTGTCCGGTCAGGGCAAGAAAAACGTCGTCGAGGTCCGGCGTGTGCACGGAGAACTCCTCGACCTCGATCGAGTGCTCGTCCAGCCGGCCCAGCAGGGTCCGCACCGACTTCACCCCGCCGTCGCCGGGGACCCGCAGGACCAGCGCGTCGTCGTCGCGGGTGGAGCCGGCCAGCAGCCGGGCCGCCGAGCCCAGCCCGCCGGCGTCGGCGAACCGGAGCCGGACGTGGCTGCCGGGGACCTGGCGCTTGAGCTCGGCGGCGGTGCCCTGGGCCACCAGCCGGCCCTGGTCGAGCACCGCGATCCGGTCGGCGAGCTGGTCGGCCTCCTCCAGGTACTGGGTGGTGAGGAAGATCGTCATCCCGTCGGCGACCAGCCCGCGGACGATGTCCCACACGGTGCGCCGGCTGCGCGGGTCCAGCCCGGTCGTCGGCTCGTCCAGGAAGATGATCCGCGGCCGGCCGACCAGCGTCATGGCCAGGTCGAGCTTGCGGCGCATGCCGCCGGAGTAGGTCACCGCCTGCTTGCGGGCCGCCTCCACCAGGTCGAACCGCGCCAGCAGCTCGCCGACCACCCGCTTGCCGTCGCGGGCGCCCAGGTGGTGCAGGTCCGCCATCAGGCGCAGGTTCTCCTCGCCGGTGAGCAGGTCGTCCACCGACGCGAACTGGCCGGTGACCCCGATCGCCGCGCGCACCGCCCTGGTCTCGGTCTCGATGTCGTGCCCGGCGACCCGCACCACGCCGGCGTCGGCCTTCACCAGCGTGGTGAGCACGTTCACCGTCGTCGTCTTGCCCGCCCCGTTCGGGCCGAGCAGGGCGAACACCGCGCCGGCCCGGACGTCGAGGTCGATGCCGTCGAGCACGGTCTTGCCCCCGTAGGACTTCCGCAGTCCCGAAGCCACAATCGCTGAACTCGTCATGGGACCTACTCTCATCGGCTGCCCTGACACCGCCCTGCTCCGCACCTGACACGACCCCTGACACGGTGTTCCCGCTGGTAGGCGGCGGATTCAACGGGTCTCGGGCGACCAGGTGACCGGCAGTTCGTGGACGCCGTAGATGTTCATGTCGGTCCGCAGCCTCACCTCGTCGGCGGGGATGGCCAGGGCGAGCGTCGGGAAGCGGCGCAGCAGGCCCTGGAAACCGGCGCGCATCTCGATGCGGGCCAGCTGCTGGCCGAGGCACTGGTGGACGCCGTGGCCGAACGACAGGTGCCCGCGCGCCTTGCGGTGGATGTCGAGGGTGTCGGGGTCCTCGAAGCGCCGCGGGTCGCGGTTGGCCGCCAGCAGCGAGACGATGACGGTCGACCCCGCCGGGATGGTCTCGCCGCCGAGCTCGATGTCCTCCACGGCGTAGCGGTAGAAGATGTCGGCGATGGACAGGTAGCGCATGAGCTCCTCGACGGCACCGACCACCAGGTCCGGGTCGGCGCGCAGTTCGGCGGCCTGCTCGGGGTGCTCCAGGAGCGCGAAAGTGCCCAGCGACAACATGTTCGCCGTGGTCTCGTGGCCCGCGAGCAGCAGCAGGAAGGCGATGCCGGTCAGCTCGTCGGAGGAGAGGTCGTCGTTGCGGGCCAGGTCGGACAGCAGGTCGTCGCCGGGCTCGGCGCGCTTGCCGGCGACCAGGCCGGACAGGAAGGCCATCATCGCCCCGTAGGCGGCCATCTTGTCCTCCAGCGCCACGTCCTTCTCCATGAACTTGGCGGTGTTGCTCTGGAAGGTGTCGCGGTCCTCGTACGGGACGCCGAGCAGTTCGCAGATCACCAGCGACGGCACCGGCAGCGCGAACTCCTTGACGAGGTCGACCGGCGGGGTGAGGGCCGCGAGCCCGTCCAGTTGCCGCTCCACGATCTCGACGATGTGCTCTTCGAGCGCCTTCATCCGCTTGACGGTGAACGCGCCGGTGAGCATCCGCCGCAGCCGGGTGTGCTCCGGCGGGTCCATGGCGATGAACAGGCCCGGCACCTGCGGGGACGGCTCGGTGGGCGTGGGCATCCCAGGCGTCTCATAGGGCACGTGGAGGACGCCGATGTCCTGGCGGGAGCTGAACCGGGTGTCGGCCAGCAGTTGGCGCGCCTCGTCGTAGCCGGTGACGATCCAGCCCTGGTGGCCGTCGGGGAACTCCAGCGGGCTGACCGGGCGGGTCTCGCGCAGCCGGGTGATCTGGCTCGGCGGGTCGAACGGGCCGGCGTCGCGGTCGGTGGACAGGCCCTGCGCGGTGGTGTCGGTCATCGGATCGCCTTCCGTGGTGGGTGTGCCACCACGGTCGCCCCGGGGCCTGACACGCACCTGACACCAGCCGGACACCGGCGTCCGGGCCCGCTCGTTCGGGCCCGCGCGTTCGGGTGCGCGCGTTCGGGCCCGCGCGGGCGGGTGCGCCGGAGATCATGGAGCATGCGCTCGAACGACTGGCACAGCACCGAGGACGTCGAGGACTTCCACTCCCGGGCAGGCGGCTTCCTGCGCTCCCGGCCCGCCCGGCACACCATGGCGCTGACGGCAATCGAGAAGCTGCGGGCCGAGGGGGCAGGGGGCACCGCGTTCGGCCGGCTGGAGCGCGGGGGCGAGGTGCGGGCCACCTACTTCCTGCGCCCGACCGGCCGGCTGAGCGTCACCGCCCTGGCCCCGGAGCAGGCGGACACCCTCGCCGCCCACCTGGCCGAGCTGGGCCGGCCCCTGGCGGGTGTCACCGCCGAGGAGGACACGGCCACCGCGTTCACCGAAGCGTGGCAACGGCACACGGGCGCCACGCACGTGCCCACCCTGCGGGTCCGCCTCTACCGCCTGGGCACGCTCACCCCGCCGGAACCCGTGCCGTCGGGCCGGGGACGCGTCGCGGACGGGTCGGACCGCGAGCAGGTCATCCGCTGGTGCGCCGACTTCTGCGCCGCCGTCGGCGAGGACCCGTCCCCGGACGCCGCCGCCTGGGCCGCCTCGCGCTTCGGCGACAAGCACTACACGTTCTGGGAGGACCCGGACGGCACTCCGGTCTCGTTCGCGGGCTGGACGTCGATGGTCGCCGGCATGGTCCGCGTCGACCCCGTCCACACCCCGGCGCACCTGCGCGGACGCGGCTACGGGGCGGCCGTCACGGTCGAGGTGGGCCGGGCCGCGCTGGACGCGGGCGCGACGGACGTGGTCCTGTTCGCGGACCCGGCCAACGCCACCAGCAACGCCCTCTACCAGCGGCTGGGCTACGTCCGGGTCACCGACGTCATCGGCTGCGACGTCAGTCCGGGAGCAGCGCGGTGACCGACGTGCCGTGCCGGTCGCGCAGGCGGCCGGCCACCAGCGAGCGGTGGCACGCCCGCGGGTCGCGCTCGACGCAGAGCAGGGCGGTCACCGAGTCCAGCGGCAGGTCCGCCACGAGCGCGTCGAGGTCGAACGGTTCGAGGACCTCCCGGGTGTAGCGCCCGGTGTACTCGGCCGCGAGCGTGACGCGGTTGCGCTTGCCGACGCCCTGCCGGTCGTCCTCGCGGTACTGGAGCGCACGCAGTTCGGTCGTTGGTGCCAGGCCCTTCACGTGCCGGTAGCCGACGTCCGTCGCGTCCAGCAGGTCCTGCAACCGCGCGGAGTTCGCCCACGAGTAGTCGGGGCCCCGGACGCCGCGACGTTGCCGGAGGTCGAGCAGCAGCCCCACGCCGCCGCCGGTGAGCTTCTCGACGAAGGTCGCGGCGGTGAAGCCGTAGACGCCGATCGTCGCGATGCGCCTCATCGCAGTTCCCTCCCGGCCCAGCGGTGGGCGCGGTCGCGCCCACCGCCGCACCCCCCGTTACGGAATGAGGACCGGCTGGTCCAACGTCCACAGCCAGGTCCCGTCCGGCTGGCGGCGGGCGATCTCGACGGCCACCTCGCCGGTGGTCAGCGTGGACGCCGTGAGCGCCAGGTCGTTGCTCACCAGCACCGGGTGCTGCCGGCCCGGCGTGAGCACCGGCGCGGCGGCCAGGAACTGCTCGTACACCTCGCGGATCTCCGCGTGGCCGGTCGCCAGGTTGCCCGGCGGGAACGCCAGCACGGCGTCGGGTTCGTACAGCGCCACCAGTCCGTCGACATCGCCCGCGTTGGCGCGTTCGATGAAGTACTTCCCCAGGTCGTTCGGCTCGGCGGCCGGAGTCTTGCTCGTCATGGGTGCCAGCCTGGCGGCTAATCACGACACCCTGTGTCGCCTATTGTCTTAGAGTTTTCGCCGTGCGCGCCGACCGGCTGGTCTCCCTGGTCCTCCTGCTGCGCCAGCGCGGCCGGCTCTCGGCGACCGCGCTGGCCCGCGAGCTGGAGGTGTCCACCCGCACGGTGCTGCGCGACGTCGAGGCGCTGTCGGCGGCCGGCGTCCCGGTCTACGCCGAACGCGGCCGGCACGGCGGTTTCGCGCTGCTGCCGGGGTTCCGCACCGAGCTGACCGGCCTGAACCACGAGGAGGCGCTCGCCCTGCTGGTCGCCGGGTCGCGGCGCGGCGCGCAGGCGTTCGGCCTGGGCTCGGCGCTCGCGTCGGCGATGCTGAAGGTGGTCGACGCGCTGCCGGAGAGCCAGCGGCACACGGCGGCCGGCGTGGCCGAGCGGCTGCTCATCGACCCGGAGACCGACCTGCTCTCCCGCCGGCAGGTCGTCGACGAGGTGCCCGACCCGGTGGCGGCCGAGATCCGGCGCGCGGTGTTCGCCGGGCACAGGCTGCGCATCCGCTACGCGGCGGTGGGCCGGCCCCCGACCTGGCGCACGGTGGACCCGATCGGCCTGGTCACCGTGCGGGACCAGGGCTACCTGCTGGCCACGAGGGCCGGTGCCGACCGCACCTACCGGCTGTCCCGGGTGCTGGCCGCCGAGGAGCTGGCCGAACCCGCGCAGCGCCCGGACCGGGTCGACCTCGACCGGGCCTGGCAGGAACGCGGCACCCGCTTCCGCGCCGGCGGCGACCAGGTCACCGCGCTGGTCCGGGTGCACCCGGTGCGCCGGGAGGACCTGGTGGGCACGGCGGTGGCCGTCCTCGCCGAAGGGGTCGACCCGGACGGCCGGCTGCGGCTGGAGGTGTCCTTCCAGGACCGGCGGCACGCGGAGTGGGCGCTGTGGCAGCTCTCCACGAACGCGGAAGCCCTGGCCCCGCCGTGGCTGCGCACCGCCCTGCACGACCGCGCGACCGCCGTCGCCACCCGCTACAGGCCGTGCCCCTGAACGGTCAGTTGTGCAGCACCGGCCAGGCGGCGGCGGGGTGGCAGTGCGCCGGGCAGGCCAGGACGTACAGCTCGTTGCCGAGGAAGAGCAGGTACTCGTCCGGGTCGGCCGCGTAGGTCTGCTCGGGCTGGCCGGGCTGCCGGGCGAACCCGGTGTTCTCGGCGACCTGGCACAGGTGGACCAGCTCGGTGCCGCAGGCGCAGCGGTAGCTCTCGGGCTCCTGGATCCAGGACGGGACACCCCCGACCTTGAACTGGCGGACACCGGTGCCGTGCTCGGCGAACGCCTCGTCGGTCGCCTGCCCGTCGACCACCTGGCCATCGGTGAGCTTCTGCTCGGCCCGCCAGATCGTGAGCTCCTCGGTGCCCCGCACGAGGTCGAGCCGGCCCGCCCGGAGGTAGGGCTCCGGCTCGTCGGTCGGCCCGGTGTCGTCGCGGTGCAGCAGGATCCGCCAGAACGGACCGGGTTCGGCGATCGGCGGCCGGTCCCAGAACCGCTCGGGAAGCCGCTCGTCCACGCCCTCGGGGATGACCGGGTCGGTGTGCACGGGGCACTGGAACACCAGCAGGTGGTCGCCACCGAACGCGGGGACGTCCGCCGGGACGTCGAGCTGGAAGAACAGGACCATCCGCGCACCGCAGAAGCACACCGGCCAGGACTCGCCCGCCGGCAGCACCGCCCACCCCCCGACCGTGTCGCGCGACCCGGCGTCGACCGGCTCAGAGGTGTTCTCGACCAGGTAGGTGGGGATCGCGGACCGTCGGACCAGAGGAGCGCTCACCACCCCGACCCTAGCGATCAAGCCCGACCGGGTCCCCCGCTTTCACGTTCCTCGCCGCATGACGGGCCGTCGGCGGTTCAGCTGCGGAGTTCGGCCCGGCCACCTCGGTCGACGGGTCGATCACCGGCTGGATGAGCAGTCCGTCGAGCAGCCACCGCACCGCTGCGCGCTCCCCTGGGCCGTGCCGCGCCGCAGCGGCCGGCGGTGGCCTTCGGTCCGCGCGCGGGTCAGGACTGGGCGAGGTCGGCGAAGCGGCTGTAGTGGAGTTGGTGGGCGACGGTGATGGTCGCGGTGGGGCCGGCGCGGTGCTTGGCGATGATCAGGTCGGCCTCGCCGGCGCGGGGGTCGTCGCGCTCCCAGGCGTCCGGGCGGTTGATCAGGATCACCATGTCCGCGTCCTGCTCCAGCGAGCCGGACTCACGCAGGTCGGACAGCTGCGGGCGCTTGTCGGTGCGTTGTTCCGGGCCTCGGTTCAGCTGGCTGATCGCGATCACCGGGACCTCCAGCTCCTTGGCGATCAGCTTCAGGTTCCGGGAGAACTCCGAGACCTCCTGCTGGCGCGACTCGCTGCGCTTGCCCGAGGACATCAGCTGGAGGTAGTCGACGATCACCAGGCGCAGGTCGTGCCGCTGCTTCAACCGCCGGGCCTTGGCCCGGATCTCCATCATGGTCAGGTTCGGCGAGTCGTCCACGAACATCGGCGCCTCGCTGATCTCGCTCATCCGGCGGGCCAGCCTGGTCCAGTCGTCGTCGCTCATCCGGCCACCGCGCATGTCGCCGAGCCGGATCTTCGCCTCGGCGGAGAGCATCCTCATGACGATCTCGGTCTTGCTCATCTCCAGCGAGAAGATGGCGCTGGTCAGGCCGTGCTTCACCGAGCACGACCGGGCGAAGTCCAGGCCCAGGGTCGACTTGCCGACACCGGGGCGGGCCGCGACGATGATCATCTGGCCGGGGTGCAGGCCGTTGGTCAGCTCGTCCAGGTCGGCGAAGCCGGTCGGGATGCCCAGCGACGAGCCGCCGCGCGAGGCGATGGCGTCGATCTCGTCCATGGTCGGCTGGAGGAGCTCTTCCAGCACCACGTAGTCCTCGGTGGTGCGGCGCTCGGTCACCTCGTAGATGGCGGCCTGCGCGCGGTCGACCACCTCGTCCACGTCCGCGCCCTCGGCGCCGTTGTAGCCGAGCTGGACGATCCGGGTGCCCGCCTCGACCAGCCGCCGCAGCACGGCCTTCTCGGCCACGATCTCCGCGTAGTACGACGCGTTCGCGGCCGTCGGCACGGTGGCGATCAGGGTGTGCAGGTACGGCGCGCCGCCGACGCGCAGCAGCTCGCCCCGGCGCTCCAGCTCCGCCGACACGGTGATCGGGTCGGCCGGCTCGCCGCGCCCGTACAGGTCGAGCACGCAGTCGTACACGGCCTGGTGCGCGGGCCGGTAGAAGTCGTTGGGGGCGAGCACCTCGACCACGTCGGCGATCGCGTCCTTGCTCAGCAGCATCCCGCCGAGCACGGACTGCTCCGCGGCGAGGTCCTGCGGCGGCTGCCGTTCGAAACCGGGCTCGGCCATCCCCCGGTCGTCCACCAGCGCCACCGCGAACTCACCCCAATCTGTTCGTGACCCCAAGTTCTACCCCGCGGGTACGACAATCTCGGCGAGGCACGCTCAGCGACCTGGCGGACGCTAGAGCCCCCCGGATGGCGCAGGCAAACGAGCCTGTGGACAGCCGGTGGACAGCTTGGGGATGGCTTTGCCGGGTTGACCCACAACGTCGGGCAAAGCTGTGGACAACCTGGGTACAACTCCGGCTGTGACAGAAGTTTCAGCAGGTCAATGCCTGTGGACAAGTGTGTGGAAAAGTCCTTGCTCACACCCTCGGCGTGTCGCGTGTGACCGCCTGCACGGCGTGTCGCGGCCACTGTGTCACATCGAGTTGTCCACAGCCGGACGTGCGCAAGGGCCGCCCGACCGGAGTACCCGGCCGAGCGGCCCTTGCGGTGGTGGAACGCGCGGTCTCAGACCGTCGCGGCGACCTCGACGGCCAGCGCCACCGTGACCTCCGGGTGCAGGCGCACCGACACGGTGTGCTTGCCCAGGGTCTTGATGTGGCCGGCGATGTCGATCGACCGCTTGTCCAGCGTCGGGCCGCCCGCGGTGCGGACCGCCGAGACGATGTCGGACGAGGTGACCGAGCCGAACAGCTTCTTCGAGCCGACGGCGGCCTTCGCCTTGAGCGTCACGGAACCCAGGCCCTCCAGCGAGGACTTGATCTCCTTGGCGTGGTCCAGGTCGCGCACCCGGCGGGTCTCCTGCGCGCGGCGGATGACCTCGACCTGCTTGGCCGCGCCCTTGGTGGCGAGGATCGCCAGGCCGCGGGGCAGCAGGTAGTTGCGGCCGTAGCCGTCCTTGACCTCGACGATGTCGCCGGGGCCACCGAGGCCGCTGACGTCAGCGGTGAGGATGAGCTTCACGGTGTTCCCCCTTCTCAGCGAGCGGTCGAGGTGTAGGGCAGCAGCGCCATCTCGCGGGCGTTCTTGACCGCGACGGCGACGTCGCGCTGGTGCTGCGAGCAGTTGCCGGTCACCCGGCGGGCGCGGATCTTGCCCCGGTCCGAGATGTACTTCCGGAGCAGGGTGGTGTCCTTGTAGTCGATGGCGTGCGCGTTGCGGTCCTTGCAGAACGCGCAGACCTTCTTCTTGGGCTTGCGCACAGGCGGCTTGGCCATGTGGTTACTCCTGGTGTGACGCAGTGAAGTGTGGGGTGCGGTCTAGAAGGGGGGCTCGTCGGAGAAACCGCCGCCGGAACCCGCCGGGGGCGCGGAGCCCCACGGGTCGTCGGCCGGGGCACCGCCGCCGCCGCCACCGCCGCGAGACTGACCGCCGCCGCCGCCGAAGCCGCCGCCACCGCCGTCTCCACGGCTCACCTTGTTGACCTTCGCGGTCGCGTACCGCAGCGAGGGGCCGATCTCGTCGACCTCCAGCTCGATGACGGTGCGCTTCTCGCCTTCCTTCGTCTCGAAGGAACGCTGGCGCAGGCGCCCGGTCACGAGCACCCGCGAACCCCGGGTGAGGGACTCGGCCACGTTCTCCGCGACCTGCCGCCACACGTTGCACCGCAGGAACAGGGCTTCCCCGTCCTTCCACTCCCCCGACGCCTTGTCGAAGGTGCGCGGGGTGGAGGCGACCGTGAAGCTCGCCACCGCCGCCCCGGACTGGGTGAAGCGCAGCTCGGGATCGGCGGTCAGGTTCCCGACCACCGTGATCGTCGTCTCGCCGGCCATGTCGGGAGGGCTCCTAAGCCTTGGCTGCCGCGGGCTTGCGGGGCTTCTGCCGCGGGGCCTTCGAGGGCTCGCGGCGCAGGACCTTGGTCCGGAGCACCGTCTCCTGCAGACCGAGCTGGCGGTCCAGCTCCTTCACCGCGTCGGGGGACGAGATCAGGTCGAGGACGGCGTAGATGCCCTCGGTGTTCTTGCTGATCTCGAAGCTCAACCGGCGCTTGCCCCACACCTCGACCTTCTCGACGTTCCCGCCCGTGGTGCGGATGACGTTGAGGAACGTGTCAAGGGACGGCGCGATCGTGCGCTCGTCGAGACTGGGGTCGAGGATGACCATCACTTCGTAATGACGCATGAAGACCACTCACCTCCTGTGGACTCGGCGGCCACGGACTTTCCGTGGCAGGAGGGTCGTCGCGTCAGCAACTCGCAGAGGGTAGCAACCGGCCCCCGGGGCGCTGCCGCCGGGGGCCGGTTTCCGCTGGTCTTCGCGGGGGTGAAGGAGGTCACGGCGAGGCGGTCGCGCGGCGCAGCACCCAGGTGCGCACGAGCGCTCCGGTCACGCACGAGAGCAGGAGCACGGCCAGCATCACGGGTGCCGCGACACCGCCGCCCATCCGCCCGGTGCCCGGCAGCGCCTGCGCGCGCCCGGCGGTCTGCACGCCGTCGGTGTCCGCGCCCGGCAGCCCGAAGCCGGGCCGGTAGCCGGGGACGTTGCCGCCGTACCGGACCCCCGGCGACGGCGTGAACTGGCCGGGCATCGCGAACGGCAGCGAGCCGTAGCTGAACAGCGGCACCCGGCCGAAGTTCCCGCTGAACGGGTTCGCGCCGTACAGCGGCAGGTCGAGCCCGCCGACGCCGCCGACCGGGGCGAACCCGCCGGGCAGGCCGCCGGGCTGACCGGTCCCCGGCGTGCCACCGGGCGGGGTGCCGGGCTGACCGGTGCCGGGCGGCGGGGTGCCCGGGTTCGGGGTGGGCTTGGTGCCGGGCACGCCGGGCAGTTGGCCGACGGCCTCCTGCGAGGCGTCCGCGAGGCCCTTGGTGCCCTCCTGCACGGGGGCGACGGCGGCGTTCACGCCGGTCACCGTCACTCCGCAGAGCTGCGTCAACGTGGTCCGCACGCCGGTGGTCAGGGTGGTCAGGATCGGCCCGAGCAGTGGAATCTTGTTCAACTCCGCCACGACCTTGTCCGCGATCTCGCCGCCGGTGATCACGCCGGACCCGGTGGGGATCGCGCCGATCGGGATCGGCGGCAGCGCGGTGAACGCCTTCCTGAACGGCTCGGCGAGCGGCGGACCGAGCAGCGGGATGGCCCTGACCAGGTCGAACACCGGCTGGACGACCGCGCCGGGGCTCAGCGACACGGGCGTGCCCGGCGCTGCCTGGATGGTGGTGGCACAACTGCCCACGACCACGGGTTCGGCCGCCTGGGCCGTTCCCGCGCCGAGCGCACCGACCGCGAACACCACGGCCACCGCCACCGACAGCCGGGTGAGTCGGGTCCGCATGTCCAGCCTCCCTGGCCTGCCTCCGCGCCGTTTCCTACTTACAAGTAACGAGCGTAAGGCCTCGTGGTGACGCGAGTCATGTTCCGATCTGACAATTTTCCTACCGGCGGTCGCGGCCGACTCGCCGCAGGACCCGACTACTCTGCACAGTCATGCGCATCGGGGCTCACGTCCGCGACGACGACCCAGTGGGCGCCGCGGCTGCCCGCGACGCCGAAGTCGTCCAGTTCTTCCTCGCCGATCCCCAGGGGTGGAAGGCGCCCGCGCCGCACCCGCAGACCGACGAGCTGCTCGCCGCCGACCTGGACGTCTTCGTCCACGCGCCGTACCTGGTCAACGTCGCGTCGCTGAACAACCGGATCCGCATCCCGTCCCGCAAGATGGTCCTCCAGCACGCCGACGGCGCGGCCAAGGTCGGCGCGAAGGGCCTGATCGTGCACGGCGGCCACGTCACCAAGGGCGAGGACCCGGCCGACGGCATCGCGAACTGGCGCAAGATGTTCGAGCGGCAGGCGCGGGACGGCGGCTTCGCGGTCCCGATCCTGATCGAGAACACCGCGGGCGGCGACAACGCCATGGCCCGCACGTTCGACATGCTGGCCCGGCTGTGGGACGCCGTCGGCGAGTTCGGCGCCGGGTTCTGCCTGGACACCTGCCACGCGTTCGCCTCCGGCGAGGACCTGGTCGGCATCGTCGACCGGGTGAAGGCCATCACCGGCCGGATCGACCTGGTGCACCTCAACAGCTCGCGCGACGAGTTCGGCTCGGCGCGCGACCGGCACGCCAACATCGCGTCGGGCACGATCGACCCGGAGCAGTTGGTCGCGGTGGTCGCCGCGGCCGACGCGCCCGCACTGGTCGAGACACCGGACGAGGGGCAGGCGGCGGACATCGCGTTCCTCCGCGAGCACCTGGGCCGATGAGCGTGACACGGGAGGTGGCCGCGGTGCCCGAACGGGTGGCCGGGCGACGGTCGCACCGGTTCGGCCGGGCCGCGCTGGCCGCGCTGGTCCTCCTGTGCGGGCTGACGCTGCTCGCGGGGTTCGCGAACAAGGACCGCTGCACCGGCCCGGCCTTCGACCAGTGGGGCCGCACCCAGCCGGACTACGAGAAGCGCAACAAAGAGGACGTCTGCTACTCCGACATCCAGCACCTGTGGATCGGCCGCGACGTCGACCGGCACGTGTTCCCGTACGTCGACGGCAGCATCAGCACCAACGGCGTGCTGGTCGGCGGCACGGTCGAGTACCCGGTGCTCACCGGCCTGCTGATCTGGGCCGGCGCGATCTTCGCGCACGACGACGCCACGTTCCTGCTGTTCTCGGCGCTGCTGATGGCCCCGTTCGGGCTGGCCACGGCGTGGCTGCTGGGCAAGCTGAGCCGCTGGCGCGCGCTGCTGTGGGCGATGGGCCCGCCGATGGTGCTCTACGCGTTCCACAACTGGGACCTGCCGGTCGTGTTCTGCGCGGTGGCGGCGGTGTTCGTCGTGCACCGGGGTTGGGGGCGCACACCGCGCCCGCTGGTGGACCGCGCGGTGGTCGCGTCGGTGCTGCTCGGCCTCGGGTTCGCGTTCAAGATCTACCCGGCGGCGTTCGTGCTGCCGCTGTGCCTGTACGTGCTGACCGGCGGCCGCGAGGGGCTGACCGACGGGCGCAAGCTCGACTGGCCGGGCGCGGTGAAGGTCGCGCTCGCGGCCGCGGTCACGGTCGTGCTGGTGAACCTGCCGTTCGCGGTGGCCGGCTTCGCGGGCTGGCAGGCGTCGTTCACGTTCCAGCAGCTGCGCCGGGTCGACATCACCACGAACTCGATCTGGTTCTGGGCGATGCGGCCGTTCATGCCGGACGAGACCATGCAGGCGATCGTCGGCGTGCTCTCGCCGGTGGGCATCCTGGCGTCGTTCGCGCTGGCCTGCTGGATCGGCTGGCGGCGGTTCCTGCGCGAGGGCGTCTACCCGTGGGTGCCGGTGTCGGCGGCCATGCTGTGCGGGTTCCTGCTGCTGCACAAGGTCCACTCGCCGCAGTACACGCTGTGGCTGGTGCCGATGTTCGTGCTGCTGCGGGTGCCGCTGGGCTGGGCGTTCGCCTACTTCGCGGCCGACATCGCGATGGGCATCGGGATCTTCCGCTGGTACTACGCGATCGAGTTCGGCCAGCCGTCGGGCATCTACGACGGGTTCGCCGCGCAGGCCGTGGTGATCGGCGTGTGGGGTCGGGCCGCGCTGCTGGTCGCCCTGTTCTTCGTGTTCCTGAAATCCCAGGTGAGCTTCCGCGACCGGCCGCTGGACCGGTTCCTGGCGGTGTCGAAGGCGAGAGCGAAACCTTGACCGACTTCCTGGACGCCACCCGCACGTCCTACGACAAGGTCGCGGTGTCCTACGAGGAGCTGCTGCGGGACCACCTGGCGACCAACGCGGCGGACCGGGCCGTGCTCGGGATGTTCGCCGAGTACACGACCGGGCAGGTGGCCGACGTCGGCTGCGGACCGGGCCGGATCACCGCGCACCTGGCGTCGCTGGGGCTGGACGCGTTCGGCGTCGACCTGTCGCCGGGCATGGTCGAGGTGGCCCGCGAACGGCACCGGGGCCTGCGCTTCGAGGTCGGCTCGATGACCGGGCTGGACCTGCCGGACGGCGCGCTGGGCGGCGTGGTCGCCTGGTACTCGGTGATCCACGTGCCGCCGGAACTGCACCCCGAAGTGTTCGCCGGGTTCTTCCGGGTGCTGGCTCCCGGCGGGCACCTGCTGCTGGCGTTCCAGGCGGGCGACGAGCGCCGCCACATCACCGAGGGCTACGGCCACCAGGTCGACCTGGTGGCCTACCGGCTGCCGCCGGAGCGGATCGCGGCGCAGGTGGTCGACGCCGGCTTCGAGCTGCGCACGACGGTGGTCCGCGCGCCCGAGCCGCCGAACGAGAAGGTGCAGCAGGCGTACCTGATCGCGCGGAAGCCGGGATGACCGCCGGGTACTCGGGCAAGCCGCTGCACGTGAAGCTCGGCGTCCGGCCCGGGTGCCGGACCTTGCTCACCGCCGCGCCCGCCGGGTTCGCCCTGGACTGCGACCTCCACCGGCGCGCGGGCCGCGAGCCC
Organism: Saccharothrix espanaensis DSM 44229; assembly: GCF_000328705.1. Classification (NCBI taxonomy): domain Bacteria; kingdom Bacillati; phylum Actinomycetota; class Actinomycetes; order Pseudonocardiales; family Pseudonocardiaceae; genus Saccharothrix; species Saccharothrix espanaensis. The sequence continues at coordinate 9,267,101 of NC_019673.1, read as the reverse complement.
TACGACGTGCAACTGGTGTTCTGCGCTGACCTGGCCGCGCTCGTCCGGCGGTGGGACGCGGCCGTGGCGCTGATGACCGTCGCCGGCGCGGTGTGGATCGCGTGGCCGAAGAAGTCCTCCGGGGTGGCGACCGACCTGGGCGAGGACGCGGTCCGCGACCACGCCCTCGCCCACGGCCTGGTCGACGTGAAGGTGTGCGCCGTGGACGAGGTGTGGTCGGGCCTGGAACTGGTCCGCCGCCTCAAGGACCGCTAGCGCGGCACGCCGCGCGGACCGGCTCCGCGGTGCCTCCGGCGGGCCTCAGTCCGCGAGCCGGATGGTCCGCTCGACGGTGCCGTAGTGCGGTGGCACGGGCGGCAGCGGGTCCGGGCAGTCGACGTCCCGCGCCTCGACGGTCGGGGACCCGCCCAGCCGGGCCGCGAACCGGACGCACAGCCGCACCGCGGTGGACTGGTAGCCCCAGCCGCCGCCGGCCTCCCCCTTGCCGTAGAAGACGGCGTCGACCTCGAACCCGTCCGCCGAGGTCCGCTTGTCGAACACCCGGTCCGGGTCGCCCGCGGCGACGCTGTCGGCCAGCGCCGCCTCCGCGCCCCGGCCGCCGGACCTGCGGGCGGCGGCCTCCACCTGGTCACGGCCCCGCGCGACCTCGTCGCGCGCGTCCTGGGCGGCGAGCTCGCCGGCGCGGTCCCGCGCGCCGCAGGCGGTCGTGCCGGCCGCGATCACGGCCAGCACGACCACCGCTGCTGCTCCACGGATCACAGGCCGAGCCGCCGCAAGGCGTCGGTGAACACGTCGCCGTATACCTGGTAGCCCTCCCTCTTCGGGTGGAAGCTCTCCGCCGAGACCGGCGACTCGGTGATCGGCGGATCACCATCGGTCCTGCCGGCGACGATGGGGTTGATGAGCTCCGGGCTGCCGCACGCGCCCTTGCCGTTGAACGCCGTGTACGGGTCGGCGAACACCATCGGGATGCCTTCCGCCCGAAGATCGATCGTCATGCTGGTGTACCCGACCGTGAGGACGTTGGCAACCTCGGCGAACCAGTCGATCGTCCGCGCCCCGAACAGGGTGAGGCACTGCCCCCCGTACTCCATCAGCTTCGGGTAACCCATCAGCACGATCTTGGCGTTCGGTGCCATCCGGTGCACTTCCCGGATCGTCGTGGCCACCGACGGGACCACCTTGTCCCGGATCAGGGCAGGCTGCGCGTCCTTGAGCGGCACGCCGTTGTCCTCGTCCAGCACCTTGTCCGGGCACTGCGCGATGAACTTGAGGCAGGCCCCGAGGATCGTGGCGAACCGCGCGTCGTTGCCGCCGATGGACAGCGTCACCAGGGTGGTCGCCTCGTCGACGAAACCCCGGTCGAGCTGCGGCACCTCGTTGTACTGCCCGCTGCCCTGGTTCTGCCACGCGTCCCCGGGCTTGGGCACGCCCGGTGGGACGGAGGCGTTCGGCAGGATGTTGTACGCCCTGGCACCACTGCACGCGAGCAACTGGTGGTCGGTCGTCGGGTCGTTGTAGAAGTCCGCGATCTGCCCGATGGTGTTGCCGCTGTGCATGGCCAGCCTGCCCTGGCGCGACCACGTGTGGGGTGAGCGGTGGCAGGCGTTGCGCAGGCCCGGCACGCTGCCGTCGATGTTGCTCTCCCGGTAGTACGCGTCGTTGCCGCCCGAGCCCTCGCCGGAGGAGAACGAGTCACCGAGCGAGACGATGACGTTCGCCGGCTTCTGCGCCATCGGCTGGAAGGCGACCGCGTCCCAGGCGATGTCCTCGGTGCCCTCGCCGTCGAGCGTGGTGCTGGACAGCCGGACCTTCGGCGTGCCGGAGAACTGCATCACGCCCAGCGACACCCACTTGTTCCGCTCGGTCCGCTGCAGGATCACCCGGTGCTTGACGCCCGACCCGGTCTCGACCTCGTACCGGGCCTGGCGGGTGTGCGCGCCGTGGTCGGGGATGTGCACGAGGACCCGCGCCCAGCCGGTGAGCGGCCGGTTGAGCGTCCAGGTGCCGGTGACCTTGCTCAGGTTGCCCGCCGGGTCGTTCCTGCGGGTGTGGCCGAACCAGAAGTGGTTGTCGAACCCGGCTCCGATCTGGTGGAAGTCGATCTTCGCCGCCGGGTTGGCGAACTCCAGCCCGAAGGTGCCCTGGTTGGTCCAGTCCCGCGCGCACCGGCGGACCGGGTCGGCCCACTTCGTGGGCAGCGAGGTGGGCGTCTGCGGGAGGTCGTCGATGATCAGCGCGTTCGCGGGCAGTGTGTCCTGCGCGCAGCGCGGCGGGTAGTTGCCGCCCCACATCGGCGGCGGCTCCACGTCGAAGGTGAAGTTCCAGTAGCCGCACGTCTCGTCGCAGTCCGGCTTCCACGTCGCGGGCTGGTGCCACCAGCACTTCAGGTCGCGCTTGCCGGTCAGCGGGTTCTTGTGGTCGCACGGGCCGGGCGGCTCCGGGTCGTCGCCGGGCTGGGGCAGCACGGACGGGTCGTCGGGCACCCACGTCTGGCCGGGGTAGCAGTCGTTCTGCGGCTTGCAGAACAGGTCGATCGGCGGCTTCACGTTCTCCCGGTTGAGGTTGCCGTTGTCACCGGCCCGGTTCCACCAGGCGGGCGCGAAGCCCGCACCGGTGGTGGTGGCGATCGAGTGGGCCGCCCAGCCCATCACCTTCTCCGGGTACGGCCAGCGCTGCGGGTACTTCGCGTCGGCCTGGGTGAATTCCAGGAACGGCAGGCGGTTGGCCGGGTAGCGGGGGTTGATCGGGTTGTTGGTCCAGCCCACGCCCCACGGCGAGGTGTCGTCCTTCTTCGCGTTGAAGCCGGAGTTGTAGGCCCACACCGCGAAGAACCAGTTCTCGATCCGGCGCGGGCTGCCGTTGTTGACCGTCATGCCGGCCGCGCGGGTCTCGTTCCACTTCTTCTGCAGGATGTTCAGGCCGTGGGCGATGTTCGTCTTGTGGTCCAGCGCGATGGCGCGCTGCTGGTTCGCGGGCAGCGCGCCCGCGTGCTCGCCCTCCCGGCCGGCCATCCGCATCCCGTCGGTGACCTGGGTGATGCCGTAGCCGCAGTCGGCCTTGTCCCAGTGGATGGCCCAGTCGTCGCTGCCGTCCTTGTTGTAGATCGCCAGCCCGAAGTAGTTGCCGATCAACGGGTTCGAGGTCACGCCGGGCAGCGCGTAGCGCGCGGCCTGCCACAGGTTGGACTCCTGCGCCATGACGCCGAGCAGGATCTGCGGCGGCACCTTCTCCCCGCCCAGCAACGGCAGCGACGGGAACATCGCCTGCGCGCCGTCGGTGTTCTCCAGCGTGCCGAGCACCGCGCGGTCCGCCGCCCACTCCGCCTGGAGGGGGGTCGGCTGGGTCGCCATGCCGGCCGCGTCGCCGCGCGGGATGGCGCAGGTGCGCTCCGCGTCGACCGGGTCGGTCAGGTCGGTGGTCGCGGACACCTCGCCGCGCGGCGCGCCGGACTTCGGGTGCGGCGCGCGCCCGCCGGCCGACCGCTCGCCGAGCACCTCGGCCGGGTCGACGGTGAAGCCGACCTTCTCCCCGGTGCCCAGGACCTTCAGCTCCAGCTTCGCGCGGCGGGCGGCGGCCGGGTCCTCGCCGGGCGCGTCGGCGTAGCCGGAGGTCTCCACCGCGGCGCGGCCCTCGGTGGACAGCTGCGCGTCCCGGGGAACGTCCACTGTGGACACGGACGGCGGCAGCGCGCCGACCTTCTCCGCCTTGCCGGTCAGGAACACCGAACCGGCGCGCCCGGCCGTGACGCCCAGTTCCTTGACCCGGCCGGTGGCCAGCGTCGCGACGGCCGCCTTCGGGTCGGTGGGCAGCGCGCGCCGCACGCGCACGTCCTCGCCCAGCCGTTCCAGGAAGACGACACCGCCGTCCGCGTCCGGCCGCAGCATGAACGGCGACCCGGTGGCGTTCGCCAGGCGCGTGCGCTCGCCGTTCTCGCCGATCCGGACCAGGGTCGACCCGGCGGCTGCCACCAGGCCCGCCGCCGTGGGCACGGCCGAGGTGACCTGCCCCTCGACCTCGACCGGCTTGGCCGGCTCGCCCGCGTTCACGTCGAGCGCGGTCAGCCGCGTCCGCCCGAGGTCGGACCCCTCCTCGGTGAACACCGCGCGCTCACCGGTGCCGCAGCCGGGGTTGAAGTAGGCCAGGCTCGACCGCACCGGCAGCTTGGTCACCTCGCCGGTGTCCAGGTCCACCGTCGCGCTGAAGCCGCCCCGCCCGGCCAGCTCGTCCCGGTTGGTGAACAGCCGCGGCGCGTACACCACGACCGCGCGCTTGCCGGACTCCGTGACGCAGGCGTTGCCGACCCACAGGTCGGCGTCGAAACCGGGCTCCGACAGCGTCGCCGCGGTCCGCCACGTGTAGCCCGTCGCGGCGTCGGCGACCAGGACGTGGAACCCGTCCCCGTCACCGCTGGTGGTCCACGCCCGGTCCGTCGACTGCCGCCAGCCCCGGCCCAGCACCCGGTCGCGCTCGGCCGGGTCGGTGGTGTTGGCCGCGTGCCCCGGCTCCCGCGCCGGAGGTGGCGCGGGAGCGGCCGGCTCCGCCGACGCGCTCACCGCCGGGACCAGCAACGCGCTCGCGGTGAACAGCGCCAAATTGAGGACGTGCGACAACCCTCTCCGGCGTCTCATCGGTGCGCTCCCCTTCCGTTCCGGTGGGACCTGGTCGGCACGAGCGCGCTCACCAGCAGTAGCCGATGTTCGGGTTGGGGTCGTGGCCGGTGGTCAGGGCGTCGCCCGGGACCCAGCCGTTCGCCCAGCCCGGCCGGTGGCCCGTGTACCAGATGGAGCCGCCGTCACCGTTGCCGTAGCAGGTGATCCGGAAGGTCTCGCCGGCCGGGAGGGTGTACTTGTACTCGCGCTCGTGGTCGGTCCGCGTGTAGACGCCGACGTCGTAGGCCGCGGTGGTGCAGTAGCCGTCGCCGCACCACCACACCGAGGCGTTGGCGGTGCCGGTACCGACCGTGAGCGAGGCCAGTGTCAGCGCGGCGGCCGCCGCCACCCGGGAGAGTGCCTTCAGCTTCATTTCCGATCTCCTCTTCGTCGGGCTTCGCGTGATTCGCGCGGCGGAATGCCGCGGGTGCGTCGGTATTTCGGGCACGCCGCACCGCGGCCGGGTGTGGACCCGGTCGCAGCGGGCGTTTCCCCACCGAGGTCCGGCGGAGTCGTGCCGATCAGTTGTTGATGAAGCTCAGCCGGAGCGTGTTGGCGTTCCCGTCAGTGCTGCACACGGTGCCCGACTGGATTTGCTGAACCGGCGCGCCGGCGGTCAGGTTGCAGTCCGCGATGCCCAGGTACAAATTGCTGTTCCGGTTGAAGAAGTGGTTCTTGGGGCTGGCCCCGGGCTGGTTGGCGACCTCGTTGTAGCTGACCCACGACTGGTTCCACGCGTTGAGCGCGCAGTCGGCCTGCTGCACCGGTGCGCCCACGTCGGTCCGGTTGTCCGGAACCACCAGGCACCTGCCACTGTTGCGGTTGACGATCCGGTAGTTGTAGTACTTGTGCGGGTTGCCGCCCGCGTCGTTGGCCACGTACGTGGAGATCAGGCTCAGGCCCCAGTTCTCCGCGAACCCGCCGTCGCACGGGCGCTGCACGGCCGGCGCGCCGGCCGCCGTCGAACCGCCCTGGATCGCCAGGCACTGGCCGCTGTGGTTGCTGGCCATCTTCACGACCTGGTTGAACGTCATGCCGGTCTGCGGCACGAACGCCACCGCGTCGAACGCGATCTTGTTGCCGTTGTCGTTGGCCAGGTTGACCGAGCTGACCGACACCGACGGCCTGCCGTTGAACGGGAACGCCCCGAGGTTCACCCACTTGTCGTCGGTGCCCGGCCAGGTGGCGGTGACCGTCAGCGGCCCGTTGGCCGTGTCGACCACGTAGTTCACCGGTGACTTGCTGCTCTCCAGCGCCTTGGGCCTGCTCACCCACACCTCGGCGGGCGTGGTCAGCACGGTGTGGAGCGTCCACCGCGCCGAGACCCGCAGGGCGCGGCCGACGGCGTTGTCCGCGCCGACGTCGGTGAACCAGAAGTGCGAGCCGTAGCCGCCGCCGGACTGCTGGAGCGCGATCTTCCCGGACTGCTGGCCCTGCGCGTTGGTCCCGTAGCTCAGCTCGAACGCGCCGTTGGAGAAGTTGCTGCGCTTGCAGTTGACGTCGCGCACCGGCGGCGTCTCCCGGGGCAGGTCGTCCACGACCAGCGCGTCGGCGGGCAGCCCGGCCGCGCCGCAGACCGGCGGGTAGCTGGTGCCGTCGGCGGGCTCGGAGTACTGGTAGTCCTCCCAGTCGTAGCGGACGAACTCGTTGCCGCACGACGTGGCGCAGTCGGCCTTCCACGTCACCGAGTCGTGCCACCAGCACTTCAGGTCGAAGTACCCGGCCTCCGAGGTGTGCCCGCAGGGGCCGGCCGGCTCGCCGACCACGGACGGGTCGTCCGGCGTGTAGAGCTGTCCCGGCGCGCAGAAGTTCTTCGCCTGCACGCAGAAGGTGTACTTGTCCGGCTTGACGGCGGCCCGCTGCGCGTCGGTGTTCCACCACGCGGCGCGGAAGAAGGGCACCTCGACGCCGGGTGCCTCGTACCCGGAGGGCGGGTTGGCCGCGAAGCCCATCACCCGCTCCGGGTAGGGCCAGCGCTGCGGGGTGGCGAAGTCCCGCGGGCTGGTGCCGAACGCCTGGCGGTCACCGGGGTAGCGCGGGTTGGCGGGGTTGTTGGTCCAGCCCAGCCCGTACGCGCCGTGGGAGCCCGCCTCGCCCGGGAAGTGGTACCCGGAGTTGTACGACCAGACCGCGGCGAACCAGTTCTCGATCTTGGCCGGGTCGTTGTCGTTGATCCGCACGCCCGCGGTCTGCAACTGGTTCCACTTCTCCTGGAGCAGCTGGAGACCGGCCGCGATGGCCGCGGTGTAGTCGGTCGCGATGGCCTTCTGCTGCGCGGGCGGCAGGCTGCCGCCGCGCCGCATCCCGTCGGTCATCTGGGACACGCCATACCCGCAGTCGGACTCGGTCGGCCGGATGATCCAGTCGTTGGCCGGGTCGTCGTCGTAGCTCTCCAGGCCGTAGTAGTTGCCGATCAGCGGGTTGCCGTAGTCGCCGGGCATGGTGTGCTTGCTCGCCTGCCACAGGTTGGACTCCTGGCCCAGGACGCCGAGCAGCACCTGCGCCGGCACCCGACCGCCGCCCTGGAGCACCCGCGGCGGGAAGCTGACCTGCGGCCGGTAGCCGGTCAGCCCGTTGCTGTGCCAGTTCGCGGGCCGGGCGATGTCCAGCTTGCCGAAGACCGCGAGGTCCGCCGCCCACTCCACCTGCTTGGGCTTGGGCTGGTAGACCTGGATCGCCGGGTCGTTGCGCGGCACCGAGCACACCGAGTCCGGGTCGTCGGCGGTGACGCCCACCGAACCGGAGCCGGCCGGCGGCGCCTGCGCCGCGAGGTCCTCCCGGCCCAGCTCGGTGGGCCGGACCGGGTCGTTCGCCGGGTCGACGGTGAAGCCGAGGTCGCGACCGGTCTTCGTGCTCTTGGCGGCGATGTGCACCGGCTGCGCGCTGAGCACGGCCGTCTTGCCCGATGACCGCGCGTCGGTGACCGCCGCGTCACCGGTGGTGGAGACCTGCGCGTCGGCGTCGACGTCCAGCGCCCGCACGGTGCGCGGCAGCGCCTGGACCCGGTCGGGCGCGCCGGTCAGGAACACCCGGCCCGCGCTGCCCCGGCTGATGCCGACCTTGCCCGCGTGCCCGCCGGCCAGCGGCGTCGAGTCCTCGCCGATCTCGGCGACGTACCGGACCTCGACGTCGTCGTCCTTGGTGTTGTCGGCGTAGACCACGCCGCCGTCCGCGTCCGGGGTCAGGTGGTACGCGACGCCCCTGGTGCGGTTGAGGGCCTGGAGCTTGCCGGTGGGCTCGACCAGCGCCAACGCGTTCGCGCCCGCCACCACGACACCCTTGGCGGTGGGCACCGCGGAGGTGAACTGGCCGTTCAGCTCGGTGCGGCCGCTCAGCCCGCCGGTGGCGGTGTCGAGGGTGAACACGCCGGTTCGGCCCAGGTCGGTGTCCGCCGCCTGGGTGAGCGCGACGACCTCGCCGGTGCCGCAACCGGGGTTGTAGTGCGCGAGCGTGGTCTTCACCGGCACGTCCGCGACCTGGCCGGTGCCCAGGTCGACCACGGCCGTGTAGCCGCCGCGGTCGAACAGCTTGGCGTCGTTGACGAACGTGCGGGGCGCGTAGACGACGGCCACCCGCTTGCCGGAGCCGGTCAGGCAGGCGTTGCCGATCCACTGGTCGGCGGCCAGGCCCGCCTGGCGCAGCGTCGCCGCCGTGCGCCAGGCGTACCCGGCCCTGGCCTCGGCGACCAGCACGTGGAAGCCCTCGGCGTCGCCGGAGGTCGTCCACAGCAGGTCACCGGACTTCTGCCAGCCCTTGCCGAGCAGCTCGTCGCGTCGGTCGGCCTCGACCGACGCCGGTCTCACCGGAGGGGCCGCCTCCGGGGCGGCCTGGACGGAACCTGGTGGAGGTGCGGGATCAGCCTGTGCCACGCCCGCGAGAGGGGCGAGCACCATGAGCGAGACCGCGCACAGCGCAGCCCGGGACCACGTGCTGAACATGGTTTCCTTTCGGGTGGTCGACGGCGCGCGCCAGTGCCGCGGCGCGTTTCCGCGCGGCGGTGCACAGGCGTGACCGTGCCCTGGGAAAAGTGAGACCGTGCCCTGGGAAAGGCGTGCCTGGGACACCCGTCGGCTACTGCGCGAGGGTGTGCAAGGAAAGGTGACTAGCGCCGAAAACGGCGAACAGGACGACGCGAACGCGTCAATCCGGAATGTGGGCGCTCCGTTGTCGGAGCGCGGCTCCGCGCGATGTGAACTTCATCAGCTCCCCCTGATCCCGGCCCTCTGCCGGTGAATCCAGTTAAACGAGCCGGCCGCGCAAAGTCAACCGCCGATCGCGCTCTGTAGCCGGAAGTCCGAGCGCCCCGGTGAAATGTCGGAAATGAGTCCTTCGCCGCGAGGACGTGGGGTACGGCGGTCAGGCCACCGGGACCGGGTCCGCGCGCCGGCCGAACCGCAGCACCCGGACGTCCGGCGCGCCGTCCAGGAAGCCGCCGCACGGGTCGTCGTCGCCGGCCCGGCGGACCAGGTCGCGCGCCGGTCGGTAGATCTCCTTCAGGATGATCACGCACAGCGCGACCACCGCGACGTCCCGGAGCACCACCGCGCCCAGGAACCAGTCGATCGGCAGCCCCTTGTTGTCGGTGCCCAGGTAGAAGTACATCCGGGGGGCCCAGACCAGCGCGTCCACCGCCATCCACGCCAGCAGCAGCCGCCAGCGCGGCAGCGCCAGCACCGCCAGCGGCACCAGCCACAGCGAGTACTGCGGGCTCCACACCTTGTTGGTCAGCAGGAACGCCGCCACCACCAGGAACGCCAGCTGCGCCAGCCGCGGCCGGGTCGGCGCGGACAGCGTCACGTACCCGATCGCCAAGCAGCACAACAGGAACAGCACCGCGCTGACCGTGTTCAGCACCTCCGGCGCCTGCCCGTGCGCCAGGCCCGGGTCGAAGCCCGGCCAGTTCGTCCACTGCGCGACCACGTTGTACAGCGAGTCCGGGTCCACGCCGCGCTCGGTGTTGAGCCGGAAGAACTCCCGCCAGCCCGCTGGGTAGAGCAGCGCGATCGGCGCGTTCACCGCCGCCCAGGTCGCCAGCGTGGCGATCAGGGTGGACAGGCCGGCCTTCAGCTTCCCGGTGCGCCAGCACAGCAGCAGCAACGGCCCGAGCAGGAACAGCGGGTACAGCTTCGCCGCACCGCCCAACCCGAGCAGCACGCCCGCCAGCACCGGCCGCTTGCGCGCCCATGCCAGCATCCCCGCCGTCGCGAACGCCGTGGCCAGCGTGTCGAAGTTGGTGAACGCGTGCACCACCACCAACGGCGACACCGCGACGATCGCCGCGTCCCACACCCGCCGCCGGGCCAACCGCGCAACCGCCCACGCGGTCACCAGCCACGCCAGCGCCAGCCACAGCGCGGTGATGTTGAAGTAGACGATCACCGTCATCGGGTTGGGCAGCCAGCCGCTCTGCGCGATGACCGTCCAGCCCTGCGCCATCTTCGCGTTGAGCCACTGGAAGACGCCGGTCAGCACCGGGTACTCCATGTACCGGACGTGCTCGGTCGGCTTGCCCTCGTCGTCCACCCAGGACGTCCGGTAGGGGAACATGCCCGGCTGGTCGAGCCGCTCCGCGGTGTAGAGCGGCACGGTGTCGGAGTAGCACATCGCGGTGAACTGCCTGCTGCCGCGCCAGTCCAGCTGCGCGACGCCGTTCTGGTCGGTGTACTGCTGCACGCACGGCGACTTCGCGATCCACGCGAACGACAGCGTCACGACGGCCAGCAGCAGCACCACGCGCAGCGGCGTCCAGAACCACTGCCTGCCCACCGAGGCGTGCCGGCCGACCGGTCCGCCGAACGGTCTGGAGGCCGCCTTCGCCAGCGGTTCGGTCCACGTGGGGTACACCCGCTCGTCCGGGCCGAGCGAGTCGGTGTCGTCGGCGCTCGCCGGTGTGTGCTGTGAAGGGCTGGCCACGTGCCGGATGCTACGGGCAGCGGTCCGAAGTCGTGGTGAAGTAGGGCCGCCCGGACCGAAGCCGGACCGGGTTTTCCCAACCACGCCCTGGTCGGGCCGGTCCGCCGGCGTCCGGTCGGCTCCCGCGAAGACGACGACGGCGGGGCGCGCGTGGTGCGCGCCCCGCCGTCGTCGACGAACTGCTACCCGCCGGACCGCCGGGTCGCCGGTGGCCCGCCGTTCCCGATCGGGTCGGGGGAGTTCGGGTCGCTGGTCGGGAGGGTCGGCTTGGTCGTGCAGGTGGGGCCGACGCAGGGCCTCGTGGTCGTCGTCGGCGGCGGCTCGACCTGCGTCGGCCGCGTCGGCTGCGTCGGCTGCTGGGTGGTCGTCTTGTTGTCGTCGTCGTTCTTGGGCGTGGTGGTCGTCGTCGGCGGTGCCTTGGGCGCCTCGGTGTACTGACCCATCGGCTTGGCCTTGGGGAACTTCTCCAGCGGCGTGCCGGCGAGCGCCTGGTCCATGAACTTCTTCCAGATCTCACCCGGCAGGCCGCCACCGAAGATCGCCTTGCCCGCCGCGTTGGTGAGCGCCTCGTCACCCCGGTTGCGGCCCATCCAGACCGAGACCGACAGCGACGGGGTGTACCCGACCATCCACGCCTTCGAGTTCTGGCTGACGCTGCCGGGGAGCTCGTGCGTGCCGGTCTTGCCCGCGCACTCGCGACCGCCCGCGCAGGGCAGCTTCGAGTAGGTCAGCACCGGCTTGAGCGACTCGGTCACGTTGTCCGCGATGTCCCGGCTCTTCTCCGCGTCGGCGCCGAACGCGACCCGCGACTCGTCGATGTGCTGGGCCAGGATCTGGTCGTTCGGCGAGGTGATCTTCGTGATGAAGTACGGCTTGTGGTACGTGCCGCCGGAGGCGAACGAACCGTAGGCCGACGCCATGTCGAACGGGCGGACCTGCGCCTCGCCACCACCGATGGAGATACCCGTGCCGGGCGGGGTGTCGCCCTCGCCGACCAGCAGCTTCTGCTCCTTGCCTTCAAGCGGCACGGACTTCGGGATACCCGCCTCCCACGCCGCGTCGGCCACGGCCTGCGGGCCGATGTCGTTGGCCACCAGGTCGTAGAACACGGTGTTGAGCGACATCTCCATCGCCTTGCGCAGGCTGCACTGCTTGCCGCAGGTGTTGCCGGTGTCGGAGGCGTTGCGGATGACGATGTCGTCGGCCGTCCCGGGGCCGCCGGGGAAGGTCTTCGGCGAGACCCCGTCGTAGGTGGAGCCGAGCCCCTTGCCCCGGTGCAGCGCGGCGACCAGGTCGAACGGCTTGAACGACGAACCGGCCTCCTGGATGGTGCCGCGCGCGTAGTCGATGCCGTTGCCGTCACTGCCGGCGTAGTACGCCTTCACCGCGCCCGAGTTCGGCTCGATCGCGGTCAGCGACTGGCGCAGGCCGTCGGGCTCGCCCGCCATGACCTCCGCGATGGCGGCCTCGGCCGCGCCCTGCATCTTCGGGTCGATCGTGGTGTGGATCGTCGCGCCCGACTCGTGCGCCCGCTTCATCGTCCAGTTCAGGTCGTCGAGCTCGGCCAGGACCTGGTTCTGGATCAGCAGCCGGGGGCCCTCCAGGCCGCCCGCCTGCGTCTCGGCCAGCGGCCGGAGCGGGGGCTGCTGCTGCTGGGACCGGTACGCCTGGTCGATCCAGCCGCCCTTGACCAGCTGGTCCATCACGTAGTTCCAGCGCTCGGCGACGTAGGGGGGCTCCTCGGACCGGCCGGGGCTCTGGATCATGCCCGCGAGCAGCGCGGCCTCCGGCTGGGTCAGTTCCTTGAGGTCGTCGCGGCCGAAGTAGACCTTCGCGGCCTCCTTCACGCCGTACGCGGAGCGGCCCAGGTAGATCGTGTTGAGGTAGGCGGTCAGGATGTCCTTCTTGTCCTGCTGCTCGGACATCTTGTACGCCTTGACGACCTCGGTGAACTTGCGGCTCAGCGTGCCCTGGTCGTCCTCGGTGGCCTGCTTCACGTACTGCTGGGTCAGGCCCGAGCCACCGCTGTCCCGGCCGGTGGCCTGGTAGAAGACCGCGCGGGCGATGGCGGTGAAGTCGAAGCCGGGGTTCGTCTCGAACGTCGGGTCCTCGGCCGCGAACACCGCCTGCTTCAGGACGTCGGGCAGGTCCTCGTACTTGATCAGGGTCCGGTTCGACCCGGAGGGCGCGATCTTGGCCATCTCCGAGCCGTCGGAGTAGAGCAGCGTGACGACCTTGGACTGCTTGAACGCGAGCTCTTCCGGGTTCGGCACGTCGACCAGCTGGTAGGCGACGCCGAACGCGACGATCGGGCCGAGGATCATCAGGAACAGGCCGACGTAGGTGACGCGGCGCACGCGTCGCCAGATCTTCTTGCGGCGCACCGCCTTCGCCTCCTCGGGAGAGGGCTCGTCGTCGTAGTCGTACTCGTCGTCGAACGGTTCGAGGTCGACCTCGTCCTCGCGGTGGGTCAGCAGCTCGGGTTCGCGCGCCACGGTCTGGTGCACCGGGGGCAGCAGGTCGGTCGGCTCCTCGCCGGGCCGGCGCGGCGGACCGCCCGCGGGCGGGCGGCCGGGCGGCACCGGGCCGTTCGGGCCGGGTCGGCGGACGCCGCCGGGCGGCGTGCTCGGCCGGGCCGCGCGCGGGACCTGCCGGGTGGCGTTCGGGTCGGCGTTGGCCGCGCCGGGCACGCCCGGTCGGGGCGCGCCGCCGGGGGGCGTACCGGGTGCGTTGGGACCGGGCGCGTTGGGACCGTTCGGGCCGCGGCCTGGCTCGGGCGCGCGTCGGCGACCGCCCTGCGGGACTCCGCCCGGGGGCGTGCCGGGGCCACCCAGGGGCATTCCACCTGGGGGCATTCCACCTGGGGGCATCCCACCCTGGGGAATTCCACCCGGAGGGGTGCCACCGCCTTGGGGGAAGCCGCCGGGAGGCGTGCCCAGGGGCGGACGACCCGGCGGCGGGCCGCCGGCCGGCGGGCGGGTGAAGCCGCCCGGGGGCGTGCCCTGGCGAGGGCCGCCCGGCTGGCGCGCGACACCACCTGGTGGGGTGTTCGGACGCTCCGGCTGATCTCCTGCGCCGTGGCGTGGGGGCTGCGCGCCGTCCGGGTCCTCCCCGGTCGGCCACTGCGGCTCTCCACCACGGTGCCTGTCGTCATGCTGGTCGTTCACGAAAAAGCCTCCCAGACCGGCGTGCCGTCGCACGCGGTTCGGTGGTCGTACGCCGTCGCTCGGGTGAGCGACGCCCGTGGTCGGAGGTCGTTCACTCCGCCGCGGTCCTCCTCCGTGGCTTTCCAGAGTTCAGGCCACGTGTTCCCAGGACGTATGACTGCACCAGGTGGTTCCAACTACACGTGCGGCAAACTTCCACCACGTACACGGTGAACTCCTCGAAGAGGTTCGCCATGCGGGTGAGCTCCTCGACGGTGCGCGCGGACCCGGCCGCGTGCTTGAGCTCGTCGCCGTACACCCACGACACGAGGGTCAGCGGCTCCTTGCGGCACACCGGGCAGGTCACGTCGCTCGGCCGGCCGTGGAACTTCGCTGCTCGCAACAGGTACGGGCTCGCGTCGCAGACCTCCATCGTGCCCGTCCGGCCCGCGTAGACCTCCGCCAGCAGCGCACGGCGCTGTAGCGCGTAGTCCACGACCTGACGTTGGGTCAGCACGGGACCAGAGTACGTGGCGGCCCAACCCCTTCGTTGAGCCGTTCAGGGCAGTGGCCGTGATCACGGTGTGACCTGGTGCGGCACGTCACTTCTCAAGTCGTGGGCGGATGTATCGAGCCGATATACTGGCCGCACCCATCGGCGCTAGGTGCGAGGAGGTGTCGCTTGCTGGAGTTCGCCATCCTCGGACTGCTGCATGAGGCGCCCATGCACGGCTACGAGCTGCGCAAGCGTTTGCACGAGCTGTTGGGAGCGTTCCGGGCGTTCTCCTACGGGACGCTGTACCCCACGCTGCGCAGGCTGCAACGCGACGGGTGGATCGTCGAGGAGGCGCCGGAGGAGGTCCGGTCCTGGGGCCGCCGCGCGCGCAAGGTCTACCAGCTCACCGCGGAGGGCAAGGAGCGGTTCGCCGACCTGCTCGCCAACGCGGGCCCGCAGACGTGGGACGACGACTCCTTCGGCGTCCACCTGGCCTTCTTCTCCCGCACGCCCGCCGAAATAAGGATGCGGATCCTCGAAGGCCGCCGGCGGCGGGTCGAGGAGCGGCGGGAGGGCCTGCGCACGGCGTTAGCGGGCGCGAGCGAGCGGATCGACCGCTACACGCGCGAACTGCACCGCATGGGGTTGGACAGCACCGAGCGCGAAGTGCGGTGGCTCAACGAGCTGATCGCGCACGAGCAGGCCGAACAGCGCGAACAGGACGAAAAGCCCAATGGGCATTGACGTAGAACAAGAAGGAGGACTCGGCATGGGCGACAACCGCCGCACCGTTCGAGTGGCCATTGTCGGGGTCGGCAACTGCGCGGCGTCGCTGGTGCAGGGTGTCCACTACTACCGCGATGCCGAGCCGGGCACGCGGGTCCCCGGTCTGATGCACGTCGAGTTCGGCCCCTACCACGTCCGCGACGTGGAGTTCGTGGCCGCGTTCGACGTGGACGCCAAGAAGGTCGGCACCGACCTGTCCGAGGCGATCGGCGCCAGCGAGAACAACACGATCAAGATCGCCGACGTGCCGCCGCTGGGCGTCACCGTGCAGCGCGGGCACACCTTCGACGGGCTCGGCCGGTTCTACCGGGAGACCATCGAGGAGTCCGACGAGCAGCCGGTGGACGTGGCGCAGGCGCTGCGCGACGCCGAGGTCGACGTGCTGGTCTCGTACCTGCCGGTCGGCTCGGAGGAGGCCGACCGCTACTACGCGCAGGCGGCGATCGACGCGCGGGTGGCGTTCGTGAACGCGCTGCCGGTGTTCATCGCCTCCGACCCCGAGTGGGCCCGCAAGTTCGAGGAGGCCGGCGTCCCGATCGTCGGCGACGACATCAAGTCCCAGGTCGGCGCGACCATCACGCACCGCGTGCTGGCCAAGCTGTTCGAGGACCGGGGCGTCCAGCTCGACCGCACCATGCAGCTCAACGTGGGCGGCAACATGGACTTCCTGAACATGAAGGAACTGGAGCGCCTGGAGTCCAAGAAGGTCTCCAAGACCCAGGCCGTCACCTCGCAGGTGGACCGCGAGCTGGGCAAGCGCAACGTGCACATCGGGCCGTCGGACTACGTGGCCTGGTTGGACGACCGCAAGTGGGCCTACGTGCGGCTGGAGGGCCGGGCGTTCGGCGACGTGCCGCTGAACCTGGAGTACAAGCTGGAGGTCTGGGACTCCCCGAACTCCGCGGGCATCATCATCGACGCGGTGCGCGCGGCGAAGATCGCCCTCGACCGGGGCATCGGCGGCCCGATCCTGTCGGCGTCCTCGTACTTCATGAAGTCCCCGCCGGTGCAGTACTCGGACTCGGCGGCGCACGAGGCGGTCGAGGCGTTCATCCGCGGCGACGTGGAGCGCTGACCCCTCGTTCGGGTGCTCACCCCCTCGGTTCGACGGCCCTGGCCTGCGAACCGAGGGGGTTTCGTCATGACCTTGCTGTTCGTCGCCGTGCTGGCGGCAGGAGCTCTGGTGCCCACCGGGCAGGCTGGTCCGACGTGCCTGCCGGCGAGCCCGACCGACCCGACCAGGCTGTGCGCTGGAGACCACGACCGATCCCGCGCGCTCGGAGAGCGACAGGTACCGCGCGTGCGCCGAGGCCGCGACGCAGGTGTCCGCGCAGTTGTACACCGTGTGCACGCCCTGAACGCCTGAACAGAACGTCCCGAAGAGAACGCCCGGGACGGAACGCCCTGGCCGGAATGCCCTGGTGAGGCCCGAGCCAGCCGCCCGGTGCGTCAGGTCTGCGGCTCCTGGCGCTTGGACAGGCGCAGGGACTGCCACGACCCGTCGGCGGTCCACCCGCCGTCCACGGGCAGCGCGACCCCGTTGACGAACCCGCTCTTGGCGGGGTCGGCGAGGAAGGCCACGGCCTGCGCGATGTCGTCGGGGTGGGCGAACCGGCCGAGCGGCACGTGGTCGGTGATGTCGGCGTCGGCGTAGTGCCCGCCGGCCTGCGACTCGACGTCCATCCCGGTCTTCACCCAGCCGGGGCACACGGCGTTGACCCGCACCCCGCGCGCGCCCCACTCGACGGCGAGCGTGCGGGTCAACCCGATCAGCCCGTGCTTGGTGGTGTTGTAGGCGGCGCGGTCGGCGACCCCGCGCAGGCCGGCGACGGACGCGATGTTGACCACCGATCCCGAGCCGCGGGCCAGCATCGTCCGGCCGAGCGCCCGGGTGACCAGGAACGGCCCGGTCAGGTTGACCGCGAGCATCCGCTGCCACTGCTCGACCGAGGTGTCCTCGAACGCCCGGATCCCGGCGATGCCGGCGTTGTTGACCACCACGTCGACCCGCTCCAGCCCCGCGGCCAGCCGGGCGACGTCCGCCTCCGACGACACGTCCCCGACCACACCGCCGGGCGTCTGCTGGAGGTCGAACCCGACGACGGCGTACCCGTCCGCGCGCAACACCTCGCAGATCCGCTCCCCGATCCCCTGCGCCGCCCCGGTGACCACCGCAACTCGCTGCTCCATGCCCGTGAGGCTAGGTCGCGGGGGTGGAGCAGCGGGGTGCGAGACGGGGGCGGGCGGGTCAGCCGGCCAGGGCCGCCGGCAGGTCGGTGATCGAGTGCAGGACGGTGACCTGCGCCAACACCTCCGGGTCCGGGGGGAAGTGCGGGTTCGGGACGGCGTAGACGGTCATCCCGGCGGCCAGGGCCGAGCGCAGCCCGTTGGTGGAGTCCTCGACGGCCGCGCAGCGGGACGCCTCGACGCCGAGTTCCGCGGTCGCCAGCAGGTAGACGTCCGGAGCGGGTTTGCCCGCGCCCGCCTGTTCGCTGGAGACGGCCACCGGCACGACGTCGGCCAGGCCGGTCGCGGCGAGGAACGAGGTGATGAGCACCGGCGGGGAGGAGCTGGCGATGGCGACCGGGTGGCGGGCGGCCACCGCGCGGACCACGTCGACCGCGCCGGGCAGGACGGGGGGGCCGGTTTCGTAGCGGCGGGCCATCTCGGCGACGACGCCGGTCGCGGCCTCGGCCGGGGTCAGCTTCACCCCGACGGCGGTGACCAGGTAGTCGGCCCACTCCGGGGTGCTCATCCCCTGCATCGCGCGGGTCGAGTCGGGCAGCCAGGTGCCGCCGTGCCGGCGGGCGAACGCCTGCCGCACCTCGTCCCACACGGTCTCGGAGTCGACAAGTACGCCGTCGAGGTCGAACACCACCGCATCCACACCCGGCACCGTAGTGTGAGGGCACTTACTTAGCTACCCTAACCAAATAATGTTAGGGTAGCTAAGTGAATTTCCTCGACCAACCCCGTCAGGTGTGGGTCACGGCGTTCGCCGCGGTGATCGCGTTCATGGGTATCGGTCTCGTCGACCCGATCCTGCTGTCCATCGCGGAGGGCCTGCACGCCACTCCTTCGCAAGTCACCCTGCTGTTCTCCTCCTACCTGGGCGTCCAGGTCCTCGCCATGCTGTTCACCGGCGCCGCCAGCGCCCGGTTCGGGGCCAAGCGCACGCTGGTCGCCGGCCTCGCGCTGATCGTGGTCGCGACCGTGCTGTGCTCGCTCGCCTCGAACATCACCCAGTTGGTGGGCCTGCGGGCCGTCTGGGGCCTGGGCAACGCCTTCTTCATCGCCACCGCGCTGAGCGTCATCGTCGGCGCGGCCGCCGGCGGCCAGGGCAAGGCGATCCTGCTCTACGAGGCCGCGCTCGGCCTGGGCCTCTCGGTCGGCCCGCTGCTCGGCGCGCTGCTGGGCAGCTTCTCCTGGCGCGGCCCGTTCATCGGCACCGCCGTGCTGATGGCGGTCGCCTTCGTGCTCTGCTCGGTCTTCCTGGCCAACGACAAGCCGCAGCACTCGATCCGCCTGCTCGACCCGTTGCGGGCGCTCAAGCACCCGGGTCTGCTGCGCACCGCGCTCGGCTCAGCCCTCTACACCGCCGCGTTCTTCGCGGTGCTGGCGTGGTCGCCGTTCGTGTTCCAGTGGGGTGCGGTCGAGATCGGGCTGATCTTCTTCGGCTGGGGCGTGTGCGTCGCGGTGGCCGGCGTCTGGCTCGCGCCCAAGCTCGCCGCGCGGTTCGGCGAACGCCGCACGACCATCGTGGCCGTCCTGGCGTTCGCGCTGCTCATGCTGGTCATGGCGGTGCCGGGCAAGCCGCTGCTGGTGGCCGCGGTGATCGTCAGCGGCGTGGTGAGCGGCCTGCTGAACACGCTGTTCACCGGCACCGCGATGAGCGTCAGCCCGGCACCCCGGCCGGTGGCCAGCGCGGGCTACAACTTCCTGCGGTGGATGGGCGGCGCGGTCGCCGCGACGTTCGTCAGCCACCTCGCCCAGCCGTTCGTGGTCGCCGCGGTGTGCTGCGTGCTGGCCGCCGGCCTGCTGGCCGTCGGGCGCACCAGGGAGCAGCCGATCACACCTGCCGACGTGCTCGTCGGCGAAGAGGTCGTGGGTTAGCCCCGGCAGTGGGTTAACAAGGAGTGAACGCCGGCCTACGGTCAGTTGATCCGAACTGACCGTAGGAGGCGTGGCAGTGCGACACCTTCCCCTGCTGGCCAACCACTCACCCGGCCGCGCCGCCGTCACGTGCGAGTACCGCTGCGGTGACGCGTGCTTCCACGACGCCCCCAACACCTCGGCCAACCCGTACTTCGGTGACCTGCTCACCCGCCGCACCGCGATCAAGGCCGGCGTGGTCGTCGCCGCCCTCGGGGCCACCACCACGTCCCAGGCCGCCGCCGAGCCCGCCGCCGCCGAGCCCGCCGCCTTGGGCAATGCGCGCGGGCTCGACTTCACGCCCGTCCAGCCGAACACCCGGGACGCCGTCGTCGTCCCGGACGGCTACCGCCAGGCGATCGTGATCCGCTGGGGCGACCCGCTGTTCCCGGACGCGCCGGAGTTCGACTTCGACCACCAGAGCGCCGCCGCGCAGGCCCGCCAGTTCGGGTTCAACTGCGACTTCGCCGCGCTGCTGCCGCTGGACACGTTGGGGCGCGACAACCTCCTGGTCACCAACCACGAGTACACCAGCGAGCCGTTCATGTTCCGCGGCTACGACCCGGCCAACCCCACCCGCGAGCAGGTGGAGATCGCCTGGGCCGCGCACGGCCTGTCCGTCGTCCTGGTCCGGCAGGGGCGCGACGGGCTCACGCCGCGGTTCTCCCGCTACAACCGCCGGATCACGCTGACCACCGAGTTCGAGGTGCGCGGCCCGGCCGCCGGGTCCGAGCACCTCAGGACCTCCGCCGACCCGACCGGCCGGAAGGTGCTGGGAACGCTGAACAACTGCGCCGGCGGCGTGACGCCGTGGGGCACGATCCTGTCCGGCGAGGAGAACTTCAACCAGTACTTCGCCAACGCCGGCACGGACCCGCGCCGCGCCCGCTACGGCATCACCCCCGGCACCACGACCCGCAAGTGGGAGCGGTTCGACGACCGGTTCGACCTCGCACGGGAACCCAACGAGGTCAACAGGTTCGGCTGGGTGGTCGAACTCGACCCGGACGACCCGGACTCCACGCCCGTCAAGCACACCGCGCTGGGCCGCTTCAAGCACGAGTGCGCGAACGTCCGCGTCGCGCGCGACGGCCGCGTGGTCGCCTACTCCGGCGACGACGAGCGCTTCGAGTACATCTACAAGTTCGTCTCCAGCGGCCGGATCCGGCGCGGTGGCAGCAGGTCCGCCCGCCGGCACAACATGACGCTGCTCGACGACGGCACGCTCTACGTCGCCAGGTTCACCGGCGACAGCCCGCCCGAGGAGATCGACGGCACCGGGAAGCTCCCGCGCGACAAGGCGTTCGACGGCCGCGGCGAGTGGGTCCCGCTGGCCCGCGGCGACCGCAGCTTCGTGCCCGGCATGACCGCCGAAGAGGTCTACGTGTTCACCAGGCTCGCCGGCGACCGGGTCGGCGCGACGAAGATGGACCGGCCGGAGGACATCCAGACCCACCCGCACACCGGCACCGTCTACTGCGCGCTGAGCAACAACGTCGACCGCGGCAAGCCCGGCAAGGAAGGCGCGACCGAGCCGAACCCGCGCGTGCTCAACAAGCACGGCCAGGTGCTGGAGCTCACCGAACGCGGCGGCGACCCGCTCGCCCTGCGGTTCCGCTGGAACCTGCTGCTGGTGTGCGGCGACCCGGAGGATCCGGACACCTACTTCGCGGGCTACGACAAGTCGCGCGTCTCGCCGATCTCCAGCCCCGACAACGTGGCGTTCGACCGGCACGGCAACCTGTGGATCTCCACCGACTCGGCGGGCGCGTTGGCCGGCCTCAACGACGGGCTGTACGCGGTGCCCGTGCAGGGCCCGGAACGCGGCCACCTCAAGCTGTTCCTCACCGTGCCGCGCGGCGCGGAGACGTGCGGGCCGGTGATCGGGGAGCGGGTCGTGACGGTGTGCGTGCAGCACCCCGGCGAACTCGACGGGGCGAGCGCCGACCGGCCGGCGTCGCACTGGCCCGACGGCGGCGACGCCCAGCCGCGGCCGTCCGTCGTAGCGGTGTGGCGCGAGGGGTTCATCGGTGGCTGAACGACCACGACACGTGCGGTGAGCAGGCGGTTCCGGTCGGCAAGCGGTCGAGGTGTTCGCCTGGCGTTCACCTTGAAGTCCGTTGGATGAGTGATTACCAACCTACGGTCGCCCCGTTCCCACTGTGCGATCGCGGAGGTCCGTGTGTCCTCATCCACCACCGATCGGGGCCGCAACCTGCTGCCCCTGCTGCCCAACCACCCCCTCGGGCGGTCGGCGATCACCTGCAAGTACCGCTGCGGCGACGCTTGCGCGCACGAGGCTCCCAACACGTCCGACAACAGCTACTTCGGCGACGTCGTCGGCGAGGTCGTGCGCCGGCGCGGGCTGCTCAAGGCCGGTGCGGTGCTCGCCGTCGCGGGCGCGGGCGTCGGGCTCGTCGGTGCGGGCACGGCGGCCGCCGCGCCCGAGGTCGAGGCGGAGGCGGACCGCGACCTCGGCGGTGGCCGGCGCCGCGACGGCCTGAACTTCAAGCCCGTCGCGCCGAACACCGAGGACCGGATCGTCACGCCGGAGGGCTACGAGTCCGCGGTCGTCATCCGCTGGGGCGACCCGGTGCTGCCCGGCGCGCCGAAGTTCGACTTCGACCGGCAGACGCCCGCCGCGCAGGCCAAGCAGTTCGGCTACAACAACGACTTCTGCGGCCTGGTCCCGCTGAACCACTGGAACCGGTGGCTCATGGTCAGCAACCACGAGTACACCACCGAGGAGTTCCTGTTCAAGAACTGGGACGCCGCCAACCCGACGCGTGAGCAGACCGAGATCGCGTGGGCCGCGCACGGCCTGTCCGTGGTGCTGGTCGAGCGCGACCACCGCAGCGGCAAGCTCGTGCCGAAGGTGGACCGCACCTACAACCGCCGGATCACGGTGACCTCCGAGTTCAAGGTCACCGGCCCGGCCGCCGGCTCGCAGTTCCTCAAGACCTCCGCCGACCCGACCGGCACGAAGGTGTTCGGCACGCTGAACAACTGCGCCGGCGGCGTGACGCCGTGGGGCACGATCCTGTCCGGCGAGGAGAACTTCAACCAGTACTTCGCCAACGCGGGCGCGGTCACCGACCCGAAGGTCAAGGAGCGGCTGACCCGCTACGGCCTGGCCGGCGCGGCCACCACCCGCAAGTGGGAGCGGTTCGACAAGCGCTTCGACGTGGCACAGGAGCCCAACGAGGTCAACCGGTTCGGCTGGGTCGTCGAGATCGACCCGCTCGACCCGAACTCGACCCCGGTCAAGCACACCGCGCTCGGCCGCTTCAAGCACGAGGGCGCGAACGTCATCATCGCGCGCGACGGCCGCGTGGTCGCGTACATGGGCGACGACGAGCGCTTCGACTACATGTACAAGTTCGTCTCCGACGAGCGGTACAAGCCGGGCAACAGCCGCTACGCCCGTGAGCACAACAAGAAGCTGCTCGACAAGGGCACGCTCTACGTCGCCAAGTTCACCGGCGACAGCCCCGCGGAGGAGTTCGACGGCTCCGGCAAGCTCCCGTCCGACGGCGAGTTCGACGGCTCGGGCAAGTGGATCCCGCTCGCGGCCGGGAACAAGTCGTTCGTCGAGGGCTTCACCGCCGAGGAGGTCTACGTCTTCACCCGCCTCGCGGCGGACAAGGCCGGTGCCACCAAGATGGACCGCCCCGAGGACGTCGAGCCCAACCCGCGCAACCGCCGGATCTACGCGGCGCTGACCAACAACACCGACCGCGGCAAGGCCGGCAAGGAAGGCGCGACGGAGATCAACCCGCGCGTCAACAACAAGCACGGCCACGTCCTGGAGGTCGAGGAGCGCCGCGGCGACAACACCGCGCTCACGTTCTCCTGGAAGCTGCTGCTGGTGTGCGGCGACCCGACGTCGGCGGACACCTACTTCGGCGGCTACGACAAGACCCAGGTCTCGCCGATCTCGTGCCCGGACAACGTGGCCTTCGACAGCCACGGCAACCTGTGGATCTCCACCGACGGCAACGCCCTCAAGTCCAACGACGGCCTGTTCGCCGTCCCGGTCGAGGGCCGCTACCGGGGCCGCGTCAAGCAGTTCCTCACCGTCCCGAAGGGCGCCGAGACCTGCGGCCCGGTCGTCGAGGACGACTTCGTCCTGGTCAGCGTCCAGCACCCGGGCGAGATCGACGGCGCGTCGGCGAACAACCCGCTCTCCCACTGGCCCGACGGCGGCACCAGCCAGCCGCGCCCGGCCGTCGTGGTGGCGTGGAAGAAGGACAAGGGCCGCATCTGCGGCTGACCGCTTCGGCGGGACGCGGGAGCCGGACGGGCCACACCCCGTCCGGCTTTCCGGGCAGGACGGGACGATGGTGGGCAGAACTGCCGTGCCGACCAGGAGGTGGCTCCCATGCCGGACCCGATCGGCGGTGCTGCGGCGTCCGCCCTGCTGCGAACCCTCGCCGGAAGGACGGCCCGCGGACCGGAGCCGCGTGGCACCGGGAAGTACCACTACGTGCACACCTCCAGCACCTACCTGCGCAAGATCCGCACGCTGGGCAGCCCGGAGATCAAGGGCGGCATCGAGCACTCGGAACGCCGGCAGTGGATCGCCGCCGACGGGTCCGGCCGCCTGCTGGTGACCCAGGGCGGCCAGAGCGTGCAACCCACCGGCGACTACGCGCCAGGGCGCCTGGCGGCCGCCTTCATCACCGCCACGGATTCCGCCGCCGTCGCCGCCGAGCTGCGGAAGCGGAACCCGCAGGGGTCGACGCCGGCGGCGTTCAGGTCGTTCGTCGGGATCTGGAAGCACCAGGTCGTCCCGTCCACGTTGCAGCGCTTGCTCCTGCTCGATCTCGCCGATCACCCCGGCCTGTCGGTGGACAGCGTGCCCGGGGCTTTCGCCGACCGGCCCGCTGTGGCGATCGGTCACGTCGCCGAAGGCCGGCGGCACCTCTTGGTGTTCGACCAGGAGACCGGAGCGTTGATCGGGGACGACGTGACCGCGCTCGACGGTGCCACACCGCCGGTGCCCACTCCGGCGACCATCAGCAGGACCGAGTGGCATTCCTCGGGGTACTCCACGACAACCGCCGAGCCGGGTCAGCGGCCCTTGCTCTTCCTCGACGTCGACGGTCCGCTGATCCCGTTCGGCGGCGGCGGGGCGTACCCGGCGTTCCGGTCGGTGGACGGTGGCAACCCGTTGCTGGAGCGGGTCGATCCGGCGCACGGGGCACGGCTCGCGGCTCTCCCGTGCGACCTGGTGTGGGCCACGACGTGGGGTGCCGACGCCAACGCCGACATCGCCCCGTTGCTCGGGCTGCCGCCGCTGCCCGTGGTCGAGTGGCCGGACGACGGCGAGCCCGCGCCGGGCGGCCTGCACTGGAAGACCCGCGCCCTGCTCGCCCACGCCGGCGGTCGGTCGTTCGCGTGGGTGGACGACGAGATCTCCGACGCCGACCGCGCGCACGTCGCCGCGCACCACCCGGCACCGGCGCTGTTGCACCGGGTGGACCCGCGTCGGGGGCTCGCCGACGTCGACCACGCCGCACTGGCCGACTGGCTGCGAAGCCTTAGGGTCGGGGCATGACCGATCGTCCCGTCGCCCTGATCACCGGTGCGTCCCGCGGTATCGGGCTCGCCGTCGCGCGTGGCCTCGCCGCCACCCACGACCTGCTGCTCGGTGGGCGCAAGGTGGAGACCGACCTGCCGAACGCCCGTCCGTGGGCCGTCGACCTGACCGACGCCGAGGCGCTCGCCGAGGCCACCGCGGACCTCACCCGGCTCGACGTCCTGGTGCACAGCGCGGGCGTCGCCGAGGTGGGCCCGCTCGCCGAGGCGACCGCCGGCACGTGGCACCGGACCTTCGAGCTGAACCTGTTCGCGGTGGCCGAGCTGACCCGGCTGACGCTCCCGCTGCTCCGCGCCGCCAAGGGGCACGTGGTGCTGATCAACTCCGGCGCGGGCAAGCGCGCGGACGCCAACTGGGGCGTCTACGCCGCCAGCAAGTTCGCCCTGCGCGCCTACGCCGACGTGCTGCGCGCCGAGGAGACCGACCTCCGGGTCACCTCGGTGCACCCCGGCCGGGTCGACACGGACATGCAGCGCGAGGTCCGCGCGCAGGAGTCCGGCGACTACGAGCCCGGCAAGTACCTCACGGCCGACTCGGTCGCGCGGGCCGTCCTCACCGCCGTCCACGCCGGCGAGGACGCGCAGTTCCCCGAGATCGTCGTCCGCCCGCGCGCCCGCTAGTCGACTCCTGGCCCAGGACGGCTAGCGCAGCCGCCGGGACACGGTCGCGACCCCCGCCTGGGCCTCACGCCGGTCCACGCGGGTGGTCTCGCCGTCCGCGACCACCTGCTCGCCGGCCACCCACACGTCCTTGACCCGGCGGGTGCCCGACGCCCAGACGAGGTTCGCCAGCACCTGCTCGTCGGGGCTGTCGAGGCCGGTCGCGAAGGCCGGGTCGTCCACGTCGACGTGCACGACGTCGCCCCACCGCCCGGCCTCCAGCGCGCCCAGGTCGTCCCGACCCAGTGCCGCCGCACCGCCCCGGGTGGCCAGCAGGAGCGCGTCGGCGGCGCGCATCGCGGTGGCGTCCATCGACGTGACGCGGGCCAGCAGCGCCGCCAGCCGGGCCTCCTCGAACAGGTCCAGGTCGTCGTTGGACGCCGGGCCGTCGGTGCCCAGGCCGATCGGCACGCCCGCGTCCAGGTACTCGCGCAGCGGCGCGATCCCGGACGCCAGCTTGGTGTTCGAGCCGGGGCAGTGCGCGACGCCGACCCGGTGCTCCGCGTAGATCGCGATGTCCTCCGGCGACAGGTGCACCGAGTGCGCCGACAGCACCCGCCCGCCGAGCACGCCCGCCTGCTCCAGCAGTCGCGGCACGGAGCCGTGGCTCGCGCGCTGCTCCACGTCCTCCTCGGTCGACTCGGCGACGTGCAGTTGCAGCAGCGCGCCGCGCTCCCGGGCCTCGCCGGCGATCTCGCCGAGCGCCTCGGGCTTGAGCAGGTACGCCGAGTGCGGCCCGTAGGACAGCTCGACCCGCTCGTGCGGCCCGAACCGCAGCCCGTCGGCGTCGACCCACCGGCTGATCTCGTCGGTCATCGGCCGCCACGGCATCCCGGGCAGGTCCATGATCGCCGCGCCGAAGATCACCCGCGAGCCCGCCCGCAGCACCGCGTCGGTGAGCTCGGGGCCGTGGAAGTACATCTCGGAACTCGTGGTCACGCCGTTGCGCAGCATCTCCACCGCGCCCAGCAGCATGCCCGCGCCGATGTCGGACGCGGTCATCTTCGCCTCGGCCGGCCACATCGCCTCGCGCAGCCAGCGCAGCAGCGGCAGGTCGCCGCCGAGCCCGCGCAGCACCACCATCGGGCTGTGCGCGTGGGTGTTGACCAGCCCGGGGATCAGGATCCCGGTCAGCCGGCGGACCTCGCCGTCGAACGCGGGCGCGTCGGCGGCGGGGCCGACGTGGGCGATCCGGCCGTCCACGACGTCGACGACCGCGTCCCGCAGCACGGTGCAGGACGGATCACACGGCAGGACCACGGGGGCGTGCAGGCGCAGCGACATGCCCACGATCCTGCCGCACACCCCCTGCGCACCCGGCACCCCCGCGACGCACCTCACGGCGACGCGAAATGACCCCGAGCGACCCCTAGGCTCCGAGCGGTCCGGAGCGACCCAGAGCGGACCCAAGCGGACCCAAGCGGACCCAAGCGGACCCAAGCGGACCCAAGCGGACCCAAGCGGACTTAAGCGGACTTAAGCGGACTTAAGCGGACCCAGAGCGGACCCAAGCGGCCCGGAACGGACCGGCGTACGGGCGACAGGGGGCGTGGGTCAGCGGGTTTCGGCGAGGGGGAGTTCGGCGCGGACCTGCCAGCCGCCGGTGTCGCGGCGGCCGGCGGTGAACGTGCCGCCGAGCAGTTCGACCCGCTCGCGCATCCCGACCAGGCCGAAGCCGCCGGACCCGCCGACCGGCGCGGCCTTCGGGGCGCGGCCGTCGTCGGACACCACGACCAGCACCGCGTCCGCCACGACCGCCACCGAGACGTCCACGGCGGACACCCCTTCGGCGTGCTTGCGGGCGTTGGTCAGGGACTCCTGCACCAGCCGCAGCACCGAGCGGGCCAGCGACGGCGGCACGTCGGAGGGCAGGTCCAGGCTCAGCCGCACCGGCTGGCCGGACTGCGCCACGACCTTGCGCACGTCGTCGGCCAGGTCGCTGGTCGCGGCGGGCGCGCCGGTTCCCGCGCCGTCCTCCGCCTCGCGCAACGTCCCGACGAGCCGGCGCATCGCGGTCAGCGCCTCGTTCCCGCTCTGCGCGATGATCGGCAGCACCTCCTGCGCCGCCGCCGGCACGGCCTGGGCCGCCTGCGCGTGCACCACGATCGCGGTCACGTAGTGCGCCACGACGTCGTGCAGCTCACGCGCCAGCGCGATCCGCTCGGCGTGCTGCGCGGCGGTCACCTCGGACCGCACGAGCGTGGCCCGTTCGCGGTCGCGCGCCCGGAAGTACAGCCCGGTGCCCAGCGACAGCACGAGCAGCACCGCGGCGACGACGACCTGCTGCACCAGCGTCGGCCCGCGGAAGTCCAGTTCCGCGCCGTACTTGTCCCAGAACGACGGCCGGACCCACTGCGCCACGACTCCGGTGCCGACCAGCACGGCGGTGCCCACCAGCGCCTTGACCGCGGTGGCCTGCCGCACCACGACGGCGATGATCGCCATCACCGCGGCGGTCTCGGACAGCGCCAGCCCGTCGACGAACGACCCGGTCGGCGGCTCGTCCACCAGCCGGATGAGCACCGAGGTGACCAGGACGGCGGTCGCGGCGGCCAGCGCGGCGTCGAACGGCCGGCGCGGGGCCAGCACCGCCAGGGCGGAGACGACGAGCGTGCCGGGCAGTTGCCACCAGCTGCCGTCGCCGAGCTTCTCGGTGACCACGAACAGGAGCAGCGCGCCCGCCAACGGCCATTGTCGGCGGGCCAGGACGCGCCAGCCGAGGTGTGAGCTCTCCACAGCACGTCACGGTATGTCTTCGAGGCTGAGGGCGCGTCCGTCCGGGGGTGTGTGCCGGGTCATCCGCAGGACTGACCCGAACGCGCCGGGAAATACCCCGCTGGCCGATGCCGGCGCAGCATTTCGGCAGCGACTCTGGGGAGGCAGTCGGGGAACGGAGGAACGTCGTGTTGAGTGTGGTGGCTACTTGGGCGGGCGCGGTGCTCGGGCTGTTGGTGCTGGTCCTGATGGCGCTGGCCGGTGTGCTGGTCGATTCGCAGCGGTGATTCGACCGCGGTTGTTCAGCGTCGCCGGAGAAGTTCGGCGAGACGCCCGGGGGAATGCGGCCGGGTGGTTTCCGCCGGGCCGGGGGAAAACCGCGCCGGTGCGCCGGAGCGCGCCCGGCGGGCGGCGGCCGGGTCCAGTCGGAACGCCGGTCGGTTGCCCGCGGGCCGCTGCCGCGAGCGCAGCCAGGACAGCCGGTGCAGCGACTCGGCGTGGTGGTCGGTGATGGTGACCTGGGCCAGGTCGAACGAGTGCAGCACGGCCCGGTTGAGCTCGACCACGGCGCGGTCGCGCCACAGCGAGCGCTCGGCGGAGGTGTCCAGGCCGAGGGCCTCGGCCACCTGGCGGGCCGCCCCGTAGGCGTTCTCGTCGGCGAGGCTGCGGGAGCCGATCTCGGAGCCGACGAACCAGGTGTTGAACGGCGCGGCGGGGTAGTCGACGCCGCCGATGGACAGCCGCAGGTTGGTGATCAGCGGCACCGCGTGCCAGCGCAGCCCGAGCGAGCCGAACCACGGCAGGTCGGGGTGCTCCAGGCGGACCTCGTGCACCACGTCGGGCGGGATCGCGAACAGCCTGGGCCCCTCGTGCACGGTTTCCACGACCAGCGGCAGCACGTCGAACGGGCCGGGCGGGCCGGGCGGGTTCCAGCCCAGGTCGCGCACCACGTCGGTGAGGTCGCGGTAGCGCAGGTCGCCGCTGCCGTCCGGGTGGCCCGCGTACCGGACCAGCTGCTCGTTCCAGATCACCGGGCCGGGCGCGGCGGGGGAGTCCGGGGCGAACACGGTGATCAGGGGGCGGATCTCGCCGCCGTTGGTGGCCAGCCGCAGGTGCTCCACGCACTCGCCGGCCACGGCCGCGGCGTTGCGGAAGCCGCGCAGGTCGCGGACCTTGAGCCGGCGCCACGGGACGCCGCTGGTGCACCAGCCGCTGTCGCGCAGGGCGATCCGCGCGCCGTAGGACAGCTCCTGCGGGGTGTGCCGGTAGGTGCCGGTCTCGGCGATCTCGTCGCGGATCCGCGACAGGCGCGGCCCCACCGGCCCGGCTTCGGGGTGGGCGATGTGGAACATCCGGAGGAACCCCTCCGCGGCGTCCAGGTCGAGCGTTACCGGTTCGTTGTCGATGGCGGTCACGGGCGGCAACCGTAGTTGCGGGACGGAGTGACTCGTCACTGCCAGATGGGGCACACGAAGTGATCGAACCGGCTCGCTCGATGGAGTGACGAAACGACGGTGAGTCGCTGTCTCGACCACTCGATGACGTGGCTTTATGCCACGGTCAGGTGAGTTCGATCCGGTCGAACATCAGATCGTGGCTGATCCGGTCCTCCTCGACGGCCCGCTGCTCGAACTTCGTGACCGGTCGCCAGTCCGGCCGCGGGGACCAGTCGGCGTGCCGGTTGCGCAGCAGCGGCTCGGCGGAGCAGACCGCCAGCATCTGCTCGGCGTAGTTCTCCCAGTCGGTCGCCAGGTGCAGCGTGCCGCCGGGCCGCAGCCGGGTGGCGAGCAGGCGCACGAACTCCGGCTGCACGAGCCGGCGCTTGTGGTGCTTCTTCTTCGGCCACGGGTCCGGGAAGAAGATCCGGACGCCGGCCAGCGAGTCCGGTGCGACGTGCTCGGTGAGCAGGTCGACGGCGTCACCGCGCAGCACGCGCAGGTTCGTCACGTCGAGCGCTTCGGCGCGCATCAGCAGCTGGGCCAGGCCCGGCTTGTAGACCTCGACGGCCACGTAGTTGAGCTCCGGCGCGGCGGCGACCAGCTGCGAGGTCGTCTCACCCATGCCGGAGCCGATCTCCAGCAGCACCGGGGCGTCCCGGTCGAACCAGCCGGCGAAGTCGACGGGACCGGCCGGGAGCGCCTTGACCTCGCGGCCCAAGCGCTCCCAGTGGCGGTCCCAGGCCCGCTCCTGCCCGACGGTCATCCGCTCACCGCGTTGCACGTAGCTGACGATGGAGCGGTGGTGCGGTGGGCGCTGGCTGGACGTCGTCACGGGCGTACAGCCTAAGCGGTGGAACGGGCGGCGCTGTCTCAGGCGATGTTCTCCAGGTCGTCGATCTGCTCGCGCAGCCCGGCGGTGGTGAACTCGATGGGGTGGCGCGGACCGGGACCCCGGTGCGCGGGGAGCAGGTCCACCCAGCCGGCGTGCCGGTCGGTGAACTGCACGGTGGTCGGTTCGGCGGGGCCGTACACGCCGCTCTCGGACGGCACGAACTCCCAGTACCCGACCTCGCCCTCGGTCGCCCAGGGCACGAAGACCCAGCCCGGTCGGGCCGCGAGCAGCGCGGTGACCTCGTCCTCGACGGCGAAGCCGGCCGCGCGCGAGGGCAGCTTCCCGCGGTCGAGGGCGCGCAGCCACCAGGGTGCGGGTGCCGTGCCGCCGACGGCCCGGTAGAGGGCGAGCACCTGCTGCTCGTCGGCCCGGTGGATCCAGGCTCGTCGGCTCTGCGCGGGTGCGGTGCAGATGCCGGCGCCGCCGGCGGGTTCGATCGCGTGCGACCATTCGAGGGCCATCATCGGCTCGACGCGAAGGGCGTGGTCACGTTGGCGCGGCAGCCTCTTCGCGCCGGTCGGGGTCTGGGCGTCCACATCTGGGTCAAGCACCGTCACGGGTTCACCTCCGGGGAGTTCCTGGACGGGGTTCGCCGAATTCGTGTGCGGCTTGGTGCCGCCTCACGATTCATTACTTTCCATCTGACCTTGTTCAGACGGATCTGTCACCGCGCTGTGCGGGAGTTCACTCGGTCTTAACAGCGCTCTTACTCCGATTGCCTGACCGGCGGTCGTCGAAACATAACC
Source organism: Saccharothrix espanaensis DSM 44229 (assembly GCF_000328705.1). NCBI lineage: Bacteria > Bacillati > Actinomycetota > Actinomycetes > Pseudonocardiales > Pseudonocardiaceae > Saccharothrix > Saccharothrix espanaensis. The sequence goes on along the minus strand of NC_019673.1, from coordinate 9,235,903 downwards.
GAAGTGGAATATTTGTGATCTCGACCACAGGGGGAATTCGGGCGATGAGGGGCCGGGTGATCGCTCTCGTCGGCGCGATCCTGCTATTCCTGCCGGGGGCGGCCTGGGGAACCGCGGCGGGGCCTTCCCGGTGGCGGGCGCAGAGCATCGAGGAACAGCAGTGGCACTTGGCCGCGATGGGCGCGCACCGGGCCCACGAGCAGTCGCGCGGCGACGGCGTGGTGGTCGCCGTGGTCGACTCCGGCGTTGACGACACGACCCCTGACCTGGCCGGGGCGCTGCTGCCGGGCACCGGGTTCGGCAGCGCGGCGGGCACCGACGGCACCGCGGACGAGGACGGCCACGGCACCGCGATGGCCACCCTGATCGCCGGTCGCGCGATCGACGGCGGAGCGTTGGGAGTGGCGCCGGCCGCGCGCATTCTGCCGGTTTCGGTCGGGTCCGACGGCGGTCGGTTCACCACTGCCTCGGTCGCCTCGGGGATTACCTGGGCGGTGGACAACGGAGCCGATGTGATCAACCTGTCGCTCACTTCGGAAGCCACCCTCACGCCGGATTTGTTGCGTGCCGTCAACTACGCGTTCGATCACGACGTCGTGGTGGTCGCGGGCACCGGGAATGCCGGGCAGCGGCACGTCGGCGCGCCCGCGAACATCCGCGGCGTGATCGCGGTGGCCGGCACCGAGCAGGGGAATGCGGTCTGGGCGTCGTCCAACACCGGTCCGGAGACGGTGCTGGCCGCACCGGCCGCGGGCATCGTCACGGCGGTGCCGGTCGCGGTCTCCTCGACCGGGTACGCGTCGGTCGACGGGACCTCGGCGGCCACCGCCCTGGTCTCCGGCGCGGCGGCCCTGGTCCGCTCCCGGTACCCCGACCTGGACGCCGGGAACGTGGTGAACCGGCTCGTCACGACCGCCCTCGACCTGGGCGAACCCGGCCGCGACGACCCGACCGGGTTCGGCCTGGTCGACCTGGTCGCGGCGCTGTCCGCGCAGGTCGCGCCGGTGGACCGCAACCCGCTGGCCCCGCCGCCGCGCACCACCCCGGCACCGCCCCCGGCGGGCTCGACCGACGCGGCCGAGCCGTCCGACGTGCCGCGGCCGGACGCGGCCGGCGGACCGGGGCCCACCCGCGGCGTGCGGGTGCTGGTCCTGCTCGGCGGGTCGCTGCTGGTCGTGCTCGCCGTCGTGGTGGTCGCGGTGCTGCTGTCCCGGCGACCGCGCGCGGCCCGCCCGGAGGTCTCCGCGCTGCCGCCGCCGTCCGACGAGTTCTGGCGGCACGCGCCCTGAGCGTCACTCGTGCGCGTGGTACTCGACGGACTCGCGGGTGAGCTGCATGAACGCTTCCTCCAGCGACCCGAGCTGCGGGCTGAGCTCGTGCAGGGTGATGCCGTGCTCGCCGGCCAGCTCGCCGATCACCGCCGCCTCCACGCCGTGCACGACCAGCGCCTGGTCGGTCGCGCTGTCCACCACGCGGCCGCGTTGGGCCAGCAGCGGGCGCAGCCGGTCCAGCTGCGGCGAGCGGACCTTCACCGTGTCCTCGGTGGCGTCCTTGATGAACTGGGCGGTGCTGGTCTGCGCGATCAGCCGGCCCCGGCCGATGACGATCAGGTCCTGCGCGGTCTGCGCCATCTCGGAGAGCAGGTGGCTGGAGACGAACACCGTCCGGCCCTCCTCGGCCAGCCGGTGCATGAACTGGCGGATCCAGAGGATGCCCTCCGGGTCCAGGCCGTTGACCGGCTCGTCGAACAGCAGCACCCGGGGGTCGCCGAGCAGGGTGCCCGCGATGCCCAGCCGCTGCGACATGCCCAGCGAGAAGCCGCCGGCGCGGCGCTTGGCCACCTGGGTCAGGCCGACCAGGTCGAGGACCTCGTCCACCCGCCGGTCCGGGATGCCGTTCGACTTCGCCAGCCACTGCAGGTGGGCCCGCGCCGAGCGGTTGGGGTGCACCCACTTGGCGTCCAGCAGCGCGCCGACGGTGCGCAGCGGGTGGTGCAGGCCCAGGTAGCTCTTGCCGTCGATCAGGACCTGGCCGGAGGTCGGGCGGTCCAGCCCGAGGATCATCCGCATGGTGGTCGACTTGCCCGCGCCGTTCGGGCCGAGGAAGCCGGTGACCCGACCCGCCTCGACCGCGAACGAGAGGTTGTCCACGGCCACGGTGGTGCCGTAGCGCTTGGTCAGTCCGGTCGCCTCGATCATGGCTGCTCCTGTTCGATCCGCCACTGCCGAACGTGCCACTTCCGTCGAACGACGAGAGCTCGGGTCACCCCCCGAAGGTGACCCGAGCTCTCCCCCCTTCCCCGCGTCCCGCCTCGGCCGGCCCCGATCCCGGCCGAGGCGGGGTGGTTGGTCTTTAGGCGTCCCGCCGCTTCACGACGACCAGCGAGATGATGTAGATCACCAGCGCGATACCCGCGAAGTAGGCGAACGAACCCCACGGCGGGAGCTCGCCGACCACCGGCGGGCCGGCCCCCTCCGGCAGCGAGCTCGCGTCCGGGTCGCCGAAGATGAACTTGCTGACCACGGTGAACGGCATCCACTTCTGGATGTCGTCGCCGATGTTCGGGATGAACCCGACCACGCTCTCCAGCACCAGCGCGAACACCAGGATGATCGACACCGCGCCGGCGGTCTGCCGGACCAGCGCGCCGACGCCCAGCGCCAGGATCGCGCCGGCCGCGTAGACCAGGCCGATGCCGGCCACGTGCCGCCAGTCGTTGGCGGAGTTCAGCGCGAGCTGCGAGTTGTCCTGGGCGAGCACCCAGCTCATGCCCCACGAGCCGAACGCGACGGCCTCGCCGACCAGGCCCGCCAGCAGCGAGACCACGACGGCCTTGGCCACCAGCGGCGAGATGCGGTCCGGCACGGCCTGGAACGTCGCCTTGATCGTCCCGAACCGGTACTCGGTGGTCACCGCCAGCGCGGCCATCACCATGATCACGTAGAGGCCGAACGTGTGGGTGAACACCGAGCCGATCACCGGCATGGGCGCGTTGTCCCAGTTCGCCGCGATGATCGAGGTGAGCCCGACGGTCAGGCCGAGCGCGAGCAGCATGCACCACCACGGCGACCGCGTGGTGAAGAGCTTGATCCGTTCAACAGCGAGCAGAGTCATGTCACTTTCCCGTCTCGACCGCGTGGTACTCGACCGAATCACCGGTGAGCTGCATGAAGGCCTCTTCCAGCGAACCGCGATGGGGGCTCAGCTCGTGCAGCACCACGCCGGCGGACGCCGCGATGTCACCGATCTGGTCACTGGAGGCACCCGACACGGTCAACGACGTGTCGGCGTCCTCGCGGACCGTGAAGCCCTTGTCCACCAGCAGCGCGCCGAGCTTGTCGGCGTGCGGGCTGCGCACCTTGACGGTGTTCTCGGTGGACCGCTCCACGAACTCCTCGGTGGAGGACTGCGAGATGAGCTTGCCCCGCCCGATGACCACCAGGTCGGTGGCGGTCAGGGCCATCTCGGAGAGCAGGTGGCTGGACACCAGGACGGTGCGCCCCTCGGCGGCCAGGCCCTGCATGAACTGGCGGATCCAGAGGATGCCCTCGGGGTCCAGGCCGTTGACCGGCTCGTCGAACAGCAGCACCTTCGGGTCGCCCAGCAGGGCCCCGGCGATGCCCAGCCGCTGCGACATGCCCAGCGAGAAGCCACCGGCGCGGCGCTTGGCCACCTTGGACAGGCCGACCAGGTCCAGCACCTCGTCCACCCGGCGGGTGGGCAGCCCGTTGGACTTGGCCAGCCACTGGAGGTGGGCGCGCGCGGAGCGGTTGGGGTGCACCCACTTGGCGTCCAGCAGCGCGCCGACGGTGCGCAGCGGGCGGTCCAGCTTGGCGTACGGCGTCCCGTCGATCAGGACCTTGCCGGACGTCGGGCGGTCCAGCCCGAGGATCATCCGCATGGTGGTGGACTTGCCCGCGCCGTTCGGGCCCAGGAAGCCGGTGACCCGACCCGGCGCGATGGTGAACGACAAGTTGTCCACCGCCACCGTGTTCCCGTAGCGCTTGGTGAGGCCGACAGCCTCGATCATGGTTTCTCCCCTGGACGGCACATCCCCGATCTCGGGTGAACTCTGCCCGGTCCCCGGGGTTGACACATCGGTCTGTAGTTGACACGTCGGTGCGACTTCAGTCTTACCGTCCGCACTACCTCGGTTGTAGTAATCCGTGCTCACCCTGAGTGCCACCCAGGGGTGTTGCCCGATGGTTCTCAGGGTTGGCGATGGTCCTACGGTGGCTCCATGGGTTACACCGACGCCCCGAGCGGCTGGTGGCGCGAGTTCGTCTCGGCCACCCCGGCCCGAACCGGCAAGCTCGCCGTCGTCCGGAAGGACGGCTCACCGCACGTGTCGCCCGTCTGGGTCGACCTGGACGGCAGCACCATCGTGTTCACCACCCACCTGGAGTCCGTGAAGGGCCGGGCCATCGTCCGCGACGGCCGGATCTCGCTGTGCCTGGACGACGAGACACCCCCGTTCGCCTTCGTCACGATCACCGGTCGTGCGGAGATCGTGGACGATCCCGAGCAGGTCCGCTACTGGACCGGCCGGATCGGCGGGCGCTACATGGGCGCCGAGCGGGCCAACGAGTACGCCGAGCGCAACGGCGGCCCCGGCGAGGTCGTCGTCCGGATCCGGGACGCGAAGATCGTCGCGAAGGTCGACGTGGCCGAGTAGCCGTTGCACGTTCCCCCGCGCCCGGCGCACTTACCCGTCATGGCGAAGGAGAAGTCCCCGGAGCGCACACCGCCCGCACCGGACGTCGGCGCGGCGGTGCTCGTCGTGAACACCGTCGTCGCCGGCCTCGGCGGGCTGTACGTGACAACCGGGTCGGTGGCGGTCACGCTGGTGGCCGCCGGGTCGTCCGCGGTGCTCAGCGCCGCCGTGCTGTGGCGGCGGCGATGACGGCGCTCGTGGCGGCGGTCGTGATGGCGTTCGTGATCAGGGCGGGTGTGATCACGGTGGGTGTGATCACGGTGGGTGTGCTGCGGAGGGGGACGTGACCGATGAGGCGTTCGACGAGTTCTTCCGGGCCGACTTCGCCCGGCTCATCGCCTTCCTGGTCAAGCTCGGGTACCGGCCCGAGGACGCGGAGGACGCCGCCGGCGAGGCGATGGCCGGGCTCTGCGCCGCCTGGGACCGAGTCGAGCACCCAGCGGCGTGGGTGCGGCTGGTAGCCAAGCGGCAGGCGCTCCGGTTCGCCCGGCGCGACGTCCAGCGGGCCGTGCGCGAGGTGCTCGCCCGCCGCGCCGACGGCCCGGTGGACGACCAGGGGCCCGAGGTCGAGGACGTGCTGTGGCTGGCCGAGGTCCTCGCGGACCTGAGACCGCGAGAACGGGACGTGGTGGTCATGTCGATGGAGGGCTTCACCTCCGCCGAGATCGCGGTGCACCTCGCCGTCACGCCGGCGACCGTGCGGTCGCACCTGCGCCGCGCCCGCGAGCGGTTGCGGGCTCATCCCGGGTTGGCCGGGCTGGTCACGGGCGTCGGAAGGGGGGATTCGCGGTGGAAGGCGTAGACGGTCGACTGAGCCGGGCCGACCAGGCGCTGACCGAGTCCGTGGCGGCCTCCGTCGACGTCGAGCGGGCACTCGCCGCGGTGAAGCGCCGGGTCGTCCCGCTCGGGGCGAACGGCCGCCTCGGCCCCGAGCCGGGCCCGGGAACCGTCCGGGGCGCGGGTGCGGTGGTGAGTGGCAGGGTGCTCAACCCCTTGGCCTTGGCGTGCGGCGGGGAGCCGGCCGCAGCGGCGACGAACGACTACGCCGTGGCCGCAGCGGCGACGGACGACTTCGCCGCGTACTTGGAGCCGGACGTCGACTCCTGCTTCGACTTCGACTTCGACTGCGCGGCCGCGCCGCCGGTCATCGGGGAGTAGGCGTCGGGTGGTGGGTCAGCCCGGCCGGACCAGGCCGTGCCGGTAGGCCAGGGCGACGAGCTGGGCGCGGTCGCGGGCGCCCAGCTTCGCCAGGGCGCGGCTGACGTGGGTCTTGGTGGTGGCCGGGCTGATCACCAGCTCGCGGGTGATCTCGTCGTTGCCCAACCCCTGCGCGACCAGCGCCACCACCTCCCGCTCCCGGGCCGTGAGCTGCGCGAACACGTCGTGGTCCACGGCCGCGCGGGTGGTCGTCCGGGCGATCAGCCGCCGGGTCAGGCCGGGGCTGAGCAGCTCCTCGCCGCCCGCGACCACCCGGATGCCGTGCAGCAGCTGGCCCGGGTCGGTGTTCTTGAGCAGGAAGCCGCTCGCGCCCGCCGCCAGGCCCTCGATCACGTAGTCGTCCTCGTCGAACGTGGTCAGGATCAGGATCCGCACGCCGCCCAGCTCGGGGTCGGCCGCGATCCGCCGGATCGCCTCCAGCCCGTCCACGCCCGGCATCTGCACGTCCATCAGCACCACGTCCGGCCGCAGCTCGCGGGCCAGCGCCGCGGCCGTGCCGCCGTCGCCCGCCTCGCCCACCACGGTCATGTCCGGCTCACTGTCCACCAGCACCCGGAAGCCGCCGCGGACCAGCGCCTGGTCGTCGGCGACGAGCACCCTGATCACGTGGTGACCTCCTCGATCGGCAGCACGCACCGCACCTCGAAACCGCCCGGCACCGGACCCGCGTCCAGCGTGCCGCCCAACGACTCGGCCCGCGCCCGCATCCCCTCAATGCCGTGCCCGGCGACCGGCGCCGACCCGCCGGCACCGTCCCCGGTGCCGGTGCCGTTGTCGCGGACGATGATCTCCAGCGCGTCCGCCCGGTAGACCAGCTCCAGCCGGACCCGGCTCGCCCGCGCGTGCCGCCGCACGTTGGTCAGCGACTCCTGCACGACCCGGAACGCCGCCAGGTCGACGGCGACCGGCACCGGACGGGTGCCGACCGCGGAGTGCTCGACCGCGACGCCGGCCACGTCGAGCAGCTTGTCCAGGTGTGCCAACCCGCCGGACGCGGTGAGCGCGCGCAGGTTCGGCGACCGCATCACGCCCAGCAGCACGCGCACCTCCGCCAGCCCGTCGTCGCTGATCCGCTTGATCGCGTTCAACGCCTCCACCACCTGCTCGGGCTTGCGCCGCATCACGTGCACGGCCACGCCCGCCTGCACGCTGATCGCGGCCATGGTGTGCCCGAACACGTCGTGCAGCTCGCGGGCGACCTCCAGCCGTTCCTCGGCGGCCTGCGCCTTGGCCTGCTCGGACCTGGCCTGCGCGATCTGCTCCGCCCGGTCCCGCGCGCCGGCGGCGAACGCCCGGTGCGAGAACACCGCCACGCCGAGCGCGGTCGCGGCGGCCTCCAGCGGGATGGCGTTGAGCACCTGGTCGCCGAACCACGTCCCGCCGAGCGTGAACCGGACGGTCACCACGGTGGCCAGCGCCGTAGCCACCCCGCCGACCACGCCCGCCTTCCAGCCCCGGTGCGCGGCGAGCGTGTAGCAGGCGACGAGCGCGCCGACGGTGATCGTGCGGCCGTGGAAGTCGAGCGCGTACCAGGTGATGACGATCGCGTTGACCAGCGCCAACGTCACCACGGGGGCCTGTCGGCGGACGGTGAGGACGACCCCGAGGGCGACCGCGAGGGCCACCGCGCCCCAGCCCGAGGACCCGTCCGGGCCGGGCGGGCCGACCTCCAGCAGGTTGAGCGCCAGCACGAGCACGGCCAGACCACCGCCCAGCGCGACGTCGGCGAGCGGTACCCGTGACACGTCAGTCCTCCACCGTGACCAGCGCGCGCATGCCGCCCGCTGCGAACATCTTGCCCGTTCGCACGTCGGTGACCCACGTGACCAGCGCGTACCGACCGGCGGGCAGGCCGTGGGCGAGCACCGCGGACCGCCCCTGCGACAGCGGAACGACGCCGGTCGGGCCGCCGGTGAACGGCGCGGGGGCGCGGTGGGCGAAGAACGCGTCGAGGTCGGTGAGCGTCGCGCCGGGTCGGACGGGCATCAGCATCGCCTCGTTGGCCTGCGGCGACAGGTTCACGAACCGCACCGGGCCGCGCAGGACGCCCGGCGTCAGGTAGCGCCCGTCCAGCGCCACGACGGTCGACTCCGCGCGGACGTCGGTGCTCGCGCGCCCCGGCGCGACCCGCACCGGGCGGACCCGCGAGGCCAGGTCGGGCTTCCCGACGTCGCGGAAGTCCACCAGGTAGTACGAGCCGGGCGCGACCGGCAGCGTGGCCGACGCCGGCACGTGCGCGACGGCGACGCCGCCGAGCATCTCGACGTCGCGCGCCACGGCCTGCCCGCCCCCGACCGGATCCGCGCCCATGGCCCGTTCCAGATCACCGAGGTACTGCTCCAGGGTGACCCCCGGCCGTGGCCGCACGAGCCCGAGCCACGCGCCGTCCGGGTCGGTGGACGACACCCGGAACGTCACCACGCCCGCCGTGAGCCGGTCCGGTGCGGTGAACCCGGCCGGCGAGACCGCGATGTCGACCATGTTCACCGACGCGCCCTCAGTGGCCGACGCGGCTTCAGCGGTGGCGGTGGGTGGGAGCAGGGCGGTGCAGGTGAGCAGGGCGGCGGTGAGGAGCAGTGGCTTCATGGCGGCGACTCTCGTCGCCGGGTGCCCCTCACCGCGTCGGCCCGGTGCGGACACCTCGGGCGTACCGCGTGGGTATGACGCTACCGCCGGGGTCGTACTCCGCCGGTTACCGTCCCGGGCCGATGCGGCGACCCGGTCCTGATCAGCAGAGTCGTCGCCATGAGACGACGCGGTTTCTTCGCCTTGACGGGCCTGGTGGGACTGGCGCTGGCGGGCTGCGGCGGCGCGAACGGCAACCGGGGCAGTCTCGGGTTCGCCAACCGGCTGCGCATCCCGCCCGTGCTGGACCCGCGACCCGGGGCCGACGGCGTCAAGCGGTTCCCGTTGCTGATGCGCCCCGGGCAGGCCGAGTTCCTGCCCGGCAGGCCGGCGCGGACGTGGGGGATCAACGGCGACTACCTCGGGCCGACGCTGCGGGTGCGGCGCGGTGACAAGGTGGCGATGGCGGTGACGAACCTGCTGCCCGAGGCGAGCACGCTGCACTGGCACGGGATGCGGCTGCCGGCGGCGATGGACGGCGGGCCGCACCAGCTGATCGCGTCCGGCGGCACGTGGAACCCGGCGTGGACGGTCGACCAGCCCGCCGCGACGACCTGGTACCACCCGCACCCGCACGGCGAGACGTCCGAGCACGTGTACCGCGGGCTGGCCGGGATGTTCATCGTCGACGACGAGCACTCGGCGGAACTGCCGCACACCTACGGCGTGGACGACGTGCCGCTGATCGTGCAGGACAAGGTGTTCGACGAGGACGGCCAGTTGGAGGAGGCGTTCGCCGGGACGTTCGGGCTGCTGGGCGACCAGGTCCTGGTCAACGGCACGCACGACCCGTTCTTCGAGGTGACCACGACCCGCGTCCGGTTCCGCATCCTCAACGGCTCCAACGCGCACGTCTTCACCGTCGGTTTCGCCGACGACCGCCGGTTCCAGGTGATCGCCTCCGACGCGGGGCTGCTCCGCGCCCCCGCCACGGTCGACCGGGTGCGGATCAGTCCGGGCGAGCGGTTCGAGGTCGTGGTGGAGTTCCGGCCCGGCGAGCAGGTCGTGCTGCGCGGGTTCGCCGGCGACAGCGCGGTGGAGAAGGGCGACTACGACCTGCTGAAGTTCGTTGCGGCCCAACAGTTGGCGGCCTCACCGGAGCTGCCCCGCACGCTCGCCGGCCGGTCCCCGGTGGAGCCCGGCGAGCGGGTGCGGAAGTTCCGGCTCGGCGGTTCGAACATCAACGGCAACGAGATGGACCTGGCGCGCATCGACGAGGTGGTGGCGGCTGGGGCGCGCGAGGTGTGGGAGCTGGACAACATCACCTACGAGCACAACTTCCACATCCACGAGGTGGCGTTCCGGGTGCTGACCGTCGACGGCGAGGAACCGCCGGAACACCTGCGCGGCCCGAAGGACACGGTGTTCGTGCCGGGCGGCGCGAAGGTGCGGCTGGCCGTCGAGTTCGGCCCGCACACCGACCCGAAGGTGCCGTACATGTACCACTGCCACATCCTCAAGCACGAGGACAAGGGCATGATGGGCCAGTTCGTCATCGTCCCGCCGGGCACCGAGGACCAGACCCCGCGCACCCTCCAGCTCACTGGCGAGGGCCACCACCACCACGGCGGCTGACGCCCGGCCGGCAAGGCTCACCCACGGCTGACAGAGTTTCGGGGGCGACGGTGATTTCGCGCTGTCGCAGGGCTTTCCGGCGCCAGGCTAGGCGAACCAGCGGTCGAGTTCGGTGGCCGCGCCGTCTTCCAGCACGGTTGCCGTGACGGCGTTCGCGGCCTCCTGCACGGTCGCCGGGGCCTGGCCCATCGCGACGCCGCGCGCGGCCCACCCGAGCATCTCCACGTCGTTGTGGCCGTCGCCGAGGGCGAGGGTGTCCTCTTCGGACACGCCGAGCCGCACCCGCAGGTCTTCCAGCGCCGATCCCTTGGTCACGCCCGCCGGCGACACGGTCACCCACGGCTCGGTGTTGTCGACCCACCAGGTGACGCCGGGCAGCTCGACGTCGAGCATCCGCAGCGCCACCTCGTCCGGCGTGTGGTCGATCCAGCGCATGACCAGCCGCGAGGTGGGGTCGGCGGTGAGTTCGGCGGCGGAGACCTCGCGCACCTCGCCCCACAGGTCGCCGTCCGGGAAGCGGCCCAGGGACAGGTTGCCGACGCCGGTCAGCTCGGTGGCGAACACCGCGCCGGGGAACAGGTCGCGCAGCGCGTCGACGGTGGGGCCGGCGTCGAAGCCGAGCTTGCGGACCACCTCGCGCGAGTTCGTGTCCCACCAGACCGCGCCGTTGGAGCAGATCGCGGTGGTGTCGCGCAGGGTCAGGTCGTCGGCGATCGGGCGGGTGCCGATCAGGCTGCGGCCGGTGGCGAGGACCACGTGCGCGCCCGCGTCGACCGCGCGGTGGATGGCGGCGCGCACGGCGGGCGCGACCTCCTCCTTGCCGACCGGGGTGATGGTGCCGTCGATGTCCAGGGCGACGAGGCGCGGTCTCCAGCTCACTGGCATCACCCTAATGGACGACATTAGTGAATCGTGGTTCAATAACTGTGCTTTACTGATGGGGTGGCACGACCGAAGACCATCACCGACGAGCGCCTGCTGAGCGCGACCGCCGCGGTGATCGGGCGCAGGGGGCCGGGGTTCACCGTCGCCGACGTGGCCGCCGAGGCAGGCGTCTCGGTGGGCACGGTGGCGCAGCGGTTCGGCTCGAAGAGCGGGCTGCTCCAGGCGCTGACCAGGCAGACGACCGCGGACGTCGAGCGGCGGATGCTGGCCGCCGCCGAGGGCGCGGACCCGCTGACGGGGCTGCGCGCGGGGCTGCTGACCTGGTTCGAGGGCATGACGGACCCGGTCGAGGCGGGCAACCACCTGGCGCAGCTCGGGATCGACCTGGTCGACCCGGAGCTGCGGGCGCTGCTCGCCGAGCTGTACGCGGTGACCGAGCGGACCGTGCTCGTGCTCACCCGGGCGGTGGACCTGCCCAACGGGCCACCGCCCGAGCGTGCGGCACGGGTGCTCACCGGGTTGCTCTTCGGGGTGTCGATGGACTGGTCCGTCCGGCCGCGCGGCGCGCTGGCGGACCGGTTGGCGCAGGACGTGGACGCGGTGTTGGCCGCGTGGCGGAAGGGGAGCTGAATGTCGTTGCGGGGCAAGGTGGCCGCGGTCACGGGGGCGACGCGGGGCGCGGGGCGGGCCATCGCGGTGGAATTGGGCGCGGCGGGTGCGACGGTCTTCGTCGGCGGCCGCTCGACGCGGGCGGCCAAGTCGCCGATCGGGCGGGACGAGACGATCGAGGAGACCGCCGAACTGGTCGACGCGGCGGGTGGTCGGGGCATCGCGGTGCGGTGCGACTTCACCGTCGCGCAGGACGTCGACGCGTTCCGGGCGCGGATCGAGGCCGAGGGGGACGGCCGGCTCGACGTCCTGGTCGACGACGTGTGGGGCGGCGAGGCGGACACCGACTTCAAGCCGTTCTGGGAGCAGGACCTGGACGCGCAGCTGCGCATGTGGCGCAACAGCGTGGAGGCGCACCTGGTCACCCTGCACCGGTTGATCCCGCTGCTGACCGCGCGGCCGGGCGGCCTGCTGGTCGAGGTGACCGACGGCGACAGCGACGAGTACTACTCGGGGATGCTGGCCTACGACTCGGTCAAGGTCGCGATCCGGCGGTTCGGGGTGGTGCTGGCGCAGGACATCGGCAAGTTCGGGACGACGTCGGTCGCGGTCACGCCGGGGTTCCTGCGCTCGGAGCAGATGCTGGACCACTTCGGCGTGACCGAGGAGAACTGGCGGGACGCGATCGCGCAGTCGCCGCACTACGCGATGTCCGAGACGCCCCGGTACGTCGGGCGCGGGATCGCCGCGCTCGCGGCGGACCCGGACCGGGCGCGGCACGCCGGCAAGGCGCTGGCGTCGTGGACCCTGATGCGCGAGTACGGCTTCACCGACGTCGACGGGTCGCGGCCGGACTGGGGCCGGTGGTACGAGGAGGTCGTGAAGCCGGACCTCGACCTCGCGACCGTCGACGCCGAGAAGTACCGCTGACGACCCGCGTCCTGCTCCGGCCCGGCGGTCAGACGTCGCCGGGTCGGACCAGGCCGGTCTCGTAGGCCAGCACGACGGCCTGCACCCGGTCGCGCAGTTCCAGCTTCGCCAGGATCCGGCCGACGTGCGTCTTCACCGTCGCCTCGGACAGGAACAGCTTGCGCGCGATCTCGGTGTTCGACAGCCCCTTGGCGATCAGCACCAGGACCTCGCGCTCCCGCTCGGTCAGCGCCTCCAGCACCGAGGCGTCGCGCAACTCGCCGCCGCTCTCCCCGAGGAACCGGCTGAGCAGGCGCTTGGTCACCGAGGGCGAGACCACCGCGTCCCCGGAGGCCACCGCGCGCAGCGCCGAGACCAGGTCGCCCGGCGGCGTGTCCTTGAGCAGGAAGCCCGACGCCCCGTTGCGCAACGCCGACAGCGCGTACTCGTCCATGTCGAACGTCGTCATGACCAGCACCTTCGCCGTGCCCGCCTCGGCGATCCGCTTGGTCGCCTCGACCCCGTCGAGCACCGGCATCCGCACGTCCATCAGCACCACGTCCGGGCGCAGCGACGCGGCCAGGTGCACGGCGTCGAGCCCGTCACCGGCCTCGCCGACGACGTCGATGTCCTCCTGGGCGCCGAGCACCATCCGGAAACCCATTCGCATGAGTTCCTGGTCGTCCACCAGCAGTACTCGGATCACGTTCCCCACCCTATGACGGCACCAGTGGCAACACCGCGCGCACCCGCCACCCGCCGCCGGGGTTCGGCCCGGCCTCCAGCGTGCCGCCGAGCACGCCGGCCCGCTCGCGCATCCCGATCAACCCGTTCCCACCCGACACCGCGACGATGTCGTGCGGCGTCCCGAACCCGTCATCGGCGACCTCCAGCTCCACCTGATCACCCTCCTGGGCGACCCGGACCACGGCCGTCGCGCCGGAGCCCGCGTGCTTGAGCGTGTTGGTCAGCGCCTCCTGCACGATCCGGTAGATCCCCAGCCCGAGCCCGGTGGGCAGGGCCGCGAGGTCGCCGGTCGTCTCCAGCCGCACCGGCAGGCCGGACGTGCGCAGGCTCTCGGTCAGCTCGGCGAGGTCGCCCGCGCCCGGCTGCGGCGCCCACTGGGTGCCCGACTGGTCCTCCGACCGCAGCACGCCGAGCAGCCGGCGCAGTTCGGTCAGCGCCTGCCGCCCGGTGTCGGCGATGGTCCGCATCGCCGCCTCGGCCAGGTCGGGGTTCGTCTTGATCGCGTACCCGGCCCCGTCGGCCTGCACGACCATCACCGACACCGCGTGCGCGACCACGTCGTGCAGCTCGCGCGCGATCCGCGACCGCTCCTCGCCCACCGCGATGCGGGCCTGCTGGTCGCGTTCGGTCTCCAGCATCTTGAGCCGTTTTTCCAGCTCCAGGTTGTACGCCCGGCGCGCGCCGACGAACTCGCCCAGCGCCCAGCTGAACCCGAAGACGACCGCGATCATGAACACCAGGAACGCGGCTTCGAGGGCCTCCCCGACCCGCCACGTCGCCCAGACGAACGTGCCGGCGGCCAGCCAGACCGCGTAGACCAGGGCCGGCTTGCGCCCGACGAACGCGACCATCGTGTAGAGCGCGAACGCCAGCGCGAAGTCGGCCGGTCGCACCGCCAGGCCGTCGGCGTGGCCGCCGTGGGTGAGCAGCTGGAGGATGCCGCCGGCCAGGATCGTGTAGCTGCTGCCCTTGGGGTACTTGCGCCGGAAGGCCACCGGGACGAGCAGGAGCAGGCCGACGAGCAGCAGCGCCGGCACGGGCACGGCGCCGGCGGCGGTCATCGCGCCCAGGTCGAACAACGCGAGGAACCCGGCGATCAGGGAATCCCCGAACACCGGGTGAGCTCGCATCCAGAGGCTCAGCCGACGCACGTGACCAGGGTAGGCAGCGCCTCGTCCGGTTCGCGTCGCGCCACGGGCTGACCTCGCCTAATCCTCCAGGCGGATGACGTCCTAGCGGGTCGTCTTGATCTGCAGCGGATCGGTTTCGGCGGGCTTGACCGGCTGCACCCGCGGCGACTGCGACGGCACCTTGTGCTCCTGCTCGTACTGCTGGTGGTCGCGGGCCATCTCGTCGGCCATCTGCTGCTGGATCTGCCGGTCGCGGATGCGGCCGAGGATCATCATGGTGACGCCGTGCACCAGTGCCAGCAGGAGCAGCACGATGCCGAGCTTCACCACGACGTTCTTCGCCGGGTCGCCGGTGTCGACGTTGATGATGGAGACCAGCGCAAGCAGCCCGAGCACCACGAGGTGGAACAGCACGGTGGCGAGCGCGGTCATCGACTTGGCGGCCTCGGGGTCGCCGTACGCGCGGCGCATGTACGCCCGCCCGCTGCGGTAGATGAGCTGGCCGTCGATCAGCACCAGCACCACGCCGAGCAGCAGGAACACCGCGTAATCCTGTCCCATGACGTGACCTCCCTCTCGGCTCGACGAATACCCCCGGTGCCCGGTTCACAAACCGCACCTCACCCGGTCGTGGCACGATCTGCGCGTGACCGCCCAGGCGCAGCAGCTCGCCGGCCCACTGTCGGCCGCCGTGGCGAACCTGTGCGCGGGGCTGCGGCCCCAGGTGTCGCCGAACACCGCCGCCGGGTTCCGCGAGGTGCTTCGCCGGCTCTCCGCGCCGCTCCAGGTCGCCGTCGCGGGGCGCATCAAGTCCGGCAAGTCGACGCTGGTCAACGCCCTGATCGGGCGTCGGGTCGCGCCCACCGACGTGGGCGAGTGCACCCGGCTGGTGACCCGGTTCCAGTACGGCACGGTGGACCGCATCGAGGTGGTGTTCACCGACGGCCGCAAGCAGGTGCTCCCGTTCGACGCGAACGGCGCCATCCCGGCCGACCTCGGCGTGGACGTCGGGGCCGTCTCGCACATCGAGGCGTACCTGACCAACGCCGTGCTGCGGGACCTGACCGTGATCGACACGCCCGGCCTGGGCTCGCTGGACGCCGCGTCGGTCGCCCGCACCGAGGCGCTGCTGGGCGGCGAGCTGGACCCGGTGTCGCGCAACGCGGTGGCCGGCGCGGAGGCCGTGCTCTACGTGGTCACGCAGGGCGTGCGCAACGACGACCACCAGGCGCTGGCCGCGTTCACCGCCGCCACCGCCGGCCGCGAGGCGGGCCCGGTGAACGCGATCGCCGTGCTCAACAAGGCCGACACCATCGCCGCCGAGACGGTCGAGGGCTCGGACGGCGACACGTGGAAGGCCGCCGTGCTGCTCGCCGAGCGGCAGGCGCACACGCTCAAGCCCCGGGTCGCGGACGTGATCCCGGTGATCGGCCTGGTCGCCGAGTCGGCCGAGACCGGCGGGTTCACCTCCGCGGACGCCGACGCGCTGCGCAAGCTCGCCGAGCTGGACGACGCGACCCGCGAGACGATGCTGATCTCCGCCGACCTGTTCGTGACGTGGGAGTGCGACGTGCCGGTGGGCGTGCGCACCCGGCTGCTGGAGAAGCTCGACCTGTACGGGATCCGCTGCGCGCTGACCGCCTTGGACGCGGAGCCCGCGATCACGGCGGGCGCGCTGCGCCGCAGGCTGCTCGACTCGTCCGGCCTGGACGGCGTGCGCGGCAAGCTCAACGCCGTGTTCCGCTCGCGCGCCGACGGCATCAAGGCCGCCGCCGCGCTGGCGTCGATCACCGCGCTGGCCGGCGCGTCCGGCGACCCGAACGAGCGGCAGCGCGTGCACGACGCCATCGAGGTGCTGCTGGCCAAGCCCGAGGCGCACCAGTTGCGCCTGCTGGAGGCGTTGACGCTGGTCGCGTCCGGTGCGGTGGCGATGCCGGCGGACCTGGCCGAGGAGGTGCTGCGGTTCGGCACCTCGCCGGACGTGGCCGAGCAGCTCGGGCTGCGCGGCCGGCCGCACCCGGAGCTGGTCGCCCACGCCCTGGAACGGGCGGGCTGGTGGCGGTCGTTCGCGTCGTTCGGCGCGACGCCCGCGCAGAGCCGGGTGGCGCACGTGGTGCACCGGGCGTACTTCCTGATCTGGCAACAACTGCGGGGGCGGCGATGACAGGCGGAACGGAATACCCGGCGGACGCGTCCGACCCCGACGTGGAGACGACCATCGCCGGCGAGCTGCTGGACCAGGCGCTGGCGGAGCGGCGCGCCCTGGTGCAGCTGTGCGTGTACGCGTTGGACCGCGCCCGCAGTTCGGGGGTGGTCGAGCGGCTGGAGGAGGGCCTGGCCGGGATCGGGGTGACCGCGCTGCGCCCGGACGGCGAGCGCTTCGACCCGTCGGTGCACGAGGCCGGCGGCACGGTGCCGACCGACGACACGGCGCTGGTCGGGGTCGTCGCGGAGACCGAGCTGGTCGGGTTCGTGGACCGGGGTCGGCCGCTGCGCGCGCCGATCGTGACCGTCTACACGACGCGATGAGCACCCTCCCGCAGACGGTCCGGCAGACCCGCGAGCGCCTCACCGCGCTGGTCCGCGGCATCGACCCGCGGGCGGCGGCGTTCGTGGAGACCAGGCCCGCCGGCGCGGCGTCGGTAGTGGTGGTCGGCGAGACGAACCGGGGCAAGAGCTCACTGGTCAACGCCCTGCTGGCGACGCCGGGCCTGTCGCCGGTGGACGCCGAGGTGGCGACCGCGACCTACCTGGTGTTCCGGCACGGCGCGCAGTGGTCGGCGCGGGCCTGCTACCCGGGTTCGATGTCGCCGGTGCCGTTCGACCGCGCGGAGCTGGTGAACTGGGTCTCGGCGGCGCACGAGCTGCCGGAGGGCATGCTGCCGCCCCGGTACGTGGAGGTGGAGGCGCCGATCCCGCTGCTCGAACGACTGTCCGTTGTGGACACCCCGGGGGTCGGCGGGCTGGAGTCGGTGCACGGCGAGCTGGCGGCCGAGGCGGCGGCGACGGCGACCGCGCTGCTGTTCGTGGTCGACGCGTCCGCGCCGTTCACCCGCGGCGAGCTGGAGTTCCTGCGCACGGTCGGGGAACGCGTCGAGACCGTGGTGTTCGCGCTGACCAAGGTGGACCAGTACCGGGGTTGGCGGACCGTGCTGGAGGCCGACCAGGCGCTGCTGGCCGAGCACGCGCCGAGGTTCGCCGGCGCGACCTTCCACCCGGTGTCGTCGCGGATGTTCGAGCTGGCGGCCAAGGCGCCCAACCCGGACGCGGCGGGGATGCTGCGCGAGCGGTCCGGGATCGGCGACCTGCAGGGGGCGTTGCAGGAGCTGGTGGTCGGCCGGGCGGCGATGCTCGGCGAGGCCAACGGCCTGCGCGCGCTGGCGACCGTGCTGGACGAGCTGGTCGCCCGGGGCGAGGCGGACAAGCGGGCGCTGTCCTCGGGCGAGGAGGAGGCCGAGACGCTGCGCGAGCGGCGCGACGAGCTGAACTCGCAGCGCCGGTCGTCCACCCGGAGCTGGCAGGTGCGGCTGCGCGGCGAGGTGCAGCGGGCGCGCGTCGAGGGCAGCCACGAGGTCAGCCGGCAGATGCGCGACGTGCAGACGTGGTTCCGGACGGCGATCGACACGGCGTCGCGCGAGCAGCTGGCCGGGCTGCCGCAGCAGGTGGACACCGCGCTTCAGATGGTGTCCGGGCGGATCAGCGGCGGTCTGGGCGTGCGGCTGTCCCGGGTCGCGGACTCGGCGCTGGCCGACCTGTTCTCGCCGGAGGAGCTGGCGGTGATCCGCGGCCAGTTCGCCCGGGGCGTCACGCCGCCGGTGGTGCTGCGCCCGCCGGAGAAGCGCGCGCCGACCGCCGAGGACAAGCTGCTGGTGTTCATGGGCGTGTCCGGCGGGCTGGGCGCGGGCCGGCTGGCCGCGATGCCGCTGGCCGGGCTGGGCGTCGCCGCGCTGAACCCGATCGTCCTGCCGGTGACCATCGTGCTGGGCCTGGGCGCGGGCTGGTGGATGGCCCGGACCAGGAAGCACTCCGCGGACAAGCAGCACCTCAAGCAGTGGCTGTCGGACGCCATCGCCGACGCCCGGTCCACCGTGGACCAGCTGGTGGCCGAGCAGCTGATCGAGGCCGAGCAGCAGTTGTCGCTGGCGCTGGACGACGCGCTGGGCAGGCGGGTCGACGCGATCGAGGCGGAGCTGCGCGAGGTCGACAAGGCGCTGCGGATGGAGGCCGGCGAGCGGGCCAAGGCGCTCGGGGCCGCCACCCGGCAGCTCGCCGAGCTGCGCGCGGGCCGGGTCAAGGTGGACGAGCTGCTGGGTCGGATCCGCGCCCTGCGCGACCGGGTCTGAGGCCCTTTACCGGTCAAGGGTTCGCGTGACCGGTCCCTGACAACGGGTGACGCGGGTTCCCCCGCGGAACCGAATCGGCATAACGTGAGTCGTACCGGTACTTGAGCGCAGGAGGGTGGGGTTCCGGGTGTACGTCGACGAGACAGGCGCGACCGACGGCGAGCTGAAGGTCACCGTCGAGGACGAGGAGTACACCGCCGAGGCGACCTACGACCTCAACGACGACGGTATCGACGAGAGCGCGGTGGTCGAGACCGACGACGGTGGGCACCTCGCGTTCAGCGACACCGACGGCGATGGCGACGCGGACCTGATGAGCACGTTCGACAAGGACGGCGACCTGGTCGGCCAGGCGCGGTTCGACGAGCGGTCCGGCGAGTGGGTCGCCGTCGACCCGGGTGACGACCACACCCAGCAGACCAACTCGAACGCCGGCCGGACGATCACGGTCGACGTCGAGGGCGGCCCGGACCAGAACGTCGGCCCGGCCACCGAGGACACCGACAACGACGGCCGCGCGGACACCGCCGTGGTGAAGGACGGCGAGGGCGACACCTGGCTGTTCACCGACTCCGACGGCGACGGCAAGGCCGACATCGCCACCGAGATCACCGCCGCCGGCGAGGTCACCATGTCCAAGCACACCGGCGACGACGAGTGGACCCAGGTCGAGCACGGCAAGATCGACTCGACCGGCAAGTACGTGCCGGACTCGACCAACGGCCTGGACAGCGACTCGGTGTGGACCGGCGGCGCGGGCGGCGGCGAGAAGGTGACCGTGTCCGGCGTCGTGCGCATCGACTCCGTGACAGGCCAGTGGATCAGCCCGAACTGATCCACCGGGCACGTGCGGACGTCCTGTCCGAGCACGGGTTCTTCCTGATCACGGCGGACGGAGGCCCGATCGGGGAACCCCTGCCGGAGTTCTTCGACCGCCCGCTGCCGCTGTGCGGCGCGGTGGTGGACACGGTCTTCCTGCTCAGCTGCCCGGGAACGCAGTACGTCGACTGCGTGGTGGAGTCCTGGTCCGGGCCGCCGCCGGAGTCCGGGAAGTACGAAGAGCAGGCGGACGTCGAGGCGGTGCTGAGCATGCCCACGTTCACGCTGCGGGGACCGTTCGACGACGAACTCCCGAACATCCCGCTGGCACGCCCCGGTCAACAGCACCTCCGCGTGCGGTGCACCGGACGTGCTGAGGCACGTCGTCGCTATGAAGCGAACCCGTTGGACGAGACCGACGGCGTGGAGCACTGGAAGATCCAGCTCTGGCCCCGGTAGCGGTGCACCGGGCCGGCCGGATGCGCCGGCGGCACACCCGGCCGGCCCAGTTCTCATAACGTCTCGTTCGCCGGCCCGATTGCCTCGATGTCGTTGATGATCACGGTCACCGTGCCGTCGGCGTTCTGGGTCACCGCGTAGGCCTGCGCGCTCACCATGCGGATGCGCGGCCACTGCTGCCGGCTGCTCCATCCACAGGGCTGTCCACACCTGTGGAGAACTCGAACAGATGTTCGACGCAGAGCTGGCTGGCTGTTCGCGTGGTTACCCGCGCAGGCCGCTCACAAACGCCCGCCAGGCACTCCCGGTGAACGAGAACCGGGGCCCGTCGACGTTCTTGGAGTCCCGCACCCGCACGACGTCGGTGATCCGCACCTCGACGCAGCCGTTGCTGCCGCCGGAGCTTCGGCTGCTCTTGAACCATCCGGTGTCGCGGGTCATCGGCTCTCCTTCGGCTGTCTAGCGCTTGACGAACGCCCGCCACGCGCGCGTTGCGAACCGGAAGTGCGGCCCGTCGGCGTTCTTGGAGTCCCGCACCAGCACGACGGCGTCGGTGAACCGCACTTCGACGCAGCCGTTGCTGCCGGCGGTGCTGCGGCTGCTCTTGAACCACCCGGTGTCGTGCTTCACGGCCTGACTCCTCACAACATGCCCACCAGCAGGGAACGGGTGTCGTCGGCGTTCAACGCCAATTCGTGTACCCGCTTGAAGATCCGACGCATCGGCTCGGTGTCCGCCGGCTGATGGTAATAGGTGTACGGGCCGTACAGGGTGGAGACGAACGCCACTGGCGTTCCGTCCACGAAGTCGAGCACTACAAGCCCACCACCGAGTGCTGGGTTGTCCGGTACCCCGTTCGGCACCACTCGCACGTCGAGCGCCGGGTGTTCCTCCATCATCTGGAGCAGGTGCAGCACCTGGCCTCGCATCACGGACGGCCCGCCGACGACGTGCTGCAGGGAGTCCTCGGTGAAGACCAGGTTGATCGCCTTGGCGGACGTGGACTCCAGCACCTTCCGCTGCTGCCCCAGGCGGAAGTCGATCCGTTGACCCGTCTCTTCCGCGGACGCCTCCCAGAAGATCGAATCCGCGCTGCCGAGGAGTGCGCGGATGTAGTTCGGTGACTGGAGCAGGCCCGGAAGTACGCCGCACTCGTACCAGTTGATCACTTCGGCGGCGGCTTGGAGTTCAGCGAGTCGTTGGAAGGGCTGAGGGAGCACATCGAGGTAGCCGCGTGGTTTGACCCGCTTCCGGCTCGCGGTGCCGAGGGCGAGGATGGTTCGACGCTCCTCGCCGCGCACGTCGTAGAAGTCGAGCAGCCTGATCAGCTCGTCTTCGGCGAGTGTTCCCTTGCCGTGCTCGACCTGGCTGATCCGGCCCGCGCTGCGGTTGATCGCCCTGCCGGCTTCGAGTTGTGACTTTCCGGCTTCGTCGCGGAGGCGGGCCAGGGCGAGTCCCAGTTGGCGACGTTCCACTGTCTGCTCTGCCATGCCCATGCCGCGATTCCTTCACTCGATCGATATATCTCGTCGAGCCTAACTTTAGGCTAACGTGAGGCTTGTACGCTGGGTGTTCGATCACATACAACCAGGTAGGGAGATCGTGATGGCCGACGAGGTGTCCGAGCGCCGTGAATGGCGGGTCCGCTGCACCACCGACCGGGGCGCGGCCGCCCGCTGCTCGATCGAGGCGTCCCGGGGCGTGGTCGAGGTCTTCGGGCCGGACGACCGGTTCGCGTTCGCCCTCGACCCCGACCTGGTCGCCGACTTCCGCGCGTCCCTGGACGCGGCGCTCGCCCGCGCCGAGGCGGACCTTCCCCTGGGGTGACCTCCCGTGCCATCCTTTGTAACAAGGGGTTGATACAAAGGGGGCGGGTGTAGTGGAGATCGTGCTCTTACACGGCTTGGTCGGCCTGGCAGTACTTCTCGTCCTGTGGCCCACGCGCGCCGGCGCCACCCGGTTCCTGCGCCGCTGGGGCGTGCCGGAGCCGACCCAGGAGCAGGAAACGGCCGCCATCCGCTACCTGCGCACCCGTCGGCTGCTCTACCCGCCGCTGTTCGTCCTGGTCCCCGCCGCCGCGACCGCGCTCGCCGGCCCGCTCCACCTCGCAAGCCCGACCTGGGGCCCGCCTTACGACTTCGCGGCCCTGATCGTCGCGCTGCTGCTGGCCGAAACCGTGGTGGCGCTGCGGCCGGTTCGCGGGGTGCGGGTCGCGGCGCTGACCCCGCGCCGGTGGCACGACCTGGTTCCCCGCTCGGCCGTGGTCCTCCTGCTCGCACTGTTCGGCACCGCTGTTGTCTTCGCCGTCGCGGACCTGACCGCGCGGCCGTGGGCGCAGCACGTCGCGACGACGGCCGAGGGCCTTTCCCCGTGGTACCGGGACGAGATGCTCCGCCCGTCCGGTGTCCTGGTGCTGCTGGGCGTGCTGCTCGGCGCGGTGGCGGTGTTCGGCGTGGTCGCGCTGGCGGTCCGGCGCGCGCCGATCGGCGATCCCGAGTCGGACGCGGCGCTGCGCACCCGGAGCGCGCGGGTCGTGGTCGGCATCGGGCTGGGGTGGGCGGGCGCGATGGCGTCCGCCGCCAACGCCCGGCTGTCGACCCTGTACGGCCTGCGCTTCGACTCCCCGGACACGGCTCCCGCCTGGTTCGCGGTCGTGCCGGCCACCGGTTGGCTCGGCATGATCGTGCTCATCGTCTCGCTGGGCGGCTGGATGTGGGTGGCGAACCCGGCCAAGCCCGCCGCCGCCCCCGCCGTCGCCGGCGCGGTCTGACCGTGGTGGAGACCGCGCTCGTCCACGGCCTGGTCGGCTCGGCCGTCCTGATCGCCCTGTGGCCACGGCGGCCCCGGGCCACCCGGTTCCTGCGCCGCTGGGGCGTCGCGGAACCGACCGTGCGGCAGGAAGAGGAGGCCATCCGCCACCTGCGCGCCCGGCTGCTGCTCTACCCGCCGCTGTTCTTCCTCACGTCGCTGGCGACGGCCGGCGTGTCCGACTCGCTCACCCTCCCGCCCCCGGCCGCCGGGCCGCTGCACAACCTGGCACCCGTGGCCGTCGCGCTCCTCGTCGCCGAAGCGGTCGCGGCGCTGCGGCCGGTGCGCGGGGTGCGGGTCGCGGCGTTGACCCCGCGCCGGTGGCACGACCTGGTCCCCCGGTGGGCGGTCGGCCTCCTGCTGCTGATCGCCGCCATCGCGGCGGTGCTGGCGGTCGCGGACCTGGTCGCCCGGCCGTGGGCGCACGAGGTCGCCCCACCCCCGTACCGGGACGAGATCCTGCGCCCGTCCGGAGTTCTGGTGCTGGTCGGCGTGGTGCTCGGCACGGCGGTGGTGCTCGGCGTGGTGCGGTTGGCGGTCCGGCGCGCGCCGATCGGCGATCCCGAGACCGACGGGGCGCTGCGCACCCGGAGCGCGCGGGTCGTGGTGGGGATCGGGATCTGGTGGGCGGCCTGGCTGGTGACCGTCGCCGGCAGTCGGCTCGCTGTCGTGCACGGCCTGCGTCAGCACGCCCCGGAGAGCGCGCCCGCCTGGCTGGAGGTCGTGCCGATGACGCAAGGGCTCGGCATCGCCATGGTGATCGCCTCGCTGGTGGGCTGGCTGTGGGTCGCCTTCCCGGCGAACCGCGTCCCGAACCGCGTCCCGAACCGCGTCCCGAAGGCCGTGGGCGCCGCAGGCTCGCGTCGGAAGGAGAGCTGATGCTGCTCGTGACGTACCTGGCCGCCGGCGCGGTGCTCCTGTTCGTGCTGTTGCCGACCGCGAAGGCCGGCCGCCGGTTCCTCGCCCGGTGGGGTGTGCCGGACGCCGACGAGGCGCAGTCCCGGCACGCTGCCCGCCACCTGCGCGAACGCCGCCTGCTCTACCCCGTGACGTTCCTCCTCGTGCCGACCGATTTCCTGGTGCTCGACGTCGCTCCGCACCTCGCGCCGATCGGTTACCTCCGCTACCTCCTGCCCGTCGTGGTGGCACTGGTGATCGCCGAAGCACTCGGCGCGCTGCGCGGTGTCCGAGGACCTCGGGCCGCCGCGCTGACGCGGCGCGGTTGGCGGGACCTGGTGCCCAAGTGGGCCGTGGTCGTGCTCTTGGCGCTCGCCGCGTCGGCTGTGCTGATGTCGTTGCTCGGCCTGCTCGCCTGGCGCACGCGCTCGGTCCACTCGGAGAGCGGTCTCGTGATCACCGCCGTGGCGGTGGGCCTGGCCGCGGTGTTCGGGGCGGTCCGGCTCGCGGTCCGCCGCCCGGTGGTGGCCGATCCGCTGGTCGACGCCGCCCTGCGGGCGCGCGGTGCGCGGATCGCCGTGGGGGCCGGCATGGCGTTGATGGCCTACCTGGTGTTCCTCGCGTTCACGTGGGCGGCGCACGCTGACGTGTGGGGGCCGATCCTCGTGGGCTCACAGCTCCTCGTCCTGCCGGCGATCCCGGTGGCGCTGGTCGGCTGGGTGCTGGTGGCCAGGCTTTCCGGCTCCGCCGCGTACGTCCGGGAGGTGCGGTCGGCGTGACCGGGTCGCTGTGGGTCGTGGTCGACCCGGACAACGGGGTGCCGCCGTGGCGGCAGGTCCGCGACCGGCTGGTGCACCTGATCCGCTCGGGCGCGCTGACGCCCGGCGCGGCCGTCCCGCCGATCCGCCAGCTGGCCCGTGACCTGGGGTTGTCGGCCGGCACCGTGGCCCGGGTCTACCGCGACCTGGAAGCCTCCGGCCTGCTGGTCACCGCCGGCCGCCGGGGCACGGTGGTCGCCGACCTGCCGCCGTCCGCCGACCCGCCCGCACCGCCGCCCGACCCGCTCGCCGAAGCCGCCGCCCGATTTGTCGCCGAAGTCCGTGCGCTCGGAGCGGGCCGGATCGCCGCGGTGGCGGCCGTCCACGCGGCCTGGCCGGACTGAGCACGACGCGGACTATTTCCGTGCAATTCTTGCGCGGCAAGGTGGGAGCGCTCTCACAGCGGTTCGGCCACGTCACGGGATCGCAACCTCGTCGTGTGGCGGCCGACGCACGGCTCAGCTCTTGCATTTTGGCAACTAAAGCGCAGGTCACAGCGGGGTTTGTGATGATCGGGTGCTGAATCGATTCCAGAATCGGTTTTGTGAGGGAGCCGACAGGACAGATGGGCGTTACCGAGGATTAACCCGGCTAACCTCCGTCTATCCCTTCACCGACACGCCCTCCACCGGGGCGGGCGGAGCCATTCGACGAGGACGTCCCACCCGGACAACGGCGTCCACCGTGGGCCGGCGCACCTAGGAGACGAGACGAGATGACGGCAGTGACCATTCCCGGTCTCGACCAGGCACCGACCAACCACGCGCGGCTGCTCTCCTGGGTGCGCGAGGTTGCCGAGCTCACCTGCCCCGACGAGGTGGTCTGGGCCGACGGCTCCCAGGACGAGTGGGACCGCCTCACGGCCAAACTCGTGGACGCCGGCACCTTCGTCCCGCTCAAGAAGAAGCCCAACTCGTTCTGGGCCGCCTCGGACCCCACCGACGTGGCGCGGGTGGAGGAGCGCACGTTCATCTGTTCCGTGGACGAGGCCGACTGCGGCCCCACGAACAACTGGATGGACCCCGCCGAGATGAAGGGGATCATGACCGAGCTGTACCGCGGCTCGATGCGCGGTCGCACGATGTACGTGATCCCGTTCTGCATGGGCCCGCTGGACGCCGAGAAGCCCATGCTGGGCGTGGAGATCACCGACTCCGAGTACGTCGTGGTCTCGATGCACATCATGACCCGGATGGGCGCGAAGGCGCTGGCCCGCTTCGGCGAGGACGGCGACTTCGTCAAGGCGCTGCACTCGATCGGCGCGCCGCTGGAGCCCGGCCAGGACGACGTGCCGTGGCCGTGCAACGACACCAAGTACATCACCCAGTTCCCCGAGGAGCGGACCATCTGGTCCTACGGCTCGGGCTACGGCGGCAACGCCCTGCTGGGCAAGAAGTGCTACTCGCTGCGCATCGCCTCGGTGATGGCGCGCGACGAGGGCTGGCTGGCCGAGCACATGCTCATCCTCAAGCTGACCTCGCCCGAGGCCAAGGTCTACTACATCGCGGCGGCGTTCCCCAGCGCGTGCGGCAAGACCAACCTCGCCATGCTGGAGCCGACCATCCCGGGCTGGAAGGTCGAGACCCTCGGCGACGACATCGCCTGGATGCGCTTCGGCAAGGACGGCCGGCTCTACGCGGTCAACCCGGAGAACGGCTTCTTCGGCGTCGCGCCCGGCACGGACTACCACACCAACCCCAACGCCATGCGCACCATCGAGAAGGGCAACTCGCTCTTCACGAACGTGGCGCTGACCGACGACGGCGACGTGTGGTGGGAGGGCATGGGCGAGCCGCCCGCGCACCTCACCTCGTGGAAGAAGCAGGACTGGACGCCGGACAGCGAGGAGCTGTCTTCGCACCCGAACTCGCGCTACTGCACGCCGATCGCCCAGTGCGACATCAAGGCCCCCGAGTGGGAGGACCCGAACGGCGTCCCGATCTCGGCGATCTTCTTCGGCGGCCGCCGGGCGACCACGATCCCGCTGATCACCGAGTCGCGCGACTGGCAGCACGGCGTGTTCATGGGCGCCACCCTGTCCAGCGAGACGACCGCCGCGGCCGTCGGCCAGGTCGGCGTCGTGCGCCGCGACCCGATGGCGATGCTGCCGTTCATCGGCTACCACGCCGGTGACTACTTCCAGCACTGGATCGACACCGGCAAGTCGGCCGACGCGGACAAGCTGCCCAAGATCTTCTACGTCAACTGGTTCCGCCGGGGCGAGGACAAGCGCTTCCTGTGGCCCGGGTTCGGCGAGAACTCGCGCGTGCTGAAGTGGGCCATCGAGCGCATCGAGGGCAAGGCCGCCGCGCGCGAGACCCCGATCGGCCACGTGCCGACCGCCGACGAGCTGGACCTCTCCGACCTCGACGCCCCCCGCGAGGACATCGCGGCGGCGCTGGACTTCGACGCCGACGAGTGGCGCGCCGAGATCCCGATGATCGAGGAGTGGTTCGCCAAGATCGGCGACAAGGTGCCGACCTCGCTGCGCGACGAGCTGGAGGCGCTCAAGCTCCGCCTCGGCTGAGCGCCGGCTAGTCGCGGATCGTCAGGGGGACCCGGTGGAGGAGACGTCCACCGGGTCTCTTTTTGATCACCCGCGGTGACTTCCGGGTGGTCCGCAGGTACCAAGGAGGAGTGAGCCAGCAGGACGACTTCCTCGGCGGCCTTCAGTTCGACGGGCACCGCGACGTGCAGGTCGGACCGCAGACCGGGATCGTGCGGTACTACCCGGTCGAGCCCCCGTCGGGACAGCCGCCCACCCGGCGCCCGTCGCCGTGGTGGCACGCGCTGGGCGTGCTGCTCGGTGCGGTGGGGGTCGTCGTGGCGGCGTTCGCGTGGGGCTACGGGCTCGACCAGTTCGACGAGGTCCGGCTGCGCGGGCTGGTGGCGCTGGGACTCGCGGGACTGGTGATGGGCCTGATGACCTCGGGACGGCTGTCCCCAGCCGCCCCGCTGACCGCCGGCGTGCTCGCGGTGAGTGCTTCGGTGGCTCGCGAACTGGGCTTCCTGCCGGTCTTGCCGGTGCTCAGGCCGGTGTTCGAGAGCGGGGTGCCGCTCGGGTTCGGCGTCCTGCTGCTCGTGCTCGCCCTCCGCCGCCGCTAGTTGTCCACAGGTTGTGGATGAAGCTGTGCACAGGCTGTGGACTTCACCGGTTCGTGGGTGGTGCTTCACCGTCCCGTCGCCCACGGGTTCACGCGGGCAGCGGGTTCGTGCCCAGCCCCCACAGCCGGCCGGTGAACGGGCGGGTCGCCTCGGCGTAGCAGACCACCGCGGTGAACCCCTCCGACCACGCCTGGCTGCCGAACGAGCGCCACGACGCGGCCACGTCCGACCGCTGTGCGCCGACGTACCCGGCGACCGCCGTGGCGCAGTGGTCCTTCGCCTTCTCGTCCACCTGCTCCCGGGACGGCGCGGGGTCGCCCGGCTCGCCCAGGTCCAGCACGCCCGGCACCGCCTCGGCCAGGTGCGGGCCGTCGCAGAGGGTGACCTTCGGGTCCGCGTCCTTGCTCGGCGAGCCCTGCGCGCAGAGCTGGACCTGACCGAACCCGGCACCCTTGAGCAGGTCCCGCAGCGCGCCGGTGCGCTTGCGGCGCTGCCCGTCCGGGCCCAGTTCGACCACCGAGCACAGCCGCCACCGGTGGCCCATCGCCCACCCGTCGCGGCTGGGCCACAGGACGTGCGCCTGGAGCCGGGTCGCGTCGTGGTCGGGGCTGCCCAGGTAGCCGGCGACCGCCTGGCGGCACCCGGCCACGCCCTGCCGGCGGAGATCGCGTTCACTCGGGTAGTCGGCGCCCATCCCGGTGAACTGGCCGATGTCGACCGTCTCGCCCTCGTGCGGCTTGGCGCAGTCCACGACGGCGAGCGCGCCGTCCGTGCACTGGCCGGCCCGGGGCAGGTCCGTCGCGGCCGGCGTCAGGGAGGGGCGGACCACCTCGCCGTCGGGGGACCCGGAGACCTGCGAGGTGCACGCGGTGGTCGAGGCGAGCGACAGCGCGAGCAGTCCGATCATCGCCCGCCTCAGCCGCACCTGATCAGACTACTGCGACCAGCGCGGTCACCTGGTCGACGATCCGGCGTCGTTCGGCCTCGAACGCGGCGTCGGTCAGCGCGGTCGGGTCGGCGGGTTGGCCGAGCACGGGCGTGTGCAGGTGACCGCCGAGGACGCCGGTCGCGCCCAGCCCGAGCCGGACCCGGTTCGCGCGGTACATCGACTCGTTGGACAGGTAGTCCCCCCCGCTGCCGACGGCCGCCGCCGCGCCGGGCGTGGGCTCGTCGGTGCGGCAACTCGGCGTGCCCGCGCCGGGCGTGCCCACCGGCCACTCGCAGAACGACCGGTTGAAGTGCACAGGGTAGGGCGCGGTGCCCGCGTCGACCATCTTCCGCACGGGCAGGGACGTCTCGATGAACTCCAGCGCCGGCTGCGGCCAGCCCCGCGCGTCCGGCACCGGGCCCCTCGCCCCGACGTCGTTGTTGTCCGGGGACCCGCCCCGCCACCGCGCCGCCCACCGCTCGACGTCGAACCGCCCCGGCCGGCCCTGGCTGATCGTCACGACGGCGGCCGGCCGCTGCTCCGCGAACGCGGGACCGTAGACGCGCTCGACGATCCCCTCGTCGAACGCCCCCCACAGCACGGGCAGCACGGCGGCCTCCACCACGACCTTCCCGGCCGCCGTGTCGATCACCCGCCCGTCGAGCCGGAGCGCGGCGGCCCCGGCCGGGTTGGACCGCCGGACCGAGGTGCCGGTGAGCTGGAACGGGTCGAACCCGGTCACCAGCACCCGTCGTCCGGGCGCCCGGAACCCGACGTCCGCCACCCCGCGGGCGGCGAGGTCGAGCCGTCGCACCAACCGCTCCCGCTTCCCCGGAGCAAGCGCGACGGCCCACTGCCGCACGGCCCTGGTCAGCTGGAGCCGGGCCCAGTACAGCGGCCGGTCGTCGTAGGAATCCCAAGCGGTGTCACGACGAGCGCGCTCCACGGCGGCCCGCCACAACGCCCGTCCGCCGGCCGAGACCACCTGCTCGGCCCGCCCGGCGGGCGCGGCGCACAGCTCCCCGACGACCCGGCCGACCTCGTCGGCCAACCCGCCCACCCGGACCAGTTCCGGCCCCACGGCGGGCAGCCCCGGAGTCGGCGCGTCGTCCAACCGCCGCTCCTCGACGGTCACCGGCAACCGGCCGTCGAAACACGGCTCCACCTCGGCGGACGCCACCCCAGGCAGCCCGCCCAACACCAGCCCCGCCACCAACGCGGTCACCCACCGCAGCCTCATGATCACGCACCGATCCTGTCGAACACCCCGCCCCGCCCGACATCCGCCGACCGGCCGAGCCCGTCACCAGTCACACCCCCGCCCGAGCCGGGGTCAGGGATCTGGCGGACGCCGCCGGCCACCGACGTCCCGCGCCCGGTTGTGCGCGGTCCGCGAAAGCCTCGAAGCGGACCGGCAGGCCGGCGGCACGCGGCGCACCTCCCCACACGTTCAACCGAGTTGTTGTTCAACAATCCCTCAATACTTCGTTTGACTTGTAGGGCTCTAGACTCAGGTCGCATGACGAGCGTTGAGGCTGAGGACTGGCTCCGGGCACTGGCCAAGGACCGCGGTGACATCGACCGCTCCAGCACCGCCGAACGGGTCGCCGACAAGCTGCGGACCAACGTCCTGGACGGCGACATCAAACCGGGCCGGCAGCTCAACGAGAAGGCCCTCGGTGACGTCCTGCGGGTTTCCCGCAACACCCTGCGCGAGGCGTTCCGCCTGCTCACCCACGAGCGCCTGCTGGTGCACGAGTACAGCAAGGGCGTTTTCGTCCGCAAGCCCGACTGGCACGACATCGTCGACCTCTACGCCGCCCGCCGGGTCATCGAGATCGGCGCGCTGCGCCGCTGGCCGGCCGCCGACGACCAGCGCCGGCGCGCCGTCGGGGACGCCGTCGACCTCGGCCTGGCCGGTGCCGAGCAGAAGGACTGGACGAGCGTCGGCACCGCGAACATCCGCTTCCACCAGGCCATCACCGCGCTCGCCGGCAGCGCCCGGCTGGACGAGGAGGTCAAGCGCCTGCTGGCCGAACTCCGGCTCGCCTTCCACGTGATGGGCGACCCGCGCGGCTTCCACCAGGACTACCTCCCGCTCAACCAGCAGATCAGCGCCCACCTGCGGGGCGGCGACCTGGACAGCGCGGAGGCGGCCCTGGCCGACTACTTCGACCGGGCGGAAGAGCACTTGGTGACCGGCCTGCGCGGACAGTGAGGAACGGTCACGATTCCACTACGCAACCGGTCGGCAACCCGCCGGACACCGTGACGGCCGTCCCCTCGCGGGCCTAGCATCCTGCGACACCCGGTCATCAGGACCGCACGGAGGGCCACATGCCTGGAAAGTCCAGCCTGCGCTGGAGCAACTGGAACCTGCTGCTGCTGGTCCCGCTGCTCATGCTCGTCACGCCGTGGTTCAACTTCGACGGCCCGCGGCTGTTCGGTCTGCCGTTCTTCTACTGGTACCAGTTCGCCTGGGTGCCGGTCGGCGTGGTCTGCGTCGGCCTCGTCCACGTCATGACCAGGGGGGAACCGGTCGTGCGGGACAAGCCCGACCTGCTCGGCGTGGACGACCTGGACGAGGGGGCGAAGTAGATGCAGTGGACCGAGCTGGTCGTGTTCAGCGCGTTGTTCCTGCTGGTGACGGTCCTGGGTTTCGTCGCGGCGAAGTGGCGGGCGGGCGACACGCTCGACCACCTCGACGAGTGGGGGCTGGGCGGCCGCAAGTTCGGCTCGTGGATCACCTGGTTCCTGGTCGGCGGCGACCTCTACACCGCCTACACGTTCGTCGCGGTCCCGGCGCTGGTGTTCGGCGCGGGCGCGACCGGGTTCTTCGCCCTGCCCTACACGGTGATCCTCTACCCGCTGGTCTTCCTGCCGCTGGTCCGCATGTGGTCGGTGTCGCGGGTGCACGGCTACGTCACGCCGGCCGACTTCGTGCGCGGCCGGTACGGCTCGCACTGGCTGGCGCTGATCGTCGCCATCACCGGCATCGTCGCGACCATGCCGTACATCGCGTTGCAGCTCGTCGGCCTCGAAGCGGTGCTGCGGACCATGGGGCTCAACGGTTCCGGCATCGCGGGCCACGCGCCGCTGCTGATCGCGTTCCTCATCCTCGCGCTGTACACCTACCAGTCCGGGCTGCGCGCGCCCGCGCTGATCGCGTTCGTCAAGGACACGTTGATCTACATCGTGATCCTGGTGGCGGTGATCTACCTGCCGAGCAAGTTCGGCGGCTGGGGCGCGATCTTCGACACCGCGCAGGCCAAGTACGACGCCACGCCCGCCAAGACCGACGGCATCCTGCTCAGCGGCGGCAACCAGCTCCAGTACGCGACCCTCGCGCTGGGCTCCGCGCTGGCGCT
The DNA here is from genome assembly GCF_000328705.1 of Saccharothrix espanaensis DSM 44229. NCBI lineage: Bacteria > Bacillati > Actinomycetota > Actinomycetes > Pseudonocardiales > Pseudonocardiaceae > Saccharothrix > Saccharothrix espanaensis. Next base: position 9,203,946 of record NC_019673.1, on the reverse strand, counting down.
GTTCCTCTACCCGCACTCGCTGACCGGCATCCTGGCCTCGCGCGGGCGCAACGTCATCAGGCGCAACATGGTGGCGCTGCCCGCGTACTCGCTGCTGCTGGGCCTGCTGGCGATGCTCGGGTTCGTGGCGATCAGCGCGGGCGTCACGCCGATCACCAACCAGGCCACCGGCCGCCCGGACACCAACACCATCGTCCCGGTGCTGTTCGGCGAGCAGTTCCCGTCCTGGTTCGCCGGGATCGCGTTCGCCGCCATCGGCATCGGCGCGCTGGTGCCCGCGGCCATCATGTCCATCGCGGCGGCGAACCTGTGGACCCGCAACATCTACAAGGAGTACCTGAAGAAGAGCGCCACGCCGGCGCAGGAGGCCAAGCAGGCCAAGCTCGCGTCGCTGGTGGTGAAGTTCGGCGCGGTCGCGTTCATCGTGTTCATCGACCCGCAGTTCTCCATCGACCTGCAGCTCATCGGCGGGGTGATGATCCTGCAAACGCTGCCCGCCGTGGCGATCGCCCTGTACACCAGGTGGTTCCACGTCTACGGGCTGGTCGCCGGGTGGGTGGTCGGCATGGGCTGGGGCATGGCCCTGCTCTACGGCATCCCCAGCGCGGACGGCAAGCGCCCGTACTTCGGTGGCTCCGCGCTGGCGCTGGACGAGCTGTCGCTGCTCGGCTGGCACCCGTTCGCGGGGGCGACCGTCCAGATCTACGTCGGCATCGTCGCCGTCATCGCCAACCTGGTGGTCGCCGTGGTCGTCACGCTGGTCGCCAAGCAACTGCGGGTGTTCAACGGCACCGACCAGACCAACGCCGACGACTACCACGTGGACGAGGACAGCCACCGGGTCAAGCCAGTGGCCGCGCACTGAACCCGGTCGCGCACTGAACCCGGCCGCGCACCGACTCTGGCCGCGCTGAACGGTTCCGGCGCGGTGGGTCAGGGTCGCAGTACCAGGGCCGCCGCGCCGACGAGTCCCGCCTGGCCGCCCAGCCGGGCGGGCTCCACCCGCAGTCCGTCCAAGTAGGACAGTCCACAGTGGTCTGCCACGGTCCGTCGGATCGGGTCGAACAGCAGGTCCCCGGCCTGCGCCACGCCACCGCCGACGACGGCCAGGTCCAGGTCGCAGACGGCCGCCGTCGCCGCGATGGCGAGCCCGACCGCGCGCCCGGCCCGCTCGAACGCCGCCCGGGGCAGCTCGTGACCGGCCATCGCCGCCGCCGCGAGGTGCGCCGCGTCCGCCTCGTCCGGGCCCTGCCAGCCCTGCCGGCGCGCCCACGCGACCATCCGGGGCCCGCCCGCGACGGTCTCCGCGCAGCCGCGCCCGCCACACGTGCACGGCTCGCCGTCCGGCTCCACCACGACGTGCCCGACGTGCCCGGCGTTGCCGGTCCGCCCGCCGAACGGCCGCCCGCCCAGCACCAGCCCGCCGCCGACCCCGGTCGACACCACCAGCCCGAGCAGGAACCGGCTGTCCCGGCCCGCGCCCTGCCAGTGCTCGCCCAGCGCCATGCACGGCCCGTCGCCGGCCAGTTCCACCGGCACGCCCGGCACCAGCTCAGCGACCCGGTCGCGCAGCGGGAACGCCTGCCACGCGGTCACGTTGATCGGGCTCGCGGTGCCCAGCGCGGCGTCCACCGGCCCGGCGCACGCGATGCCGACGCCCGCGACCAGCTCGCCGTCGAGCACCTGCTCGACCACGTCGGCGACCGCACGCCAGGTCTGCTCGGCGTCGTCGGTCGGCGTGGCCACCCGCACCGCCCGGCGCACCGCGCCGGCCCGGTCCACCAGCCCACCGGCGATCTTGGTGCCGCCCACGTCCAGTGCCAGCACCAGGTCCGTCACACCGCCAACCCTAGGTGACGCCGAACCTGTGGCCGCCGAACAGGTCGCCGTCCACCCGCACGGTGGAGTCGGTGATGATCACGCCGTGCGTCCCGGTCCGCTCCGGCGGCGGCTCGACCAGCGGCAGACCCGCCACCCGCCCGGCGGGCAGCCACACCGCGTGCGCCGCCTCGCCCGGGTCGGCCAGCTCCCGCACCAGGTCCAGCGCCGGCGGCAGGTCCCGCGCGGGCGGCCGGTGGTCGGCGTTCAGCGCGGCGGCGAGCCGGTCGAGGTGCTCCGGGTCCGCGCCCGTGACACCGATCCGCACCCGGAAGACCCAGCCCCGGTAGCGCGCGGCGGCCTCCCGGTAGAGCGGCGCGGCCCGCACCGCGAACGGCTCGGCGGGCAGCGCGGCCGGTGCCGAGTACAGGCCGCCGGTGCGGAACACGGTCGGCGCGGCCAGCCGCTCGTACTGCACGGCGATCCCCTCCAGCATCGCCCCGAAGTCCGGTCGCACCCAGTGCGGGCGCAGCTCCACGACCAGTTCCGCGTCGCCGAGCAGGCCGGGCCACGTCGCCGGGTCCGACCACAGCGGCGGCACGGCCAGGTAGTACCGCACGCCGGCGTCCGGCCGGGCGGGCACGCCGACCACCGCCCGCTTGCGCAGCACGGCCTCGGCCAGGACCACCGGCGGCTCGAACTCCTCGGCCGTGACGTGCGTCGGCACGTCCAGCAGCCGGGCCAGCCCGGCCTCGGCCGCCTCGCCCGCCCGCTCACGCTCGGGCCGCCGCACGGTGCCCGCGAGGGTCACCTCGGCCCCGCGCCGGCGGACCTCGTGCACGATGCTCGGGTCGCCCGTGCACAGCCGCGCCAGGTAGGCGGCGTCCTCCTCGCGCGCCCGGTGCAGCCGCTGCCCGGCCGAGCCGCCCACGTACCCGACCAACCGGTCCAGGTCGACGGTGGCGGTGATCCGGATGCCGAACCGCGCGGTCCAGCCGTCCGGGGTGCTGGTGAGAGCTACCACTGGACCGCCGCGCGGTCCTTGAGCAACGCGGTGCTGCCGGCGTTGTCCCGCACGGTCACGCCGGCCGGCTCGTCGGCCACCACCTCGTAGGTGACGCCCGGCTCGACGTGGCCGAGCGGTTGGCCGTCGGCGGAGAACACCTCGGTCCGGTAGAGCACGGTCACCAGCCGGGGCCGCGGCCCGGTGCCGTGGGTCTCCACCGGCAGGTCGTGGCCGAACGTCTCCACCAGCGGGATCTCGCGCCCGATCACGGCGGCCTCGATGGCCTGCCGCAGCGCGTTGTGCACCGACTCCCGCATGGCCTTGACCGGTTCCATCTCGATCACGCCGGAATAACCCGGGTCGCCGCCGAACACCGATCCGATCCAGCGCAGCACCACCATCACCGGAAGTCGCCGGCGCCAGAGCGTCCAGCCCAGGTAAAGGTCCCGGCCGAACCCGAAAACGGACACGTAGGAGTAATACCGGCCCAGTGAGACGTGCAGCAGGTTGCGCACGCCGGCAACCGGCGGGCCGACCCGGACCCGGCGCGGCGACACCGTCACCGGGGTCTGCCGGTCGACGGTCAGCGAGCGCCACACCACGCCGTACGCGGTGTCGGCGATGTCGGCCTTGCCGTCGAGAAGCAGGTGCCAGTCGCTGAGCACGTCGACCCGGGGCACGAACAGCACCAGCGCGATCCACAGCCAGGGGGCGAGGAAGGCCATGACCAGCAGGAAGCCGGCGAAATCGGACCCGCCGCGACCGGCGGCCAGGCTGATCACCACCGACAGCAGGAAGGTGGGGAAGCCGATCAGCATCGCGCCGATCACGGCCGCCTTGAGGATGCGCCGGGCGTCCGCGCCGCTCGTCGCGTCCGCGAGGCCCACCTCGACCTCGCCGGTGCGCTGGAACAGCAGCCGTTGGCCGATGTAGGTCTCGTTCTGTCCCTGCGAGCCGGGTGTCACGAAGGGGGAGGGTAATTGTACTTGTCGCCGCCGAACAGGTCTCCGCCGATTTTCACGTCCGATCCGGAGATCCGAACACCGCCGACCCGGTCAGTAGGGGACGATTTATCCGCAGAATTGCGGGATTGTGCGGAATGGGTTGCGGTATGGCCCGGCACGTGCAGCCAGGCGCGCGTTTCGGTTTCCTTCTCACGCACCTCGACCGGGGTGAACAGGTCCGGGTCGATGCCCCGGTGGCCCTGGCCGACCACGTCCTCGTAGAAGTGGTCGGACACCAGCAGGGCGACGGTCGCGGTGGGCGGCGCGGCGGCCAGCGCCGCCCGCAGCGGCGTCGACCCGAGCAGCCGCGCCAGGTGCGTCTGGGGCCGGCCGGTCGTGCCGTAGTCGTCCACCAGCAGGTCGCCGGCGTGCACGGCGACCCGCACCCGCAGCAGCACGCTCGCCGCCGCCTGCCGGTTGTGGTGCCGCAGACCGTCGGCGAGGTGCCCGAGCAGCGGGTGGATCAGGTTCCGCTTCGGGAACTCCGGCGGCACGATCACCACCATCTCGTCGCCCGCGGTCTCGGTGGCGCACAGCGACCACGGGATGCCGCTCGCCTCGAACGCCTGCCGCAACTCGCCGAACAGCACCCGACGCGACTCCACCACCGCGTGGTTGTCGCGCTTCCCGGAACCCTCCAGGTCGACCGCGAGCAACGCGCGGTGCACCGGTGTGGCCATCGACTGCCCCCTATTCCACGATCTCCACCGCGACGGCGGGGGAGTAGCGAACCAGACCCGCGCCGACGACCTTCGCCGCCACCCACCACCGCCCCGGCGCGGCCCACGGCGGCGGCATGACCACGAACACGAACGCCGCACGCCCCCGCGCCGGCACCACGCCCCCCAGCGCCCACGGTTCCACGGCGTCCCACGTCCCCCACGGGCTGACCAGCCGCACCTCCGCGGTGACCGGCCCGCACAGCGAACTCGCCACCACGACCGGCACCTCCACCCGGCCGCCCACCGCGACCCGCACCGGCTCCGGCGGCCAGGCGAACCACAGCTCCGCCACCGGGCCGTCGTCCCACAGCCCCGCACCCCACGGCTCTTGTCCCCACGGCCCTGAACCCCACGGCGGCACGTCCACCAGCGCCACGTCCTCGACACCGGCCACCCGGGCCCGCACCGGGTACCGCCCAGGCGCGGCCCCCAGCGGCTGCTCCAACTCGACCCGGGCGCGCAGGAACCCCTGCGGCGGCAGGTCGAACGGGACCTCGTCGGGCGTCGCGGTCCAGCCCGGCGGCACGGCCAGCCGCACCTTCCCGGCCACCGGCTCCCGGTCGGCCACCACGAGCAGGTCGGCCGGCACGACCAGGTCCGCGCGGTCCGGCGACACCGTGAGCGAGACCGTCACCGGCAGTCCGCCGAGCGGGGCCGCGCCCTGCCGGTGCCGCCAGAACGACGAGCAGACCGGTTGCGCCACTTCGGTTTCCGGTGCGATCGGCCCGTACCCGCGATCGGCCGTCAGCCGCGCGCCGACCAGCGTCCCGGACGCGGGCAGCCGTCCCGACCCGGCCACGTCGCACACCGCGAGCAGCGGGTGCCCGAACTCCCCGTCGGGGATGTCCGCCGGACCCCACTCCCACCGCACGGTCGGCGCGTCCCCCAGCGCCCCACCACCCGACCCCGCCCCACCGCCCGGCCCCGCGCCACCGCCCGGCCCCGCGCCTTCGCCCGGCCCCGCGCCACCGCCTGCCGTCGCGAAGTCGTCCAGCGAGGTCACGCACTCCACCCGGTCGACGCCCTCCCAGAGGGTCAGGATCTGGGTGTACCGCAGGTTTCCGAGCCGCCCGCGCACCACCGCCCGCTCGCCCACCGCGCTGTGCCACACCGAGACGTCGGCCCGGGTCGCCCCGGACGCCGTGCCGTCCGGCAGCACCAGCTCGTTGCCCAGCCCGCCCGGCGCGATCAGCTCCACCTCGTCCACCAGCCGCACCAGCCCGGACACCCCGCCCCCGCGCGCCGGGTCCAGGGTCAGCAGCAGCGACGAGTTCGCGATCTGCGCGCCGCCACCGGGCACCCACCCCACCGCCGCGCCGGGCAGCAGGTGGAACACCTTCCACCCCGACGCCGGCACGACACCGGCGTGGAACACCACCGTGCGCCCCTCGTGAACGCACGGGTGCTCGCCGGCCGCCGACACCACCCGCACCCCGGGCAGGGCCTCCGGCAGCCGCGCCTCCACCACGCCCGGCCGGTCGTGCTCCGCCGGGTTCCACACCACCAGCGGGACCCCCGGCCCGGAAGTGTCCACAACGGACGTCAACGCGTGCAGCGCCCCGTCCCGGGCCAGCACGCCCAGCGAGTACGCCTCGCGCAGCCCGGCCAGCAGGTCGAGGTCCGGCGGCTCGCCCGCCCAGTGCGCCAACTGGCCGCGCGCCTTGGCCAGCGCGGCGTCCGGCGGGTCGACGCCCACGAGGGCCACCGCGTGCGGCGCGAACCGCTCGGCGTCGGCGACGGCGTCCGCCGCCGCCCGCCGGGCCTGCCGCACGTCGATGCCCTCCCGCCGGGGCTGCGCGCGCGGGACCGCCCCGGCCGGCACGTCCCGGGGCAGCGAGCAGACGAACCTCGGTGACGTGTAACGGGAGTTCCAGCTCCGCGGCAGCCCGGCGACCCACTCGCCAGGCGCGTCCACGCCCGTCCCGACGGCGATCACCACGTCCCGCGCCGCAGCGTCGCGCAGTTCGAGGTACCGCCCGTACACGGCCCGCTCGGCCTCCGCCGGCGTCCTCGCCCGGATCGGCCACCCGGCCCCCGCCGGCTCGTCGACCAGTTCGACCTGACCCTGCGACACCAGGCGGCGCAACGGTTCCCGGTCCTCGGGCCGGGTTTCGAGGTACGGCCGCAGGTGCTCGCCGCCGCGCACCGCGAACCGGTGCTCCGGGTCGGCCAGCGCGAGTTCCAGGTGCGCCCGCACGGCGTCGAACGCGAGCGGCGACACGTGGCCCACCAGGTGCGCGGTCCGGCCCGGCGCGGTGACCGTCAAGTCGAAGGCGGTGTCGTAGGTCCGGTCGCCGACCCGCGCCGACGCCCGCGCGGGCAGCACCGCGCCGGGCGGGTGCGCCGAGACGTCGACCAGCACCTCCCAGCCGAAGGTGCCGTGCAGCTCGGACCGGACGTCGCCGATCCCGTCGCCCTCGACCCGCGCGGACACCGGCCCCCACCCCGGGACGCCCACGGACAGCACCTGGTGGGAACCGACGAACCGGTCGGTGGACTCGACGATGAGCACGTCCTCGACCTCAGCACCCGGTCGTCCGATGTGGAACCCCCCGAACCGGCACCGCACGCCCGCAATCCGGCGGTCAGCGCTTGAGCATCCGCGTGAGACCCGCCGCGACCGTCGTGGCCAGCACCCACCCGGTGACGATCAGCCCGGCCGCTATCCACTGCGACAGGCCCTGGGTCTGCCACCGGTTCTTGTTGCCCAGGTCGACGATCGGCACCACCAGGTCGATCGTGTACAGCCACGCGTCGAAGTGCATCCGGTCGTCGGAGTTGATGACCTCCAGCGGTGTGCCGAAGGAGAACCAGATGCTGCCCAGCACCCAGGACACCACGAGCCACGCCAACGCGCGCGCCGGCCGGTACCCGTAGCCCACCATCGACCGCTGCAACCAGCTCCACAGCAGCACCAGCGGGCCCAGCCACCGCCTGCCCTCGGCCACCGCCCGGTAGCGCAACCGCTGCTTCTCCACCTGCACGGTCGCCGCGTGCTCGTCGTTGCCGCTCGCCCGCAGCATCTCGGCGAACTGGTCGTACGGGCCGGGCCGGTACGTGCGCCGCATGGACTGCCGCAGCCAGCGCAGCCGGCGCTCGACCTCCGGGTCGTCGCGCAGGTCGATCGGGTTGCGCAGCGAGTCGTAGCGGAACTCCTCCAGGTCGATCCACCCGGTGGCCGACCAGAAGGTCTCGTTGTCGTCCAACGACGTGCAGCGCACCTGGCGCAGCGTGACGTCGCCGCGCGGCGGGCTGATCGGGGTCAGCACGAGTTCCTGCACCTGCATGCCGAGCAGGTTCAGCGCGTGGCTGTCGAGCTTGTCGCCGAGCACCGCGCCCGCGAAGTTCGCCATCCGGCCGATCTGCGCCCGCCGGGCCCGCACGCCGCCGTGCGCCACGAACTCCTTCGCGCCGCGCGCGCAGATCAGGTCGCGGCCGATCACCGCGCCGCCGACGTCGAGCGACGGCTTGCCCGCGGCCATGTGCCGGTAGCGGCCGGGCGCGGTGATGCGGCTGCCGCGCAGGTCGAGGTTCGCGCCGATCTGCACGCCGCGCAGCTCCAGCCCGCCCGCCACCTCGACCTCGCGCAGGGTGAGGTTGCTGCCGATGTGCGACCGGTTGCCCAGCAGGGCGTCCGCCCGGGGGTTGTCCACCGTGGACCCGTCCAGGGTGAGGCTGCCCTTCACCTGCACGTCGACCATCCGGACCTGGCCGCGCACGTGCGCCTGCCGGGCGATCACGTCACCGCCGATCCGCGCGCCGTCGAGGTGCAGCGCCCGGCCGTGGCCGGTCGGGTCGGTGCCCTCCGGCGGGCTCAGCGCGTCGAACCGGCCGCCGGACAGCGACAGCGTGCCGCCGAGCGCGGCGTTGACCATCCGGACCGTGCCCGCGCCGGTGAAGCCCCGGTCCAGGTGCACGTCGCCGTCGACGGTGATCCGGTCCAGCACGACGGTCGACGTCGGGTCGGCGTGCGGGTCCAGCGCGGCCTCGTCCTCGTCCCGCCCGTCGGCCACGGTCGCGCCGCGCAGGGTCAGCTCCGAGTCGACCCGGGCGCTGGCCAGCAGGACCGTGCCGCGGATCGTGGTGTTGTTCAGCAGCAGGCTGCCGCCGACGTGGGCGTTGGTGGCGCGCACCGCGTAGGCGTGCGGGTTGGTCAGCACGGCGCCCGCGAAGTTGCAGTAGCCGCCGATCTGGGCGCTGGCCATCCGCAGCTCGCCCGCCACCACCACCCGTTGCGCGAGCAGCGCGCCGGCCAGCTTCACCCGGTCGGCCTGCACCGCCACGCCGCCCGGCACCCGCAGCGAGCTGCCGCGCAGCGAGACCGACGCGGCGATGTCGGCGTCGGTCAGGTCCACCAGGCCCTCGACCGTGCTGCCCGCCAGCGACACCTCGTTGGCGCTGCTCAGGTTGCGGGCGCGCAGGCCGGGCAGCCAGCAGTCGGCGAACTCGACCCCGGCGAGCCGACCCTGCCGCAGGTCCGGCGGCTCCTCGAACCGGCAGCGGACGAACTCCAGCAGGTAGCTCAGCTCCACGCCGCGCAGGTCCAGCGGCCCGGTCAGGTACCGGTCGACCACCCGGATGACCGGCGGCACGTTCGGCTTGCGCCGGGGCAGCCGCCGCCCCCCGTTCTCCTCGCCCAGCCCGCGCAGCACGTCCGCGGCCGGCATCCGCAGGGTGCGCGGCGGGCTGGGGTCGAACACGTCCAGCCCGCGCGCCCCCGTCTCGGTCATGTGATCGACAATGCGGGTTCGGCGGTCGCGCCCGCAAGCAGATCAGCCCAAATGGGCCGGATGCCCGCCGGGAACTTCCCACCGGCCGGCCGGCGCGGCGGTCAGTCGCCCGGCCCCTGGTGGGTCGGGTCCAGCACCCGGGCCAGGAACGACTGGGTGCGCTCGTGCTGCGGGTCGCCGATGACCTGCGCCGCCGGCCCCTCCTCCACCACGTAGCCGCCGTCCATGAAGAGCACCCGATCGGCGACCTCGCGGGCGAACTGCATCTCGTGCGTGACGACCAGCATGGTCATGCCCTCGTCGGCGAGCTGGCGCATCACGCCCAGCACGTCGCCCACCAGCTCCGGGTCCAGCGCCGAGGTCGGCTCGTCGAACAGCATCACCGACGGGTCCATCGACAGCGCCCGCGCGATCGCCGCCCGCTGCTGCTGCCCGCCGGAGAGCTGCGCCGGCATGGCGTTGACCTTGTCCGACAGCCCGACCCGCTCGAGGTTGCGCAGCGCGGTCCGCTGCGCCTCCTCCGGCGAGCGCCCCAGCACCTTGCGCTGCGCCACGGTCAGGTTGTTGAGCACGCTGAGGTGCGCGAACAGGTTGAACCCCTGGAACACCATGCCGATCCGGGTCCGCGCGGCGTCGATGTCGACGTCCGGGTCGGTCAGCTCCTGGCCGTTGACCACGATCCGGCCCGCGGTCGGCTCCTCCAGCAGGTTCACGCACCGCAGCAGCGTCGACTTGCCCGAGCCGGACGGCCCGATGATGCACACGACATCACCCCGGCGGACCGACAGGTCGATGTCCTTGAGCACCTCCAGCGGCCCGAACGACTTCTTCAGCCCGGTGATCTCGACGGCCAGGTCCGGCTCGGCCGAGCCCACGACTTGTTCGGACATCGCCCTACACCCCCGTCGATTCCGGCGTGCGCAGCTTCTTGCCGCCGGTCTGCCGCTCCAGGTACCGCGAGAGGTGGCCCAGCGGCAACGTGATGATCAGGTAGCACAGGCCCGCGATGAGCAGCGGGGTCAGCGACGGCGACCGGCTCAGCGTCTCCCGGCCGAGCTTGGTCAGCTCGTACTCCGCGGCGGTCAGGCCGACCACCGAGATCAGCGACGAGTCCTTGATCAGCATGATCAGCTCGTTGGTCAGCGGCGGCAGGATGATCCGGAACGCCTGCGGGATGACCACGGTGACCAGCGTGCGCCCGTGCGACATGCCCAGCGACCGGGCGGCCTCGATCTGGCCCTTCGGCACGGCCTGGATGCCCGCCCGGATCGTCTCGCCGATGTAGGCGCTGCCGACGATGCCGAGCGCGAGGCCGGCCGTCGAGTTGATCTCGAACTTCAGGCCGAACGCCAGCGGCACGGCCACGCTGAGCGCGACGAACACCAGCAGGGCCGGCACGCCGCGGAAGAACTCGATGTAGATGGTGGCGATCCAGCGCCACGGCGCGACCGGCGAGAGCTTCATCAGCGCCAGCAGCAGGCCCAGCCCCAGGCCGATGGCGAACCCGAAGGCGCTGTAGACGATCGTGTTGACCAGCGCGGTCGTGATGACCTGCGGGAACATCTTCTTCGCGGTGTCCACGTCGAAGAAGGCCTGCTTGATCTCGCCCCAGTCCGCGAGGAACGCGATCAGCAGGACGAGCACGATCAGCAACGCGTACTGCGCACGGCGGAAGACGATCGCCCGTCGCCGTTTGGACATGGCCATGTTCAGGGCCTCTCGCGGGAGGGTTCGGGCCGGTTCGGACAGGGGGCGGGGCCGGTGTCGGGTGGACACCGGCCCCGCGGTCAACCGGTCACTTCTTCTCCGGCTTCTTGCCGAACCACTTCTCGTAGATCCGGTCGTAGTCGCCGTTGTCCTTGGCCTTCTTCAGGACTTCGTCGACCTTGGTCTTCAGGGCGGTGTTGCCCTTCTTCATCCCGATGCCGTAGGACTCGCCGGTGGCGAACTCCTTGGTCACCGAGGTGTCCGGGTACTCCTTGACGTAGTCGTAGAGCACGCCGTTGTCGTTGATCGCCGCGTCCACCGCGCCGGTCCGCACGGCGGTCTCCATCAGCGGCAGGTCCTCGAACTGCACGACGGTGTAGCCGTGGGTCGCGGAGTTGGCGTTGGCGTACGCCTCACCGGTCGTGCCCTGCTGGACGCCGAGCCGCTTGCCCTTGAGGTCGGGCAGGTCCTTGAGCCCGGAGTCCTTCTTGACCAGCAGCGCCTGCGAGGCGTCGAAGTACGGCTCGGAGAAGTCGATCGCCGCCTTCCGCTCGTCGTTGATGGTCATGCCGGCGGCGGCGAGGTCGCACTCGTTGGTCGTGAAGACCGTGCCCGAGGTGATGTTCTCGAACGGCGTGTCGAAGATCTCCTGGTCGACCTTGAGCTCCTTGGCCACCAAGTCGACCAGGTCCACGTCGAAGCCGACCGTCTTGTCGCCGTCGGTGTACTGGAACGGCTTGTAGGACAGGTGCGTGCAGGTCACCAGCTTGCCGCTCTTGACCAGGGTGATTCCCGACCCGCTGTCCTGAGGGGTGCCGGTGTCGACCTTGGTCGCGCACGCCGTCGCGGCGAGCGCTAGGACGGGCAGCATGGCGAGCACAGCGTGCCTGGTACGACGGGCCACGGCGTCACTCCTCGTAACTGTGTCGGTCGAGTGTTCGGCATACTGCCACTTGGGTGACTTGGTGCACAGCACGCCCGTGTTACAGCCCGAAGTGACGCACGAATCTTGCGTCACACGGGCTACCAGGCCGCAATATGTTCAGGCGGTTGGCTCAAATCACACAATAGATGCACCGATGGTGCCCGTTTGGCGACGATCCGTCAGCAGGTCGGCGACCAGGGCCGTCCACCCGGTCTGGTGCGTGGCGCCCAGGCCCTCGCCGGTGTCGCCGTCGAAGTACTCGCTGAAGGTGACGTGGTCGCGCCACAGCGCCGAATCCGTCGACTCCACCCGCTTGCCGTCGGCCGGGCGGCGGCCGTCGTGGTCGGGCAGGAACAGCGACACCAGCCGGCGGACCAGCTCGTCCGCCGCCTGGCCCGCCGTCACGTACCGCTGCGAGCGGGTGGGAAGTTCCACGTGGAACAAGCCGCCGTGGAACGACTCGACCGTGCGCAGGGCCTCGACCAGCAGGGCGTTGGTCGGGAACCAGACCGGGCCGCGCCAGTTCGAGTTGCCGCCGAACATCGGCGTGCGGGACTCGCCCGGTTCGTAGCCCATCCGGTGCTCCTGGTCCGCGACCTGCACCTCCAGGCCCTCCCGGTGCGCGGCGGACAGGCTGCGGATGCCGTGCGGCGAGAGGAACTCGCCCTCGTCGAGCATCCGGCCGAGGACCCGGCGCAGCTTGTCCTCGTCCAGCAGCGACAGCAGCACCCGGCCGTCCCGGCTGGTCAGGAAGCTGCCCAGCTCGGGCCGGCGGGCCAGCAGGTGCTCCAGCCGGCGCGCGAACCCCGGCAGCTCGGCGAACACCCAGGGCTCCAGCACCGCGCACGCCAGCACCGGGATCAGGCCGACCATCGACCGCACCCGCAGCGGCTTGGACTCCACCGCGCCGTCGGGCAGCCGGCGCGACGCCACGTCGTAGCAGAAGCCGTCCTCCTCGTCCCAGATCCCGCGCCCGCCGGAGCCGAACCGGGTGGACGCCTCGGCGATGCTCAGGAAGTGCTCCACGAACTTGGTGGCCACGTCCTCGTACGAGTCGTCGTGCCGCGCCAGTTCCAGCGCCATCCGCATCAGGTGCAGGCTGTAGGCGGCCATCCACGAGGTCGCGTCGGACTGCTCCAGCCGCCACTGGCCGAGCATCGGCTCGGACCGGTTGACCGGCCCGATGTTGTCCATGCCGAGGAACCCGCCCTCGAACAGGTGGCTGCCGTCCGCGTCCTTCCGGTTCACCCACCAGGAGAAGTTCAGCAGCAGCTTGTGGAAGACCTTGGCCAGGAACTTCCGGTCCGGGTCGATCGCGAACACCTGGAGCGCCGCCCAGGCGTGCACCGGTGGGTTCACGTCGCCGAACTCCCACTCGTACGCGGGCAGCTGGCCGTTGGGGTGCATCAGCCACTCGCGGCACAGCAGGAGCAGCTGCTCCTTGGCGAACGCCGGGTCGACCCGGGCCAGCGGCACGGTGTGGAACGCCAGGTCCCACGCCGCGAACCAGGGGTACTCCCACTCGTCCGGCATGGAGATCACGTCCGCCACGTCGACGTGCCGCCAGTGCGCGTTGCGGGCGTGCGGGGACTGCCGCGACCGCGGTGCGGCGGGCTGCGCCGGGTCGCCGTCCAGCCACTCCCGGGTGCGGAACCGGTAGTGCTGCTTGGTCCACATCAGCCCGGCCAGCGCGCGGCGGACCACCTTGGCGCGCAACGGGTCCAGGTCCGTGCGGTGGAACCCGTCGGCGTCCGCCCGGCGGGCGTCCAGAGTGGACTGGAACGACGGGCCGAACGCGTCGAGGTGGCCGTCGCCCGCGACCAGGCGCAGCCGGACGGTCACCGACTCGCCGGGCTCGACCGGGTCGAACGAGTACCAGGCGGCGGCCTTCGTGCCGGTCTCGGTGTCGTCGTCCGGCCCGGTCACCAGGCACGCCTTGGAGTCGCCGCGCACCACGTACCGGTCGATGCCGTCCTTGGTGCGCTGGGCCGGGTTGTCGGCCGCGTCGAACAGCTCGACCTCGTTGGTCTCGTTGTCGGTGACCAGCAGCGTCGGCGTGCCCTCGACGTGCAGGGTGTAGCGGCCCAGCGCGCCGTGCTCGGCGCCGACCCGCCGCCACCCGTCCCGGGTCGAGGCCACCAGGGCCGGCCGCCGGTCGTCGCGACCCCACGCCCACGTGTTGCGGAACCACAGCTGCGGCAGCAGGTGCAGCGGCGCGGGGTCCGGCCCGTGGTTGGTCGCGGTGATCTCGACGCAGATGTCCGTCGGCGCCGCCTTGGCGTAGGTGACCAGCACGTCGAAGAACCGGTTCTCGTCCAGCACGCCGGTGTCGGCCAGCTCGGGCTCGCGCTCCTGGCGGCCCGCGTTCGACGCCATCTCGCGCAGCTCCCGGTACGGGAACTCGGCCTGCGGGTAGCGGTAGACGACCTGCATCCACGAGTGCGTGGGCGTGCCGTCGGTGACCCACCAGTGCTCTTTGACGTCCTCGCCGTGGTTGCCCTCGACGTTGGTCAGCCCGAAGTAGCGCTCCTTGAGGATCGGGTCCCGGCCGTTCCACAGCGCCAGCCCGAAGTTGAGGAAGCCGTGCACGTCGCAGATGCCCGCGATGCCGTCCTCACCCCAGCGGTAGGCGCGCGAGCGCGCGTGCTCGAACGGGAACGACGTCCACGCGTCGCCGCCCGCCGAGTAGTCCTCCCGGACCGTGCCCCACTGCCGCCCGGCCAGGTAGGGGCCCCACAGCCGCCACGGCGAGGTGGGCGCGTCCGACGCCGCCAGCCTCGCCCGCTCCCGTTGCTCGTCCACCGGACCAGTGTGCGGCATCGATCCAGAGGTCTGGTCGCCGACGCTCGCCGACCCACCGGACGGGTGGGTTCGGGCACCATCGGGGCATGGCCGAGCGCGGGCGTGACGACGAGGACCGCGAGCAGTTCCTGGATGGGCTCGTGGACGACGAGGTGGCCCGCGGCGAGCTGCGCGAGTCCTTCGCCGCGGCCGGTCTGTCCAGGCACGACCTGGTGGAGGCGGTGCGCGCGGCCCGGCTGCCGGTGTTCGCCGCCGCCCACGAGGAGGAGGCCCGCTACTGGCGGCTGCTCGCGCCGGGACCGGCGGGGTCCGGGGCGCGGGCCGGGTTCGCGGTGGCGGTGGCCGTCGCCGTCGGCCTGCACCTGGTGCTGGCCGCCGGGCTGGTGGTGAAGGCGGCCGACCGGGCGCTGGGCCTCGCGGGGATGGCCGTGCTCGGCGCGCTGGCGCTGGTCGTGGCCCTCGCGGTCGAGGTGTCGGGCTCGTCGGTCACCCGGCACTCCCGGGGCGTCGCGGCGGCCTTCGTGCCGTTCCCGCTGGTGGCGGTCGCGCTGGAGGGGCTGGACACGGTGGCCCGATTACCGGTCGTGCCCTTGACCCTGATCGGTGTGGGCGCGGTGTTCGCGGCGTTCGCCCGGCTCACCCTCGGCCTGCGCTCGCAGCGGCGGGACGACCTGGCCGCCGCCTTCCGGGACTGGGCGCGGGCGCTGCGCCGGGACGGGGTCCTGCCGGTGCTCCGCGCCCGGCTCGACGAGGCCACCGAGGCGGTCTGCTCGACCTCGCTGACGGTGCGCGACGCGTCCGCGCTGGACGACGTGCGCGCGCACGTCCCCACGCCGGCCGCCGTCGAGCTGGCCGGGCTGCTCGACCGGCGCACCGGAGGCACCTTCGCCGTCACCGGCGCGCGCGGCGTGGGCAAGACGGACCTGCTGCGGGCGGTCTGCGCGGGCCACTACCGCGAGCCGGACCGCCTGCCCGACCTCGCCGTCCTGGTCGCCGCGCCGGTCGACTACCTGCCTCGGGAGTTCCTGGTGGACCTGTTCGCCCGGACGTGCGAGGCGGCCATCGCGCACCTGCCCGCCGGCGAACCGCCGCGCGGCCTGGCCAAGCTCCGCCGGCGGGTCGCCCCGCCCCGGCTGGTGGCCGCCGCGAAGGAGAACCTGCTGGTGCTCGCCCACGTCCGGTCGACCGACCGGGTGTTGCGCCACCCCGAGCTGGTCACGCGCTTCCGCGACTTCCTGGCGCTGGCCGTCGCCGAGCAGACGGCGCTGGGCGAGCGCGCCGACCGCACACCCGGTCGGGTGATCATCGCCGTGGACGAGCTGGACCGGATCGGCACCGGCGAGCCCGCGCGGCGGTTCCTGGCCGAACTCAAGGCGGTCTTCGACGTCCCCGGCTGCCACTACCTGGTCTCGGTGTCCACCGAGGCGCAGCTCGGTTCCTACCGGTCCGGCATCGGCCCGCTCAGCGTGTTCGACGGCTCGTTCGACGAGGTCGTGCGGGTCGGCCACCTCGACCTCGACCACGCCAAGAAGCTGGTCCGCCGGTACGTCGTGGGCCTGCCCGAGCAATACCTGGCGCTGGCCCACGTGCTCTCCGGCGGCCTGGCGCGGCAGCTGTTCCGCGCCACCCGCGCGATCGTGGACCTCGGCCGCGATCAGCCGGACCGGTCGATCGAGGAGGTGGTCCGCGTCCTGGCCGACACCGAGCTGCACCGGGCCCGCCGGTCCACCGCCGAAGCCCTGACCGCGGTGGACGACCGCGCCGGCGCGACCGCGTTCCTGCTCCTGCTGGACCAGGGCCCGGCACTGTCCGCCGAACGCGTCCTGAACGCCTACCAGGGCCTTTCCACGCAGGTCGGCGAGCTGCGCGACGCGCTCGCCGCGCGCATCCGGTTCCTGGAGACCGTGCGCGGGGTGTTCACCGCGGACTTGGACGAGGCCCGCACCCGCGCCACCGACTTCGACCGGCTGGCACTGGCCCGCCGGCACGTCGGCGGCAACCCGGCCGCCGCCCTCGCCCTGCTCGACGACCTCCGCGCGGACCCGGCCCGGTGAGCCGGGTCCGCGCGCGGGATCAACGCCGAGGATCAACGCCGAGGGTCGGCGCCGGGGGTTCAGCGCCGGGGGTTCAGCGCCGGGGGTTCAGCGCCGGGGGTTCAGTGCTGCGGGATCAGCGGCGGGTGTGCGCGTCCAGCACCACGGCGACGGCCTCGGTGATCCGGGCCGCGTGGCCCAGGTGCAGCCACTCGTCGGGCACGTGGCAGTTGCTGTCCGGGCCGACCGCGCCGGTCACCAGGAACTGCGCGTCCGGGTACGCGTCGTGCAGCAGGCCCATGAACGGGATCGAGCCGCCCAGCGACACCGTCCGCCACGGCGCGTCGAACACCTCCTCGCCGACCACGTCCAGCGTCTTGCGCAGCCACGGCGCGAGCTCCGGCGCGTTCCAGCCGTCGGCGTGCTCGACCCGGGACAGCTCCACGACGGCCCCGTACGGCACGTCCTGGGTCAGCAGCCGCTCGACCGCCTCGACCGACGCCTTCGCGTCGGCCGTCGGCGGCAGCCGGAAGCTCAGCACCAGCGTGGTGAACGGGCGCAGCACGTTGCCGGCGTCCTCCGGGGCGGGCAGGCCGTCCGCGCCGGTGATGGACAGCGTCGGCCGCCAGCCCGCGTTGAGGCCCAGCTCGACCTCGTCGGTGGTCACCGGCCGCACGCCCGGCGCCCACGGCACCGACGACACCTGCACGCCCGGCGCGCTGGCGATCGCCTCGCGCACCTCGGCGACCCGGTTGGCCGGCACCTCGACGTGCATCTCGCGGATCAGCACCTCGCCGGTGGCCGAGTCCTCCAGCCGGTCCAGCAGCTGCCGGGCGACCCGGAACGAGCTGGGCACGATCCCGCTGGCCATGCCCGAGTGCAGGCCGCTCTCCAGCACCCGCACGGTCAGCGTGGCCTGCGCGAGCCCGCGCAGCGACGTGGTCAGCCACATCCGGTCGTAGTCGCTGCCGCCGGAGTCCAGGCAGACCACCAGCGACACCTCGCCCAGCGCCGGCTTGAGGTGCTCCAGGTAGGCGGGCAGGTCCGGGCTGCCGGACTCCTCGCCGGTCTCCAGCAGCACCACGCACCGCGCGTGCGCCCCGCCGGCCGCCCGGACGGCCTCGATCGCGCCGATCGCGGCGTACCCGGAGTAGCCGTCGTCGGCCGCGCCCCGGCCGTAGAGCCGGCCGTCCCGCACGACCGGCGTCCACGGTCCCAGGCCCTCGGACCAGTTGGCCACCGGCGGTTGCTTGTCCAGGTGCCCGTACAGGAGCACGGTGTCGGTCGCGTCGCCGGTGGCGGGCACGTCGACCACCAGCAGCGGCGTGCGCTCGGGCAGCTCGACCACCTCGATGGTCGCGCCCGGCAGGTCGCGCCCGGCGAGCCAGCCGCGGACGTGCTCGATCGCGGCGGCCAGGTGCCCGTGCTCGGCCCACGCGGGGTCGAACGCGGGTGAGATCGCGGGCACCGCGACCAAGTCGGACAGGCTCGGGAGGATGTCGTCGTCCCAGAGGCCACGGACGGTACGGGTCAGCACTGAACGGTCCACGTCCCGATACTCGCACGCGTCGCGGCGGTACCGGTTGGTGGACAAGCCCCGGGCCACCGATGGTCGGACGTCCACGGGTGCCCGCCCCGCCGGCCGGGCCAACCCCCGAGGTCGTGAGTGCGCGATTGCGCCAACCGGGTGTGTCCGCCGGCGTACGGACTGTCGTTAACGATCGGTAACCGGGACACCGCCGTCCGTTGTACGAACGGCCTACTCGGACTGCCGAAGATTGGCCTTCCTACCGTTGTCCCTGTTCAGGAGCGTGCGGGCACCATCACAAACTGGGACGGGGCTCACCATCCTGGGTGAACGCGTGTCAGGATGTGGATGAGAAACACCGTCAGCGCCGACGGTTGCCCGACCACCCTCACCAGGGGGCGGCGACTGGCGGTGCCGCCGCGCATGGTCGTCACGAGCGACTTGGCGGCCTCGTAGACGAGGAGTAAGGCGCAATGTCGTCCCCAGAGAAATGGACGCAACCGGGGCCGGACAGCCCGCCGGCCACGGCCGCCACCCCGACCGCGGAACAGGTGATCGCCGGCTTGCGAGCGACAGACGAGGGCGGTGCCGACCTGGTGCAGCTGCTCACCCCCGAGGGTGAGCGGGTCACGCACCCGGACTTCGACATCGACATCTCCGCCGAGGAGCTGCGCGGCCTGTACCGCGACATGGTGCTGGTGCGCCGCGCGGACCGCGAGGCGAACGCGCTCCAGCGCAAGGGCGAGCTGGGTCTCTGGGTGCCGCTGCTCGGCCAGGAGGCGGCGCAGATCGGCGCGGGCCGCGCGCTGAAGCCGGTCGACATGGCCTTCCCGAGCTACCGCGAGCACGGCGTGGCCTGGTGCCGGGGCATCCAGCCGCACGAGATCCTGGGCATGTTCCGGGGCACCGACAACGGCTCGTGGGACCCGGTGGAGCACCGCTTCCACCCGTACACGATCGTCATCGGCAACCAGGTCCTCAACGCCGCCGGCTACGCCATGGGGCAGAAGTTCGACGGCAAGGTCGGCGACGACGCCGACAGCGAGGCCACCATGTGCTTCTTCGGCGACGGCGCGACCAGCCAGGGCGACGTGCACGAGGGCTTCGTCTGGGCCGCCGTGTACGACGCGCCCCTCGTCTTCTTCTGCCAGAACAACCAGTGGGCCATCTCCGAGCCCACCGAGCGCCAGTCGCGGCTGCCCCTCTACCAGCGGGCCCGCGGCTACGGCTTCCCCGGCATCCGGGTCGACGGCAACGACGTGCTGGCCACGCTCGCCGTCTCGCGCTGGGCGCTGGAGGAGTGCCGGCAGGGCAACGGCCCGATCCTCATCGAGGCCTTCACCTACCGGATGGACGCGCACACCACGTCCGACGACCCGTCCCGCTACCGGCTCTCCGACGAGCTGGAGCTGTGGAAGCTCAAGGACCCGATCGAGCGGGTCAAGGTCCACCTGGTCAAGCAGCAGTGGGCCGACCAGGACTTCTTCGACTCGGTCGAAGCCGACGCCGAGGAGCTCGCCATCACCATGCGCGAGCACTGCGTCGCCCTGGAGACCCCGCCGGCCGAGCGGATCTTCAGCAACGTCTACGCCGAGGAGAACCCCGTGCTGGACGCCCAGCGCGACGAGTTCCTGGCCTACCACGCCGGCTTCGCGGGAGGTGAGCACTGAAATGGCTGCTCCGACGATGAACCGACCCACCTCCGGCGCGCCCGCCGCGGTGCAGACGCTGACCATCGCCAAGGCGATCAACAACGGCCTGCGCGCGGCGATGGAAGCCAACCCGAAGGTCCTCGTCATGGGCGAGGACGTCGGCAAGCTCGGCGGCGTCTTCCGCATCACCGACGGTCTCCAGAAGGACTTCGGCGAGCAGCGGGTGCTGGACACCCCGCTGTCCGAGTCCGGCATCATCGGCACCGCCGTCGGCCTCGCGATCCGGGGCTACCGGCCGGTGTGCGAGATCCAGTTCGAGGGCTTCATTTTCCCCGGCTTCGACCAGATCGTCAGCCAGGTCGCCAAGCTGCACGCCCGCACCCAGGGCAAGCTCAAGCTGCCGATGGTGATCCGGGTGCCGTTCGGCGGCGGCATCGGCGCGGTCGAGCACCACTCGGAGTCGCCCGAGTCGTACTTCGCGCACACCGCCGGCCTGCGGGTCGTGGCGTGCTCGAACCCGGCCGACGCCTACTGGATGATCCAGCAGGCGATCGACTCCGACGACCCGGTGCTGTTCTTCGAGCCCAAGCGGCGCTACTACGAGAAGGGCGAGGTCGACACGACCGCAGCCCCCGTGCCGCTGCACTCGTCCCGCGTGCTGCGCACCGGCACGGACGCCACGCTCGTCGCGTACGGCCCGATGGTCCGCGTCTCGCTCGACGCCGCCGCCGCGGCCGCCGAGGAGGGGCGCTCGCTGGAGGTCGTCGACCTGCGCACGCTGTCCCCGCTGGACCTCGCCCCGGTCTACGACTCGGTGCGGCGGACCGGCCGGCTGGTCGTGGTGTCCGAGGCGCCCGGCGAGTCGTCCATCGCCAGCGAGATCGCGGCCAAGGTGCAGCAGGAGTGCTTCTACTCGCTGGAAGCGCCCGTGCTGCGGGTGACCGGTTTCGACACGCCGTACCCGCCGGCGAAGTTGGAGGAGGAGTTCCTCCCCGACCTCGACCGGGTGCTGCACGCCGTAGACCGCTCACTGGCCTGGTAAGGGGACCGCAGGACATGCCGCAGTTCAAGCGATTCCCCCTGCCGGACACGGCGGAAGGGCTGACCGAGGCCGAGATCCTGACCTGGCACGTGGGTCCGGGCGACACGGTCAAGGTCAACGACATCATCGTGGAGATCGAGACCGCCAAGGCGGCGGTCGAGCTGCCGTGCCCGTGGGACGGCGTGGTGACCGAGCTGCTGGTGGAGGTGGGCCAGACGGTCGAGGTCGGCGTCCCGATCATCACCATCGACGTGGACCCGTCCGGCACCGCCGCGCCCGCCGCGCCCGCCGCGCCGGAGACCAACGGCGTGGCCGCGACCCCCGCCGAGGGCGAGGGCCGGGTGGCCAACCTGGTCGGGTACGGGCCGAAGTCCGGGCCGGCCAAGCGCCGCGCCCGCCGGGACGCCCCCGCGCCGGCGGCCTCGTCGGTCGCGGTCGCCCCGCCGCCGCCCCCCGCACCGACTCCGGTCGCGACTCCGGCTCCGGCCCCGACTCCGGTCGCGACTCCGGTCGCGACTCCGGTCGCGACTCCGGTCGCGGCCCCGACTCCGGTGGCGGTCGCGGCTCCGGCCCCGGTCGCGCAGCCGGGCGGGTACGTCCCGCTGGCCAAGCCGCCGGTCCGCAAGCTCGCCAAGGACCTGGGCGTGGACCTCCAGGTGCTGGCCGGCAGCGGCCCCGGTGGCGTGATCACCCGCGAGGACGTGGAGCAGGCGCTCACCGCACCGGCACCCACGACATCCGCTGCGGCGTCCACTCTGGCGTCCACTGTGGCGTCCACTGTGGACAATGGCTACGCCGCAGGCTCGCGGGAACGCCGGGTGCCGATCAAGGGCGTCCGCAAGGCGACCGCGCAGGCGATGGTCGACAGCGCGTTCACCGCGCCGCACGTCACCGAGTTCCTGACCATCGACGTGACGCCGATGATGGAGCTGCGCGCCCGGCTCAAGGGCACGGCCGAGTTCCGCGACGTCAAGCTCACCCCGCTGGCGTTCGCGGCCAAGGCCGTGGTGCTGGCGACCCGCCGCACGCCCGACGTGAACGCGACGTGGGACGCGGCGGCCGGCGAGATCGTCTACAAGGACTACGTGCACCTGGGCATCGCGGCCGCCACGCCGCGCGGCCTGGTCGTGCCCAAGGTCCGGGACGCGGACCGGATGTCGTTGCGGGAACTGGCGATCGCGCTGGACGGGCTGGCGACGGTGGCCCGGGACGGCAAGACGTCACCGGCGGACATGATGAACGGGACCATCACCATCACCAACGTCGGCGTGTTCGGCGTCGACACCGGCACCCCGATCATCAACCCCGGCGAGTCCGCGATCCTCGCGTTCGGCGCGATCCGCGACATGCCGTGGGTGGTCGACGGCCAGGTCGTGCCGCGCAAGGTCTGCCAACTGGCCCTCAGCTTCGACCACCGCGTGGTCGACGGCCAGCAGGGCTCGCAGTTCCTCGCCGACGTGGGCGCCCTGCTCGCCGACCCGGGCATCGCCCTGACCTACTGAAGTCCTGACCTGCTGAAGTCCTGACCTACTGATCGACCGCAGTGGCTCCACCGGAACGCCGGGCACCTTCGGGCGCCCGGCGTTCCTTCATGCGGCGCAACGCCTGCGCGAACTCCTCGGGCTCGACGCCGACCACGCTCAGGTCGGCCTCGGCGGCGACCACGCCGTCCGCCTCCAGCACGCAGTCCGCGAACCGGGCACCGTCGAGGTGCAGCCGGAGGTGGTTCACCCTGCTGCCGGCGAACCGGATCGTGCAGCGCTCGGCGTCCGCGGAGCGCAGCACCAGTGACGACTCCCGGCCGGTCACCGGGTCGACCGGCACGGCGTCCAGCCCGGAGAAGTCGAGGGTCGTCCCGCGGAACGTGCAGCCGGACAAGTCGAGCTCGGACTCGGTGAGCCGCGCGCCGCCGAAGTCGACCAGGTCGCCGGTGAACTCCGCGCCGGTGAACGCCAGCGTGGCCTGGCGGGCGGTGATCCCGACGAACGACGTGTCGGCGGCCGTGAACCGCGCACCCCGGAACGTCACGGTGCCCCTGAAGGTCGCGTTCCGGAAGTCGGTCAGGTCGCCGTGGAACGTGGCGTTGTCGAACATGTGGTCGCCGGTGAAGGACTGGCCCGCGAGGTCCAGGTTCTCGAACTCCACGCCCCGGAAGTCCATCCGCAGGGCGCGTGAGCGCCAGTCCTGGCCGAGCAGGGTGGTGATGATCGCCTGGCGCACCTCGCGCTCGGTGCGGTCGTCACGGGGGTAGGGCGTGCGCAGGTAGCCGCACAGCACGTCGACGCAGGTCTGGCGCTGTTGCGGCCAGTCGTTCGCCAGGCCCGCCATCGCGTAGACGCCCGCCAACCGCACCGCGAAGCTCTCGTGCCCGAGCTGCTCGGCGGCCTTCCCGTAGCGCTCGTTGAAGAACTTGGTGGACTCGCGCTCGTCCTGGCGCGTCGCGATGGTGTGCGCGGCCTCCGACACCTGCTGCTTGCGGTAGGCGACCGCCAGCGCGACGACCGCACCCAGCCCGCCCACCACCGCGAGCCCGATCTTGAGCAGGTCGAGCAGCTCGGCGGTGGTGAAACTGGCCGCCGAGGGCAGCGCGGGCCGACCGAGCAGCCAGAACAACCCGAACCCGGTCACGCCCGCGAGGACGACGGCCAGCAGCAACCACTTGATCACGGCCCACGCCATCGAGCCGCGAGCGCCGTCGGCCCGGACCCGTTCCCCCGGGTCTGCGCGCCCGTCCTGGCCCGACCACACCCGGAACGCGGCGCGGCCCAGCCGCCAGACCACGAGCAGGGTCAGGAACGCCAGCAGGGCCGGCCAGTACGCGTCGAACAGCCTCAGCGCGTCGTGCACGGGGGGAGATGCTGCCGGATCATCGGCGAAAAGAGGTTGAAGTTCCAGTAACTGGAGAGTTCAAGGTGGTCCCCGTGACGCACTACTCGATCGGCCAACTGGCGCGGCTGACCGGCCTGTCCACCCGGACGATCCGGTTCTACTCCGACTCCGGGCTGATCCCCGTCGCGGGGCGGACGTCGGGCGGTTTCCGCACCTACGACCTCGACGGGTTGGCGCGTCTCAAGCTCGTGCGGACACTGCGCGACCTGGGCGTCGACCTGCCCACCGCGCAACGGGTGCTCGCGCGGGAGGTGTCCGTGGCCGAGGTGGCCCGGACGCACGCGGAGGCCATCGACGCGCAAATGCGCACGCTCCGGCTGCGCCGGGCCGTGCTGCGCGTCGTGGCCCGGAACGGGGAGGTGGAGGCGGTGCACGAGTTGGCGAGGCTGTCCGAGCAGGAGCGCCAGGCGATCCTGGACGACTTCTTCGACGAGGTCTTCGGCGGTCTGGAGATGGACCCGGCGTTCCGCGACCGGATGCGGTCGGTGAAGGTGGAGCTGCCCGACGACCCGACGGCGGAGCAGCTGGAGGCGTGGGTGGAGCTGGCGAACCTGGTGCGCGACCCGGACTTCCGCGCGTCGATCCGGCGGATGTCCGAGCGGCACCAGGAGCTGCGCGCGGAGGGCGTGGACATGTCCGGCCCGGGTCCGGAGCAGATGGCGGCGTTCCAGTACGCGATGGACCAGGCCGCCGAGGCACTGGCGGCCGGCGTCGACCCGGGGTCGCCCGACGCGGCACGGTTCGTGGCCCGCATCGACGCGAAGTGGCAGGACGTCCCGAACCTGCCGACGGGCCCCGAACTGGCCCGCTGGCTGGGCGAGTTCGGCGACCCGAGGTCGGAGCGCTACTGGATCCTGCTGGCCGTCATCAACGGCTGGCCCCCGGTCCCCGACACGTCGGCCCAGCGCACCTGGCTGGCCGCAGCGGTCGGCTGACACCGCACGGCCGTTCGCAGGCGAAAGGGACGGGGCCGTCCGCGCCCGGAAGACCCCGTCCCTTTCCACCCCGACGTGATCAGCTCACTTGATGTGGACGCCCGAAATGGCCCTGGCCACCACCAACCGCTGGATCTCGCTCGTCCTTCGGAGGGGGTGAAGATCCCACCAGGGTGACCTGATCTGACGATGTCATATGGAATCGCGGTGCGACCTGCCCATGACGTCTCAACATTGATCGTTGGTGACCAACGTTCTCCGACGCCAGACGGGCTGAGAGAGGCCCTTCGCCGTCTCGACCGGCCTCCACGTTGGCGCTGGCGCGGAGCATCGGCGGACGTCGATCGCCGTGCCCGGCATGATCCACCCGCGTGGCCGGGCGATAGTCACGGCCTGGTGCCGCATGCGACTCGGGTCGCCTCGCCGAAGGCGGCAAGCCTCGATCCCGGAGAACGGTGCTGCTGTCGCAGGGAGTGTCCATTAAGGAGCTTGCGGAGTACCTGGGACACGAAGACCCCGGCTTCACGCTCCGCACCTACACGCACCTGATGCCGTCCAGCCACGAGCGCGCCCGGAAGGCCGTCGACCGGGTCTTCCGCGCCCGCAAGACCCGGTCCACTTCCCGGACGGCCTGAGGACGGCCTGGGGTGATCAACTCACTTGATGTGGATGCCCGAAATGGCCCTGGCCACCACCAACCGCTGGATCTCGCTCGTCCCCTCGAAGATGGTGAAGATCTTGGCGTCCCGGTGCATCCGCTCGACCGGGTGCTCACGGGTGTAGCCCGCGCCGCCGAGGATGTGGATGGCGCGCTCGGTCGCCCAGACCGACACCTCGCCCGCCTTGAGCTTGGACATCGAGCCCTCGCCCGCGGTGAACGGCACGTTGTTGCGGCCCATCCACGCCGCCCGCCACACCAGCAGCCGGGCCGCGTCGATCTCCATCCTCATGTTCGCCAGGTCGAACGCGATGGACTGGTTCTCGATGATCTTGCGCCCGAACGCCTCGCGGTCCTTGGCGTACTCCAGCGAGTACTCGTAGGCCGCCCGCGCCACGCCGACCGCCATCGCGCCGACCGTCGGCCGGGTGGTCTCGAAGGTGGCCATGGCCGCCTGGCCGCCGGCCTTGCGCCCCTCGCGGGCCCGCGCCAGCCGCGCGTCCAGCTTCTCCTTGCCGCCCAGCAGGCAGCGGCCGGGTACGCGCACGTCGTCGAGGAACACGTCGGCAGTGTGCGACGCCCGCATGCCGTGCTTCTTGATCTTGCCGGGCGACGACAGGCCCTTCGTGCCCGGCGGCACGACGAACCCGGCCTGGCCGCGCGAGCCGAGCGCGGGGTCGACCACGGCGGTAACCACATGGACGTTCGCGATGCCGCCGTTGGTGGCCCACGCCTTCTGGCCGTTGAGCACCCACTCGTCGGTGGCCTCGTCGTACACCGCGCGGGTGCGGTAGCCGGCGACGTCGGAGCCCGCCTGCGGCTCGGACGCGCAGAACGCGGCCAGCTTCGGCTCGTCCTCGGTGCCGAAGCACTCCGGCACCCACTCGGCGAGCTGCTCGGGCTCGCCGGAGGCGAAGATGCCCGCCGCCGCGAGACCGGTGCCCATCAGCGCCAGCGCGATGCCGGCGTCACCCCAGAACAGCTCCTCGGTGGCGATCGGCAGGGACAGCCCGATCGGGTCGGCGAACCAGGTGGCCAGCGCCTCGAACCCGTACAGGCCGATCTTCGCCGCCTCCTGGATCACCGGCCACGGGGTCTCCTCCCGTTCGTCCCACTCGGCCGCCGCCGGGCGGATGACCTCCTTGGCGAAGCCGTGCACCCACTCCCGGAGGTCTTCCTGGTCCTCGTTCAGCTCCAGCGAAAAGCCGCCCATGTGATCCTCACGCCTTCGGGATGTCGAACAGGCTCATGAACCCCGCCGCGAAGCCGAGGTCCCCCTTGACCTTGAGCTTGCCGGTCATGAACAGCACCGGCGCGGACGCGTTGCCGGTGGCCAGCTTGAGGAACTCGACCGGGCCCAGGGTGATCGTCGCGCGCGACTCGCGGGTGGCACCGTTGTTGATGGTGCAGGCCGCGTCCTCGATGATCGCCTCGTACACGTCGTGTCCGCCGTCGCCGAAGCCGCCGGACAGCCGGAAGTGCACCACGGCACGAGTGGCGCCCGCGCGGTCGCCGCGGAAGTGGACCTCCATGCGCCGGAACACCTCGTCGAGGACCCGTTCGCGCAGACCGGGACGGTTGGTCACGGCGTCGATCTGGTCCTTGGACGCGCGCGAGATGATCCGGGCGAAGTTCTGCGGGTCCATCGTGGCCAGGTCGAGGTCCGCGCCCCCATCGGCCAGGTCGCCGAGCGCGCCCAGCAGGTCGGCGAACTCGTCCTCGCCGAGCTTCTTCGGGTCGATGCCGCGCGCGATGACGTCGATGTCGACGTCCTTGAGCGCGGGGTCCGCGGGATCGACCTGCTTGAGCGTTGAGATCAGCTCCTGGGGGCTGAGCCTCGCGATCGCCTCGGTGGTGAGGTCGACGGTCATGGTGGCACCTCCGCTACCTACTCGCAGGTAAGCCTACTGGCCAGTAGGTAAGGCGGCAAGGGGGTCCGATAATCTTGTCCCAGCCTTGGAGGGTGTGATGCACGCAGAACAACCGGTCCGCACCGGTCGGGCCAAGCGACTGCCGCGCGCGGTGCGCGAGCGGCAGATCCTGGACGCGGCCGTGGACGTCTTCTCGCGCCTGGGTTTCCACGCCGCGTCGATGGACGAGATCTCCGACGTCGCGGGCATCTCCAAACCCATGCTCTACGCCTACCTGGGCTCCAAGGAGGAGCTGTTCGCCACCTGCATCCGGCGCGAGGCCACCCGCATGATGGAGGCCATCGCGACCGGCGTGGAGGCCGACCAGCCACCGGACGTCCAGCTGTGGAGCGGCCTGCGGGCGTTCTTCGGGTTCGTCGGCGGCAACCGGCCGAGCTGGCAGGTCCTGCACCGCCAGGCGTCCTCGCAGGGCGGCCCGTTCGCCGAGGAGCTGGCCGACCTGCGCGGCCGGGCGATCAGCCTGGTGGCGGCGCTGCTGGTGCACTCGGGCGAGTTCCCCGACGTGCCCAGACCGGGTGACAAGGAGGCCGAGGCACTGGCCGCCGCCCTGGTCGGCGCGGGCGAGTCGCTGGCCGACTGGTGGCTGGACAACCCCGAGGAGCCGGCCGGCGTGGTCGCCGCCCGGCTGATGAACCTGGTCTGGATGGGCTTCGGCGACCTGGTCGCGGGCCACGTCTGGCACCCGCCGTCCCGCCGGTCGCCCGAGCCCGCCGAGGACCGGGCCCCAGCGGATCAAGCGCCCGAGGATCGGGTGCCGGAGGATCGGGTGCCGGAGGATCAGGCGCCCGAGGAAGACTAGGCGTGCAGCACGCCCTCCAGGTGGGGGCGGTCCGACCACAGCGCGAACCGCCACCCGGCACCGGTCGGGGTGGCGGAGAAGTCGACCGCGCCGGGCAGCGGGATCGGGGCCTTGAAGCGCACGTCCACCGTGCACGCGTCCGGCAGCCGGCCCTCGAACGCCGCCACGCAGCGCGCCTTCGACCACATCCCGTGCGCGATCGCCCGGGGGAAGCCGAACGCGCGCGCGGTCAGCGCGTGCAGGTGGATCGGGTTGCGGTCGCCGGACACCTGCGCGTACCGCCGGCCGGTGTCGCCCGGCACCCGCCACCGCCCGGTCGGCGTCGGCGGCTCGGCGCGGTCCTTCCCGGCCGGTTCGCCGCTCCCGTCGCCCCGGCGGAGATATGTCGACACGTCGACCCAGACCTCCTCGCCGTCGACCGACGCCGTCGAGCGCACGTCGAACTGCTGCCCGCGCTCGTGTGGCCGCAGGTTCGCCAGCGACACGTGCACGTCCAGCGGTTCGCCGGCGTGCAGCGGCCGGGTCCGGGTGATCCGGTTGGCCACGTGCACCAGGCCGGGCAGCGGGAACGGGAACCCGCGCCCGGTCATCAGCTCGACCTGCGCCGGGAACGCGAGCACGTGCGGGTAGGTCAGCGGCAGCCCGTCGCCCACCCCGAACCCGCAGACCCGGCCGTACGCGGCCAGGTGCGCGCGGTCGACGTCGACCCGGAACGACTTCTCGGCGGTCGGCAGCTCCGAGCCGCGCCGGGTGAACCCGGTCAGCGCGGCCTTGGCGTACAGCCAGGTCAGGTTCGCCATCACGCCCCCAGCAGGCTCTGCCCGCAGACCCGCACGACGTTGCCGTTCACGCCCGCCGAAGCAGGGTGGGCGAACCACGCGACGGTCTCCGCGACGTCCACCGGCAGCCCGCCCTGCGACAGGCTGTTCATCCGCCGGCCCGCCTCGCGGATCACCAGCGGCACGGCGGCGGTCATCCTCGTCTCGATGAAGCCGGGCGCGACCGCGTTCACCGTCGTGCCGGTGCCGTCGACCTGCTCGGACAGCGCGTCGACCAGGCCGATCACGCCCGCTTTGGTGGTCGCGTAGTTGGTCTGGCCGACGTTGCCGGCGATGCCCGCGATGGACGAGACGCCGACGACCCGCCCGTTCGGCCGGAGCGCGCCGGAGTCGAACAGCGCCTGGTTGACGCGTTCCTGGCAGGCCAGGTTCACCTGGAGCACGGCGTCCCAGCGGCCTTCGTCCATCCGCCCCAGCGTCCGGTCCCGGGTGATGCCCGCGTTGTGCACGACGACGTCGACGCCGCCGTGCCGCTGGTCGACGTGCTCGACGATCCGCGCGGGCGCGTCGGGCGCGGTGATGTCGAGCTGGATCGTGGAGCCCTTCACCCGGTTGGCGACGGCGGACAGCTCCTCGCCCTGGCCGGGGACGTCCAGGCACACGACGTGCGCGCCGTCGCGGGCGAGCACCTCGGCGATGGCCGCGCCGATGCCCCGCGACGCGCCGGTGACCAGCGCGACCTTGCCCGCGAGCGGGGCGTCCCAGTCGTCGGGGGCCTCGACCGGGCCCGCGCCGATCCGGATCACCTGGCCGGACACGTACGCCGACCGCCCGGACAGCAGGAAGCGCAGGGTCGACTCGACGTTGCCCTCCGCGCCCTCGGCGACGTAGACGAGCTGCGCCGTGCCGCCGCGCTTGAGCTCCTTGCCCACGCTGCGGGTGAAGCCCTCCAGCGCGCGCTGCGCGATCCGGGACACGGCGGACGCGGGCGGCGTGCCGAGCACCACGACCCGTCCGCACGGGCCGAGTGAGCGGATCGAGGGGTGGAAGAAGGTGTGCAGGTCGCGCAGGTCCTCGACCTTCTCGATGCCGGTCGCGTCGAAGACCAGGGCGGCGGGCCGTTCGGCGGCCTCGGTCCGTTGGGTGGTGTCGGTTCGTCCGGCGGTGTCGGTCCGTTCGGTGGGGTCGGTCGTGACGTCGAGGCCGATGGACCCCAGGGTCGCGCGGACCGGCTCGACCAGCCGTCCCCGGCCGCCGAGCAGCACCGGGCCGTCGAGCGGGGGCCGGCCGGGCGAGTGCCGGCGCAGCGGGTGGGGATCGGGCAGGCCGAGCTTGCCGACGACGAACCGCCCGATCCCGGACCTGGCGAACGACTGGTAGCGATCCATCTCCACATCACACCCCCTACTCAATAGTAAGTCTACTGGCGAGTAGGTAAGATGGTGGTCACACGCCCGCACGGGAGGACGCCATGGCCGACATCCGCAGGGTTGCCATCCTGGGTGGCAACCGAATCCCCTTCGCCCGCTCGAACGGCCCGTACGCCGCCGCGTCGAACCAGGACATGTTCACCGCCGCGCTGGACGGCCTGGTCAGCCGGTTCGCGCTGCACGGCGAACGGCTCGGCGAGGTGGTCGCGGGCGCGGTGCTCAAGCACAGCCGGGACTTCAACCTGGTGCGCGAGTGCGTGCTGGGCAGCGGGCTGTCCGCCGAGACGCCCGCCCACGACCTCCAGCAGGCGTGCGGCACCGGGTTGCAGGCGGTCATCGCGGTGGCGAACAAGATCGCGCTCGGCCAGATCGAGTCGGGCGTGGCGGGCGGCGTCGACACCACGAGCGACGCGCCCATCGGCGTGAACGAAGACCTGCGCGGCGTGCTGCTGGAGTTCAACCGGGCCCGCACGGTCGGGGCCAGGCTCAAGGCCGTGGCCAAGCTGCGGCCCAAGCACGTCGTGCCGGACGTCCCGCGCAACGGCGAACCCCGCACCGGCCTGTCCATGGGCGAGCACGCCGCCATCACCGCCCGCGAGTGGGACATCACCCGCGAGGCCCAGGACGAACTGGCCGCCGCCAGTCACCACAACCTGGCCGCGGCCTACGACCGGGGCTTCTTCGACGACCTGGTGACCCCGTTCCAGGGCCTGACCCGGGACCAGAACCTGCGGCCGGACTCGTCGGTGGAGAAGCTGGCCACGCTCAAGCCGGTGTTCGGGCGGGGCGCGGACGCGACCATGACGGCGGGCAACTCCACCCCGCTCAGCGACGGCGCGTCCACGGTGCTGCTGGCGAGCGAGGAGTGGGCGGCGGCCCGCAACCTGCCCGTGCTGGCGTACTTGACGTTCACCGAGACGGCCGCGGTCGACTACATCCACGGCGGCGAGGGCCTGCTGATGGCACCCGTCCACGCCGTGCCGAGGATGCTCGCGCGCGCCGGTTTGTCCTTGGGGGACTTCGACTTCTACGAGATCCACGAGGCATTCGCGTCGCAGGTCCTGGCGACGCTCAAGGCGTGGGAGGACGCGGAGTTCTGCAAGAGCCGCCTCGGCCTCGACGCGCCACTGGGCCCGATCGACCGCGCGAAGCTCAACGTCAACGGCTCCTCGCTGGCCACCGGCCACCCGTTCGCGGCGACCGGCGCGCGGATCGTGGCAACGCTGGCGAAACTCCTGTCCGAACGCGGCTCGGGCCGCGGCCTGATCTCCCTCTGCGCCGCCGGCGGCCAGGGCGTGACGGCGATCGTGGAACGCTGACCACCTGGCCATCCCGGAAGAAGTTTCGGATTTCACAACGGGTCGAACCGGACCACGGCGATCGCCACCGTGCTCGGCGTAGTCGCCACGGTCCTGACGCTCATGCCGCGCGACGGTGGCGGCGAGCCGAGTTCCGCTCCTGCGGCAGCGGGACCCGTTTCGACCTCGGCGGAACCGTCCACCGAGGTCAGGTCGATCGAAGCCGTCCCGCCGCCCGTCCAGGTCGGCGCGCCGTTCCGTCCCACGACCGGTGCCACGCCCACGCCCGCCGGGGTCGAGCCGCCGCGGTCGGTCGCGCCCGCGTCCGTCCCGGGCACGACGACCGCATCGACGTTCGCCCTCGCGCCGCCGAATCCCGGGACGGGGGACGTGCGGTTCAGCGGATCGCTCGTCTTCGGCGGTTACAACCTCGACTTGACCGAACCCCGCGACGTCGAAGGTCTCAACGTCTGGCGGATTTCACCCACCCGGTTGTACGGCGACGCGTACGACGTGAAGGAATGGCTCGCCGACTCGCTGCCCGAGCGCGCCGACTGCGCCGGTCACCTCGCCGCGGAGGTCCGCCGGGACGCGACGAACCTGGTCGTCGGCAGCAAGGTGTGCGGGAGAACGCCCGGTGGTCGGATCTTCCGGATCGAAGTCCTGGGCCTGGCCGACCGGACGATCACCGGTCACGTGGTGGTCTGGGCCTAGCTCAGCAGCACCCAGGTCGCCGTGCAGCGGACCGTCACGACGATCTGCTGCGCCTCCAGGTTGAGCTCGTCCATCCGGGGCGCGTCGCCGACCGAGCCGCCGTAGGCCGCCATCGCCCGGCCCGCCGACGCCTCCGCGGCCCACGTCTCGCCGTCGCCGTCGGAGAGCCGGAGCAGCGACCCGAGCCGGCCGCCCAACGCCTCCGCGTACCCCTCCGCCCGCCGGCGGTTGTCCGCCACGGCCTCGCGCTGGGCCTCGCGGATCGCGTCGGCGTCGTCGGCCAACTGCCAGCTCGGGCCGTTGAGCCAGGTGGGCTCGGCGGCGACCAGCGCGGCCAGCAGGTCGTCCAGCTGGGTCAGGTCGTCCACGCGCAGCACGTACTGCTGCGCCGCGCGACTGCCCGCCCGCTGCTGGCCGTCCCAGTTGTCGTGCACGGTGAGCTGCCGCGACCGCACCTCGACGCCCGGCCGTCCCAGCGCCGGCTCGATCGAGGCGACGCGGCCGGTCAGCAGTTCCACCGCCTCGTTGCGCGTCGTTCCCACGGTCTCGAAGTTCACCTGCACCTCGGCCCGGTCGGCGGTGCGCTCGACCTTGCCGGTGCCCTTGGTCACGACTTCAGCCACGTGACCCAGCCAACCCGCCCACCGGTCCATGCGCAACGATAAGCACGTCTAGCCAATTCACTAGACTCGCCGATACGCCGTGACACGCGCTGAGTATTGGATCTGCCCTAGACACCTCGATACCGTCCGAGGATGGACCCGGTCCGCAATCCCTTCGCCCCCGGCGCGGGGCAGCGCCCGCCCGAACTCGCCGGACGGGACAAGGAACTCGGCGCGTTCGACGTCGTCCTGGAACGGGTGGCGCGCGGCCGGCCGGAGCGCAGCCTCGTGCTGACCGGGCTGCGCGGCGTGGGCAAGACCGTGCTGCTCGGCGAACTGCGGTCGATGGCGGTCAAGCGTGGGTGGGGCGCGGGCAAGATCGAGGCGCGACCGGAGGCCGGGCTGCGGCGTCCGCTGTCGGCCGCGCTGCACCGGGCGATCCGGGACTTGGCCGTGCGGCACCGCGCGCCGGACCGGGTGGAGTCCGTGCTGGGGGTGCTCAAGGCGTTCGCGCTGCGCGCCAACCCGGACGACGCGAAGCTGCGCGACCGGTGGCAGCCGGGCATCGACGTGCCGGCCGCGCAGGGCCGGGCCGACTCCGGGGACATCGAGATCGACCTGGTGGAGCTGTTCACCGAGGTCGCGGAGCTGGCGCAGGACGTGGGCACCGGGGTGGCGCTGCTCATCGACGAGATGCAGGACGTGCCGCCGGACGACATCTCGGCGCTGTGCGCGGCCTGTCACGAGCTGTCCCAGTCGGGCGCGCCGCTGGTCGTGGTCGGTGCCGGGCTGCCGCACCTGCCGGCGGTGCTGTCGGCCTCGAAGTCGTACTCGGAGCGGCTGTTCCGGTACGTGCGGATCGACCGGCTGTCACGCGAGGACGCCGACCGGGCGGTGCTCGCGCCGGTGGAGCGCGAGGAGGCGGGGATCGCGGAGGAGGCGCTGGACGCCCTGTTCGACGCCTCCGGCGGCTACCCGTACTTCATCCAGGCCTACGGCAAGGCCGCGTGGGACGCCGCGCCCGCCGACCCGATCACGCCGCTGGACGTGGCGGTGGCCGCGCCGGAGGCGGACGCGGAACTCGCGGTCGGGTTCTTCGGGTCGCGCTACGAGCGGGCCACGCCCGCCGAGCGGGAGTACCTGCGGTCGATGGCGGAGCTGACCGACGGCAAGGACGCGGGCGTGAACACCGCGCAGGTCGCCGAGCAGCTGGGCCGCAAGCCGTCGTCGCTGTCGCCGGCGCGGGACAGCCTCATCAAGAAAGGCCTGGTCTACAGCGCGGAGCGGGGCCAGATCGCGTTCACCGTGCCGCACTTCGGGCGCTTCCTGCTGGGGCGCGAGGACTGATTCCCGACTCTCCGGCGCGGTCCTGCGGTCACGCTGGGTGTTGATCGTCGAGCTGTCCTGTGCGGGTAGGTGTCTGCCAGGCGAATCGTAGGGGCTCTTCAGGTGGCGGCCGGAGATTCATCGGTATGTGCCCCACCTCACCGGATAATCGGGTGCTTTCTGTGTGCGCAGGGTGCATACTTGAGGCACACCACCGAGAGACACCGTTGAGAGGGATGAACCCCCGATGAACTTCACTGCGAAGCTCCGCGCTCGTCGTGTCGAGGCTCGCAACCGCAAGGCTGTCGCCCGCGCGATCGAGATGGCGCCGACCCCGGCGATGCGTCACGAGTTGATGGCGATCGCGCAGTCCCAGGTGACCACCCTCCGCTGAGACCTCCGCGCTGAGACGGCAACCCGATCGACACCGGGTACACGCCCCGCCGTCTCGCGCGTGTGGGCGAAGGGGGAACGTCGAAGGCCCTGTCGCACCTCCCGCGCGGCAGGGCCTTCGACCATTGTCGAGACGTTCTGAAACGTGATCTGTGTCACACTCGGTAGGGGGTGTAACAGTCCACGATCGTGTCTCGATGTTCCTGGTGACCCCGCGGTGCTGTCGGACCCCCGACCTGGCAGCACCGCGGGGTTTCCCATATCTCCCCCGAACTGCTTCTCGCTAGGACATGTCCGGACTACTTGGACGTGGCAGAGCCGGTCCAGGTGTCGTCCTGTCTACGGGCACGCCTCATCATCACTATCCCCCTGAATGTGTCTTGTCCCCCATGGACACCATCCATGGTGCCACCGGGGTACGACAGTTTTTTGAGGGTTTGCTGAGAGCATGGGCGGATGAGCCTCCCGCTCTTGGTGGTTGACGCCGCAAATGTCATCGGATCGGTGCCCGACGGCTGGTGGCGCGACCGTGCCGCAGCGGCCGAAAGACTGCGGAACTCCCTGGTGGGAGTGGGTGAGCAGGGCCTGTCCGGGTTCGCCGAAGGACCGCTGGAGGTGGTCCTGGTGGTGGAGGGCAAAGCCCGCCACGTGCAGTCGATACCCGGCGTCCGTGTGGTCTCCGCCACGTCCTCCGGCGACGACGCGATAGTCGACGTGGTCCGCGCCGAAGCCCCCGGCCGCCCCACCGCAGTCGTCACCGCCGACCGCGAACTCCGCCGCCGCGTCACCGACCTGGGCGCGTCAGTCCTGGGCCCCCGCTCGGTCCGCTGACCGTCGCACCCGTCCCTTTCCCCGCCACGCCGCCGCTTTCACCCGCCGCGTCGCCAAGCTCGTTCACACGTCGCCCGCCGGCCCCCGCACACCCGTGCTTCGCACCGGCCGTTCAGGACGCGAATCCCGCAACCCCGAACCCTTCGGCCACCGCAATCGCTTCGGCCCAACGCAGCCCAACCCGCGCAGCGCCGCCGAAGGAGCCGATGGGCTTCCCCCGCGACTGGGAAGATCCACGACCCGGAAGACGTCCCCGAGGACCGGAAGTGGGTGGCCGACCCAGCGGACGACGTCAACCGCCTGGTCGTCCACGCAGGACGCGCACGCGTGGTGTGGGAGTTCATCGGCAACCCGGCTCCCGACCACCTGTTGCGGGGAGGTGCGCGGCGAGGTCGTCCTGCTGGTTCTCCGAATCGTGTGCTGCCAGTACGTCAACTTCTCCACATGGTGTCTCGGCGACAGGCAGCCGCGAACTCCCTGCAGGCATGGCTGTCGTTCGTCAGGATGTCGAGCAGTTCGCCGACGGACCGCGGCGAGTGCCGGTAGCGCGACACCTGGGTCCGCAACGCCTTGTGCACAGTTCGTGGGGCGAGGTCCAACTGGTCCAGCAAGAAGACGTCCGGGTGAACGGCTTCGATGTCGTAGCGCTGCATCGACGACGCAGGGAAGTCCTTGAGGTTCTCCGTCACCAAGACCTCTGCGCCACCACGAATCGCAGCCGCGAGCACGTGCCGGTCCTTCGGGTCGTTGGTCATCGCGTCGATCAAGTCGGTGTAGCCGGTCACTTCTGCTCCCGGGAACACGACTCCCAACTGGTTGCGGAGGTGCCGGACCTGGGGTCCGGTCACTCCGCGCTCAAGCAGGTTGCGTTCGAGTTCTTCCAGGACGCCCGTCGACCACAGCGGGCGGTAGAGACCGGCTTCGGCGATGCTCAGGATCGTGTCGCGCAGGTAGGGCTTGAACAGCACGCAGGTGTCGAAGAACGCTGAGAACAAGGCTCACTTGTCTACCGGCAGTCGCTCGACCGGTGCGTCGAGCGGGAGATCGTAGAGCCCACCCTCTTCGCCGTCCCGCACCATTTGGTCCAGGTCGGCAGAGCGGGCTCGGCGCGTACGTGCCTGATAAGCGAGCAGGTCCGCGAGCCTGACCCGGCGGTGGCGGTTGGGCTTGTCGTGGGGGATCTCCCCCGCTTCGAGCAGGCGCACCAGGGTCGGCCGGGAGACCCCGAGCAGGTGCGCGGCTTCGCTCGTCGTGAGCACGGTGTGCTGGGGTGCGACAGTGATGGCCAACCCTTGGGACATGGCCGTCACGACGTCGCGCAACACTTCGAACACCTCAAGGGGCAGGGCCAACCGCGTTCCGTCGGGGCCGACGAGCACTGCGGCGTCATCGCCCGTCCGGGACAGCGCCGTGACCCACGGCGACAGGCTCTCCGGATGCGCGGGTGGCAGCACCGTCCGTTCCTCAACGCTTGTCGTCATACCGCGATCGTAGCTCGAAACGAACGAAACGAACGATGGTTTCGCCCACATGGTGGACCTCGGAACACCGATCCCTTGAACTGTTGTTGACTCCGGACGTGACGACCGCTCATCGACGCCGTGCCCGTGTCCGCGCCCCCGAACTGGTCGGTCGGAGCTGGTTGAACACCGGTGGGCGAGACATCAGCCTCAAGGAGTTGCGGGGCAAGGTCGTCCTGTTGGACTTTTGGACCTTCTGCTGCATCAACTGCCTGCACGTCCTGGACGAGCTGCGCCCGCTGGAAGCCGAGTTCGCCGACGTCCTGGTCACGATCGGCGTCCACTCGCCGAAGTTCGTGCACGAAGCGGACGCCGAGGCGCTCGCGGACGCCGTCGAGCGCTACGGGGTGCACCACCCCGTCCTGGACGACCCGGAGCTCACCACCTGGCAGAACTACGCCGTCAAAGCCTGGCCGACGCTCGTCCTGGTCGACCCCGAGGGCTACGTCGTGCACGTCGCCGCCGGCGAGGGGCACGTCGACGCGCTGCGCCAGATCGTCGCCGAACTGGTCGAGGAGCACGACGCCAAGGGCACGCTGCACCGCGGCGACGGCCCGTACGTGCCGCCCGCCCCGGCCGACACCGAGTTGCGCTTCCCGGCCAAGGCGCTGCTCACGCCCTCCGGCACGATCCTGGTCAGCGACTCCGCCCACCACCGCCTGGTCGAGCTGGACACCGACGGCGAGACCGCCCTGCGCCGGATCGGCACCGGCGAGCGGGGGCGCCGCGACGGGCTGAACCCCAGCTTCTCGGAGCCTGCCGGGCTCGCGCTGCTGCCCGCGGAGGTCGCCGCGCGCGTCGGCTACCACGTGGTCGTCGCCGACACCGTCAACCACCTGCTGCGCGGCCTGAACCTCGACACCGGCGAGGTCACCACCGTTGCGGGCACCGGCGAGCAGTGGCGGGGTGGGGAGACCGACGGCCCCGCGCTCGACATCCCGCTCACCAGCCCGTGGGACGTCGCCTGGTGGGAGCCGGCGGGCGGGGTCGTCATCGCGCTGGCCGGCAACCACACGCTCGGCCTGTTCAACCCCGCCGAGGACCGGCTGGAACGGTTCGCGGGTACCACGGTCGAAGGGTTGAGCGACGGGCCGTTCGCCGAGGCGTTCTTCGCCCAGACCTCGGGCCTGGCGGCGGCCGGCGACCGGCTGTGGCTGGTCGACTCCGAGACCTCCGCCCTGCGCTACCTGGAAGACGGACAGGTGCGCACCGCCGTGGGCAAGGGCCTGTTCGACTTCGGCCACCGGGACGGCGACGCCGACCAGGCGCTCCTCCAGCACCCGCTGGGCGTGGCCGTGCTGCCGGACGGCTCGGTCGCGATCGCGGACACCTACAACGGCGCGGTCCGCCGCTACGACCCGGCCACCGGCGAGGTCGGCACGCTCGCGACCGACCTGGCCGAGCCGTCCGACGTGCTCTTCCTGGACGGCGAACTGGTCGTCGTGGCCTCCGCCGCGCACCGCCTGGACCGGCCGGTCGCCCCCGGCACGCAGGTGCTCGGCGAGGCCCACAAGGTGCGCCGCCCGCCGACCGTGCTCGCCCCCGGCGACCTGGAGCTCAGCGTGGTGTTCACGCCGCCGGCCGGCACCAAGCTCGACGACCGCTACGGCCCGTCGACCCGCCTGGAGGTCACCAGCTCGCCGCCGGAGCTGCTGGTCGGCGGCGCGGGCGTGGGCACCGACCTGACCCGGTCGCTGCGCATCGCGGAGGGCTTCACCGAGGGCGTGCTGCACGTCGTCGCGCAGGCCGCGAGCTGCACCGACGACCCGTCCGTGGAGCACCCGGTGTGCAAGCTCACCCGCCAGGACTGGGGCGTGCCGATCCGCATCAGTGCGGCCGGCCCCCACCGGCTGCCCCTGATGATGGGCGGTCTGGACGAGGGTGTCTGACGCGGCACGTAGACTCTGCTGGTGCCCGATGTCAAGCTTGAGATCCAGATGCTGCACGACCGCGTCATGGTGCGGATCTCGCCGGAGGACGGTGAGCGCCGCAGCAGCGGCGGCATCGTGATCCCGGCGACCGCGCAGATGGCCAAGCGTCTGGCCTGGGGCGACGTCCACGGCGTCGGTACGAACGTGCGGCACGTGAAGGTCGGCGACCGGGTGCTGTTCAACCCGGAGGACCAGTACGAGGTCGAGGTGCAGGGTTCGACCTACCTCGTGCTGCGGGAGCGGGACGTGCACGCGATCGCGAGCGAGCGGTCGGACCACGGAACCGGCCTTTACCTCTGATCGACCCAGAAGTGATCGACGCGTGACGCCGGTCGGGTAAGCAGTCCCGGGAACTTGCGGATAGGCAAGAGGGGGAGCGGTGCCGGAGAACCAGCGACCGGAGTACGACGCTGAGCGGACGAGGGCCTTCGAGCCCGTCCGCCCGTCGGGCACCGCTTCGGAGCGCACGACGCAGATCGCCGCGTCCTCGGTGCAGGAGGCCGCCTGGCCGACCGAGGACGCCTGGCCGCAGGAGGAGCCGGACGAGCCCACCGGGCCGTCGGCCGCGCCGACGGTCCGCACCGTGCCGCCGTCGGACGCGACCCGGATCCTGTCCGACGAGTCGACCCGCAACCTCACGCCGCCGGCCGAGACGAGCGCGCACCAGCCGACCCCGCCCGCCGAGCCCGCGCGCCTGGCCGAGCCGGCCCGGCCCGCGGTCCCGCCCGCCGAGGAGACCCGCGCGATCCCGGCGGTCGACGCCACCCGCGCGTTCGCCGCCGGCCAGATCCCCGCAGGTCAGAACCCCGCAAATCAGGGCCCCACCGGCCAGAACCCCGCAGGTCAAGGCCCCGCAAGTCAGGCCCCGGCCGGCCAGGTGCCCGCCGAGAGGTCGCCGGTCGGCAACCCGCGCAACCCGAAGCCGTCGGAGGAGACCACGGTCTTCGCCACGCCGGTGTCCGAGCCCGAGGCGACCGTGCTCGGCCCGGTGATGGTTGACGAGCAGACCGACGCCGAGGAGACCGACCAGCGCCGCAAGAGCCGCCGCAAGCTGATCATCGTCGCGGCGAGCGTGCTCGGCTTCCTGGCCGTGCTCTACGGCGCCGACATCGCGCTGTCCAGCGGGAACGTGCCGCGCGGCGTGAGCGTGGCCGGCGTGGACGTCGGCGGGCTCAGCCACAGCGCCGCCGAGCAGAAGCTGCGCGACCAGATCGGCCCGCGGCTGGCCCAGCCGGTGAAGACCCAGGCCGGCGACGTGGCCACCGAGTTCGACCCGAAGTCCGCCGGGCTGGAACTGGACTGGAACGCCACCCTGGACCGCGCCGGCGACCAGCCGCTGTCCCCGGTCACCCGGGTGACCTCGTTCTTCACCTCCCGCGAGGTCGGCATCGCGACCAGCAGCGACAGCGCCAAGCTGACCGCCGCGCTGGAGGCGCTGCGCGCCAAGACCGACCACGACCCGGCCGAGGGCACCATCCGCTTCGAGGGCGCGAACGCCGTCGCGGTCGACCCGAAGCAGGGCCAGAAGCTCGACGTGCCGGCCGCGTCGGAGAAGCTGCTGGCGTCCTGGGCCGACGGCGGGACGATCGACCTGCCGGTCGGCACCACCCCGGTGAAGACCACCAAGGAAGGCGTCGCGAAGGCGCTCGACGAGGTCGGCAAGCCGGCCGTCGCCGCGCCGGTGGTGATCAAGGGCGAGGGCAAGGACGCGACCCTGACGCCCGAGCAGCTGGCCACCACCCTGGCGTTCGAGCCCGCCGAGGACGGCGGGCTGACCGCCAAGGTGGACAACAACAAGGTGGTCGAGGCCGCCGGCCCGCAGCTCAAGGCCACCGAGAAGGAGGGCAAGGACGCCGAGATCGTGTTCGACGGCGGCCGGCCCACCGTGAAGGAGTCGGTGGACGGCCTGGGCGTGGACTGGGAGAAGTCCCTGGCGACCTTCCTCGACGTGCTCAAGAGCGCGGACAAGCGCGAGATCAAGGCGGAGTACAAGCACACGCCCGCCAAGGTCACCACCGAGCAGGCGAACAAGATGGGCATCAAGGAGGTCGTCGGCGAGTTCCAGACCGGCGGCTTCGCCGGCGACTCGGGCACCAACATCCGGGTCGTCGCGGAGAAGGTGAACGGCGCGATCGTGAAGCCCGGCGAGACCTTCTCGCTCAACGAGTACACCGGCCCGCGCGGCACCGCGCAGGGCTACGTCGAGGCGGGCATCATCGAGAACGGCGCGCCGGGCCGGGCGGTCGGCGGCGGCATCTCGCAGTTCGCCACCACGCTGTACAACGCGGGCTACCACGCGGGCATGAAGGACGCGGGCCACAAGGAGCACAGCTACTGGATCTCGCGCTACCCGGCCGGCCGCGAGGCCACGGTGTTCATGGACGGCGCGGGCAACAGCCTGATCGACATCAAGTTCACCAACCCGGACGACACGGGCATCGCGATCCAGACCATCTGGACGCCGTCCACGATCAAGATCGTCCTGTGGGGCACCAAGAACTACGACGTCAGCGGCTCCACCAGCGAGCAGTCGAACTTCACCGACCCGCAGGAGATCAAGAAGAGCACCACGCCGTGCGTGGCCAGCGCCGGCGCGCGGGGCTTCACGGTCACCGACACCCGGACGATCAAGGACCGCCGCACCGGCCAGTCCCGCTCGGAGTCCAACACGGTGCGCTACGACCCGTCGCCGAAGATCGTCTGCGAGGCCCCGCCGCCCGCCGGCTAGTCCGGGGTTTCCCGCCGGCTCCGGTTGGGGCTGGTCACGAGCGGGTAGTCACCCGATCGTGAACGTGCATGAGGTGAGACGCCACCCGGCCGTGCAGGTCTTCGGCCGGGCGGGAATGGTGTGCTACGGGCTGGTGCACGTGCTGCTGGCGGTGTTGACCGCGCAGGTCGTGCTCGGTGACAGCGGCGAGCGGGCCGACCAGAAGGGCGCGGTCGCGACCCTCGCGCAGACCGGCTTCGGGCCGGTGCTGCTGTGGGTCGTGGGGATCGGGCTGTTCGCGTTCGCCGCGTGGCAGCTGGTGATGGCCGTGTCCGGCTACCAGTGGGTGCCGGCGGGGCGCAAGCGGATCGTCCGCCGGCTGGGGTCGGCGGGCCGCGCGATCACCGGCGTCGCGATCGGCGTCGCGGCCGTCGGGTACGCGGCCGGGCAGTCGCAGTCCGGCTCGAACGAGCAGCCGCAGTCGTGGACGGCCAAGGTGCTCGCGCTGCCGCTGGGCCAGGTCCTGGTCGGGATCGTGGCGCTGGCCGTGATCGCGCTCGGCGTGGCCATCGCGCGCAAGGGCGTCAAGAAGAAGTTCGAGGACGACCTCGACATGTCCGACCTGCCCGCCGGCACCCGGACCTGGGTCGAGCGGCTGGGCCGGATCGGCTGGGTCGGCAAGGGCATCTCGTACGGCCTGATCGGGATCCTGGTCGGGTTCGCGGCGATCAACGCCGACCCGTCGGAGTCCGGCGGCCTGGACAAGGCGCTGCACACGTTGGCCGCGCAGCCTTACGGCGTGTTCCTGCTGGCCGTGATCGCGTTCGGCTTCCTCGGTTTCGGCGCGTACTGCTTCGCCGCCGCCAAGGCGCACAAGGTCTGACCGCAGCGGGTCCGACGCCCACGAATGTCGTGGGGCGCACCCGGGTCGTGACACGAGGAAGGGCGGCACCCACCGGGGGTGCCGCCCTTCCGCCGTGAACCGGGTCGTCGCGTCCGGATCAGAACGCGGCTTCGTCCACGTCCATCAGCGAGTTGTCGGTGGTCTCCGCGATCTTGCGGCGGGCGGAGAGCTCCGGCAGCACGGACCTGGCGAAGAACGACGCCACCGCGACCTTGCCCTCGTAGAACGCCTTGTCCCGGGCGGAGACCTGGCCGTCGAGCTTGGCCAGCGCCACCTCGGCCTGGCGCAGCAGCAGCCAGCCCACCAGCACGTCGCCGGCGGTCATCAGCAGCCGGACGGTGTTCTGGCCGACCTTGTACAGGTTGCGGACGTCCTCCTGCGACGTGGTCAGGTAGCCGACCAGCGCGCCGAGCATCCCCTGGAGGTCTTCCAGGCCCTGCTTGAGCAGCGCCCGCTCCTCCTTGAGCCGGCCGTTGCCGCCCTCGTTGTCGAGGAACTTCTGGATCTCGCCGTTGAGGAACCCGAGCGCCTGGCCCTTGTCCCGGATGATCTTGCGGAAGAAGAAGTCCAGCGACTGGATCGCGGTGGTGCCCTCGTACAGCGAGTCGATCTTGGAGTCCCGGATGTACTGCTCGATCGGGTACTCCTGCAGGAAGCCCGAACCGCCCAGCGTCTGCAACGACTGCGCGAGCTGCTCGTAGGCCCGCTCCGAGCCGACGCCCTTGACGATCGGCAGCAGCAGGTCGTTGACCTTCTCGGCCAGTTCCTTGCCCTCGCCGCCCAGGGCGATCCGGTCCTGGAACGTCGCCGTGTACAGGTACACCGCGCGCAGGCCCTCGGCGTACGCCTTCTGCAACATCAGCGAACGCCGCACGTCCGGGTGGTGCGTGATGGGCACGCGGGGCGCGGTCTTGTCCGTCATCCGGGTCAGGTCGGCGCTCTGCACCCGCTCCTTGGCGTAGGACAGCGCGTTCAGGTAGCCGGTGGACAGCGTGCCGATGGCCTTGGTGCCGACCATCATCCGGGCGTACTCGATGACCTGGAACATCTGCGCGATGCCGTCGTGCACCTCGCCCAGCAGCCAGCCCCTGGCGGGTGTGCCGTGCTGGCCGAAGGTGAGCTCGCAGGTCGTGGAGACCTTGAGGCCCATCTTGTGCTCGACGTTGGTCACGAAGGCGCCGTTGCGCTCGCCGGTCGACTCGCCGGTCTCCGGGTCGAAGTGCCACTTGGGCACCAGGAACAGCGACAGGCCCTTGGTGCCGGCCTTCGCCTCGATGCCGGGGCCCTCGGGCCGCGCCAGCACCAGGTGCATGATGTTCTCGGTCAGGTCCTGGTCACCCGAGGTGATGAACCGCTTGACGCCGTCGAGGTGCCACGAGCCGTCCTCCTGGAGCACGGCCCTGGTGCGG
This sequence comes from Saccharothrix espanaensis DSM 44229, assembly GCF_000328705.1. Taxonomy (NCBI): domain Bacteria; kingdom Bacillati; phylum Actinomycetota; class Actinomycetes; order Pseudonocardiales; family Pseudonocardiaceae; genus Saccharothrix; species Saccharothrix espanaensis. Next base: position 9,159,921 of record NC_019673.1, on the reverse strand, counting down.
CCCGCGCCCACGTCGGAGCCGGCGTCGGGCTCGGTGAGCACCATGGTGGCGCCCCAGCCGCGCTCGATCATCAGCTCGGCCCACTTCTGCTGCGCCTCGGTGCCGTTGCGGTGCACGACCGTCGCGAAGTTGGGGCCCGCCAGGTACATGTAGACGGCCGGGTTCGCGCCCAGGATCAGCTCCGACGCCGCCCACTGCACCGACGGCGGGATGCCGAAGCCGCCCAGGTCGTTGGGCAGCGACAGGCGGTACCACTCGCCGTCCCAGAGGGCCTGGTAGGACCGCTTGAAGGACTCGGGCAGCGTGGCCGAGTGCGTCTTCGGGTCGAACACCGGCGGGTTGCGGTCGGCGTCGGCGAAGGACTCCGCCAGCGGACCCACGGCGAGGTTGTTCAGCTCGGCGAGCACGCCGCGCGCGGTGTCCTCGTCCGCCTGCTCGAACGGCCCCGTGCCGAGGTGGTCCTGCACGTTGAAGACCTCGAACAGGTTGAATTCGAGGTCCCGGACGTTGCTCTTGTAGTGACCCATCTCGTCTCACTCCATGAAGGTCGGGGCTGTCCCCTACTGACCGGTAACAACAGGGTATTACCTGTCAGTAACCCCGGCAAGGCCGACCACCCGGTTGTGGCGCACGAGACGAGGTCACTTCATGTTGCTGCTGAGCAGTCCCGCCTGGTAGGCGAGCGAGACGGCGTGCGTCCGGTCCCGCGCGCGGAGTTTGCGCAAGATGTTCTTCACGTGCGTGCGGACGGTCTCCACCGAGACGTACAGCTCGTTGGCCACCGCCTGGTTCTCCAAGCCGTCGGCGATGAGCTGGAGCACCTCGTACTCGCGCCGGGACAGCGCGCGGCGCGACCCGGCCTCGGCGGTCGGCGTGAAGCCGGCGGCCAGCGGCGCGAGCGTCGGGTCCAGGTACATCCGCTCCTGGTGGCCGCGCACGATCGCCTGGAGCACCTCGCCGATCTCGCCGGCCCGGGGCACCATCCCGCGCACGCCGGCGGCCAGCGCGGCGCGCACGTACTTCGCCGTCCGGTGCGGCTCGCGGACCAGCGAGATCACCAGCAGCTGCGGGTCGTTGCCGACCAGCAGGGTCGCCAGGTGGCCCTGCGGGTCGAGCACCGAATCGATCAGCAGCACGTCCGGCCGCAGCCGTTCGTGCAGGCGGACGGCCGTGTGCAGGTGCCCGGTCGAGCCGAGCCAGTGCAGCCCCGGTGTTCGTCGCACGACGGCCGAGAGGCCCTCGCGGAACAGCGGTATGGGGTCCACCAGCGCGATTCCCGGCCCCGAGACATGCCGACCTGCGCCCGCCGCGGACGACGGACGCGCGTTGACACCGGTTCGCATGTGGGTAGGAGTCGCGAAACGCGAGGACATGACGGAGTTTCGCGGAAAAACTTTGGGTATGCGTCGCCCGCGCACGCCGGGGGCCCTCGACCGGGCCGCACGGGACGTCTTCGGCACCGACGACAGCCGGGTGGACTTCGGCCTGCCGAGGCCGAATGCGCCGCCCGATCCGTGTGTGCAGCGTCATGGGGCTTGTCCGGCCCGGTCGCCGCACAGTGGAGGGCATGGGTTCCTGGGTGCCGCGGGACGAGACCGAGTCGGCCGCCGGGTGGCGCCTGTGGCTGGCGTTGAGCACGCGGGTGTGGCCGGACGGGGAGTGGGACGGCACGCCCGCGTCCGCCGTGGCCAGGTTGCAGGAGGTCGTGCGGGCGTGCAACGCGATCCGGTCGGCGTGCCCCGCTGACGCGCCGGTGTCGCGGCTGGTCGACTCGGTGGTGTTCGTGGTGAGCCTGCCGCTGGAGCTGTGGCGGGACGACCGGGAGCCGGTCGACGCGGACCGCGCGGCCCTGCTGCACGGTGACCTGGCGGGTGTCGTCGAGCACGCCGCAGGCGTGCGGGCCGTGCTGGCGTCGGGTGGGGGCTGGGCGGAGCTGGAGTCGCGGTAGTACTGTGTGCACTAATGATTAGTACACAAACTTTCGAGGGCGATCCGCTGGCCCTGGACCGGCAGGTCTGCTTCGCGCTCTCCATCGCGTCCCGGAACGTGGTGGCCCTCTACCGGCCGCTGCTGGAGCCCATGGGGCTCACCCACCCCCAGTACCTGGTGATGCTGGCGCTGTGGGGCAGCGAACCGCTGTCGGTGAAAGAGCTGGCCGGACTGCTCGCGCTGGAGCCCGCGACCCTGTCGCCGCTGCTCAAGCGGCTGGAGTCGATCGGGTACGTGACCCGCGGCCGGGCGTCGTCGGACGAGCGGCAACTGGCCGTGGCGTTGACCGAGGAGGGCGCGGCGTTGCGCGAACAGGCGTTGGCCATCCCCCCGGCCGTGGTCGAGCGGCTCGGGATGACACTGGCCGAACTGGAAGACCTGCACCGAGTGCTGACCCGAGTGATCGCGGCGACCTCATGACCAGCCCCCCGATCCCGCTGCGGGCCTGGTACCTGGTCGGCGGCCGCCTGCCGCTGAAGTACCGCGAGTGGGTCTTCCACCAGGCCACCAAGCGGACGTGGCTGGCGTGGTTCGTGGTGCGGGCGTTCCTCCAGGTCCTCCCGCTGACGGTGGTCATCGCCCTGGCCCTGGTGTGGGGCCTGGACTCCCCCCTGCCCCTGGCCGTGGCCTGCGGCTCCCTGGGCCTGGTGGTCGGCGTGTACTTCGCGGTCTCGTACGCGATCGAGTCCACCGACCACCGCATGACCAAGTACGGCTACCCCAGAGCGTCGGCCAGCACGTTCCGAAAAGCCCGCAACACCGAGTCCGACCAGGAACGCGAACGCCGCTACAACGAGGCGTGGCGCAGCGGCGAGTGAGGTCGGGAAACGACTTTCGGCGACCCTGTCGACCTGCGAAGCTCTCGCGGTCCGCGAAGGAGGGACCGATGACCGAGCCCGCGATCGTGCCCGCCGCGGACCGCCGTGCCGCCCGCGACCTGCTGCCCGCCCGCGACCTGACCCGCCCCGGCCCGGCTCCGCTGTCCCTGGCCGAAGCCGCCGCGAAGATCGACGCCGAGTACCGCGCGGCCTTGAAGCTCCTGGGCGAGATCTGATGGCCGACTGGAGGTACCTGACCTCCGCCGAGCTCATCGAGCTGTCACGCCCCCACGGCGCCGGCCCGGTGATCAAGCCGGAAGGGTTGGAGTCCGCCGTCGCCGCGCCCGCCCGGACGTTCGGCGGCGACGAGCTGTACCCGGACGTCGCAGACAAGGCCGCGGCCCTGGCCTACGGGGTCGTGAAGGTGCACCACCCGTTCATGGACGGGAACAAGCGCACGGCGGCCATCGGCATGCTGACGTTCTGCTACGTCAACGGCTTCGTCCCGATGATCACCCAGTCGGAGCTGGTGGCGCTGATCGTGCTCGCGGCCAGGGGTGACGCGGACCAGGCGGCGATGGCCGGGTTCGTGCGCGATCGCCTGTCGTAGCCGGCCTTGGTGCGGCGGGCGAGCCGGACGATCATGGGGACGTGACCCGTGAGTCGAAGTTGGCTGCCGCACGTAAGGCGGTCCACGCCGCGCGCCGTGCGTCGGACCGTCCGTGGTGGGTCAAGCGTGCGCTGACGGCAGTCGTGCGGGCTCCGCTGGTCGCGGGGCGTGCGGTCGGCGGGTTCCTCGTGGAGGTCTTCGGTGACCTGGCCGTCGTGCTGTTCGCGTGGGCACAACTCCTGGCCGTCGGTCTGCTGCTCTGGTGGGGCCTGACCACCGCGCCGGTCGTGACGGTCGGGGTTGTGGTGGTGGTGATCGCCGTCCTGGCCCGGGGCAGGGTGGTGCTCAAGCGTGAGGAGCCGCGCGGCCCGTTCGACCGGTTCACCGCCGGCGCGTACACCTGGCTGAAGCTCTGGGGAGCCGCTCTGCTGCCCGCGCTCTGAACTTGGGGCGACGATCGAGAAGTCCGCCGCTCCGGTACCCGATCACGAGGACTCGGGCGAGCGTGGGGCGTCAGTGGTCACCTCTCGGCGCGCCACCCACTTCTGACGTTCGTCGAATGCGATTTGTTCGACAGTTTGCACGAGCTTCCGGTCCGAATCGGGGTCGTCGTAAGGGGCGGCCCCGATGGTGTAAAGATTCACCTCGCGCTCGATCGTGTAACGCACATTCGTTCTGGCCAGCCAGTTCTCCTTCCACTGGAACAGCGGGCGCAGCGCGCTCGACGCGACCACCGTCGCCCCGAGCAGCGCAGTCGCCAGGTCCAGTTCGGTCAGCAGGGCCACCGGCGGAATCGCCGCTGCCGCAAGGATCGACGTGACCTCCAGTAAGCCGTGCCGGCGACGGGCCCGCTTCGCGGCGTCCACGTACGCCGCCCACGTCCTGACGACGCTCGGCGGAAGCGGCTTGCCGTTGGGGCTCGCCGTCTCGTCCAACCACGTGGTGTCTACCCCGGTCCTGCGGCGCAGTGGCATTCTGTCCTCGGCTTGATCGCGCGAAATGAGGCCCGCATCTTGGCGCACCAAGAGCGCCGTGTCACCCCTGCCGCCATGGACCCATTCCACTCGCCTGTGGCATAGGCGCACCGGCCGTCCATGACGGACCGCGCGGAGTCCAGGACGACATAGCCAACGGCCCGTCGACCGCCGGCCTGGGCGCGATACCGGGCGGTGGGGCTCGTGCCACGATGGGCCCGGGACACCCGCCGGGGTGGCGAGTGCCGGAGCGGGGATCGGGACCCGGATCACGACGAAGGCCCAGATCGTTGACTCTGACCTGGGCCTTCGCGCTACGAGCGGGTGACGGAATCGAACCCGCCGTTACAGCCCAGGAAGCCTGGGGGGTGTCACCACAGAGTTCTGTCGCGATTACGAACCGGGGCGGCGTGAGCCGATCAGGTCGGCGGGGTCGACCGTCACGGTCATCCCACCGGGGACGTCCGCCGTCCCGGTGGCACCGGCTCGGAGCGTCGCCACCTCCACGTACACGTCTTGGTCCAACCGGTAGCAGTAGATGATCGGACCATCTACGCCTCCGATTTCGACCCGCCAGAAGGCAGGGACCCCCGCTGCGGCGAACGCGGCGGGCTTCTCCAGCCGATCGCGACGTGCCGTGGACGGGCTGACCACCTCGACCGCGAGCGCGACCAATTCCACGGCGACCGTGGGGGTCTCCACCAACTCCGTGCAGACAACCAGGTCCGGGATGTAGCCCAGCCCTGGTGCGATGCGCACGCCGACCGCTGTCACAGCCTCCATGCCGCCGTCCGCGACTGCGTCATCCAGCAGTCGGCACAGCCGATCCGCGACACGTTGGTGGGCCACGGCTGGGGCGGCGTTCACCACGAACCGCCCGTCGACCAGTTCGACGCGGTGGCCTTCCGCAGGCTCAAGGCGCTCCCAATCGTCCAACGTGTAGCCGGCCAAGCGGCGTGCACTGGTCATGGTCTCGGCCTCCGGAACAACTGGGCGACGCGCGTTGAGGAGGACCCGTTGACCTGCGTTGTGGATCATACCGAGCAGGTCCCGCTCCGGCGGGACGGCGTATCCCGCTCGACTCCGTCATCAGGGCGGATCACCCCCGCTCGCGCGGGGAAGACTGTGCACAACCGTATCCCAGTCCGGGGTCCGGAGTCGTGCGATGTGCGCGCGACGCTGTCGTCATCGGGGCGGCGATCTCGCTTCCGGTCCGCGACCTTCCGGGGTTGCCGCAGTGCGCGGGGGTTTCGCCGGGTACCAGGACGCGGAGCGCTCTCGGCTCGCGCGCGGGACATGACAAAGGCCCAGGTCGTCGACTCTGACCTGGGCCTTCGCGCTACGAGCGGGTGACGGGAATCGAACCCGCCTCTACAGCTTGGGAAGCTGTCGTTCTACCAATGAACTACACCCGCGTGCGGTGCGGGTCCGATCATACACATAGGCTGTGGTCGTGTTGTTGAGTGACCGCGATCTACGCAAAGAGGTCGACTCGGGCCGCCTCGTGCTGGAGCCGTTCGACGACGTCATGGTGCAGCCGTCCAGCATCGACGTCCGACTCGACCGGTTCTTCCGGGTGTTCAACAACACCCGGTACACGCACATCGACCCGTCGATCCAGCAGGACGACCTGACCTCCCTCGTGGAGCCGCAGGACGGCGAGCCGTTCGTGCTGCACCCCGGCGAGTTCGTGCTCGGGTCGACGTTCGAGCTGGTCACGTTGCCCGACGACCTGGCGGGTCGGTTGGAGGGCAAGTCGTCGTTGGGGCGGCTCGGGTTGCTCACGCACTCGACGGCCGGGTTCATCGACCCCGGGTTCTCCGGGCACATCACGCTGGAACTGTCGAACGTGGCCAACCTGCCGATCACGCTCTGGCCCGGCATGAAGATCGGGCAGCTGTGCCTGTTCCGGCTCAGCTCCGCCGCCGAGTTCCCGTACGGCTCGGCGCAGGCCGGGTCGCGCTACCAGGGGCAGCGCGGGCCGACGCCCTCGCGCGCCCACCTCAACTTCCACCGCAGCGACACCCGGCGCTAGCGCCCGTCCGGGGCTGGCGCGTCCGAGGACCGGAAGACGTCGCCGTACCTGGCCAGGACGCGTTCGCGCAGGTGCGGGTCCGTCCTGGGCACCGGCTCCAGGAAGACCTCGTCCAAGTCCGACCACCTGGCCCGCAGTTCGCCGTCGATCCGCACGCACGCCCGCTCCAGGTCGGCCGCGGACAGGGCGTCGTCGAAGTCCAGCCGCGCGCACAGCAGCACCCGGTCGGTGCCCACGGCCATCGTCAGCAGGTCCACCACCTGCTCCACCTCGGGCACCTCGCGCAGGTAGTCCCACACCGCCTTGACCAGCTTCGGGTCCGCCTGACGGCCGATCAGCAGGCCCCGGTTGGTGCCCGCGAGGACGTACGCGCAGAACGCCAGCAGCACGCCGATCAGCAGCGACGCCACGCCGTCCCACACCGACGACCCCGTCAGGTCGTGCAGGCCCAGCCCGCCGAACGCGAGCAGCAGGCCGACCAGCGCGGCCGAGTCCTCGAAGAACACCGTCTTCACGGTCGGGTCGTCGGACATCCGCAGGAACGCCACGACCGACCGGCCCTCCTCCCGGGCGCCGCGCCGGACCTGCCGGAACGCCTGGGTGAACGACACCGACTCCAGCGCGAACGCGATCGCCAGCACCAGGTAGCCGACGCCGGGGCTGGTCTGCTCGGTCGGCTCGCCGAACACCGTGTGCACGCCCTCGTAGAACGCGAACACCGCGCCCGAGACGAAGATCGACACCGCAGCGAGCAGCGACCAGAAGAACCGGTCCTTGCCGTAGCCGAACGGGTGCCGGCGGTCCGCCGGCCGTTCGGACCTCCGCAGCGCGGTGAGCAGCAGGCCCTCGGTGAACGTGTCGGCCACGGAGTGCCCGGCTTCGGCGAGCATCGCGGCCGATCCGGTGATCACGCCGGCGATCGCCTTCATGATCGCGATGGCCAGGTTCACCGCCAGGGCCAGCAGCACGGTGAGCGTGCTCTCGCCGCCCTTGGCCGTCTCGGCCGCGGACGTCTCCGCAGCGCCCGTGGATGTCATGGTCCGACCGTAGGACCACCGACCGCCGGGCGCGCGCCACGCGTGTGATCCAGATCTCGAAACATCACCTGATGGGTGGCCGATAGCCCCGCATACGGCGATTTCCGGGGGACGACAAGTGAAGAACGCACGTTGGGCGGCCGGCTGCGCGGCCGCCCTCGCGGTGCTGCTGCCGGGCCTGGCCCAGGCGCAGGACGACACGACCTCGATCACCGGTCTGGTGTGGTTCGACCGCAACGAGAACGGCGTGGTGGACGCCGGTGAGCCGCCGCTGGCGAACGGTCGCGCGGTGCGCGTGTTCAACGCTGCCACCAAGGAGTTCATCGGCGAGTTCGGCACCGACGGCACCGGCCGCTACCGGGCGGACCTGCCCGACGTCCCGCTGGCGATCTACAACCACAACACCGACGTGTACCGGGCGACCACGACCTCCTCGTTCTTCCCGGAGGAGGCCGGCGGCACGTTCGACTTCGGGATCAAGGGCGCGACGGTCTGGGGCTACAGCTTCTGGGACGTCGACGGCGACGGCGTGAAGCAGGACGGCGAGCGCGCCCTCCCGCAACCCGGCACCGGCCGGACCTACGCCGTGAGCGGTCCCGTCACGCTCACCGCCGACCACCCCGGCCCGGACGGGGTGCAGCGCGTGCACGACGTCCCGGACGGCGAGTTCACCTTCTCCCCGGGCACGCCCGGCGCGGCCGAAAACCTGCTCCTGGTCGACCCGACGACCGGGCACGACGTCCCCGCGGACCGCCGGATCACCGTCGCGGGCGGGCAGGACGTGCGGGTCGACGCGCGTTACTTCGAGGCGGTGCACGACGCGGCGGCCGGTCCGCTCACCGTCACGCCGGACGGCCCGGCGCGGGTCGGTGACCTGCTGGAAGTCGTGGTGCCGCTGGAGAACCGGGGCACCGTGCCGGTGCGGATCGGGCTGGCGCCGGTGTCGCGGCTGGCGGTCTCGGGTGTCGTGGGCGCGGTGCCGTGGCAGGGGGTCTGGCGGACCGCCGACGCCGTGCCAGCCGGTGGCCGGGTCGAGGTGACGGTCACGGTGAAGCTGACCGAGCCGCTGGACGAGGTGCGCTTCCGGGTGGTCACCGAGGAGCCCGACGCGGACCGGGCGAACGACGAGTCGGCCGCGAAGGTAGTCGTGATCACGCCGACGACGACGCCCACGACGCCGCCGCCGGCGACCACGACGCCGACGACCACGACAGCGGGAACCACCACGACGAGCGCGACGGCGGTGGTCGTGCCGTCGCCGGGCGGTCTGGCCGGGACCGGTGCGTCGCCGGGGCCGTTCCTGCTGATCGGCGGGCTGCTGGTGGGTGGCGGCGGGGTGGCCTGGTTCGCGGCGCGCAGGCGTCGCGCCTGACCCGGTCGGAGCACGGTCAGCGACTAGCCTGCGCGGCATGGGCTTTCTGGTGCAGGTGTTGCTGACCGCGGTGGCGGTCTGGGTCTCCACGATCATCCCCGGCATCGACCTGGGTGACGGCTCGACACCGGCCAAGGTCGGCACGCTGCTCGGCGTGGCGCTGCTGTTCGGGCTCGTCAACGCGGTCGTCAAGCCGGTGGTGAAGTTCTTCGGCTGCGTGTTCTACATCGTCACGCTCGGCCTGATCGGGCTCGTGGTCAACGGCCTGATGTTCTGGCTCACAGGCTGGATGGCCGAGCGTCTCGGGCTGCCGTTCCAGGTCACCGGCTTCTGGCCGGCGTTCTGGGGCGCGATCATCGTGGCCCTGACCAGCTGGGTGCTCAACCTGGTCTACGACCGGATCGCGGACAACGACTGACCCGCGCGACCGGGCCGTGCACGACTGACCCGCACGACTGACCCGCGCGACCGGGCCGTGCAACGACCGAGGCCCCTCCGCGACGGCGGAGGGGCCTCGGTGGTCTTTCAGCCGGTCACGCGTCGGCGGCCTCCGGCTCGGCGGCCGGCGAGTCCTGGCCGCGGCGCACGGCGGTGAGCAGGAGCTGCGCCACGTCCACGACCTCGACGTGCGCGCCCGCCTGGCCCTCGTTCTGCCGGGCGGTCACGCCGTCGGTGAGCATCACGCGGCAGAACGGGCAGCCGGTGGCGATCTTCGACGGCGCGGTGCCCAGGGCCTCGTCCACGCGGTCGACGTTGATGCGCTTGCCGATCCGCTCCTCCATCCACATCCGCGCGCCGCCCGCGCCGCAGCACATGGACTGGTCGCCGTGCCGGGGCATCTCGCGCAGGTTCGCGCCGGACGCGCCGACCAGCTCGCGCGGTGCCTCGTAGACCTTGTTGTGCCGGCCCAGGTAGCACGGGTCGTGGTAGGTCACGTCCTCGGTGACCTCGGCGACCGGCACCAGCCGGCGCTCGCGCACCAGGCGGTTGAGCAGCTGGGTGTGGTGCACGACCTCGAACTGGCCGCCCACCTGCGGGTACTCGTTGGCCAGGGTGTTGAAGCAGTGCGCGCAGGTCACCACGATCTTGCGGCGGCCGGCTTCCCGGCCCTCGAAGACGGTGTTGAGCACCTCGACGTTCTGCTGGGCGAGCATCTGGAACAGGAACTCGTTGCCCGCGCGCCGCGCCGGGTCGCCGGTGCAGGTCTCCTCCGGGCCGAGCACGGTGTAGGAGACGCCCGCGGTGTGCAGCAGCTCGGCCACCGCGCGGGTGGTCTTCTTGGCCCGGTCCTCGAACGCGCCCGCGCAGCCGACCCAGAACAGGTACTCGGTGTCGCCCAGCTCGCCGTCGAACACCGGCACGTCGAAGCCCAGGCCGTCGGTCCACGCGAGGCGGTCCTTGGCGTTCTGGCCCCACGGGTTGCCCTTGTTCTCCAGGTTCTTGAACATGCCGCCCAGCTCGGACGGGAAGTTCGACTCGATCAGCACCTGGTAGCGGCGCATGTCGACGATGTGGTCGACGTGCTCGATGTCCACCGGGCACTGCTCGACGCACGCGCCGCACGTGGTGCAGGACCACAGCACCTCGGGGTCGATGACGCCCAGCTCCGCCGCGCCGGCGACCAGCGGGCGCTCGGCCTCGGCCATCGCCAGCACGTCGACGGACTCCAGGCGCTTCTGGTAGTCCGCGTACTTGTCCTCGGTCAGGCCGACCTCGTCGCCCGCCATGTCCTTGCTGCCGCCGGCGAGCAGGTAGGGGGCCTTGGCGAAGGCGTGGTCGCGCAGCTGGGTGATGACCAGCTTGGGCGACAGCGGCTTGCCGGTGTTCCACGCCGGGCACTGGGACTGGCAGCGGCCGCACTCGGTGCAGGTGCTGAAGTCCAGCCAGCCCTTCCAGGTGAAGTCCTCCACCTTGCCGACGCCGAACGTGTCCTCGTCCGGGTCGGCCTCTTCGAGGTCGAGGACCTTGCCGCCGCTCATCATCGGCCGCAGCGCGCCGAGGGCGACGCCGCCGTCGTCCTCGCGCTTGAAGTAGATGTTGAAGAACGCGCTGAAGCGGTGCCAGGCCACGCCCATGGTCAGGTTCCGGGCGACGACCACCAGCCAGGCCATGGCCGACAGCAGCTTGACGATCGCCATGATCGAGACCCAGTCCGGGTTCGCCGGCAGCAGGTGGCTCAGCGGCAGCGTCACGAACGACGACCACAGCGGCATCTCCTCCAGGCCGGAGGACAGCTTGAACGCCTTCACGCCGAGGATGCCCAGACCCTCGATGATCACGACCGCTTCCACGAAGTAGGCGGCCTTGAAGCTCGAGCCCGCGAACCGGGACACCCGGTCGGCGCGGCGCGGGTGGTTGAGCTGGCGGATGACCGCGAGGGCCACGCCGCCGACCACCGTGCCGAGGCCGAGCAGCTCGACCACCAGGCCCCACACCGGCCACGAGCCGATGACCGGCCAGTGGAACGACGGCTGGAAGACCTCGCCGTAGGCCTCGAACAGCGCCGCGGAGCCGATCAGGAAGCCCCACATCACCATCCAGTGCCAGGGCGCGACCTTGCGGAGCTTGGCCATCCGGGTGTGCGCGACGAACTCCACGACCAAGGTGCGCAGCCGCGGCCAGAACGGGCCGTTGCGCGTCGCGTCCGGCTGGCCCAGTCGGATGATCTTGATCATCCGGACCACGCCGGCCACGAACAGACCCCAGGCGTACACGCTGACGGCGACGCCGACGGCGCCGAGGGTGAGCTGGAGGGCTCCCATGTGGTGGCGGCCTTTCTCGTCCGGTCTCCTGGGTGGGCACATTACGCCCGACTACTCGCGGGTAACCACCTGAGCGTGGCCGATCACATAAACTAGTGGGACACCTGTACAACTAGTTGGAGGCTCACCGGTGGTCTACCTGCTGCTCGCGCTGGCGATCGTCGGCGAGGTCGCGGCGACGGTGTCGCTCAAGCTCTCCGAGGGGTTCACCAAGCCGTGGCCGGTCGTCGTGGTGGTCGTCGGCTACCTCGTCGCGTTCACCTCGCTCGGGTTCGTGCTCAAGCTCGGCATGCCGATCGGCGTCGCCTACGCGATCTGGTGCGCGTTCGGGATCGCCGCCGTCGCGACCATCGGCGTGGTGCTGTTCGGCGAGCAGCTCAACCCGCTGATGGTCGGCGGCCTGGTGCTGGTCGTCCTGGGTGTCGTGGCGATCGAGCTGGGCAGTGGCCAGACCACCGGCTGACGGGCGGCGGGCGCGCGGCGAGCGCCGGCGGCGGGAACTGCTCGCGGCCACGCTGCGGGTGATCGAGCGCGAGGGCGTCTCGGGCGTCTCGCACCGGTCCGTGGCACGGGAAGCCGGCGTGCCGGTGTCGTCGTCCACCTACTACTACGCGACCCTGGACGACCTGCTGATCGCGACCCTCACGTGGTCCGCGCGCGAGATGGCGCTCGGCTTCGGCGCGGTGAAGCCCACGCCGGGCTCGGTGGCCCGGTTCCTGGCCGAGGCGGTCGGGCCGCACCGCGGCCGCACGCTCGCCGAGTACGAGCTCTACCTGCTCGCCGCCCGGCGCCCGGAGCTGCGGCCCGCGGCCCGGCGGTGGATCACGTTGCTGTCGTCGGTGTTCGGCACCATGCAGCCGGCCGCGTTCCTCGGGTTCGTGGCGGCGTTGGACGGGCTGCTGATCCAGGGGTTGATCGCGGATTTCCCCCCAACGGCCGAACAGTTGGAGCCGGTCGTGTCCCTTCTGATGCCTCCGCGATGACCTTTGCGCGGGACACTGGGCGCATGAGGTTCGCCGGACGTGAGTCGTGGCAGGTGTCGCACGGGACGAATCAGTCGGTCAACACCGCGCTGTTCCTCCGGGACACGCTGGCGCTCTCGGTCGACACCGTGCCGGAGCTGCCTGGACTGGACCCGTCGGTCCCGGTGTCGGTGCCACCCGGCGTGGACCGGGCGGGCGCGGCCGAGGAGTGGCTCGGGTGGTGGGCCGACGTGCTCGACCACGCCCGGACCGAGCAGGCCACGCCGACGCCGGCCGACCCGGACGGGCCGTCGCTGACCGTCCGGCCGTGCCTGCGGGCGGCGGTGATCGCGCTGCGCGGCCCCGCCGCGGAGTACGAGCGGCTGCACACCGGCCGGTCGCCGGGCGCGCTGCCGATCGGCGAGGTGGTGCGCGGCGTGGAGAACCGGATCGGGCGGTACGTCAAGCCGTTCCGGCTCACCATCACGGTGGTCCCGGTGCAGGGCCTGGTGTGGGAGCGGATGACCGGGACGCACGTCATCGCCTCGGACCGGTTCCTCAACGACCCGGCCCGGTGCGCGCCCGCGCTGCGCGCCGTCGTGGAGGACCTGGCCTGACCCGCCGGACGGGCCGCGCGCGCCGGGTCCGCTGACAAACGGGGTAGGGACAACCCCCGTATCCGCTCGGGGGCTTCCCCCGTGGGCTTGGTAGCCCCTGAGCCCCTAGCTTTAGGTCAATGACCTTGATGCCTGAGGGGGCAGTGGTGGTGAAGCGGCTCGCGTTGGCGTCCGTCGCGGCGGTACTCGTCGCGGGAACGCTGTCGTCCTGTGTGCGGCTCGTCGAGAACAGCTCCAGTGACACGTCGGACATCACCGACGGGGTCGCCACCGTCCGCATCCAGAACGGCGCGGGCAACGTCCGGGTGCGCAGCGCCGAGGGCGCGTCGGGCACCCAGGTCGTCCGGAAGCTGGAGTACCCGAAGGACGCCGACAAGCCGACCGGTGCGACGCACCGCCTGGAGGGCGACGTGCTCGTCCTCGACGGCTGCGGCAGCCGGTGCACGGCCAGCTACGAGGTCACCGTCCCGTCCAAGGACGTCAAGGTCACCGGCGAGAACAGCTCCGGCGACGTGGCCCTGGAGGGTGTCGCGAGCGTGGACGCCACCTTCGGGTCGGGCAACACGACCCTGCGCGACGTCGCCGGCGCGGTGAACGTGAAGAACAGCTCGGGCGACCTGGTCGCCTCGGACATCGGCGGCGCGTTCACCGGCAAGCTCGGCTCGGGCAACACGCGGCTGTCGAAGATGCGCGGCCCGGTGGTGGTCGACGACGGCTCCGGCGACGTCGACATCGAGCTGGCCTCCCCGCAGTCGGTGAACGCGAGTGCGGGCTCCGGCAACCTCACCGTCCGGGTGCCGCAGGGCTCCTACAAGGTCGACGCGGACGCGGGCACCGGCGACAAGAACCTCAACGGCGTCAAGAACGACCCGGGCGCGTCGGTGGAGCTGGTGCTCCGCACGGACAGCGGCGACCTGACGCTGCGCACCGCCTAGGCGTTCTGCTCGTACGCGGCGCGCAGCAGCGCCTCCACCGCACCGTCCACCTGGTCGGCCCCGGTCATCGACACCTTGTGCGTCGACTGGCCGGGGCCGCCGGGCGTGAGGCGGTCGGAGACGGGCGGTTCGGTGAACCGCAGGCCCAGGTCGACCCGGCCGGCCAGCGCCTGGACCGCCGCGAACTGCCGGCCCCGGACGAACGGCACGTAGGTCGCGCGGCCCTCCACGCGCACGTCCTCGCCCAGTGCGAGCGCGAGCACCGCGACCCGGTCGTACACGGGTCGTAGGTCCTGCTTGCGTCCCGTGTACTGGGAGTCGACGTACTCGGCGATCGTCGGCTCCACCCAGCCCGCCCGCCGGGCGGCGGCGTCGGCGATCACCCACTGCGTGTTCTGCTTCACGCCGTGGGTGTCGCGCAGCCACGCGCGGACGGCCTTCCGGTCGAGCGGGTCCACCTCCGACGCGGTCACGAGGTCGAGCCACTCCTCCAGCGTGCGGCCGGTGCGGTCGAGCACCGAGCCGGTCACGGCGGCCGTCATGTCGCCTGGCGAGTCCATGTCCGCAGTGTCCCGGATCACGCCCCGACGGGAACACCGGACGCTCGCCGCTCGTTGGACGAGCAGAAAGGTTGAGTCGATTGGACTCAAGTCCGCCGAACCTGGCAAACTTGAGCCGACGCCGCTCAATGCGGGGCTCACACACACGTACTACCAGGAGGAATCCCAATGGCGCGAGCGGTCGGCATCGACCTGGGGACGACCAACTCCGTCGTCGCGGTTCTCGAAGGTGGCGAGCCGACGGTGATCGCCAACTCCGAGGGGTCGCGGACCACCCCGTCCATCGTCGCCTTCGCCAAGAACGGCGAGGTGCTCACCGGTCAGCCCGCCAAGAACCAGGCGGTGACCAACGTCGACCGGACCATCCGGTCGGTCAAGCGGCACATCGGCACGAACTGGGCGACCGAGGAGATCGACGGCAAGAAGTACACGCCGCAGGAGATCAGCGCGCGTGTCCTGATGAAGCTCAAGCGCGACGCCGAGGCGTACCTGGGCGAGGAGATCACCGACGCGGTGATCACCGTCCCGGCCTACTTCGAGGACGCGCAGCGGCAGGCCACCAAGGAGGCCGGCCAGATCGCGGGCCTCAACGTGCTGCGGATCGTCAACGAGCCCACCTCCGCCGCCCTGGCCTACGGCCTGGACAAGGGCGAGAAGGAGCAGACCATCCTGGTCTTCGACCTCGGTGGCGGCACGTTCGACGTCTCGCTGCTGGAGCTGGGCGACGGCGTGGTCGAGGTGCGCGCGACCTCGGGTGACAACCACCTGGGCGGCGACGACTGGGACCAGCGGATCGTCGACTGGCTGGTCGAGCGCTTCAAGCAGTCCAGCGGCATCGACCTGACCAAGGACAAGATGGCGCTGCAGCGGATCCGCGAGGCCGCCGAGAAGGCCAAGATCGAGCTGTCCAGCTCGAACAACGCCACCATCAACCTGCCCTACATCACCGTCGACGCGGACAAGAACCCGCTGTTCCTCGACGAGACGCTGTCCCGCGCCGAGTTCCAGCGGATCACCAACGACCTGCTGGAGCGCACCCGCGCGCCGTTCAACAACGTGATCAAGGACGCCAACATCTCGGTCGGCGACATCGACCACGTGGTGCTGGTCGGCGGTTCCACCCGGATGCCGGCGGTGGCCGAGCTGGTCAAGGAGCTGACCGGCGGGCGCGAGCCGAACAAGGGCGTGAACCCGGACGAGGTCGTCGCGGTCGGCGCGGCGCTCCAGGCCGGTGTCCTCAAGGGCGAGGTCAAGGACGTCCTGCTGCTCGACGTCACCCCGCTGTCCCTGGGCATCGAGACCAAGGGCGGCGTGATGACCAAGCTCATCGAGCGCAACACGACCATCCCGACCAAGCGGTCCGAGATCTTCACCACGGCCGACGACAACCAGCCGTCGGTGCAGATCCAGGTGTTCCAGGGCGAGCGCGACTTCGCCTCGGACAACAAGAAGCTCGGCATGTTCGAGCTGACCGGCCTGCCGCCCGCCCCGCGCGGCGTCCCGCAGATCGAGGTCACCTTCGACATCGACGCGAACGGCATCGTGCACGTGTCCGCGAAGGACATGGGCACCGGCAAGGAACAGCGGATGACGATCACCGGCGGCTCGGCGCTGCCGAAGGACGACATCGACCGGATGATCAAGGACGCCGAGGCGCACGCCGAGGAGGACAAGCGCCGCCGCGACGAGGCCGAGGTCCGCAACCAGGCCGAGACGCTGGTCTACCAGACCGACAAGGTGCTCAAGGAGAACGACGAGAAGATCCCGGCCGAGGTCAAGGACAAGGTCAAGGCCGCGCTGGACGAGACCACCGAGGCCCTGAAGGGCACCGACATCGCCAAGGTCCGCTCCGCGGTGGAGAAGCTCGCCACCGAGTCGCAGGCCATCGGCCAGTCCCTCTACGCCAACACCGGTTCCGCCCCGACCGCCGACGCCCCGACGGGTGACGCGCCGGGCGCGGCCGGCCCGAAGGCCGACGACGTGGTGGACGCCGAGATCGTGGACGAGGACGAGGACAAGAAGAAGTGACCCAGTCGGAAGAGCAGCCGCACGTGGTGGTCAACGACCGCCGCCGCATCGACCCGGAGACGGGCGAGGTGCGTCCTCCCGCGGCGGAGGACGCCCCGGCTCCCGCTTCCGACACCGCCGAGGCCGAGGAGGGTGGCCGGCACGCCGCCCCCGAGGCCGAGGTGGTCGACGCCGAGATCGACCCCGGGCCCGGTGAGCCCGGCGGCGACCAGGCCGCCGAGCTCAAGGCCCAGCTCGACGAGCGCACCGCCGACCTCCAGCGGTTGACCGCCGAGTACGCCAACTACCGCAAGCGCGTCGAGCGCGACCGGGAACTGGTGGTCAACACGGCCAAGGCGAACGTCGCTGGCGAACTGCTGGGCGTGCTGGACGACATCGAGCGGGCGGGAGCGCACGGCGACCTGACCGGCGCGTTCAAGGCGGTGGCCGACAAGCTGGTCGGCGCTCTGAGCGGCACCGGCCTGGAGCCGTTCGGGCACGAGGGCGAGGCCTTCGACCCGTCGGTGCACGAGGCCGTCCAGCACGGCACGTCCCCGGACGTGACCGGCCCGACGGTGACCGCCGTGCTCCGGCGCGGCTACCGGTTCGGCGAGCGCGTGCTGCGGCCCGCGCTGGTCGCGGTGACCGACTACGAGCCGGCCGCCGAAGCGGCGTCCGAACAGCAGCAGCAGGACTGAAGGGGAGGGGGCGTCCGGTGAGTGCACGGGATTGGATCGACAAGGACTTCTACCGGGAGCTGGGCGTCTCCTCCGACGCCTCGGCCGACGAGATCAAGAAGTCGTACCGGAAGCTGGCCCGGGAGCTGCACCCCGACGCCAACCCCGGTGACGCCAAGGCCGAGGCGCGCTTCAAAGCGGTGTCCGAGGCCTACGGCGTGCTCTCGGACGCCGCGAAGCGCAAGCAGTACGACGAGGCCCGCCGCCTGTTCTCGGGCGGCGGGGGCTTTCCCGGCGGGTTCGGCCAGGGCGGCGGCTTCGACGTCGGCGACCTGTTCAACCGCCAGCAGCAGGCCGGCGGCGCGGGCGGTGGGCTCGGCGACCTGCTCGGCGGCCTGTTCAACCGGCGCGGCGGCGGCCCGACGGCGTCGGCCACCCGGCCGCGCCGCGGCGAGGACGTCGAGACCGACGTCCGGATCGACTTCACCGAGGCGGTCAAGGGCGCGACGGTGCCGATGCGGCTGTCCAGCCCGGCGACCTGCTCGACGTGCTCGGGGTCCGGCGCGCGGCCGGGCACCTCGCCGCGCACCTGCCCGAACTGCGGCGGGGCCGGCCTGGTCACCCGCAACCAGGGCGCGTTCGCGTTCTCCGAGCCGTGCGCGGACTGCCGGGGCACCGGCCGGATCATCGACGACCCGTGCCCGGACTGCGGCGGCGAGGGGGTCAGCACCAAGACCCGCACGCTGACCATCCGGATCCCGGCGGGCGTGGACGACGGCCAGCGGATCCGGCTGGCCGGGCAGGGCGAGCCGGGGCGCAACAAGGGGCCGCACGGCGACCTCTACGTGCGCGTGCACGTCAACCCGGACCCGCTGTTCGGCCGGTCGGGCAACAACCTGACCGTGACCGTGCCGGTGACCTTCCCCGAACTGGCGCTGGGCACCACGTTGACCGTGCCCACGCTGGAGGGCAAGGTGACTCTGAAGGTGGCCGCGGGCACGGCGTCGGGTCAGGTGCTGCGCGCCAAGGGCAAGGGCATCGCCAAGCGGGACGGGCAGGTCGGCGACCTGCTGATCACGTTGCAGGTGGCGGTGCCGAACAACATGGACGCCGCCGCGCGCGAGGCGCTGGAGGCGTACGCGTCGGCAACCGCCCAGCACGACCCGAGGGCGGACCTCAACGCCTTGGTGGAGAAGAGGTCGACATGACGTTCCCGTTCCCACCGGGCACTGACGAGGACACCCCGTTCTTCGTCATCTCGGTGGCGGCGCAGCTGTCCGGTCTGCACGCGCAGACCTTGCGGGCCTACGACCGGATGGGCCTGGTGTCGCCGGGCCGCACGTCCGGCGGCGGCCGGCGGTACTCGATGCGCGACATCGTGGTGCTGCGCGAGGTGCAGCGGCTCTCCCAGGAGGAGGGCGTCAACCTGGCGGGCATCAAGCGGATCATCGAGCTGGAGAACGAGGTCGGCGCGCTGCGCTCGCACGTGGCCGAGCTGACCGAGCAGCTGGCCTCCGCGCTGGCCGCCGCCGAGCACGCGGCCGCGTCGGTGCACGCCTCGCTGCGCCGCGACCTGGTCCCGGTGCGCCACGAGACCGCCCTGGTGGTCTGGAAGCCCAACCGGCAGCGCTGAGCGCGCCCACGAGACACCTGGCACCGTCCCGGCACCCGCCGGCCGGTGCCTTCGTCGTTCCGGGCACGTGCCCGGCCGCGCGGACCGCTTCGAGTACTGCCTGCCGCCCGCTCGGTCTGCCACACCGCGCCGACCCCCTCCGCCCCCGGCCCGCACGCCGGTCGGCGGAGTCGGGGTCAGTCCAGGGTGAACGGGTCGTACTTGATCCGGTCCAGCGGCGTGCCGGCGACGAGCATCCGGGACACGGTGGCCCGGATCATCGACGGGGAGCCGCAGACCAGCACGTCCCGCTCCTCCCACGCCCCGTAGCGGGTGACGACGTCGGCCAGGGTGCCCTGCTCCACGCCGCGCGCGCCGGGGTCGGACTCCAGCACCGGCACGACGGTCAGCCACGGGTTGCTCGCCGCGACGCGCTGGAGGTTGTCCAGGTCGTAGAGGTCCTCGCGGGTGCGCCCGCCGACGAACAGGTGCACGCGGGGGTTCTCGCCCCACTGCGCCATCTCGTCGATGATCGCGTGCATCGGCGCGACGCCCGTGCCGCCGGCGACCATGAGCACGTCGTTGCCGGACTTGCGGTCGACGTGCAGCCGGCCCATCGGCGGCCCGATCCGCCACACGTCACCCGGTTGGGTGTGTCCGACCACCGACCGGCTGACCCAGCCGCCTTCGACGGACCGGATGTGGAACTCGATGATGCCGTCGTCGCGCGGGGCGTTGGCGGGCGAGAAGTACCGCCACAGCCGGGCCCGTTGCGGCGTCTCGACGCTCACGTACTGGCCCGCGCGGTACCCGACCGGGTGATCCGGCTGGAGGCGCACGACCGCCAGGTCCCAGCTCACCCGCTGGTGCTCCAGCACGGTCGCGTGCCAGTAGGCCGGGCCGTCGTCGGCGGCCGCCGCCTCCTGCATGGCGCGCGCCATGATCGTGTACGCCTCGGCCCAGGCCAGTTCGACCTGCGGCGTCCAGGCGGTGCCGGCGAACTTCTTCACGGCCGCGAGCAGCGCGGTGCCGACCGACTCGTAGTGGACGTTGACCACGCCGAACTTCCGGTGGTCACGGCCCAGTTGGCGGAGGAACGGGATCAGGTCGTCCGGCCGGTCCACCATCTGCACGACGTGGACCAGCGCCCGCAGCAGCCTGCTCCGCTGCACCTCCATGTTCGCGGGGAACATCTCGCGGGTGGCCGGTGCGAGGCTGAACAGCATTCCGTAGAAGAACTTGGCGACCTCTTCGGAGCGCGGCTCCACGACCGCGAAGCTCTCCCGGATCATCCGCACCATTGCGGTGACACCCGGAGGAGGTTCTCGGTGAGGAGGGCTCGGGATGGGGCTCAACACAGCGTTCGCAGTCATGGTCCGGGCGCAGTCTCCACGTTTCTGGCGGCGCCAGCAAGGCGCTACGTCCTCGTCAAGCTTCCATCCCCGACGAGGGGAGGCTAACCCGTCAACTGGCCGGTTGA
This sequence comes from Saccharothrix espanaensis DSM 44229, assembly GCF_000328705.1. Classification (NCBI taxonomy): domain Bacteria; kingdom Bacillati; phylum Actinomycetota; class Actinomycetes; order Pseudonocardiales; family Pseudonocardiaceae; genus Saccharothrix; species Saccharothrix espanaensis. The sequence goes on along the minus strand of NC_019673.1, from coordinate 9,139,474 downwards.
CTCCTTGATGCCACCTTCGAGTGCAGTGGGGTTACCCAAGGTCACCATACGTTCCGACCTTCGGATGAACATTCCAGGCGACCGGTACCGAGTTGGCCGAATGCTCTCCACTGTGCGGCGATCAGTCCGCAGACCTGGTGTTTCGGCGGAACGGCCCCCGCCCCGCCGCGGCGGCGGGACGGGGGTCTCACCCGGCCGGCGGCTGGTCTTCCGCACCGGTGCGGTGGGCCGCGATCGCCTGTGGATTCACACCTGGGGATTGTGGACAACTGCCCCCGTCGTGTGGACAACCGGTTGCGACATGTGGGTGACCCGGCTCAGGAGGTCGCGGCCCGCTCGGCCGCGCTGCGCTCCACGCAGAACTCGTTGCCCTCCGGGTCGCCCAGCACGACCCAGCCGGTGCCGTCCGGGCGGCGCTGGTCGTCCACCAGGGTGGCGCCGATGCCCAGCAGCCGCCGCACCTCCTCGTCCCGGGTGGAGTCGGGTTGGACGTCGAGGTGCACCCGGTTCCTGACCACCTTCTCCCCCGGGACCCGGGTGAACAGCAGGCTCGGGCCGGCCGGCAGCCAGACGTGCGTCTCCGGGTCGCCCGGCAGGTCCTCGTCGGCCATGGGCCGCCCGGTGACCTGGCTCCAGAACGTCGCCAGGGCGTAGGGGTCGCGGCAGTGGAAGGTGATGCTGTGCACGAGTGAGCTCATGCCCCGAATGATCGTGATCCGGACACCCTGGCGCACCGGAGTTTCGGGCTCAGCCGCCGTAGGGCACGGTCAGGATCTCCAGCCGGTGACCGTTCGGGTCCTCGAAGTAGACGCCCCGGCCGCCGTCGTTGGTGTTGATCTCACCGGCCCGCCGCTGGTAGGGGTCGGCCCAGTAGGTCAGGCCGCGCTCGCGGACCCGGCCGAAGATCTGGTCGAACTCGGCGTCGGAGACCAGGAACGCGTAGTGCTGGGGCGTGATCTCCTCCTCGGCGGCCATGACGTCCAGGGAGACCTCGTTGGCGGTCTCCACGCACAGGAAGGGCCCGAACGGGACGGCGGGGGCGAACCCGAAGACCTCCACCAGGAAGTCCGCGGTCGCGCGGGCGTCGTGAGCGGAAACGATGGTGTGGTTCAGCTTCACGGTCATGTCACGCACGGTAAGACTTCGAGCAAGGTGGAGGTCAAGGCGTGGCCTACGACACACCGGATCGGCTAGGTTGAGCGGAACCGGCTCAACTTTTCTGACGTTGAGCGGGATGGCGGCCGGTTTGCCAGGCTGACCGCAGGCAGGGAACCACCGACCGAGGTGAGGAATGGACGCTTTCAACCCGACCACGAAGACGCAGCAGGCCGTGTCCGCGGCGGTGCAGGCCGCCACGATCGCGGGCAACCCCGACGTGACCTCGGTCCACCTCCTCGGCGCGCTGCTCGCCCAGGGCGACGGCCTGACCGCCCCGCTGCTGTCCGCCGTCGGCGCGGACCCCAAGCTCGTGCACAAGGAGCTGGAGCAGCTCGCCCGCGCCCTCCCGGCGGCCAGCGGCTCCTCGGTGTCCGCGCCGCAGCTGTCCCGCGACGCCGTCCGGGTGCTCGGCAAGGCCCAGGAGCTGGCCACCGAGATGGGCGACGAGTACGTCTCCACCGAGCACCTGCTGGTCGGCCTCGCCCAGCACGGCGGCCACGTCGCCGACCTGCTCGGCCGGCACGGGGCCACCCCGGACGCGCTGAAGGAGGCGTTCGGCAAGGTCCGCGGCTCGGCCCGGGTCACCAGCCCGGACCCGGAGGGCACCTACAAGGCGCTGGAGAAGTTCGGCGTCGACCTGACCGCACGCGCCCGCAAGGGCGAGCTCGATCCGGTGATCGGCCGCAACACCGAGATCCGCCGGGTGGTGCAGGTGCTGTCCCGGCGGACCAAGAACAACCCGGTGCTGATCGGCGAGCCCGGCGTCGGCAAGACCGCGATCGTGGAGGGCCTGGCCCAGCGGATCATCGCGGGCGACGTGCCCGAGTCGCTGCGCGGCAAGCGGGTGGTCGCCCTCGACCTGGGCGCGATGGTCGCCGGCGCGAAGTACCGCGGCGAGTTCGAGGAGCGGCTCAAGGCCGTGCTCAAGGAGATCACCGACTCGGCCGGCCAGGTCATCACCTTCATCGACGAGCTGCACACCATCGTCGGCGCGGGCGCGACCGGCGAGTCCGCGATGGACGCGGGCAACATGATCAAGCCGATGCTGGCCCGCGGCGAGCTGCGGATGGTCGGCGCGACCACCCTGGACGAGTACCGCGAGCACATCGAGAAGGACGCCGCGCTGGAGCGGCGCTTCCAGCAGGTGCTGGTCGGCGAGCCGTCCGTGGAGGACACGATCGGCATCCTGCGCGGCCTCAAGGACCGCTACGAGGTGCACCACGGCGTGCGCATCACCGACGCCGCGCTGGTCGCCGCCGCCACCCTGTCCGACCGCTACATCACCGCCCGGTTCCTGCCGGACAAGGCGATCGACCTGGTGGACGAGTCGGCGTCCCGGCTGCGGATGGAGATCGACTCCCGCCCGGTCGAGATCGACGAGGTCGAGCGGGCCGTGCGCCGGCTGGAGATCGAGGAGATGGCGCTGGCCAAGGAGTCCGACGCGGCCTCCCGCGAGCGGCTGGCCGCACTGCGCGCGGAGCTGGCGGAGAAGCGCGAGGACCTGGCCGCGCTGACCGCCCGCTGGCAGAACGAGAAGGGCTCCATCGAGAAGGTCCGCGACCTCAAGGAGCAGCTTGAGGGGCTGCGCGGCGAGTCCGAGCGGGCCGAGCGCGACGGCGACCTGGGCCGCGCCGCCGAGCTGCGCTACGGCCGCATCCCGGCGTTGGAGAAGGAGCTGGAGGAGGCGACCCGCAGCACCCAGGACGCCGCCGTGATGCTCAAGGAGGAGGTCGGCCCGGACGACGTCGCGGACGTGGTCAGCGCGTGGACCGGCATCCCGGCGGGCCGGCTGCTGGAGGGCGAGACGACCAAGCTGCTGCGGATGGAGGACGAGCTCGGCCGGCGGGTCGTCGGCCAGGCCGAAGCGGTGCGGGTGGTGTCCGACGCGGTGCGCCGGACCAGGGCCGGCGTCGCCGACCCGGACCGCCCGACCGGCAGCTTCCTGTTCCTCGGCCCGACCGGCGTCGGCAAGACCGAGCTGGCCAAGGCGCTGGCCGAGTTCCTGTTCGACGACGAGCGGGCGATGATCCGGATCGACATGTCGGAGTACTCCGAGAAGCACTCGGTGGCCCGGCTGGTCGGCGCGCCGCCCGGGTACGTCGGCTACGACCAGGGCGGCCAGCTCACCGAGAGCGTCCGCCGCCGGCCGTACAGCGTGGTGCTGCTGGACGAGGTGGAGAAGGCCCACCCGGACGTGTTCGACGTGCTGCTCCAGGTCCTGGACGACGGCCGGCTCACCGACGGCCAGGGCCGCACGGTCGACTTCCGCAACACGATCCTGGTGCTCACCTCGAACCTGGGCTCGCAGGTCATCGCGGACGCCAACCTGGACGAGCGGCAGCGCACCGACGCGGTGATGGCCGTGGTCCGCACCCACTTCAAGCCGGAGTTCCTCAACCGGCTGGACGACGTGGTGGTGTTCCGGTCGCTGGCCACCGAGGAGCTGACCTCGATCGTGGACATCCAGGTCGACCGGCTGGCCCGGCGGCTCGGGCAGCGCCGGCTGACGCTGGAGGTCACCCCGAGCGCCCGCGACTGGCTGGCCATCAACGGCTTCGACCCGGTCTACGGCGCGCGCCCGCTGCGCCGGCTGATCCAGTCGTCCATCGGCGACCAGCTGGCCAAGGAACTGCTGGCCGGCGAGGTGCGCGACGGCGACGCGGTCCGGGTCGACGTGCTCGACGACCAGACGGGCCTGATCGTCGGCAGGGTCTGACCGTCGGCGGGTTCGATCGTCGGCGGGTCCGATCGGAGGTCCGCCACCGTCCCGGGAAGCCCCGCGCGTCCCGGGACGGTGGCGTGACCGGCCGCGACCACCGGCGTGTCCCGACACACCCGGGGTGTATCGAGAAAGCCGTCGTAGCGGCGTCCCGGGTAACGGGTTGGGCCGATCATGCGAACGAGCCGCCAAGTGATCTTCGTTTGGTCGCCGGCGCCCGCTACCCTCGCACTCGTGGGCATACCGGCGTGGGTCTGGTTCACCGTCGCCGCGGTCGCGGGCGTGGCGGGGTTCGCTCTGCTGGCGACCGACCGGGCGCAGCGAACCGCGCGTAACCGCGAACGGCGTCGGTGGGCGGCGTTGCGCGGGTGGCAGTTCGAGGAGACCGACCACGTGCTGCCCACCCGCTGGGAGAGCGGCGCGATCGCGTACTACGGCACCGGCGTGGCCAAGGACGTGGTGGCGGGCTCGACCTTCACCGCGGACGGCCGCCGCCAGGTGTACGTGCTCGACCACGAGACCGGCGGCAAGGTCAACTCGGTGCTGGTCGGCGTGCGCTGCCGGCGGGCGATCAGCGTGGTCGTGGAGCTGTGGCTGCCCAGCGTCCCGTTCCAGCGCGACCAGATGCCCGACCTGCTCGGCCCGGTCGGCTCGCGGTACGCGTTCGTCAGCGAACTGCCCGCCGCCCGCAAGCTGATCACCCCGGACCTGGTCGACGCCGCCGAGGAGATCGGCGCGGACGTCACCGTGGTCTGGCTGGAGAACGACTGGGTGCTGGCGGCCGCGCCGCCGAACTCGACACCCGCCCGCCTGGAACGACTGCTGCGCGATCTCGGGGAGCTGGCTGACGTGGTCGACCCGTTCGACGCCGATCCGGAGGCCGACACCGGTGGCGAGGTCCACCGCCCGCAGTTCGGCCGCAAGCCGTGACCCCGCCGCTGGCCCTGGTCACCGGGGCGACCGCGGGCATCGGCGCGGCCTTCGCCCGCCGGCTGGCCGCCGAGGGCCACGACCTGGTGCTGGTCGCGCGGACCGTCGACCGCCTGGAGTCCGAGGCCGAGCAGCTCCGGTCCCGGCACGGCGTGCGGGTCGAGGTGCTGCCCGCCGACCTGTCCACCGCCGACGGCCGGGCGCGGGTCGAGGCCGTGCTGGCCGACCGCACGTTCGACCTGCTGGTCAACAACGCGGGCTTCGCCATCTCGGGCGAGTTCGTCGCGGCGGACGCCGACGAGCTGCAGACCCAGCTCGACGTGAACGTGACCAGCGTGCTCCGGCTGACCAGGGCCGCGCTGCCCGGCATGGTCGCGCGCGGCCGGGGCGACGTGGTCAACGTGTCCAGCGTGGCCGGCTTCCTGCCGGGGCGCGGGTCGACCTACAGCGCCGACAAGGCGTGGGTGACGGCGTTCTCCGAGGGCATGGCCCAGGCCACCGCCGGCACCGGCGTCCGCGTGCTGGCGCTGTGCCCGGGTTTCGTCCGCACCGAGTTCCACGCCCGCGCGCGGATCGACATGTCGAACAACCCCGAGTTCCTCTGGCTCGACGCCGACCGCGTGGTGCACGACTGCCTGGCCGACCTCCGCGCCGGCCGCCAACTCTCCATCCCGGGCGCCCAGTACAAGGCGATCATCACCGCCGCCCGCCTGGTGCCCCGCGCCCTCCTGCGCCGCCTCGCCTCCCGAGCCGCCGGCGGCCGCAACCGCACCTGAGCCACTGCTCGGGCGGAGGCGGGCCGGGCGGCGCACTTCGGGTGGCCGTTCCCGAGCGGACGTCGGTCCCTGTGCGCTGTCCGACGCCGGGTCGGCCGGCGGGGGTGGCCGGCAGTCGCAGGGTCGGGGCAATCGGGCCGGCCGAACGTGAATGGGCCTCGTGGTCCAGGCGTAATGAGACCGTTCGGGGGTCTGATCACTCGGACGAGGGAACCTGAGCGGACTCCGGATCGTCCCACTCCCCGACTTGGAGGAGGAGGGATCCGTCCATGGGTGAAGGCTTCAAGGTCGAGCCTGCGGAGTTGCACGGGTACGGCGAGCTGCTGACCCGCAACGCGCAGCACTTCCTGACCATCAAGGACCACGCGGTCACCAAGGGCGGTGACACCTCCGGCTTCACCGGGCTGCTCACGCTGCTCCAGCCGGTCGTCACCGGGGTGGCGGGCCTCTACGGCGAGACGCTCGACTTCGCCAACCAGATGATGACCAAGGAAGCCGGCGCGCTCACCAAGGCCGCCGACATGTACGCCCAGGGCGACGAGATGGCGATGAGCATCCTCGACCAGGTGCTGGCCAAGCTCGCCGAGGCCGCGCAGGCGCCCACGCTCGGAGGTGGCCGGTGACCGCGTACGCCGACGTCGAGGACCCCGCCGTCGCCCTGCGCGCGGCCGCCGAGGACCGGCCCGGCCGGCAGACGACCAAGGAGTTGGTCGAGAAGGCCGGCTGGAAGATCCAGGGCGTCAACTGGATCTACCAGAAGGTCACCGGCGAGAACCTGGTCGAGTCGCTGATCAGCCCGCTGATCGGCGACTTCGAGAAGATCGACGCCAACGCCAACGCGTGGGACCAGGTCGCCAAGGCGCTCGACTCCGTCCGGCACAACGTGGGCCAGGGCGTCGAGCAGCTCGCGCCGCACTGGGAGGGCGACGCCTCGCAGGCGTTCCAGGTCCGGATGAACACCATGTGGGTGCTCGCCATCGAGGCGGACTCGCAGGTGGCCCGGATCATCGGCAACAAGTTCCAGTCCATGGCCGCGACCTGCCGCACCGCCACCGGCCTCGCGCTGACCCTGCTGGACAAGCTGGTCACCAAGCTGATGGAAGCCGTCCTGATGGCACCCATCCCGGTGGTCGGCTGGGGTCGCGCGGTGTGGATGGTCTACGACGCGATCCAGATCGTCGACGCCATCCGCAAGATCATCCTGTCCATCCAGGCGATCATCGAGGGCGTCCAGGGCATGGTCGACGGGATCGTCGCCATGGGCACGGCGCTGGCCAAGCTCAAGGACGTGCGCGACGTCAACGACCTGCTCGACGTCGTGGACGGCGTGCAGGACGGCAAGCAGAAGTTCGACAACGGCAAGTCCGCCGTGAAGTCCGGCGCGTTCAGCCTGGCGCTGGACGGGTACGGGCTCAAGAGCGCGGTCGGCGGCACCGGGCGCTACAGCGCCGGCGCGGGTGGCGGCGGAGGCGGTGGGACCGGTGGCGGGGCCGGTGGTGGCGGGGCTCCCGCGCCCGCTCCCAGCGGCACGGGCGGCGGTGCGCCGTGACCTTCCCCTACGACAAGGCCCGGCTCGACGCGCTGGTCGCCGACGTGGACGCCCGGATGGCCGCCGCCGAGCGGGTCTCCCGCGAAGCCTCGCAGGTGCAGTTGCGGTCCAAGGGGCTGTCCGAGGCCGACTACGCCGAGATCTCGCGGTTCGCCAACAGCGCCGCCGCGCCGCGTGAGCTGCGCGACCTCGCCCGGCGGATCGACGCGGGCGAGATGACCTGGCAGGACATCGCGTCCGGCGAGCGCGCCGGCGACGAGAGCGTGCAGCGCGCGTTGCAGTCCGGCGTGCCGGAGCTCCAGCGCGCCTACAACGCGCTGGAGGAGGGCGACGACCCGCAGGACGTCGTCGCCGCCGGTCAGCCGCGCTCGGCCCGCCGGGGCGATGACGACGACGAGCCGGGCCAGTTCACCCAGGACGCCTGGTAGCCGGCGCGACCCGGCCGGCGCGCCGGCCACGGGACGGCAGCTCGAGCGGCGGGCAGGTCCAGGTCAACAGGTCAGGTCGGCAGGTCAGGTCGGTAGGTCAGGTCGGTAGGTCAGGTCAACAGGTCAGGCCGGCAGGTCAGGCCGGCAGGTCAGGCCGGCAGGTCAGGCGGCGGGGAGGTCGAACCCGCCGCCGCCGGTGTGCGCGGTGCCCTTGCCGCGCACCACGTCGAACGCCAGGCCGACCGCGACGGCGAGCGTGCGCACCGGCTCGGGCGTGCCCGGCCGCAACCGCAGCACGTCCCGCCGCACCCGCCGGCCGTCGCGCTTGGCGATCGCGCCCTGGCTGAAGCCGGCGGCGTCGCCGAAGTAGCACAGCCGCGTGCCCGCCGGGTCGAGCAGCGCGAAGTGGGTGTGGCTCTCCCGGTGCAGCGCGCCGACCGGCGTGCCGTCCGGCCGGGACACCCGCACCGGCGGCCGGCCGGGGCCCTTGTGGATCAGCAGCAGCGGCTGCCCGTGCTGCGCCACGACCAGGTCGAACGTCGTGCGGCCGGAGAAACCGGTGGTGCGCAGCAGCTTGCGGACCGGGCCGAGTCCCTTCCGGTCGGTCGCGTCGGCGACCGGGACGTCGTGCTCGGTGTAGGCCCGCACCCGGTAGCGGGTGCCGAAGAGGTGCCGGCCGGGGCCCCAGGGCTGCTCGATGACCAGCGTGTCGGTGCCGAACAGGTTCACGGTGTGCCAGCGTACGGGCGCGTATGACAGTCTTGGGAGCCGTGCGAACAGAAGTGGTTCTGGACTCCGGTGCGAAGGCCGAACTGGCCCGGCTGGTGAGCGAGTTGGCCGTCGTGCACGGCAAGGTGACGTTGTCCTCGGGCGCCGAGGCCGACTACTACATCGACCTGCGCCGCGCGACGCTGCACCACGCCGCCGCCCCGCTGATCGGCAAGCTCCTGCGGCAGCTCACCGCCGACTGGGACTACGTCGCGGCCGGCGGGCTGACCCTCGGCGCGGACCCGGTGGCGTGCGCGATGATGCACGCCGCGGCGTCCGCCGGTGACGTGCTCGACGCGTTCGTGGTGCGCAAAGCCACCAAGCAGCACGGGATGCAGCGGCGGATCGAGGGCATCGAGGTCGCCGGGCAGCGGGTGCTGGCCGTCGAGGACACCTCGACCACCGGCGGCAGCGTGCTGACCGCGGTCGAAGCGCTGCGCGACGCGGGCGCGACGGTCGTCGGCGTGGCGACCGTCGTGGACCGCGGCACCGTGGCCCGCGAGGTGATCGAGGCCGAGGGCCTGCCCTACCGCTACCTCCTCGACCTCGCCGACCTCGGCCTGGCCTGACGTGACCGCCCTCGTCCTGCTACTGGTGATCGTGGCGATCCTCGGTGTGGGGGTCGCCGTGGGGTTGGCGCGCCGCAAGCGCAACCCGTTCACGGACCAGCGGTTCGTGAACCAGTGGGAGCAGCAGATGCGCGCGCTGGAGGCCGGTCTGGGGTGGCGGTTCGTCGCCGAGGACCAGGGCTTCCAGGAGCGCGTGCCCCAGATCGGCCGGATGTTGGAGGCCGATCGCAGCAGGGTGAGGTTCCAGCTCGTCGGCCACTGGCGCGGGGTGCCCGTGCTGGCCGTCGAGGTGGTGTTCCGCACGGACAACGTGGTGGCGTCGGAGTACCGCTCGTACTCCGTCGTCGTCGTGCCCCGGCCGATGCCGGGTCCGTGGGTGCTGATCAGCCCCCGCACCGACAGCGTGTGGGGGCTGTTCGAGCAGTTCGTGGCCACCGGCGACCCGGTGTTCGACGCCCGGTACGAGGTGCGCCGCAAGAACCCGGCGTTCGCGACCGCGCTGCTGGCCTCCGGCCTGCCGCAGGCGCTGCTCCAGGACCCCCGGGCCGCCGGGGTGGCGATCGCGTTCGACGAGCACAACCTGGCCGCCGCGGTGCCCGGCCCGATCGTGCAGGCCCCGCTCGGGCACCTGGCGGACCTGCTGCTCGACGTCGCCTCCCGGGTCCCCTGGCAGGCGCTGCCCCGCGGGTGACGGGGGTCATATGCCGCGCGCGAGGTGAGGGGCCGTCCTACCCTGGGATCCAGGGAGGTCGCTATGGTCGCGCTGGCACTCGCCGAACTGGTCATGGTTCTCCACTTCGGGGTGCTGCTCTTCCTGCTGGTGGGCGGCTTCCTCGCGTGGCACCGGCCGCGGCTGATCTACCCGCACCTGGCGATGGCCGCGTGGGGCGTGCTGATCGTCGCGTTCCCGCTGGACTGCCCGCTGACCTGGCTGGAGAACACCTTCCGCACCGCCGCCGGGCAGCCGGCGCTGGTCGACGGCTTCATCGACACCTACCTCGACGGGGTGCTCTACCCCGAGTCGGCGGCCGGCACCGTGCAGCTCCTGGTGGCGCTCGCGGTGGTCGGTTCGTGGGTCGGCTACCTCCTGAAGCGGCGGGCTGAACAAACGTGTAATTCGGTGCAGTTCACCAATCGGCGATAGAACGGCCATTCACCGCTCACCGGAGTGGACCAATCCGCCGACCCGACCGTACGAATGTCAAAGAAAGCCCTCGCCGGTGCTTTACCCTTCGAGCATGGGTCGGGGAGAGGCGGTCGGCGATGGGGGTGGCTCGGGCACGTCTTGACGTTCAGGAACCCGCGCGGCGCGCGAGGCGGCGCACGCCGGGTTCGGCGATCGGTTCGCGGTGGCGCGACTACGTGGTGCACTCGGGCGTCCTGGGCCCGGTGGAGGTGGTGGCGGCGGCGCTCCTGGTGGGTGGCGTGGCGCTGGCCGGGTTCGGTTCCGGGTACCCGCGCACCGCCGGGCTCGGACTGGTCGCGGGCGGTGCCGCGGTGCTGCTGGCGCTGCTCGTGCTCAACCGGGTGGAATGGCGTCGGCGGGACCGGTCGGGGCGCGAGTTGCTGCTCCGGTACGGCGACGCGCTGGAAAAGCGACACGGCCGGAAATGGGCAGTGCGGGACTGGCTCCAGGAAGTCGACATCAAGTCCAACGGCGACGTCCGACAACGCATCGCGTTCACCATTGTGGTGTGCTGCGACGAGCTGGACTTCTGTAGTTTCACCGATCGCGTGAACTGGGATTGGCCGGTCCGGCTCAAGCGGCGGGTGAGGGTGAAGGTGCGCAGCGTCGAGGTGGGCGGGGAAGGCGGCACGCGGTTCGGCGTGAGCGCCGCCTGGCTGGACCACCAGCGGCTCAAGACGATGATCCACCTCGACGAGCCCGCGCCGCGCGACGCCGAGGTGAGCTTCGTGGTGGACGTCGACTGGCCCGCGAAGTGCGCGCCGTTCGTGAAGGGCTACCTGCCCGACGAGCTGCTGGTGTCGTTCGGCAACACGATCGCGTGTGCGCGGTACGTGATCACGCTGCCCGCCGGGTACCACGTCCGGGTGGACAAGCTGGGGCTCGTGCCGGGTCGGGACGTCTACGAGCTCACCCAGTCGGTGAACGACGCGGGCCGGCCCCGGCTGACGTTGGTCGTCCGCGACCTTCCGGCGTACCGGAAGGTGGGCGTCAAGCTCGATGTGGCGTAGTAGTCTCCGCCGGTGATCAATTCGACCCCGGCAGGCATGGCCCACGGTGGCGGCGAGACCGGCAGCGGTGGGGACACCGACAAGAAGTAGCGGCGGCCCGGAAGTAGCGGCAGCGGCCCTGCTCGGAGCGTGGGGGTGGGCGGGGTTCTCCATGGGTGTCGTGCTGGAGGGGTTCCACGCGGTCAAGCACGCGCTGCGGTTCGGCGCGGTGGTCGAGCCGCTGGTCGTGCTGGACCGGGGCGCGGCGGTCGCGTTCGCCCGGTCGCACGCGCCTGACCTGGTCGATGCGTTCGAGCGGGCGACCGAGGTCGACGCCGCCGGGTTCGTCCGGGTGGCCGGTCGCGCGCACCCGACCGGGGTGGCCGGGGTGGCGCGGCGGCCCGCGGTGGACTGGGCCGCGGTCGTGCCGTCTGCCCCGCTGGTGCTGTTGGACAACCCGCGCAACCTGGGCAACCTCGGCGCGGTCGTGCGGGTCGCCGCCGGGTTGGGCGCACGGGGTGTGGTGTCGCTCGGCGACGTCGACCCGTGGCACCCGACCGTCGTGCGGGGCAGTGCCGGGCTGCACTTCGCGCTCCCGGTGGCGCGGCTGGGCGGGCTCGGCGAGGTGCCCGGCGAGGTGATCGCGTTCGACGCCGACGGCGAGGACCTGCGCTCCGCGCGCATCCCGGACGACGCCGTGCTGGCGTTCGGCTCGGAGCGGCACGGGCTGTCCGCCGCGGTCCGGGAGCGCGCCGATCGGGTGGTTTCGCTGCCGATGCGCCCGCTGGTGTCCAGCTACAACCTGACCACGAGCGTGGCGATGGCGCTCTACCACTGGGAACTGTTCCGGGCAGCGCCCCCGACGAGCGCTCCGGGAAGCGGTTCCGGCGAGCTTCTGGACCGATCCAGTCCGCAAGCTTGAGCCGTGACCACCCCCCAGCTCTCGGGCGCCCGCGCCGGCGTGGCCGAACGTGCAGTCGAGTCGCGCCACCTGCGCCGGGTCTGGGGGCTGCCGGGCACCGTCCTGGGTTCCGCCGGGTGGCCGGTGGACTGGCCCGGCCGGGTGCACGTCCGGTTCAACTACTGGTGGCAGGCGCACCTGCTGGACTGCGTGCTGGACGCGCAACTGCGCGCGCCGTCGGAAGCCCGGCTGAAGCTGGTCCGCCGGCTCGTCCGCGGGATCCGGGTGCGCAACCTGGTCGGCTGGACCAACGACTTCTACGACGACGTCGCCTGGCTGGGCCTCGCCCTGCAACGCGCCGACCGGGCCGGGGTGGGCAACCCGCACGCCGTGGACGTCATCGCGCGCCGGCTGCGGTCCGGGTGGACCGACCACGGCGGCGGCGGGATCTGGTGGAAGCGCAACGACGACTTCAAGAACGTCCCGGCGAACGGGCCGGCCGCGATCTTCTTCGCCCGGCTCGCCGGGACCGGCGGCGAGCGCGAGGACCTGACCCGCGCGCGGTCCATCGTGGACTGGATGCGGGACTGCCTGCGCGACCCGGACACCGGGCTGTTCTGGGACGGCCTGCACGTCCACCCGGACGGCTCGGTGCGCGAGGTCGAGAAGAACTTCTACACCTACTGCCAGGGCGTGGTGCTCGGCGCGTGCGTCGAACTCGGGCCGCCGTACCAGGACCTCGCCGCCGAGGTGATCGCCTCGGTCGACAAGCACCTTGCCGCGCAAGGGGTCCTGCGCGGCCACGGCGGCGGTGACGGCGGCCTGTTCAGCGGCATCCTGGTGCGCTACCTCGCGCAGGCCGCGCTCCGGCTGGACCGCCCGGAGGCCGCGAAGGCCGCCGACCTGGTGTTCCGGTCGGCGGATGCGGTGTGGGACAACCGGTCCATGGTCGTCAGCGGCCCGCTGTTCGGTCCGGAGTGGACGGAGGCCACCGGCAGAGCCGTTGCGGGCAGCGCCGAACGCGACCTGTCCGTGCAGCTGGGCGGGTGGATGGCGCTGGAAGCCGCGGCCCTGCTGGAACGCGAGGGCGGCACGCCGCCGCGCGACCCCGTCACGCCGCCGCGGCGTTGACCCACTCCAGCAGCACGGCCGCGTCCGCCCGGAACCGCTCCGGCGAGTCGTCGGCCACGAACGCCAGCAGCACGTGCCGGTCCACGCCGTCGCGCGCCAGCTCCGCCAGCACCGGCCGCCACAGGTCCTCCCGCGCGGCCAGCGGCAGCCGGTCGCACCCGCCGCCCGCGCCCCACGAGAACACGTGCGCCGTGGTGAGCCTGGGCAGCAGGGTGCGCACCTCCTCGACCGCGCTCGCCACGTCCTGCGCGCCGCGCGGTTGCCAGTACGGCACCACCGAGCCGTGGCCGACCTCGGCGTAGAGCCGGTTCGCCGACTCCAGCGTGTCGGTCAGCGTGTCGCGGTGGTGCTCCACCGCGATCCGGATCCCGTAGTCCTCGGCGAACTCCGCCGCGTCCCGGATCGCCGCCACCACCCGGGAGCGCTGCCCGGCGGAGGTGCCGGCCGACCCGGTCGTCCCGGCCCACAGCCGGATCCGGGGCGCGCCCAGCTCGGCCGCCGCGGCCACCGCGGCCGGCCACTCGGCGGGGTCCGTGCTGCCCGCCCGGTAGTACGAGCCGTACGCCGACACGCTCAGACCCGCGTCCGCGCAACGGTTCCGCGCGTCCCGCGCACCCGCCAGGTCGTGCATCGGCACGTGCACGTCGCCACCCCACTCGACGGTCCACAACCCGCACGACCGCGCCAGGTCGACCACCTCGGCAACGGAGAGCGCGCGGAAGGTCACCGAAACCAGGCCGGGTACCAGCACCGCCCCACCGTACTAGTGGCACCCGCAGGAATGGCGGTGTTTCAACGCCGGCGGCAGCCGGATCGTCTCGGGCGCGCGCGCCGGGTCCGCGATCCGGGCCAGCAGGAGCCGCACCGCGGTCCGGCCGATCTCCTCGACCGGCTGCGCCATGGTGGTCAGCGGCGGGTCGACCAGTTCGGCCCACTCCACCTCGTCGTAGGCGACCAGCGCCAGGTCGGTCCCGATCCGCACGCCGCGCGCGCGGGCCGTCCGCAGCACGTCCACCAGCACCTGGTGGTCGCCCACCACGACCGCCGTGGTCCGGCCCAGCAGCGGTTCCAGCCCGCCCGCCACCAGGTCCTCGTCCCACTGGAGCCCGGCCCGGCCGAGCCCCAGCCGGTAGCCGAGCACCCGCTCGTCGGTGGTGGCCAGCCCCGGCGTGCCGGTGACCAGCCCGATCCGGCGGTGGCCCAGCTCCGCGAGGTGCCGCGCCAGCGTGGACGTGGCCTGCACGTTCTCCGGGCCCACCTGGTCCAGGTCCTGGGCCACGGTCAGCCGGTCGACCAGCACCGTCGGCACGCCCAGCCGGCGCAGCTCGGGCAGCGCCGCCGACCCCGAGGTGGGCGTCAGCAGCACGCCGTCGACCCGCCGGGAGCGCAGCATCCGCACCGCGGCCTGCTCGGACTCGGCCTTGCCGCGGGTGTCGATCAGCACCAGCGAGTACCCGGCGCGGGTCGCCTCGCTCTCGATCGCCGCGATCAGCTCGGCGAAGTACGGGTGCGACACCAGCGACACGGCCAGGCCCAGCGACTTCGTGCCGCCGGTGACCAGCGAGCGGGCGATCGCGTCCCCGGTGTACCCGGTCTCGTCGATCGCCTTGAGCACCCGCTGCCGGGTGTCCGACGCGACCGACCTGGTCTCGTTGATCACGTGTGAGACCGTGGTGATGGAGACGCCGGCCAGCGCGGCGACCTCCTTCATGGTGACCATGGACACGTCCCCGTTCGGCCATGCGCAAGCGATTGCGGGCGACGATACCGGCTCGGAGGTGCGCGGGCGTGGCAACGGTGCTGTGTGTCGGCCTCACGACGGTGGACGTGACCCAGCAGGTCGCCGAGTTCCCGTTGGCGGGGCAGAAGGTCCAGTCGCTGGGTGTCCACTCGGCACCCGGCGGACCCGCCGCGAACGCCGCGCGCGCCGTGGCCGCGCTGGGGCACCGGGCCGTGCTGCTCACCGCGCTGGGCGACGAGCTCGGCGGGTTCGCCCGGGGGCTGCTGGCCGGTGTCGAGGTGCACGACCTCGGGCCCGGCGGCCCGGCGCTGAGCATGGTCGTGGTGCGCGAGCGCGACGGCGAGCGGACCGTGGTCTCCCGCAACGCGCCCGCGTTCGAGCCGCGGACCACAGTGGACGACGGGCTGGTGGCGGAGTCCGACGTCGTCCTGGTCGACGGTCACCTCGGCCCCGCCGCCCTGGCCGCCGCCCGCTCGGCGCGACGCCGCGGCGTGCCGGTGGTGTTGGACGCGGGGAGCTGGAAGCCTGTGCTGGACGACCTGCTGCCCCTCGTGGACGTCGCCGCGTGCTCGGCCTCCTTCGCGTTGCCCGGACGCGGCGCGCTCCCCTCGGGGTTGCACGCCCGCGGCGTGCCGCTGGTGATCCGCACGAACGGGGCCGCCCCCGTCACGTGGTCGCACGACGGCGTGACCGGGGAGGAGCCGGTGTCCCCGGTGGACGACGTGCGGGACACCAACGGCGCGGGCGACGTGTGGCACGGGGCGTTGGCGGTCGCGGTGGCGCGCGGCCTGCCGGTGGCGCAGGCCGTGCGGTGGGCCAACGCGGTCGCCGCCGTGCGGGTGCGGCACACCGCGTGGGACTGGGTGGAGGAGCTGGTGCGGTGGCGGGGATGAGGTTCGAGGAGCTGGTCGACCGGGCGCGGCGGTTGGCCGGGTCCGGCGAGCGCAGCCTGCTCGGGATCGGCGGCGCGCCGGGCTCGGGCAAGTCGACGCTCGCGCGCCGGCTGGTCGACGCGCTGGACGGCACGGCGGCCCTGGTCGGGATGGACGGCTTCCACCTGGCGCAGCGCGAGCTGGACCGGCTCGGCATCGCCGACCGCAAGGGCGCGCCCGACACGTTCGACGTCCCGGGCTACGTCGACCTGCTCGGCCGGCTCAAGGCGTGCGGCCCGGACGTCGTCTACGCCCCGGAGTTCCGCCGGGAGATCGAGGAACCGGTGGCCTGCGCGGTCCCCGTGCCGCCCGACGTGCCGCTGGTGGTGACCGAGGGCAACTACCTGCTGCTGCAGTACGACAGGTGGAAGCGCGTCCGGATCGTGCTGGACGAGGCGTGGTTCCTGCTGATCGACGAGGACCTGCGGGTGGCCCGCCTGATCGACCGCCACGTCCGGTACGGCCGCCCGGTGGAGGAAGCCCGCGACCGGGTGCTCAACGGCACCGACCACGTCAACGCGCTGCTGGTGAACGCCTCGACGTCCACCGCCGACCTGCTGATCACCGACGTCCTCTGAGGGCCCGCCGCACCGGCCCCGTCAGTTGCCGGTGGTGTTCAGCTCTTCCTCGACCGGCTTGCGCATCTCCTGCCGGTAGCGGACCAGGCCGTAGCCGGTGCCGACCACGAAGAAGGCCACGCTGGCGATCACGGCCGCCGTCTGCAGCCACGGGATCGAGGTCAGCAGGCCCGCGCCGTAGTAGCCGGCCAGCACCAGGGTGGGCACCCAGGCGAGCGCGCCGATCGTGGTGGCCAGCATGAACCGGCGGGGGTCCATCCGGGCCGCGCCGGCGATCATCGGGGCCAGCGTGCGCACCCACGGGATCCACCGGGCCAGCACGATCGCCCAGAAGCCGCGGCGGTCGAGGAAGTCGCGGGCCTTGGCCAGGTTCTCCTTGTTGAGCACCTTGCCGCCGCGCCGGGCGAGCAGTCTCGTCCCGGTGTGCCGGCCGATGTAGTAGCCGATCTGGTTGCCGACCACGGCCACCACCATCGCGGCGATCGACAGCAGCCACGCGCTGAGCTCACCGTCGTGCTGCGCGAGCACCACGCCGGCCGCGAACAGCAGCGAGTCGCCGGGCAGGAACAGGCCGAAGATGAACGCGCACTCGAAGAAGACGAAGCTCAGCGTGATGAGCCACACGGCCAACGGGCCGGCGGAATCCAACTGGTCGAACGCCATGACTTCGGACGATGCGGACAACACCACGGGTGCCACCCTACGTGCACGAGTGCGGTCCGCATGCCCACTCCGGGCGAACGCTTGCCGAAAGCTTGACAACCGGGCGTACGGGGCCGGGTTTCACCGTGACCCGGCGCACACTGGTGGGCGTGCGCGCAGACGTGGTGCTGGTCCGGCACGCGGAGCCGTACCTGCCCCGGCCCGGCGGGCCGGACGACTACGGGCGCGGGCTGACCGCGCGCGGCCACGAACAGGCCCAGGCGCTCGTGGTCGACCTGGTGGACCCGCGACCGGCGGCGGTGGTGTCCAGCCCGTACCTGCGGGCGGTGCAGACCGTGGCGCCGACCGCGCGGACCCTCGACCTCGCGGTGCTTTCGGACCCGCTGCTGCGGGAGTGGGACTCGGGCCTGGAGGCACGCCCGGACTACGCCGACCACTACGCCCTGAGCTGGGCGGACCCGGATTTCACCCGTCCCGGCGGGGAGAGCCTCGCGGAACTGTCCGCACGGGCGGTGGGCGCGTTGCGGGCGCTGGCCCTCCGTTTCGCCGGGGGGACGGTGGTGGTCGGCAGCCACGGGACGTTCATCGCGCGGGCGCCGGCCGGCTTCGGCGTCGCGGTGGACTGGCCGTTGTGCCGCGCCATGCCGATGCCCGCCCGCTACCGGCTCACCTTCGCCGGCGACCGGGTGCACGCCTCCGGGCCCGGTCTGCACCCTCTCGATCGAGCGGAGCGCGGGAGTTAGCGTGTGAATATGGTCCTGCTCACGGAACTGCGCGCGGCCCTCGGAACCGGTGGTGTGCTGACCGATGCCGACGTCACGGCCTCCTACCAGCGCGACATGATGCCGCTCGCGCCTTACGGGCAGCCGTTGGCCGTGGTGCTGCCGACGTCCACCGAACAGGTGCAGGCGGTGGTGCGGGCGTGCGCGTCGGCCGGGGTGCCGATCGTGCCGCGCGGCGCGGGCAGCGGGCTGTCCGGCGCGGCCAACGCGATCGACGGCTGTGTGGTGCTGGTCACCACCAAGATGAACAGCATCGTGGAGATCGACGCGGACAACCGGCTGGCCGTGGTGGAGCCGGGCGTGGTGAACCTCGACCTGCGCGGCGCGGTGGAGAAGCACGGGCTGTTCTACCCACCGGACCCGTCGAGCTACGACTGGTGCACGATCGGCGGCAACCTGGCCACCAACGCGGGCGGGCTGTGCTGCGTGAAGTACGGCGTGACCACGGACTCCGTGCTCGGCCTGGAGGTCGTGCTGGCCTCCGGCGAGCTGCTGCGGACCGGGCGGCGGACCGTGAAGGGCGTCGCCGGCTACGACCTGGCCCGGCTGTTCGTGGGCAGCGAGGGCACGCTGGGCGTCATCACGAAGGCCACCCTCGCCCTGCGCCCGCTGCCGCAGGCCCCGTGGACGCTGGTCGCCACGTTCGACCGCACCGCCGACGCGGGCGCGGCGGTGGCCCGGGTGGTGCGCGAGGGCGTGGTGCCGTCGCTGATGGAGATCATGGACCGGACGTCCATCAAGGCCGTCGAGCAGTACCTCAAGACCGACCTGAACGCCGACGAGGCGCTGCTGATCTGCCAGTCCGACTCGGGCGGCGAGGCGGCCCGCGGCGAGCTGGCGGCCATCGAGCAGGTCTGCGCGGACGCCGGCGCGACCCTCACCCACGTCACCGACGACCTGTCGGAGGGCCGGGACCTGCTGACCGCCCGCCGGTCCGTGCTGACCGCGCTGGAGGTCTACGGGGCGTGGCTGACCGACGACGTGTGCGTGCCCCGGACGCGGATCACCGACCTGATCACCGGGTGCGAGCGGATCAGCGCCGAGGTGGGGCTGCGGATCGCGGTCGTCGGGCACGCCGGCGACGGCAACATGCACCCGACGATCGTCTATGACCCGTCGTCGCCCGACGAGTTCGCCCGCGCCCGCCGGGCGTTCGACGAGATCCTGGCGGTGGGGCTCGCGCTCGGCGGCACGGTGACCGGCGAGCACGGCGTGGGCAAGATCAAGCGGGAGTGGCTGGCCAAGGAGATCGGCCCGGTCGGCCTGCGGGTCCACCGCGAGATCAAGAAGGCGCTGGACCCGCACAACCTGTTCAACCCGGGCTCGATGTTCAGCGCCTAGCCTGCCCGGTGGGACAGCTTGCTCAGCGCCAGCGCAGCGGCGTGCTCAGCGGAACGGCTTGCTCATCGCGTCGAGGAGGCTGTGCTCGGCGTCGTCGTGGCCCAGCTCCCACATGAACGTGCCGCGCAGGCCGCGCTGCTTGGCGTACTGCGCCCGGATCCCGATGGACCTCGGGTTCTCGAAGCTGACGAACTTGCGTTCGGCGGCGTTGTAGAGCCACGGCGAGCGGGCCACCGGGTGCCAGTGCTCGCGCCACCCCGGGGTCGCCTTGAGCCGCTGCACCTCGTCCCAGCCGTCGACCCAGAACGCGCTCTCGTACGGCTGGTACAGCCCGTGGTCCGGTCCTTCCTGGCGCACCTGGAAGCCGCGCCCGTAGAACGGGGTGCCGAGCACCAGCTTGCGCGCGGGCACGCCGTGGCGCAGGTAGTAGTCGACCGCGCCGGTGACGTTGTTCCAGCGGCGGTCGGCGGCGGGCATCGGGTCTTCGCGGACCTCGCGCAGCGGGGCGTTGAACGTGGCCACGGGCGAGAAGCCGGTGCCCATGTCGTAGGTCATCAGGGTGATGAAGTCGAGTTCGCGGCCGAGCGCGCCCAGCTCGAAGCTGCGGGCCGGGTCGTACGGGCCGTCGGTCTGCAACCGGCCGGTGGGCAGTGCGGCGGTGACCAGCGCGCCGCGGTCGAGCTGCCGGCGGAACTCGCGGACCAGCAGGGTCATGTTCCGCTTGTCCTCGGGCCGGTCGGTGATCTCGGCCGGTCCGCCGTAGACGGGGAACTCCCAGTCGACGTCGACGCCGTCGAACACGCCCGGCGCGCGGGTGAAGAACCGGTCCACGCAGGACGCCACGAACGCCGAGCGGGACGCGCGGGTCAGGGCGGCGTCGGAGAACCCGCCCGCGCCCCAGCCGCCGACCGAGATCAGCGCCTTGAGGCCCGGCTTGCGGCGCTTGAGGTCGGCGATGTCGGCGAAGTCCTTCGCCGCGGTGGGGGCGTTGAGCACGCACCGGCCGTCCTCGATCGTGGAGAACGCGTAGAACAGGTGCGTGATGGGGGTGTCGGAGGGGATCGCGGAGATCGGCTCGGCCGCGCTGAACCAGTTGCCGTAGTAGGCCCCGATCACCGCGCGGGAACCGCGGTCCGGTGTCGCGGAGACGGGCACGACGGCCCCGAGGAGCAGCAGCAAGGCCGCGCAGGCGGCCGACACAGTGCGAACCACCCCTCAAGTGGTACAGACCAATGAGGGTGACGGTCAACCGCCGAAGAGCCTCAGCCGACGCGTCCGGGGCGAAGCGACGCGGGACCGGGTCGCGGGTCGGGCGAGAGGCGACCGGGGCGGCACTCCGCCCGCGGCGCGATCGAGCCGGTGGTCGGGTCGGGCGTCGCCGGGGGACGTCAGTCGATGCGCTTGAACTGCTGGGTGATGTCGTCGGCCTCCTGCACGAGGAGCGCCTTCTTCTCCCGCCGGGCCTTGATCACCTCGATGATGATCGGCACCACCGAGATCAGCACGATCAGGATCAGCATCATCTCGATGTTGTCGCGCACGAACGGGAGCTGGCCCAGGAAGTAGCCCAGCACGGTCAGCCCGGCCGCCCACGCGACACCGCCGATGAACGAGTACGTGAAGTACTTGCGCGCGTCCATCCGGCCCACGCCCGCCATCGCGGTGATGAACGTCCGCACGATCGGCACGAACCGGGCCATCACGATCGCCCGCGCGCCGTACTTCTCGAAGAAGCCGTGCGTCTTCTCGACGTACTCCTTCTTGAAGATCTTCGAGTCCGGCTTGCTGAACAGCGCCGGTCCGGCGCGGTGGCCGATCCAGTACCCGACCACGTTGCCCAGCATGGCGCACGCGGTGAGCAACAGGCACACCAGCCACAGCGGGTAGTCGAGCACCCCGTTGGCCACGAACAGGCCGGCCGTGAACAGCAGCGAGTCGCCGGGCAGGAAGAACCCGACCAGCAGCCCGCACTCGGCGAAGATGATGAAGCACAGCCCGACCAGCATGTACGGCCCGAGGTTCTCGAGCAGCTTCTGCGGGTCCAGCCACTCCGGGCCGAGGGCGAGCGAGGTGGAGGCGATCGCGACCGTCACCCGAACCACGGTACAGGCTTAACGCAGGGTGATTACCGCCACGACCGTTCCGGCGGCCAGGCCGAGCAGCACGGCGATCATCAGCACCCACCCCGCGCCCAGCGCCGGCCGGGCCGACCCGGACGGGGGCACCGCCGGGGCCGGGGTGACGGGCAGTCCGCCGGTGCTGGTGGCCTGCGCGCGCAACGCGTCGGCCACCAGCCGCTCCTGGTCGTCGGGCACCCGGTCAGTCTTTCACCCAGGCGCCCTGGCTCATCACCTCGCGCGGCTTGAACTCCGCGTCGAGCACCACGAGGTCCGCGGCCAGACCGGCCCGGACCTCACCGGTGTCGAGGCCCAGCAGCTGCGCGGGCCGGGTCGAGGCGGCGTACACGGCCTCCTGGACGGTCAGCCCGCAGGACGTGATGGCGTTGCGGAACGCCGTGTCCATGGTGAGCGTGCTGCCGGCCAGCGACGCGCCGCCCGCGAGCGTCGGCACGCCGTCCACGACCCGGACCTCCAGCCCGCCCACGTCGTACACGCCGTCGCCCACGCCCGCCGCCGCGATGGCGTCGGTGATCAGCACGGTCCGGCCGACGCCGGCGTGCCGCGCGGCCAGCCGCACCGCGGTCGGGTGCAGGTGCACCAGGTCGCAGATCAGCTCCACGGTGACCCGCTCGTCGTCCAGCAGCGCGCCGATCGGACCCGGCTCCCGGTGGTGCAGCGGGCGCATCCCGTTGAACAGGTGCGTCGCCACCCTCGCTCCGGCCTCCACGGCGGGCCGGATCTGGGCTTCGGTCGCGTCCGTGTGGCCGATCGCGGCCAGGACATCGTTGTCGACCAACTGGCGCACCGCGTCCACACCGTGCTCCAGCTCCGGCGCGACGGTCACCATCCGGACCATCCCCCGACCGGCCCTGAGCAGCTGGTCGACGGAGTCGCGGTCCGGTGCGCACAGGATGGCGGGGTCGTGTGCGCCGCAGCGGGCCGCGGACAGGAACGGTCCTTCGAGGTGGATGCCCTGCACGACGCCGTCCTCGACCAGCTCGGACAGCGCCTTCACCTGGTCGGCCAGCTCCGGGATCGGGCGGGACACCAGGCTCGCGAGCAACGTCGTCGTGCCGTGCCGGCGGTGCGCGGCGGCGGCCTTGCGCACCCGTTCCGGATCGGCGTTGGTGAACGCCTCCCCACCGCCACCGTGGCAGTGGATGTCGACGAAGCCCGGCACCAGCCAGTCCCCGCCGAGGTCGGTGGTCGGGCCGTCCGGTGGCGCCCCCTCACCGACCGCGACGATCAGGCCGTCGCGCACCGCTACCCAGCCGTGGTCGAGCACCCCGTCGGGCGTGACGACCCGACCACCGGTCAGGGCCACGTCCACCGGTCCACCCCACGTGCTCATCTCTCCTCCAGCATGTCGATGGCCAGCAACGCGGCCCCGAGGCACCCGGCCTCGTCGCCCAGCGCCGCCAGCCGCAGTTCCGGACGCCGCTGGAACGTGATCAACCCGTCCAGCCGGTCCCGCAACGGGTCCACCAGCAGCGGGCCGGCCAGCGCGAGTCCGCCGCCGAGCACCACCGCCTCGGGCCCCAGTAGAGCCGCTACCAGCAGAATGCCCCGGGCGAGGGCGTCCACCGCCTCCTGCCACACGGTCACCGCGTCCGGGTCGCCCGCTCGGACCAGTCCGGCCACCTCCGCCGCCCCGTTCACCGGGTTGCCGGTCCGCTCGGAATACCGCCGGGCGATGGCCGCCGAGGAGGCCCGCGCTTCGACACAACCCGTCTGGCCGCAGCCGCACGGGTCGCCGTGCCCGACGTCGACGTGCCCGACCTCGCCGACGCTGCCGTCGCCGCGGTAGATCCGCCCGTCCAGGACCAGGGCCGCCGCGATGCCGGTGCCGATCGGCATGATCACGGCGTTCTGCAGGCCCCTGGCGTTGCCGATGCGCAGTTCGGCGAGCCCTCCGGCCCGCACGTCGTGCCCGAACGCGGTCTTGAGCCCGGTGCGGGCCTCGACCTCCTTCACGAACGGGTAGTCCTGCCACTTGAGGTTGGCGGAGTACACCCCGATGCCGTTGTCCTCGTCGACGACACCGGGCACCACCAGGCCCACGGCCTCGATCTCGGCGTCGCCGCCGGCACGCAGGTCCTCGACCAGCGAGGCCACATCGTCGACCACGGCCTCGGCGTCGCGGGTCGTCGCCCGCCGCCGTTGCCGGACCGCCCGGACGTCGAGGGCCGTCCCGGCCACCAGGGCAGCCTTGGTCTCCGTACCGCCGACATCGACGGCTATCACGTGTCTAGTGCGCGCCACGAGGTCCGATAGTGCGGCATCCAACCACCATTGGTCTATACCAAGTGCCCGATTCCCCCACCCGGTACACGTCCGCCCACCCTTCGCACCCGCTTGACAGACACCCGTTACGGGATTTGTCCGGTGAGCGGACACCCGAGCGGCGCAGTTGGACCCCCGGGGCCGCCCGCCACCCTCGGTTCATCGGCCGCCCTGCCGGCCGGTCGCCTCCGGTTCGCCGGCCACCTCCGGTTCGTCGGCCACCTCCCGTTCGGCCGCCCTGTGCGCCGACCACCCCGGGTGCCGGGTAGCCAGGTGCGCCGGCAGCCCAAGACCCGGGTACGCGAAAAGGCGCGCGGACCCGTGCTACGGGTGCGCGCGCCGGAGGAGGGAGTGGGTCAGCGGCCGGCCATGATCTTCTGGAGGGCGTCCAGCGCACGGCTCGCGGTGCTCTTCACGGTGCCCTTGGAGATGCCCGTGGCCTCGGCGATCTCGGCCTCGGACAGGTCGCCGTAGTACCGCAGGACCAGCACCTCCCGCTGTCGCGGCGGCAGCTGGGACAGCGCCGCGACGACGGCCTGGTGCTCCGCCGTGAGCATCGCGAGGCTTTCCGCGGAACGCGCGTTCGCGACGTGCGGCGGGGTGTAGTCGCGGGCGGTCTTCCGGCGGCGCAGCACGCTGCGCGACCCGTTCACGACGGCGGTCCGCAGGTAGCCGACGGCCGCCTGGGCGTCACGCAGGTTCGCCCAGTTGCGGTGCAGCCCGGTGAACGCCTCCTGCACCACGTCCTCGGCCGTGGCGGGCTCGTCCACCAGCAGCAGGGCGAGCCGGACCAGCCGCATCCGGTGTTGCCGGTAGAGGTCCTCCAGGGTCAGCGGACCGGACGGCGGTGGTGCCACGCCGTCCTGGATGCGCAGGTTCGTCAGGGTGTCCTGCACGCGCGCGATGCCGCCGTTGCTCTGCTCCGAACCGACCACGGAAATGACGGTACCTGGTCGACCGGTAGCTTCGGGGCCGGCGTAGGCGTCTCGCGGAGGTGGACAGTGGCCAGGTTCGTGGTCGAGCTGGTGTTCGGGGACAACGTGGACGATCGGTTGGCGGCCCGGCCCGCGCACCGGGACTACCTGGCGACCCTGGTCGACCAGGGCAGGCTCCTGGTGTCGGGGCCGTACACCGACCAGTCGGGCGCGGTGCTGGTGTACGAGGTGGCCGACGAGGCCGAGCTGCGCGAGTTGCTGGCCGCCGACCCGTACACGCCCGCCGGCGTGGTGGCCGAGACGCGCGTGCACGAGTGGCAGACGGTGATGGGCAGCTGGCTGAAGGACTGAGCGGTCGGAGGTCCGGCTAGCGCTGCTCGGCGCGGCCCTTCGTCCCGGCGGCCCGTCCTCCTGGTCCGACCAGGCCGGACCGGCCGCCGTCGGCCATCTCGCGGTCGGCGGCCGGCACCTGGCTCGCCGCCTGCCGGTCGACCACGCGGGGGGTGAGCGCGCGGAAGATCTTGAGCCCGCCGACCCAGCCGGGCACGTGCAGCGCCCTGGACCGCTTCTCGATCCCGCGCACGACCGCGCGGCCGACGGCGGAGACCGGGTACTTCTTGCCGGCCAGGCCGGGCATCCCGCTGCGCAGCGGCCCGAACACCGGGTGCTGGTCGGCGCTGTCGACCATGTCGGTGGAGATCCACGAGAAGTACGCGACGCCGACGTCCACCCCGAGGTGCCGGACCTCGGCGCGCAGGCTGTCGGCGAACGCCTCGCAGCCCGCCTTGGCCGCCGAGTAGGCCGCGTTGCCGGGGATGTGCACGATGGCCGCCAGCGAGGACACCACCAGGCAGTAGCCGCGGCTCGCGACCAGGTGCGGCAGGCAGGTCCGCACGGTCCGCCACACGCCGAGCAGGTTGACCTCGATCACCCGCTCGAACGCCGCCGGGTCCATCGACCGGACGAACCCGGTCGCCGCGATGCCCGCGTTGGCCACCACGACGTCGATCCCGCCGAAGTGCTCGACCACCCCGGCCACCGCGGTCTCCAGCGCCCGCCAGTCGGTGACGTCGGCCTCCCAGGCCCGGCCGCCGCACTGCTCGGCGACCTCCCGGAGGTGGTCGCCCTCCAACCCGACCAGCGCGAGCTTCGCGCCCTTGGCGGCCAGCCGCCGCGCCACCTCCGCGCCGATCCCCCGCGCCGCGCCGGTGATCAGCACGACTTTGCCCGCAACGTCCACGGTGACCTCCTCGAACGGGTTCGCCTGGAGGTCACCGTAACGCAACTTACCGCGAGTAAGCTACTGCTGAGTCAAGTAAATGTCAGCCCTCGCTCGCCGCCGTGAGCCGGGCGATCTCGTCGGCCGCCAGCTCCAGGTCGAGCGCCGGCAGCAGGTCGGCCAACTGCCCGGTGGTGCGCGCGCTCGCGATCGGCGCGGCCACCGTCGGCTGCGCCGCCAGCCACGCCAGCGCCGTCGCCGCCACGGTCGTGCCGTGCGCCGCCGCCACCTCGTCCAGCACGCCCAGGACCCGCAGCCCGCGCTCGTCGAGGTACTTCGACGCACCCTTCGCGCGGACGCTGTCCACCGTGACGCCGGGCCGGTACTTGCCGGTCAGGAAGCCCCGCGCCAGCGACCAGTACGGCGCGGACGACAGGCCGGCCGCCGCCACGGCCTCGGCCAGCCCGCCCTCGTAGGACCGCTCCACCAGGTTGTAGTGCTGCTGGAGGGCCACGTACTTCGGCAGGCCCTCGCGCTCGGCCACCGCCAGCGCGGACGTGAGCCGCTCGGCGGTGAAGTTCGACGCCGCGACGTGCCGCACCTTGCCCGCCCGCACCAGCACGTCGAACGCCGCGAGCGTCTCCTCCTGCGGCGTGCCGAGGTCGTCCTGGTGGGCGTAGTACAGGTCGATGTGGTCCACGCCGAGCCGGCGCAGCGAGTTCTCCGCCGCCGCGGCGATGGTGTCCGCGCGCAGGTTGTCCAGGCCGCCGACCTCCAGCATCCCGACCTTGGTGGCCACGATCACCCGGTCCCGGTTGCCGCGAGCCCGCAGCCACCGGCCGATGATCGTCTCCGACTCGCCGCCCGAGTGCCCGTCGGCCCAGGCCGAGTACACGTCGGCGGTGTCCACGAAGTTGCCGCCGGC
This sequence comes from Saccharothrix espanaensis DSM 44229, assembly GCF_000328705.1. Taxonomy (NCBI): domain Bacteria; kingdom Bacillati; phylum Actinomycetota; class Actinomycetes; order Pseudonocardiales; family Pseudonocardiaceae; genus Saccharothrix; species Saccharothrix espanaensis. The sequence goes on along the minus strand of NC_019673.1, from coordinate 9,112,851 downwards.
CGCGAGGTAGGCGTCCAGCACGGCGAACGAGGCGTCCTCGTCCGCGGTCCACCCGAACACGTTCCCGCCCAGGCACAGCCGCGCCACGTCGAGATCGCTGCTTCCCAGTTTCGTCATGGGTCGAAGCCAACCCCACGGCCGGCGGTCGCGCCGAACGTCACAGCCAGGACTAAATGGTGGGACCCGCCGGTTGCCGTGGTCGACCGCCGTACATCGAGAGGGGCCGGAATGACCGTCGAGCTGGGCAGGTTCGGGGTGTGGACGATCGCGGCGCACTGGGAGGGGCGCGCGGACCGCGCGGCGGAGCTGGAGGAAATCGGTTTCGGCACGTTGTGGCTGGGTGGCGCGCCGGACGGCGGCGTCCTGGGCCTGGTCGGCGAGCTGCTCGGGGTCACCGAGCGGCTGGTCGTCGCGACCGGCATCCTGAACGTCTGGACCACCCCGGCGGCGGAGGTCAACGCGGGCTACCGCGACCTGGCGTGGACCGACCGGTTCCTGGTCGGGGTCGGCGCGGGCCACCGGGAGAGCGTGGGTGAGGTGTATCACAGCCCTTACCAGAAGCTCGTGCACTACCTCGACGAACTCGACGTCCCCCGCGACCGGCTGGCCCTGGCCGCGCTCGGCCCGCGCGTGCTCCGGCTCGCCGCCGCGCGCACCAGCGTGGCCCACCCGTACCTGGTCACGCCCGAGTACACGGCGCGGGCCCGGGAGGAGATCGGCGCGGCGACCGTTCTCGCGCCCGAGCAGCACGTGGTGCTGGAGGAGGACGCGGCGCGGGCGCGCGCGGTCGGCCGGGAGAACCTGGCCCTCTACCTGACGCTGGAGAACTACCGGAAGAACTGGCTGCGCGGCGGCTTCACCGAGGACGACCTGCGCGACGGCGGCAGCGACCGGCTGGTCGACGCGCTGGTCGCGTGGGGGCCGGTGGAGCGGGTCGCGGACCGGCTGCGCGAGCACCACCAGGCGGGGGCGGACCACGTGTCCGTGCAGGTCCTGGGCGAGCACCGGGAGGACTCGGCGCGGTTCCGCGACCTGGCGGCGGCCCTGGCCGGCTAGCCGGGGGTCCGTCCACGCGGTCGGATCGGTGGTCCCGGGGGACGTGGTCGGGGGCGGTCCCGGCGGACCGCCCCCGGGGTGGTCAGTCGGAGATCTCGACGCCCTTCCAGAAGGCGACGTGGCCCTTGATGTTCGCCGCCGCGTCCTTCGGCTCGGCGTAGAACCACGCGGCGTCGGGGTTGTCCTCGCCGTCCACGTGCAGGGTGTAGTAGTTCGCGGTGCCCTTCCACGGGCACACGGACGTGGTGTCCGAGGGCCGCAGGTACTGCGCGTGCACCGACTCCAGCGGGAAGTAGTGGTTCCCCTCGACCATCTCGGTCTTGTCGCTCTCGGCGATGATCTCGCCGTTCCACCGTGCGATCGCCATGGCTCCACTATGCAGGTGATCAACTTACTCCGCCCGACGGTGCCCGTAGGATGCTGCGCGACACCGCGTTCCGGGCACCCGAGGAGGACCACACGATGCCCATCGCCACCCCCGAGGTCTACGCCGAGATGCTTGACCGGGCGAAGGCGAGCGAGTTCGCCTACCCCGCGATCAACGTCACCTCGTCCGAAACCCTCAACGCGGCCCTGCGCGGCTTCGCGGAGGCCGAGAGCGACGGGATCATCCAGGTCTCGACCGGTGGTGCCGAGTTCGCGTCCGGCACCAAGGTCAAGGACATGGTCACCGGAGCGGTGGCACTGGCCGAGTTCGCGCACGTGGTCGCCGAGAAGTACCCGGTGAACATCGCGCTGCACACCGACCACTGCCCCAAGGACAAGCTCGACGGCTTCGTCCGCCCGCTGGTCGCGATCAGCCAGGAGCGCGTCGACCGCGGCCTGAACCCGCTGTTCCAGTCCCACATGTGGGACGGCTCGGCGGTGCCGCTGGACGAGAACCTCAAGATCGCCGCCGACCTGCTGGAGGCCACCGCCAAGGCGCGGATCATCCTGGAGATCGAGATCGGCGTCGTCGGCGGCGAGGAGGACGGCGTCGCCAACGAGATCAACGACAAGCTCTACACCACGCCCGAGGACTACCTCAAGACGGTGGACGCCCTCGGCACCGGTGAGAAGGGCCGCTACCTGGTCGCCGCGACGTTCGGCAACGTGCACGGCGTGTACAAGCCGGGCAACGTGAAGCTGCGCCCGGAGATCCTCAAGCAGGGTCAGGACGTGGTGGCCGAGAAGCTGGGCCTGGCGGCCGGCTCCAAGCCGTTCGACCTGGTGTTCCACGGCGGCTCCGGCTCGCTGCTGGAGGAGATCCACGAGGCGCTCACGTACGGCGTGATCAAGATGAACATCGACACCGACACGCAGTACGCGTTCACCCGCCCGATCGTGGGCCACTTCTTCACCAACTACGACGGCGTGCTGAAGGTGGACGGCGAGGTCGGCAACAAGAAGGTCTACGACCCGCGCAGCTACCTCAAGGCGGCCGAGCAGGGCATGGCGGCCCGCATCGCGCAGGCGTGCGAGCACCTGAAGTCCTCCGGCCGGATGATCGCCGGCTGACGTTCCGCGACACCGCACGACGAACACCCGCACGACGAACACCGCACGACGAACGACGGGCAGCGCCCGACCGGGGTTCCGGTCGGGCGCTGCCGCGTTGTCGGTGCGTTGTCGGTGTGGTCGGGGTTCGGCGGGCGGTGAGGTCGGGTTGTCGGGTGGTTCAGGACTTGCCGAACATCCGGCACACGGCGGCGTCTACGAGTTCCCGCTGCGCCGCGGCGGCCTCCGGGGCCAGCAGCGCGTACGTCGTGGTGGCCAGGATGTTCACCGTGCGCCGTCCGGTGGCGTCGGCGTAGTTGTGGCTGCGGTAGCCGGGGAAGCCGCCGGAGTGGCCCCACACCGTGCCGCACGGGGTGTTGATCTGCATGACGCCCAGGCCGTAGCCGTCGTCGGTCGTCCCGCCCTGCGGCACGGCCGTGCGCAACTGCGCGAGCTGCGCGGCGGGCAGCAGCCGCCCGGACATCAGCGCGGTCAGGAACCGGTTCCAGTCCGCCGCGGTCGACACCAGGCCGCCCGCCGCCCACGCGGCGCTCAGGTCGATCGCGCTGGTGTTCACGTGCTGGTGGTGCTGCGGCCCGGCGAACCCGTCGCCGATGGGCACCCCCGGCGGGAACAGCGGGGCCAGGTGCTCGGCGTCCGGCTCGTAGCCGACGGCGTGCCGGCCGCGGAACTCGGCGTCGGTGGGCAGGTAGGTGTCCTTGAGCCGCAACGGCTTGATGATCCGGTCCCGGACCAGGTCGGCGTACCGCGCGCCGGAGACCTCTTCCAGCACCAGGCCGAGCAGGATGTAGTTGGTGTTGCTGTAGCCCCACCGCACGCCGGGCGCGAACAGCGGCGGGTGGGCGAACGCCACGCCGAGCAGCGCGCTCGGCGGCCATGGGCGCGGAGCTTGGCCGGTGAGCAGCCCGAACGTGGCCGCGTCGTTGAGGAAGTCGAACAGGCCGCTGGTCTGGTTGAGCAGCATCCGCAGGGTGATCGCGGACCCGTTGGGGACCACGCCCGGCAGCCACCGCTCGACCGGGTCGTCCAGTCCGGCGCGGCCCTCGGCTACGAGTTGCAGCAGGATCGTCGCGGTCACCGTCTTGGTGTTGGACGCCATCCGGAACTCGTCGCCCAGGCTCAGTCGGTGGTCGGCCAGCGTCCACCGCGCCTGCCGCACGAGCTCGACCGGCCGGCCGCGCCCGTCGTCCACGCGGACCGCGACACCGGGCACGCCGGCGGCGGAGAACCGTTGCACCGCTTGGGAGAGGCGCGCCGGCGAGGCAGCCGCCACGCCGGCCGTCGACACCGCGACCGCCACCGCCAGGACGGCGGCGGTCAGCGCTCGAAATCGTTTCGTCATCAGGGAAATCCCCCAGGATCGGTCGGGAGTGCGAGACCAATCCTGGGCGTCGGCGGGAGTTTCGGGAGGCCGGCGGCCACCCGTGGTCAGCGGGGGCCTGTCCCCACCTCCGCGGGCCGGGCAGCCCCCGGCAGCCGGCGGCGCGCCACGACGTCGCCGGCCGTCCACAGCGCGGCGAGCACGACGAACGTGACGGCGGCCGAGGCGTAGAGGATCGGCGGTGCCGCGTCCAGCGACTGCTGGAGCCGGATGCCGCCGTAGCCCAGCCCGGTCACCGCGGCGGAGCCGAGCACCGCCGCGACCGGCGCGGGCACCCGGCCCAGGTGCGCCGCGTCCACCGCGAGCCCGACCAGCACCAGGAACACCGGCACCGCCGAGAGCGGGAAGTCCGCGCCCGCGAGCAGCGGCCAGATCAGGCACCGGTAGGCCACGTACCCGGCGGCGACCGCCGTGGCCGCCCACCGCCGGCCGATCGTCCGCCGCGCCACGACGAGCACCAGCGCCGCCGCGACCAGGCCCCACACCGGGTACACCCAGTCCGGGATCGGCAGCGAGAACTGCACGATCGACTCCCGGTCCACCGGCCGGCCGATCTGGTCGGCGGCGAACTGGAGCAGGATCGGCTCGGCGTACGGGTCGCCGCGGTCCCACGACGCGATCTCCAGCACCCCGTACTCCTGGTGCTGGTTGGGGAACCACATGTTCTCCAGGAAGAAGAACCACAGCGCGGCCAGGCCCGGCAGCCGCCACCGCGACTGCGGGAACAGCCCGATCCAGCCGCGCAGCGCGCCCGCCAGCATGATCGCGGTGCCGAGGTAGAGCAGCGCGTGCGAGCCGCTCCACGAGGTGATGTCCAGGCCGTTGATCCGGTGGTTGATCAGGTCGATGGGCAGCGCCACCAGGAAGATCCCGGTGCCCCACTGCATCAGGCGCAACGACCGCCGGTCCGCGCCGTACCCGGTGTAGGTGTGGAACAGGGTCAGCCCGACGACGAGCACCGTGCCGACCGTGTTGATCAGGTGGGGCGGCGCGAGCTCGTCGCGCAGCCACTTGAAGTGCCAGGCGACGTCCCAGGACGAGCCGAGCAGCTTGAGCAGCAGCCCGAGCAGCCACAGCTTGTACAGCCCGGCGACGAGCGCCGGCGGGGTCGCGCGCCCCGGCTCGCCCCGCTCCCAGTACTGGTCGCGGAACTGCGCGACGCGTTCGGTAACCCCCGTTTTCACCCGAACATGATGCGTCCCGCGCCGGCGGTCGGGAAGGGAGGGCTCCCCTGGTCTTTGCCGAGATGTCCCCTAGGGGCCTGTGGTGACCAGCACGTTCGGCGGTGTCCTGGCGCGAACGGGTGATCGGCGTTGCTCTGTTCGGTCCAGCGCGGAAGGGTGCTGGCCTGAGAGTTCGCTGAGAACTCCGGATCGGGTCGAGAGCAGCCGGGGAGTGTCGAAGCCATGGGCAAGAAGGTCGTCGCCGGGATCGTGGTGACCGCGTTGGTAGTGGCACTGGTCGCCGCCGTGGCCCGGGTATTCCTATCCTGAGCGCATGGACAACCTGCTCGGCCCCGAACCGACGCTGCTGCCCGACCGGCCGGAGGCGCAGTCCGCCGCCGAGGCGGGCACCGACCCGGCCAAGATCGTCCGGGCCTACCCGGACTTCAGCGAGGCGTGGGCGCTGCTCGCCGAACGCGCGTTGCAGACCGGCGACCCGGTGACCGCCTACGCCTTCGCCCGCACCGGCTACCACCGCGGCCTGGACCAGCTGCGCCGCGCCGGCTGGAAGGGCTTCGGCCCGGTGCCGTGGGCGCACCGCGGCAACCAGGGCTTCCTGCGCGCGCTCGCCGCGCTGGCCCGCGCCGCCGACGGCATCGGCGAGGTCGAGGAGTACGAGCGCTGCCGGAAGTTCCTCACCGACAGCGACCCGGCCGCACCCGCCGCGCTCGGCCTGGGCTGACCCGTGGGAGCCGTGCGCGACGAGGTGGTGCGCCGGCTGCAGCGCTGGCGCGGCACGGCCCTGCCCATCGGCCAGGCCGCGCTCGCCGCGGGGCTGTCGTGGCTGGTGGCGACCTCCGTCGTCGGCCACGCGCACCCGTTCTTCGCGCCGATCGCCGCCGTCGTCTGCCTGGGCGTCTCGCTCGGGCAGCGGCTGCGGCGGGTGGTGGAACTCGTCGTCGGCGTGTCCGTCGGCGTCGGCGTCGGTGACGTGCTGATCTCGCTGATCGGCTCCGGCCCGTGGCAGATCGCGCTGGTCGTGGCGCTGGCCATGTCCGCGGCCGTGCTGCTCGACGGCGGCGCGGTGATCGCCCTCCAGTCCGGTTCGTCGGCCGTGCTGGTGGCCACCCTGCTGCCGCCCAGCGCCGGTGGCGGCCTGGACCGGATGGTCGACGCGCTGGTCGGCGGCCTGGTCGGGCTGGCGGTCACCGCGCTGCTGCCCGCGAACCCGCTGACCGTGGCGCACCGGCAGGCCAAGGTGGTCCTCGGCGAGCTGATCACGGCGCTGCGCGGGGTGGCGAAGGCGGTGACCGACCAGGACCCGGTCGCGGCGGCGGGCGTGCTGGCCCGGCTGAGGTCCAGCCAGGAGGCCGTCGACGACTTCAAGGCCGCGTTGCAGGCCGGCGGCGAGATCGCGACCATCGCGCCGATCCGCTGGCGGCGCAAGGACGAGCTGGGCCGCTACCAGGCCACCGCCACGCCGATCGACTACGCGCTGCGCAACACCCGCGTGCTGGCCCGGCGGGCGCTGGCCGCGCTCGGCGACGGCGAGCGGATGCCGGCGAACCTGCCCGAGGTGCTGCGCAAGTACTCCGACGCGCTGGACCTGCTGCGGGTCGACCTGGCCCGCGGCGACGAGCCGGTGCGGGCCCGCTCGGCGGTGCGCGAGGCGGTGGCCGTGGCGACCACCCACCAGCTCGGCGGTGAGGGGTTCTCCACCAGGGTGGTGCTGGCCCAGGTCCGGTCGGTCGCGGTGGACCTGCTGCAGGCCACCGGCCTGTCCCGGGCGGAAGCCGCCGAGTCGTTGCCGCCGCTGTCCCGCAAGGGCCCCGACGACAGCCGCGCCGCCGCGCCGCCCGTGCTGCCCGCCGCGGAGCCGGTGGCGACCGATGGGGTGGAGCCGTAGCCCGGCTGGGTGGCGCGGTGGCGTGGCCCGCCTGGGTGGTGGGGTGGAGCCGTAGCCCGGCTGGGTTCTGCGGGTGAAGCTGTGGCCCGGCTGGGTGGCGTGGTGGAGCTGCGGTTGGGCGGAGCCGTTGCCGCCCTGGGAGGGCGGCAACGGCCTCAGCCGAGGGGGCGGTGCAGGACCCCGAGGAGCACCTGGTGGACGCCGGCGTGGTCGCGCGGGTCGGCCACGCGGCACGCGGCTCCGGTGACGGCGTACCACTCGTCGGCACCCTCGTAGCGCACCCTGGCCCGCACGACGCCGTCCACGAGTGACGTGCGCAGTTCCAGGTCGCCCGTGACGACGCCGACCTCGTCGGTCATCACGCCACCGGGCCCGGCCACGATCGGAGACGAGTGGTCCGCCATCAGCACCTTCCGAGCATCGACTGCAACGCGGTCTTCTCGGCGGAGTTCAGCTTGAGGCCCCACCGGTACTTCGTGTGCACCCACATCTTGGCGTACGTGCACCAGTAGGAGGTCAGCGGCGGCTTCCAGGTGCCGGGGTCCTGGTCGCCCTTGGCCTGGTTGACGTTGTCGGTCACCGCGATGAGCTGCGGGCCGGCCAGGTCGTTGGCGAACTGCTCGCGGCGGGACGTGGTCCACGAGGACGCGCCGGACCGCCACGCCTCGGCCAGCGGCACGACGTGGTCGATGTCCACGTCGGACGCCGCGGACCAGGTCGCGCCGTCGTACGGGCTGGACCAGCGGCCCGAGGTGGCCGCGCAGGACGAGTCGGTCACCACGTTCGTGCCGTCCCGCTTGAGCACCGTCTCCCGCGTGTTGCACGCGCCGGAGACGGTGCTCCAGTGCGGGAACTGCTCGCGCGAGTAGCCCGTCATCGACCCCTCGGTCGCCACGGTCAGCGACGCGAGCTCGGAGTTGGCGGTGGCGGTGCTCGGGATGCCGGGCGGGGTGGCGAGCGCGGGTGCGGTCAGACCGAGGGTGAGGGCACCAGCCAGGAGCAGGGGGATCGAGAATTTGGCGGCTTTGTCAACCGTTGACATAATTCCGACCTTCCTAGTTGGAAGCTGTCGGAATTACCTTGGGCTAATCGTCCTGCCTGCTCAACACCTCTGAGTGACACACCAATGGATTGCGCACTAACCCTTGGTTTACCGCAACCCGCGGACCAGTCGGAGATCCTCCGTGTGGCGGTACCAGGTCCACTTGCCCATCGGACGCGGGTGCGCGACGCCGTCGACCGTCACCTGCACGGGCAGGCAGCCCAGTTGGAAAGCGCGTCCGGCGGTCGTCTTCACCTTCTTCATGAAGACCCTTTTGTGGATGACGCTCACCAACAGGCCGAGTCCGTTGTCCGGGTCGGGCGTCACCTCGAGGCGGCTCGCCTGGCCGCGCAGCACCACGGTGTCGTCGGCGTACCCGACACCGCGCACCGGGCCGAGCGACCCCAGGCCGAGCAGCACGCCGCCGACGTCGTCGCGGACCAGCGGGATGCGATCGGGATCACCCGACAGGGCGAGATCCAACGCCCGTCCGGGGTCCGTCGACAGGCCCCACAGCCCGGCCACGGCCGAGTCCTCGTCGGTCGGCACGTAACCCAGCGCGACTTCGGACAGCCGTTCGGTCCGAAGCAGTCGCAGCACCACGGCGTTCAGATCGGCGTCCGTGCCGTGCACGATGAGACGCGCGTCACCCAAATCGGCGAAAACCGGGTCCACCTCGGCTTTTCCGGGCCTGGCCGGTACCGGGCGCACCTCGAACCGGTCACCGTCAGTGATCAACGGCGACTGCGAGTTTCCGCAGGCCAACACGATTCCGCGCACGTTCATCTCCTGGTCTACCCTCAAGCACCGGCAGGTGACGGCTCAGCCGTCGTAGGCTCCGCTCTTACCCCGTCGAACCGCTTGGAGTTTCACATGCCGGCCGTAGTGCTGATCGGCGCCCAGTGGGGCGACGAGGGCAAGGGCAAGGCCACCGACCTGCTCGGTGAGCGCGTCCAGTGGGTGGTCCGCTACCAGGGTGGCAACAACGCCGGGCACACGGTCGTGCTGCCCGACGGCCAGAAGTTCGCCCTGCACCTCATCCCCTCCGGCATCCTCACGCCCGGCGTGACCAGCGTGATCGGCAACGGCGTCGTGGTCGACCCCGGCGTGCTGCTCGACGAGCTGGCCGGCTTGGAGGAGCAGGGCGTGGACACCTCCCGCCTGCTCATCTCCGCCGACGCGCACTTGATCATGCCCTACCACGTGGCCATCGATAAGGTGACCGAGCGGTACCTGGGCAAGGCCAAGATCGGCACCACCGGCCGCGGCATCGGCCCGTGCTACCAGGACAAGATCGCCCGCGTCGGCGTGCGCGCCCAGGACGTGCTGGACGAGAAGATCCTGCGGCAGAAGGTGGAAGCCGCCCTGGACTTCAAGAACCAGGTGCTGGTCAAGGTCTACAACCGCAAGGCGCTGGACCCCGAGCAGGTCGTGGACAGCGTGCTGGAGCACGGCGAGAAGTTCTCCTCGCGGATCGCCGACACCCGGCTGCTGCTCAACCAGGCGCTGGAGAACGGCGAGACCGTGCTGCTGGAAGGCTCGCAGGGCACCCTGCTCGACGTCGACCACGGCACCTACCCGTTCGTCACCTCGTCCAACCCGACCTCGGGCGGCGCGAGCGCGGGCTCGGGCATCGGGCCGACCCGGATCACCACCGTGATCGGCATCCTCAAGGCCTACACCACCCGCGTCGGCTCCGGTCCGTTCCCGACCGAGCTCAACGACGAGATGGGCGAGCACCTGCGCAAGACCGGCGGCGAGTTCGGCGTCACCACCGGGCGCTCGCGGCGCACCGGCTGGTTCGACGCGGTGATCGCGCGGTACGCGTCGCGGGTCAACGGCATCACCGACTACTTCCTGACCAAGCTGGACGTGCTGTCCGGCCTGGAGAAGGTCCCGGTCTGCGTGGGCTACACGATCGACGGCGAGCGCGTGGACGAGATGCCGATGACGCAGACCGACGTGCACCACGCCGTGCCGGTGTACGAGGAGCTGCCCGGCTGGTTCGAGGACATCAGCCACTGTCGGACGTTCGAGGAGCTGCCGGCGAACGCCCGGTCGTACGTGGAGCACCTGGAGTCCATCTCCGGCGCGCGGATCTCCGCCATCGGCGTGGGTCCCGGGCGTGACCAGACGATCGTGCGCCACGACATGCTGGCGTAGCGCTGTCTGATCGGCTTGTTCGGTCGGCCTGTTCTGACAAAAGTGCCTCCGGTCCCGATGTAGTCGGGTGCGGAGGCACTTTCACGATCCGGGACGGGGCTGTCCGCCCGTTGACATCCGAGGGGCCGCGCCGAAAACTCGGCGGCATGAGTGGGCGGGCATTCCTGGTGACCCGCCTGCACGTCGATCTCCGGCGGCAGGCGAGCGCGATCTGTCGCGCGCGCTGACGAACTCTCCTTCCCTGCTCGTTCTTCGGTGTCCCACGGGAGAAATCGTGTCGATTTCCACCGCGGGTGTTGTCGCGCGCCCAGAATCCGGCACTGCTTCGCGCACACCCGCCAAGAACAACCGGAAGTGGCCCGACCTGGCCCGCTGGATCAGCCCGCTGGGCCTGGTCCTGCTGTGGCAGGCGGCGAGCGGCACCGGCGTGCTGCCGCCGGACAAGCTCGCTTCACCGCTGACCGTCCTCGGGTCCGGGTACGCGCTGGTGCTGGACGGCTCGCTGGTCGACGCGTTCCTGGTGTCGCTCGGCCGGGTCGCGGTCGGCTTCGTCCTCGGCGCGCTGCTCGGCGGCGCGCTCGGCCTCGCGGCCGGGCTGTCCCGGTGGGGCGACCGGCTGGTCGACCCGCCGGTGCAGATGCTGCGCACGTTGCCGCACCTCGGGTTGATCCCGCTGTTCATCCTCTGGTTCGGCATCGGCGAGGAGCCCAAGCTGGCGCTGGTCGCGGCGGGCGTGGCGTTTCCGCTCTACCTGAACCTGCACGCGGGCATCCGGCAGACCGACCCGGCGCTGCTGGAAGCCGCACGGGTGCTGGGCTTCTCGCGGTTCGAACGGGTCGTGCACGTCGTGCTGCCGTCCGCGGTGCCGCAAACCCTGGTGGGACTGCGGATCTCGCTCGGCACCGCGTGGCTGTCGCTGATCGTGGGCGAGCAGGTCAACGCGGACGCGGGCATCGGCTTCCTGATCAACAACGCCCGGGAGTTCCTGCGCACGGACGTCGTCGTCGTGGGCCTGGTGGTGTACGCGCTGCTCGGCCTGACCACGGACGCCCTGGTGCGCGGCTTGGAGAGGAGGGTGCTGCGGTGGCGGGCGAGGTGAGCATCCGGGGCCTGGTCAAGGAGTTCGGGTCCCGCCGGGTCCTCGACGGGCTGGACCTGGAGGTCGGCGCTGGCGAGTTCGTGGCCCTGCTCGGCCGGTCCGGCTGTGGCAAGTCGACCCTGCTGCGGATCCTGGCCGGGCTGGACGCGGAGGTCGAGGGCTCGGTCACGGTGCCGCAACGGGTCTCGGTGGCGTTCCAGCAGCCCCGGCTGCTGCCGTGGCGGCGGGTCTGGCGCAACATCGTGCTGGGCCTGCGGGACGTCGACGGGCGCGCGGTCGACGGCCGCGCGGTGGCGGCGAAGGCGCTGGCCGAGGTGCGGCTCGAAGCGCACGCCGACGCGTGGCCGTTGACGCTGTCCGGCGGCGAGGCGCAACGGGTGTCGCTGGCGCGGGCGCTGGTCCGCGAACCGGACCTGCTGCTGCTGGATGAGCCGTTCGGCGCGCTGGACGCGTTGACCCGGCTGGCGATGCACCGGCTGGTGGAGCAGCTCTGGCGCGAGCACCGGCCGTCGGTGCTGTTCGTGACGCACGACGTGGACGAGGCGCTGCTGCTGGCCGACCGGGTCGTGGTGCTGGAATCGGGGCGGATCGTCGCGGAGCACCGGGTGGGACTGCCCCGGCCGCGCCGGCGCGCGTCCTTTGTGGACCTTCGGGCGGAAGTGCTGGCGGACTTGGGGGTGGACGATGTCGAAGCCGCGTAGCGGGTCGGTGGTGGGGCCGGCGTTCTTGCTGGCTGTGGCTGTGGTTGTGACTGCGGCTGGTTGTGGGTCGGGCGGTGGGTCGGGCTCGGGCTCGGGTGGGGTGGTCTTGAAGGTGGGGGACCAGAAGGGCAACTCCAAGACGTTGTTGACGGCGGCGGGGTTGCTGGCCGACTTCCCGCACGAGATCGAGTGGTCCACGTTCACCTCCGGGCCGCCGTTGCTGGAGGCGGCCTCGGCGGGCGCGATCGACATCGGCGGGGTCGGCAACACGCCGCCGATCTTCGCCGCGGCGGCCAACGCCAAGATCGCGATCGTCTACTCCGCCAAGGGGAACGTCGAGAGCGACGCGATCCTGGTGCCGGAGGACTCGCCGCTCAAGGACGTGAAAGACCTGCGGGGCAGGAACATCGCGGTGTCGAAGGGCAGTTCGGCGCACGGGCAGGTGCTCACGACGTTGGGTGCGGCCGGGTTGACGACCAAGGACGTGACGCTGAACTTCCTCCAGCCGTCGGACGCGTACGCGGCGTTCCAGCAGAAGCGGGTCGACGCATGGGCGGTCTGGGACCCCTATACGTCGCAGGCGTTGTTGGAGGCTTCGGCGCGGGTGCTGGCGGACGGTGCCGGGTCGGTGGGTGGAGCTGGGTCTGTGGCTGGTGATGTAGCTGGTGGGGTGGCTGGAGGTGTGGCTGGAGGTGTGGCGACGGCCAACGGGTACACGTTCCAGGTGGCCGGCAGGGCGGCGTTGGACGACGAGGGGAAGAGTGCCGCGATCAAGGAGTTCCTCAAGCGGATCGGCAAGGCCCAGCGGTGGGCCGACGAGCACCGCGAGGAGTGGGCGAAGGCGTGGGCGGCCGAAACCGGGCTGAAGCCCGAGGTCGCGCGCGCCGCCGTGAACCGGGGCGCGGACCTGCCGGTGAAGCTGGACGACGCGGTGATCGCGTCCGAGCAGGGGCTGGCCGACGCGTTCACGGCGGACGGGACGCTGCCGGGCAAGGTCGATTTCCGGAAGTTCGTGGACGGTCGATTCCAAGGAGAGCTGTCATGAGCGTGGTGCTGCACTGGTTCCTGCCCACCTCGGGCGACGGGCGGACGGTCGTGGAGCGCTTCCACGCGAACCGCTCCCTGGGCGGGCCCGCGCTGCGCGACCCCGACATCGACTACCTGGAGCAGGTCGCGGTCGCGGCCGAGCGCAACGGGTTCGAGGGCGTGCTGACGCCGACCGGGACGTGGTGCGAGGACGCCTGGCTGGCGACCGCGGCGCTGATCTCGCGCACGGCCCGGCTGAAGTTCCTGGTGGCGTTCCGGCCGGGGGCGATCTCGCCCACGCTGGCCGCCCAGATGGCCGCCACCTACCAGCGGATCTCGCGCGGGCGGCTGCTGCTCAACGTGGTGACCGGCGGCGACGCGGTCGAGCAGCAGCGGTTCGGCGACTGGCTGGACCACGACCAGCGGTACGCGCGGACCGACGAGTTCCTGCACGTCGTGCGGGCGGTGTGGTCCGGGCAGCCGGTCGACTTCGCCGGCGAGCACTTCCAGGTGGTCGGCGCGACGCTGTCGGTGCCGCCGGACCCGGTGCCGCCGATCTACTTCGGCGGGTCGTCGGAGGCGGCGCTGCCGGTCGCGGCCCGGCGGGCCGACGTGTACCTGACGTGGGGCGAACCGCCGGCGTCGGTGGCCGAGAAGATCGGCCGGGTGCGGGCGCTGGCGGGCGACCGGCCGATCCGGTTCGGGATCCGGCTGCACACCATCTCGCGCGACACGTCGGCGGAGGCGTGGCGTGAGGCGGAGAAGTTGTTGGAGGCGTTGGACCCCGTGCAGGTGCAGCGGGCGCAGGAGCAGTTGCGGGCCAGCCAGTCCGTGGGGCAGCAGCGGATGGTCGCGCTGCACGGCGGTGACCTGTCGAAGGGCGTGCGCGGGCTGGAGATCCACCCCGGGCTGTGGGCCGGCATCGGCTTGGTGCGCGGCGGCGCGGGGACGGCGCTGGTCGGCAGCCACGCGGAGGTGGCGGACCTGATCGAGGAGTACCACGCGCTGGGCGTCGACGAGTTCGTGCTGTCCGGGTACCCGCACCTGGAGGAGGCGTACTGGTTCGGGGAGGGCGTGCGGCCGGAACTGGCCCGGCGCGGCCTGCTCCGGGTGGAGGAGGCCGCGCCGAGGGAGGTCGTGCTCACGCCGACCAGTTGAGCGGTGGTCGGCGTTGCGTCCAGCGCGATAGGCGTTGCGTTGAGCGGTGTGCTTCTCAGCGGGACGAGCGCGCTTCGACGGCGGTGTCGGGGTTGTCGGCGAAGACGCCGTCGAGGCCGGTCGCGTAGAACTTGGCGTACTCCTCGAAGGCCCGGCCGTACGCGGCCGGGTCGGTGGAGGAGCGGAGGTCGGCGGGCAGGAAGGCGTTCTCGTTGCGGAACGTCCAGGAGTGCACGATCAGGCCACGCACGTGCGCGTCCTTCACCAGGGTGGTGGGCGCGAGCAGGGAGCCCTGGGCGTTGCGCGGGATGATCAGGTCCTTGGCCGCGCCGATGCCCGAGGCGTAGGTGCGGATCTCGCGCAGGCCGGCCGGCGTGACGAGGTCGCGGTAGGTGCGCTTGTCGCCGGCCTTGACGAAGTCGTACGGCGCGCCGGAGGAGTTGACCAGCTGCACCAGCGGGACGCGGAGCTTCTTCTTGAGCGCCTTGAGGTTGGCCACCTCGAAGGACTGCACGTAGACCTTCGCGCCCGGCCGGTTGAGCCCGTTGCGGTTGAGCACGTCCACCAGCTTCTGCTCCAGCGGGAGCTCGATCTCCTGGAAGTAGGTGGGGTGCTTGGTCTCCGGGTAGATGCCGATGTCCCGGCCGAGCTCGCGGGAGAGCCGGCGGGAGAGGTCGACCACCTCCTGGAGCGTGGGGATCTCGTAGCGGCCGTTGTAGAGGGTGTTGCGCGGCCGGACGTCCGGGATGCGCTCGGTGGCGCGCAGGGTCTTCAGCTCGGCGAGCGTGAAGTCCTCGGTGAACCAGCCGGTGATCGACGCGCCGTCGATCACCTTGGTGGTCTTGCGGCCCGCGAACTCGGGCTTGGCCGAGACGTCGGTGGTGCCACCGATCTCGTTCTCGTGCCGGGCGACCAGCTGGCCGTCCTTTGTGGACACCAGATCGGGCTCGACGTAGTCCGCGCCCATCCGCGCCGCCAGCTCGTAGGCGCCCAGGGTGTGCTCGGGCCGGTAGCCCGACGCGCCCCGGTGGCCGATGACGGTCGGGCCCTTGGGGCGGTGCACGCCCGCCGCGCTGTCCTCGTGCGCCGACGCCGAGGGCAAGGTCACCGCCCCTGCCACCGCGAGCGCCGCGAGCGCAGCCCAGACGATCCTCGTGCGCACCATCGCCGACCTCCCTGTTCCGCGAACCAGACCCGCGGAGCCTTGTTGCGCACCGCGACGCCCTCGTCACGTCAGGGTGAAGTGCAAACCACGTCATCGTGAACGCGTGGGGTGTGGGTGTGGGTGTTGTGGGGTGGTGGGTGGGTGACGGTGTGGGCGGGTCGTGGGTGGGTCGTGTGGTGGGAGGGTGGCTGGCTACTCGCGAGCGATGGCGGCTTCTTCGAGGTCGAGTTCGCGGAGCACGCGGAACAGCACCTCGTCGTCGATCCGGCCGCTGTCGCGGGCTTCGATGAAGACCTGGCGCTCGGCGTCGAGCATGGTGCGGCGCAGTCGGCGGTAGGAGGCGGCGGGGCTCTCGTCCTCCTGGCGGCCCAGGCGTTCCCACGCCGCGTTGCCGCGGTGCTCGGCCATGATCCGCAGCCGCTCCACGATGTGGTAGGGGGTCTGGTCGCCCTCGCCGGTCAGCTCGTCCAAGCGGTCCACGGCGGCTTGCGCGGCGGCGTGCTGCACCTGGGCCTCGGCGAGCGCGTCGGCCTGCTCCTCGTCGCCGTGGAAGCCGAGCTTGCGGATCACCCACGGCAGGGTGAGACCCTGGAGCAGGAGCGTGCCGACGGTGGTCACGAACGCGCAGAACACGATCACGTCCCGGCCGGGCAGGTCGAGCGGGAGCGCGCTCGCGGCGGCCAGCGAGACCACGCCGCGCATCCCGGCCCAGGACAGCACGGTGACCCCGCGCCAACCCGGTGCCCTCTCGCGGGCGCGGATCCGCTTGGACAGGAAGCGGGGCAGGTAGGCGGCCGGGTACATCCAGACGAAGCGGACGGCGATCGTCGCGACCAGCACGGCCGCTGCGCCGCCGACCAGGGCCGAGGTGATCTCGACGTCCAGGACGATGGTCTTGAGCTGGAGGCCGATCAGCGCGAACACGAAGGACTCCAGCAGGACGTCCACCGAGCGCCAGACCGCGGTGTCCTGGAGTCGGGTGTAGTAGGAGCTCTTCGGTGCCTGGTGGCCGATGTAGAGGCCCGCGACGACCACGGCGAGCACGCCGGACGCGCCGAGTTCCTCGGCGAACAGGTACGCGCCGAACGGGACCAGCATCCCCAGCGAGCTCTCCATCACGCCGTCGTGCAGGTGCGCCCGGATCTTGCACACGCCGAGGCCGATCACCAGGCCCACCAGGACGCCGCCACCGGCGCTGATCACGAACGTGCGGGTGCCGTCCAGCCAGGTGGCGGTGGTGCCGAGTGCGGCGGCGATGGCCACCTTGTAGACGGTGAGCGCGGTGGCGTCGTTGATCAGGCTCTCGCCGGTGAGCAGCGTCATCGTGCGGCGCGGGAGGTTGAGCCGGCGACCGATCGCCACGGCCGCGACGGCGTCCGGCGGCGCGACGACCGCGCCGAGCACGAGCGCGGCGGGCAGGGACAGCGAGGGCAGGGCGAGGTGCGCGACCCAGCCGACCCCGGCGGTCGTGGCGATGACCAGCCCCACCGCGAGCAGCCCGATCGGCCGCATGTTGGCGCGGATGTTGTGGTACGAGCTGTCCAGGGCAGCGGAGTAGAGCAGCGGCGGCAGGACGAGCACCAGGATCAGCTCGGGTTCGAGTTCGAAGGTCGGCAGGCCGGGGATGAAGGACACGGCCAGGCCGGTGGCCACCAGGACCAGCGGAGCGGGCGCGGACAAGCGCCGGGCGACCGCGGTGACGAGCAGGAGCAGGAGCAGTTCCGGACCGTGCATGCGGCAATCTTGCGTGATGATGGCGGGTATGACCTGTCCTCACGTCGCCACGTTGCCAGAGTCGGTCTCGCCGTCCACGGCAGAGGGCTGCACGGACTGCCTGGCTGCGGATGAACACAACTGGGCCCACCTGCGGATGTGCCTCGTCTGCGGCCACGTGGCCTGCTGCGACTCCAGCCCCCGTCGACACGCCACGGCGCACTTCCACGCCGAGGGCCACCCGGTGATGCGCTCGTTCGAACCGGGCGAGGACTGGCGCTGGTGCTACGAGGACCGCCGCGTGGTGTGACGGGGTTAGCCGGCTGCCGGAGGCCGCTGTGGGGGTGAGGGGGCTGCTGTGCGGACTGCGGAGGGCTACAGCGAGGGATTGCTGTGGAGGAGGGCTGCTGTGAGGGGCTGCTGCGAGGGGTTGCTGCGTGGGGTTGCTGTGAGGCTGGTGGTGGCGCGGGAGCGTTGATTGTCGGTGGGGCGTGGGATGATGGTGTTGGGGGCCGGAGGCCGGCCGTGAGTCGGCCGGTAAGGCTTTGAGCTGCGGTTTTAGGGCGACGCTCGCCGCTGGGCAGGCCTCCGGGGGAGAAGAGCGACCGTCGTGTTCTCCCCGTATGGCCTGTCAAAGACCACCACCCTTGGTCAGGGAGCGCAAGCGAAGAGCGTGCTTGCACTCCCTGACCAAGCGCGGTTGCCCTGCGGGCAGGCCATACGGGGAGAACACGACTCTGAGGGCGTGGGGCGGGTCGGCCTGAGGGGGGTCGCCGTTGAGAGTGGAGTTTGACCTTGTTGTGGTCTTTACAGTCCCTTTAGACGGTGGGGCTATTGCTGTGGTGGGTGGCACAAGTAGCTTCCGGTTATCGGGTTTTCCGCGCGGCACGAAGGGGTGCGCGTGTCGACCAAACCGCAGGCTGATGTTTCCGAGTTGATTGCCGAGTACGACGAGGAGCGACCGTCCCGGGTGTTGTCCCGGCAGTGGGAGTCAGGTGTTTGGGCGGCGACGCTCGGGGTGGCGTTGCTGGTGCTCAAGCAAGTTTTTTGGCCCTTCGCGAAGGGGGGTCAGTACTATCTCGTTATTTTTCTCGCGGTCACGCTGCCGCTGGTCTTTTTGTGTTATCGGGGGTGGCGCGGCGGGAACGATCCGCATGTCGTCGATTGGGTCTTGGCGGGTTTGGCGTTTGTGGTCGGCGCTTATCCGTTGTTTGGCGGGTTTGATGCGTTTTTGGACCGTCAGGGGCAGTTGACGGATCTGGACGTGGTGGCCGGGTCCGTGTTGTTGCTGTTGGTTCTGGAAGCCTGTCGGCGTACTACCGGGTGGGTGTTGCCGGTGGTGTGCATCGGGTTCATCGCGTTTGCTTATTATGGGGGGTATCTGCCGCCGTCCTGGGCGATTTCGCACGCGGGGGTGGATTTTGGGCAGATCATCAATGGGTTCTACAACGATGCCACCGGGTTCTACGGGACGCCGTTGGACGTGGCAGCCACCTATATCGTGCTTTTCACGATCTACGGGTCGGTGTTGAACGCTTCGGGAGCGGGGGCGTTCTTCGTCGATATCAGCTTTTCGGCGTTCCGGAAGTCGCGTACTGCTCCTGGGCGTACGGCGGCTACGGCCGGGTTCTTGTTGGGGACTGTTTCCGGGTCGGGTACGGCTACTACCGTTTCTCTGGGTGCCGTCACCTGGCCGATGTTGAAGAAGGCCGGGTACCCGAAGGAGAACGCCGGTGGGTTGCTGGCGGCTTCGGGGATCGGGGCGATCTTGTCGCCGCCGACGCTGGGGGCGGCGGCGTTCATCATCGCGGAGTACCTGGAGACTTCTTACCTGCAGGTGTTGGCCTGGGCGATCCTGCCCACTCTCTTGTACTACCTGGGCATCGCGCTGGCGGTGGAGGTCGACGCTCGTCGGTTCGGGGCCAAACCGGTCGAGGTCGACGTGCCGGGGCCTTGGGTGTTGCTCCGGCGGGGTGGGTACCACTTCTTGTCGCTTGCGGTGATCGTGGTTTTTCTGGCGTTGGACATTCCGGTGTATTCGGCCGTGGTCTACGCGACCGGAGTGGCTGCGGTTTTCGCGTTGGTGGCGCGGCGGGGGGACGTTCGCGGATGGGCGCGGGCGATGGTGGACTCGTTGGCGCTCGGGGTGCGCAGTGCGTTGCCGGTGATCGCTGTCTGTGCGGCGGCGGGGGTCATCACCTCGACCATCACCAAGACCGGGTTGGGGCAGGAGTTGGCCTCTGCCTTGGTCGAGGTCGCCGGGTTTGCTTCGTCGGATCCCGCTGTTGTTCTTTTCGTCACGGTCGTGTTGGCGGCTGTTGCGGTCAGCGTGTTGGGCTTGGCGGTTCCGGTTACGGCTTCCTTCATCATTTCGTGGGTGGTGATCGGGCCTGCGTTGATCGAGCTGGGGGTGGCTCGTGAAGAGGCCGCGATGTTCATCTTCTACTACGCCGTGCTGTCCGAGGTGACGCCGCCTACCGCGCTGGCCGCAGTGGCTGCTGCGGCGATCACCGGTGGCGATGTCATGAAGACCATGTGGCGTACGTGGAAGTACACGTTGCCGGCATTCCTGGTGCCACTTGCATTTGTGTTGACCGATAGCGGCGCCGGGTTGTTGTTGCGGGCGTCCGTGGGTGATGTGCTGTGGGCGTTTGGCGTTTCCGTGGTAGGGGTGGCGGCGTTGGCCGTTCTCACCGGGGGGTGGATGTTCGGGCCTGCGCGGTGGCCGGAACGGTTGCTCTGTCTGCCTGCGGCGATTCTTCTGCTGTTTCTTCAGGGCTGGTCTGTGGTTGTGGGGGTGGGTTTTTTGCTGGCTGCGGTCGGTGTGCACCTGCTTTTGCCGAAGGTCCTCGTACGGGGAAGGGAACGAGATGCGTAGCTGGAAGGTCCCTGTCGCCGTCCTCGCGGTCGCTCTGGTGGCGGCCGGGTGCGGCGGTAAGCGCGCGGCCGACGAGAGCGCGTCGGGTGGCGCGGCTTGTGAGGCGTCCGAAGGGCGGGTCACCATCGCCACCGGCAACTCCGGCGGCGTGTACTACGTCATCGGGGGTGGGCTGGCGAAGTTGATCAGTGACAACACCAAGCTCAAGGCCACGGCCGCCGAGACCGGCGCGTCCGTGCAGAACGTCCAGCAGCTCGTTGCCGGGGACTACGACCTGGCGTTCTCGCTCGCCGACACCGCCGCCGACGCCGTCAACGGCAAGGGCGCGTTCGACGGCAAGCCGCAGAAGGTGCAGGCGCTCACCCGCCTCTACCCGAACTACACGCAGGTCCTGGTGCGCGCGTCCAGCGGCATCAACTCGATCGCCGACATGAAGGGCAAGCGGATCTCCACCGGGTCGCCCAAGTCCGGCACCGAGGTGATCGCCAACCGGTTGCTCACCGCCGCCGGGCTCGACCCCGCCCAGGACGTCGAGGCCCAGCGGCTCGACCTCGCCAAGACCGCCGACGGGATGAAGGACGGCAGCCTCGACGGGCTGGTGTGGTCCGGTGGGCTGCCCACGGCGCAGATCACCGACCTCACCACGTCGTTGAAGGACCAGGTCAAGTTCATCGACATCACGCCGCTGCTGCCCAAGCTGAAGGAGGTCAACCCGGTCTACGACAAGGGCACCATCCCCGCCGCCGCCTACGGCCAGGCCGCCGACGTGCCCACCGTGGTCGTGCCCAACGTGCTGCTGGTGCGGGCCGACTTCCCCGACGCCGACGCGTGCGCCGTGACCCGGCTGCTGTTCGACAAGAAGGCCGAGCTGGAGAAGATCCACCCGGCCGCGCGGGACATCGTCAAGGAGAAGGCCCCCTTGACCGATCCGGTGCCCTTGCACGCCGGTTCACTGGACGCGTTCGGCGGTTGACCGGTCGGGTCATCTAGGCTTCCGCACCGTGCGTGTCCTGGTCATCGGGTCTGGCGCCCGTGAACATGCCCTTTCCCTCGCGTTGTCGCGGGACCCTTCGGTGATCGCGCTCGCCTGCGCACCCGGCAACGCCGGGATCGCGGGCTTGGCGGAGATCTACGGGGTCGACCCGGGCGACCCGGACGCGGTCACCGCGCTGGCCAAGGAGTGGAACGCCGACCTCGTCGTGGTCGGGCCGGAACAGCCCCTGGTGGCGGGCGCGGCCGACGCCGTCCGCGCCGCCGGGATCCCCTGCTTCGGCCCGTCCGCCGCGGCGGCCCGGATCGAAGGCTCCAAGGCGTTCGCCAAGGACGTGATGGCCGCCGCCGGCGTGCCCACGGCGACCTCCGAGGTGGTCGACAACCCGGCCCGCCTCGACGCCGCGCTGACCCACTTCGGGCCGCGCTGGGTGGTGAAGGACGACGGGCTCGCCGCCGGCAAGGGCGTCGTGGTCACCTCCGACCGGGCGGTGGCGCGGGCGCACGCGATGACGTTGCTCGACCACGGCCACCCGGTGCTGCTGGAGTCGTTCCTCGACGGGCCCGAGGTGTCGCTGTTCTGCCTGGTCGACGGCTCCACCGTGGTGCCGCTGCTGCCCGCGCAGGACTTCAAGCGCGTCGGCGACAACGACTCCGGCCCGAACACCGGCGGCATGGGCGCGTACTCGCCGCTGCCCTGGGCGTCCGACGAGCTGGTGTCGACCATCGTGTCCACGTGCGTGCAGCCGGTGGTGGACGAGCTGGCCGCGCGCGGCACGCCGTTCAGCGGGCTGCTGTACGCGGGGCTGGCGCTGACGTCCGACGGCCCGCAGGTCATCGAGTTCAACTGCCGGTTCGGCGACCCGGAGACGCAGGCCGTCGTGGCCCTGCTGCGCACGCCGTTGGCCGGGCTGTTCCTGGCGGCGGCGCAGGGGTCCCTGGCCTCGGTCGAGCCGCTGGACTGGGCGGACGGCTACGCGGTGACCGTGGTCGTCGCCGCCGAGGGCTACCCGGGCCGGCCGCGAACCGGCGACGTGATCACGGGCGGTGACGCCGAGGGCGTCCTGCACGCCGGCACGCGCCGCCGTGAAGACGGAGCCGTGGTCTCTACGGGCGGCCGCGTGCTGTCCGTCGTGGGCACGGGCGCGTCCCTGGCCGAGGCCCGCGCGGAGGCGTACCGCCGCGTGGAATCCGTTCACCTGACCGGCTCCCACCACCGCACGGACATCGCGCTGCGCGCGGCGAACGGTGAGATCGAGGTCCCCTAGCGTCACCCATCGGTGGTGATCCACGCCACCCGTTCTTACGACATCCGAGCGAGGGCGGAACCTGTCCGCCCTCGCTTTCGTCCAACCTCAGACCCGGTTCACGCGGTCGTTGGTAGCCTGCGGACCGGGACCAATCCGTTACCGACCGTACGGGGGATGGGCGTCGTGGCAGAGGAGAACGGCCTACTGGGAGCCGTCGCCGGCGTGGGTGGGGCCATCGGGCGTGCGGTCGGCGAGGTGTTCGCGGCGGAGAAGCGCCTGAACGACACGATGGCCAACTCGCCGGCCGCGGGACAGAAATTCGCGGTGACGAAGGAAACGGTCCTCCAGGCCGGTCACGTCATCGAGAACCAGTTGGAGAGCTTGAGGCGCTCGTACCGCGACGCGTCCCGTGACCTGAAGGTCCGGTTGGAGAACGCGGACGACGTGAACTCCGACATCGCGGCAGCCTGGAACGACCGGTTGGTCGACAGCGAGGGTTCGTACGCGCAGCGGATCATGGAGTACATGACCAGCCTGGAAGGGCTGGTGACCCAGCTCCGCGCGACCGCCGTGCAGTACGGCCACACCGAGGAAGAGGTCAAGGCGGCGATGGGGTCGGCACGTGCGGCTGACTAAAGGGGTGGTCGCGGCACTGTTCGCGCTCGTCGCGGTGGCAGCCTGCACGCCCGGAACGACCGGTGGCACCCCCACCGCGTCCCCTGGCACCGGGTCGTCCGATCCCACGACGACCTCGAAGGCTCCGTCGACACGTCCGAAAGAGCTCAAGCTCGACGGCGTGGACCCGTGCAAGCTGCTCACGGACACGCAGAAGTCGGATCTCAAGATCGACGAGTTCAAGAACGAGACCGCGGACGTCGTGAAGGGCACGGATTCACCCTCGTGCGCGTACACGATCAACGGTTCGAAATCCGCCGGCTACAACATCACCCTGGTGTCCAATGAGGGCATCGACTTCTGGGACGGGCCGAGCAACCTCGACGTGGCTCCCAAGACGGTCGCCGGCTACGACGCCTCGCAGGTGTTCCTGAAGGGGACTTCGTCGTTCGACTGCTCGGTCACCCTCGACGTCGCGGACGGGCAGCAACTGCACGTGCAGTTCCTGCCGTACACGTCCAAGGCGTTCACCCAGGACGAGATGTGCCAGAACGCGACCAAGGGCGCCGAATCCGCCCTTTCGACACTGCGGACCTTGAAGTGAGGGGGAAGCTGTGACCGGCTTCAGGCAGATCCAGGATCACCGCTTCGAAGGCTACGACAACCACGCGCTGGCCGACCTGGTCGGCAAGTTCGCGACCAGCGACGCGGCCCAGCAGTTCAGCAACGCCTCGCACGCGCTGCGCAGCCTGGCGGGCAGTCTCGCCGAGGTGGACGAGACCCTGCGCACCGAGTTGCGCAAGCTGGGCATCGAGTGGCAGGGCGCGGCGGGGGACAACGCCGGGCAGGCGGTCACCGTGTCGGCCGACGTGGCGACGCAGGGCGACGAGGCGGGCAAGCGGAACTCGCAGGCGACCGCCGTGCAGGGCGCCAGCTACAGCCAGTCCCGCAACGGGATGCCGGACCCGCAGCAGTTGCGCGGCGACACCGAGACGAGTTTTTGGGACGACGCGGGCGGTTTCTTCGGTTACGAGACCGACCACGCGAAGGAAGTGAAGCAGACTCAGGCGGCGCGGGAGCAGGTGATCCGGGGGTTCGACCAGTACGTCGACGTCAGCCGCGACTCGCTCAACCAGTACCAGGGCATGAACAAGCCTCGGGAGTTCGAGGTGACCACGGCGTCTGCCGCTGTTGCCACGCCCGTTGCCTCGGTGCACCAGTTCGGTGGGGGCATCCCGGGGACGACCGGTGGGCTTCCCGGTGGGTTGCCCGGCGGTGGTTCGGGGCAGGTGCCTGGTGGGTCGGTGGGGTTGCCGCCTCAGCTGCCGGGTCAGTTGCCCGGTCAGCTTCCCGGGGGTGGGGGGACGGGGGTCTCGCCGTTCGTGCCCGGTGCCCAGGGTGGTACTCCGGTCGCCCCGGTGGTGCAGGGTAAGGCCGGTGGGTCGAACCTCGGGCTCGGGTTGGGGTTGGGGTTGGCCGGTGGGGCCGCCCTCGGTGCTGTGGCGGCCACGGCTCGGGGTGGGCGGGTGGAGCGCAACCCGTCCGCTGCCGGGGCCAAGGGTGGCGGCAAGCCCGGTGGCGAGGCGGTGCCGAAGGGCGGTGGCAAGGGCGCGGTCCCGGGTGCGCTGGCCGGGAAGGCCGGGGTGTCCGCCACGATCGGGGCGATCGACCCCGACGAGCGGGTCGCGTCGCGGCCTGGTGCCGAAGCGCGGGCGGGGGTGGCCGGCAAGGGCGGGGTCGTCGCCGGCGGCGTCAAGGGCGCCGCTGGTGGGTCGATGCTCCAGCCCGCCGCGCGCAGCGGTGAGGGCGAGGAGGACGGCGAGCACGTCCGCAAGTACGGCGTGGACTCCGACGACGTCTTCGGTGACGAGCGGATGGTCGTCCAGTCCGTCATCGGCGACGAGCCCGAGACCAAGTGACCTCGGCGGGCACGGTCGTCCTCTCCTCGGTCGAGTTCGACGTCGCGTGGGAGGCCGAGCGGCACACCCGTCGCAACGTCGCGCTCGACGTGCCCAGCCCCGGGATCACGCACTCCGAACGGGCCGTGATCGTGGACCGCGCCTGGGAGTCGTTGGCGCAGCGCGGGTTGGCGGCCGGGCGGAGGTTGACGCCGGAACTGGCCGACACCTTCGCGCTGCTGGCCAACCCGCGGCTGTCGGTCGACCTCTGGATCTGGGTGGAGCGGCGCAAGATCAAGGGGCTCGCGGCGGCGTCCGGCGAGGAGGCGGTCCTCGCGGTGGTCGACGGTGACGAGGTGTGGCTGATCGAGGCACGGGCCTCCGCGCTCGCCGAGGCCGCGGTGTCGGTCACCGGGGAGGTGCCGGCGGGCTACGGGCGGTCGATCAGCCTGCCCAACGAGCTGCTGCGGGCGGCCTCCGACGAGGCCGGGCGGGACGCCGAGAAGCTGGTGCTCGCCCTGGAACGCCAGGGGCTCCCGCTGCACGAGGCGCAGGAGCTGGCCGGCATGTGCGACGGCATGGGCACGCGCGGGCAGTTCGGGGCCGAACGCGCGCAGGCCGGCGGTCCCCCGGCGCGCGCGGACCGCGTGGTCTCCTGGCACGACACCCCGTCCGGCCGCTACCTGCACCTGGTGCGGCCCAGTTCGGACGGCCGGAGCTGGAGCACGATCACCCCGATCGACAACGCGCGGCTCGCGGCGTGCGTGTGGGAGCTGGTCCACGAGGTCTAGCGGGTGGTTCGGGCACCGAAGTGGCGGGGGAACCGCGGCGGCGGTCGCGGCGTCAACACCGGTGGCCGCAGCAGTACCCGCCGTCATCCGGGAGTGACGTCTGGTGATCACCGCGAGGTTGAGCGCAAGCGCTTTCCGCACCGCCTGGGACCACCTCGACCTCGGCGCGATGCCGATCGTCCTGCACGTGCCGGACGATCCCGCGCCGTGGCACGAGCTGACCGAGCGGGGGCTCGCCCGCGGCGGCGAGCTGGACCCGTGGCTGGGCGCGGCCTGCAAGCTCGTCGCGAACCCGCCGAGGTCGGTCGACCTGCGGCTGGGGTTCGGCAGTTCGGCGGTGCGGGCGCTGGCCGCGTCGGCGGGCGCCGAGGTGGTGCTGGTGGTGCTGTCCGGGAACGGGCTGACGGTGCGCGAGTCGGCGACCGACCTGGCCGGCGCGCTGGTGGAGCTGTTGCCCCGGCACGGGGAGGACCTGGTCGGCGGTCCCGACCTGAGCGGCCGGTTCGGCGCGGCGGTGATCGACGCCGCCGGGCGTCGGCGGCGGGCGGCGGACGTGGTCGACTTCCACGGGCCGGTCGACCCGGCGGTGCTGCGGTCCGGGATCGCCGCGCTGCTGGCTGAACTTCGTCCATAGCGGGGGTACCCGCGAGTCGAAAACCCTAAGGTGTGCGGAATGGCGGTCGCGAAGTTCAACGCCGAGGCGATGGAGCAGTGCCGGAGCACGGTCGGCGCCCAGGCCGGGCAATTCGGCGCGGTGGGTGACGGGTTCGCCGGGCATTACCCCGATCCGGACATCTTCGGCAAGCTGGCGAATTCGGGCGGCCTTTCCGCGGCCGCCGCCGAGCTCGACACCAAGGCCGGCGCGGAGTTCGCGGCGGCCGAGTCGCTGTTGGGCGAGGTGGAGCGCGCGCTGGACCGGATCCAGGGCGCGGTGGTCGACGTCGAGGACGCCAACGCGGCGTCGTTCCGGGTGGTGTGAGCGGATGAGCGCGGTGGACGAGGTCGCGGCGCTGCCCGGCGGGCAGGCGCTGGCCGAGCTCGCGGGCAAGGTGGACCAGGCCCGGCCGGAGGCCGTCCGGGAGATCGCGAACCGGTGGAAGCAGGCCGCGGCGAAGAGCGCGGAATCGGGCAACGACATCGCGCAGCGGGTCGGCAAGTTGGACAACGCGTGGGAAGGCGGGTCGGCCGACGGATTCGTGGCGTACATGGGCGAATTCACCAAGGGCGGCACCGCGCTGACCGACGCGCTCACCGCGGCGGCGGGTGATCTCGAATCGGCCGCGGCCGCGCTGGAATCGGCGAAGGCGTCGATCACGCGCATTTGCGAGACCCTGCTGGGACGAGTGCGCCAGGTGCGCGCCCGGCACCAGGGGATGCCGCAGGCCGACGTCGACAACGCCATCCGCGGGCTGTGCGGGGAGGCGGCGGGCGACGCCCAGCCGGTGATCGCGCAGGCCGATGCGGCGCTGGGCACGGCGCTGGGCGCGCTGAAGGGCCGGCCCGGCTCGGTCACGCCCGCGTTCTCCACCATGCCGGACCCCGGCACGCAGGCGTTCGTGCCGGCTCCGGGGCAGCCGATCGTGTGGAACCCGACGCCGGAGGCCACGACGCAGACGTCGTCGGCCGAGCCGCCGCCCGCGCCCGCGCAGTCCCAGCCACAGTCCCAGCCGTCGGGTGGTGGCGGTGGCGGGTCCGCTGGCGGTTCGCACGGTGGCGGTGGTGGTGGCGGTATGAGCGGGCTCGGGTCCAGTGGTGGGCCGCCGGCCGGTGGGCCGCCGCCCGGCAACGTCGAGCAGTGGATCCGGGAGGCGATCAAGATCCTCCAGGCCGCCGGCATCCCGGTCACCGAGGCGAACATCAACCAGATCTGGACGATCATCGAGAAGGAGTCGGGCGGCAACCCGCACGCGCTCAACGACTGGGACTCCAACGCCGTCGCGGGCACCCCGTCCAAGGGCCTCATGCAGTGCATCGACCCGACGTTCCAGGCGCACAAGCTGCCCGGCCACGAAGACATCTGGAACCCGGTGGACAACATCATCGCCGGCGTCCGCTACACGTTCTCCCGCTACGGCGGCTTCGACGGCCACCCGGGCCTGAAGGCGATGGCGGGCGGCGGCGGCTACCAGGGCTACTAGCGGGGCGCGGGCGGGCTACTAGCCTGGCGGCATGCTGGGTGTAGCCGCTCGGGCGGACGTGCCGCCGTTCCACGTCATGGACATCGTGTCCGCCGCCGCGCGCCGGCAGCGGACGCACGGTGACGTCGTCTCGCTGGCGGCGGGCCAACCGTCCAGCCCCGCGCCGGAACCGGTGCTGCGGGCCGCCGCGCGGGCGTTGCGCGAGCAGCCGCTGGGCTACACCGAGCAGCTCGGGATCGTGGAGCTGCGCACCGCGCTGGCTGGGCACTACGAGCGCCAGTACGGGCTCGCCGTCACGCCGGACGACGTGGTGGTCACCACCGGCTCGTCCGGCGCGTTCCTGTTGGCGTTCCTGGCCTCTTTCGACGCCGGGGCGCGGGTCGCGCTGGCCCGGCCCGGCTACCCGGCCTACCGCAACATCCTGCGCGCGCTGGGCTGCGAGGTGGTCGAGCTGCCGTGCGGGCCGGACACCCGGTTCCAGCCGACCGTGGCGATGCTCGACGAGGCCGGCCCGCTGGACGGCCTGGTCGTCGCGAGCCCGGCGAACCCGACCGGCACGGTGCTGACCCCGGCCGAGCTCAAGGGGCTGGCCGAGTGGTGCGCCGAGCGCGGCACCCGGCTGGTCAGCGACGAGATCTACCACGGGATCAGCTACGGCGCGCCGCTCGCGTGCGCGTGGGAGACCTCGCGGGACGCGATCGTGGTCAACTCGTTCTCCAAGGCGTTCGCGATGACCGGCTGGCGGCTGGGCTGGATGCTGCTGCCGCCGGCGCTGCGCCGCGCGGTCGACTGCCTGACCGGCAACTTCACCCTGTGCCCGCCGGCGCTGGCCCAGCACGCGGCGGTGGCGGCGTTCGAGCCGGAGTCCTACCAGCAGACCGCGCGGCTGGTCGACGGCTACCGGCGCAACCGGGACGTGCTGCTGGCCGGGCTGGCCGACCTGGGGATCGACCGGGTCGCGCCGGCCGACGGGGCGTTCTACGCCTACGCCGACGTCTCGCACCTCACCGACGACACCATGGGGTTCTGCCGCCGGCTGCTGGCGGACACGGGGGTGGCGATCGTTCCGGGCATAGACTTCGACCCGGTGCACGGGCACGAGTTCGTGCGGATGTCGTTCGCCGGCTCGGCGGCCGACATCGACGAGGCACTGCGGCGGCTCAAGACCTGGACCTGATCAGGAACCCGCACGTCACGCCGTACGTTGGAGGGGACATGGTCAAGATTATCCTGTGGCTGTTGGCGGCCTGGCTGGTGCTGACGCTGGTCGGCGCGGTCGTCAAGGGGCTGGTGTGGCTGGCGGTCATCGGCGGGGTGCTGTTCCTCGCGACGGCCGCGTACGGAGCGATCAAGAGCGGCAGCGGGCGCAAGGGCATCAAGGGGCCGCGCTAGTCACCTGGCCTGGAATACCGCAGGCGGAGGGGTCACCATGGGGCGGTGCTGGAGACAGATGAGCCCCGTTTGGCCGGCTGGGAGCGGCGCGCCGAGTGGCCGCTGACGGTGCTGGCCGTCGTGTTCCTGGTGGCCTACGCCTGGGAGGTGCTCGACAACCGCTCCACGCCGGGCCTGCACGTGGTCCTGGAGGTCGTGCTGTGGGCGGTGTGGCTGGTGTTCGCCGTCGACTACGGCACGCGGTTCGTGCTGGCCGTCGACAAGCGCCGGTTCTTCGTCACGCACCTGTTCGACCTGCTCGCGGTGCTGCTGCCGGTGGTCCGGCAGTTGCGCGTGCTGCGCCTGCTCACCGTGCTGAAGGTGCTCAACCGCCGGTTCTCCGGCAAGATCCGGCACCAGGTCGGCGTGTACGTCGCCGGGGTGACGACGCTGGTCGGGCTGTGCGCGTCGCTGGCCGTGCTGGACGCCGAGCGCGCCCACCCGGACGCGACCATCACCACCTTCGGCGACGCCGCCTGGTGGACGCTGACCACGATCTCGACCGTCGGCTACGGCGACCGCTACCCGGTGACGTGGGAGGGGCGGCTGGTCGCCGCGCTGCTGATGATCGGCGGGATCGCGCTGCTCGGTGTGATCACCGGAACGATCGCGTCGTGGCTGGTGGAGCGGCTGAGCGGGGTCGAGGGGCAGGTGGTGGAGGCCGAGCAGGCGACGGTGGCCGAGCTGCGGTCGCTCAAGGCGGAGCTGGCCGAGCTGCGGGCCGAGCTGAGGGCCGCGAAGGGCTGACCCTCAGGCCGGCAGCACGCCCAACGCGACGAGCTGGTCCCGGGCGTGGGCCGCGCCCCGCCAGTGGATGCCGATGAGGCCGGCCTCGGTCGCGCCGTCGGTGTTCTCCTCGCGGTCGTCGAAGAACACGCAGTCGCGGGTGCCGAGCCGGTCGGCGAGCGCGGTCCAGATCGCGGGCGCGGGCTTGATCACGCCGAGGTCGCCGGAGAACACCAGGTGCCGGAACGGCTCGGTCCACGGCTGCTCGGCCACGATCCGGCCGAACGACGACGGCGCGTTGGACAGCAGCGCCAGCGGCACGTCGGCGGCCGCCAGTTCCCCGATCAGCGCGAGCGCGGCGGGCGAGGTCACCAGCCAGCCCGCGGTGTCCACGGCGGTGAGCTCCAGCGCCTGCTCCGCGGAGACCCGCCGGTCCAGCTCACGGCCCACCGACTGCCAGTACTCGACCTCGGACGCGCCGTGGTCGTAGGCGTTGCGGAAGGCCCAGTAGGGGTTGGCGAACCGCTCCGGCGGCGAGTCCAGCATCGCGGCCAGCCGGTCCAGGTTGGCGTTGGCCTCGCTGATCACGTTCCCGTAGTCGAACACCACCCAGCGGGTCACGAGCTCACCGACTGGATCCGGCGCAGGGCTTCGGCCACGTCCGCGGCGTTCACGTCGCGGTGGGTCACGAAGCGGACCTTGCCCGCCATCGGCCCGGCGTAGACCCCGAGGTGCCGCAGCCCGGTCAGCGTCACGTCGAGGTCGGGCACGCCGGCCAGCACGATGTTGGTGGCGGGCTCCGCCACCTGCCAGCCCAGCTCGCCCAGCCCCCGGGCGAGCGTGCGGGCGTTGGCGTGGTCGGCGGCCAGGTCGTCGATCCGGTCCAGCCCGACCAGCCCGGCCGCGGCCAGCACGCCGCCCTGCCGCACGCCGCCGCCGAGCATCTTGCGGAGCCGGCGCGCCTCCACGACGAACGCGGCCGTCCCCGCGACGACCGACCCGACCGGCGCGCCCAGGCCCTTGCTCAGGCACACCTGCACGGTGTCGACGCCGACGGTCAGCGCCGCCGGCGGCACCCCGAGCGCGATCGAGGCGTTCCACAGCCGCGCGCCGTCGAGGTGCACCTTCAGCCCGGTCTCGCGGGCGGCGGACACCAGCAGCGCGTGCTCGTCGGGCGGGGTCACCGCGCCGCCGGCCGCGTTGTGCGTGTTCTCCAGGCACAGCAGCGTGGTCCTGAGCGTGTAGTAGGGCCCGTCCGAACCGGCGGCCGCGCGGACGGAGTCCGCCGTGAAACGCCCTGGCAGTTCGCACTCCAGCGGGTGCGGCATACCGCCGGCGATCCACGCGGCGGTGCCCAGCTCGTTGTCCAGCACGTGCGCGCCGCGCGCGGCCAGGAACCGGTCGCCGCGCCGCAGGTGGGCGGTCAGCGCGATCAGGTTGCCCATCGAGCCGGACGGCACCCAGAGGGCGGCCTCCACGCCGAGCAGGTCGGCGACCCGTTCTTCCAGGGCTTTCATCGTCGGATCGTGTTCGAGCACGTCGTCGGCCACCTCGGCGGCCGACATGGCCAGGCGCATGTCCTGGTCCGGTCGGGTGACGGTGTCGGAGCGGAAGTCCAGGGGCGCGAGCTGGGTCACGAATGGATCACATCACACCGGGCAAGCCCTTACCGGTTACCGCCTGCCGTACCACCATGGGGGTGACCCAAGTCTCGGGCAACCGGCGTGCAACCGTAGAACGGCCCGGTTCCGTCAGGTAAGTGCAAGCACGACGAGCGGAGAGAGTCCGCGTGGATCAGCGCGACGAGCAGGAGTTCGCGGAGTACTTCGCAGCTCGCCGGGAGGCCGTGCGCCGAACGGCGTTCCTGCTCTGTGGTGACTGGCACCGCGCGGACGACCTCGCGCAGACCGCGTTCGTCGCGTTGCACCGCAGGTGGCGCAAGGTCCGGGACAAGCAGGCCCTGGACGCCTACGTCCGCCGGTCCGTGGTGCGCGCGGTGATCGACGAGTCGCGCC
Organism: Saccharothrix espanaensis DSM 44229; assembly: GCF_000328705.1. Lineage (NCBI taxonomy): Bacteria > Bacillati > Actinomycetota > Actinomycetes > Pseudonocardiales > Pseudonocardiaceae > Saccharothrix > Saccharothrix espanaensis. The sequence continues at coordinate 9,081,049 of NC_019673.1, read as the reverse complement.
GGCCCTGGCGGCGGGAGCGCTTCGTGGACGAGGTCCCGGAGACGCCCTCGCACGACGGGGAGATCGCCGACGCGGTCGCCACGCGGGAGGCTCTGGTCGCGGGCTTGAAGCGGGTCCCGCCCCGGCAACGGGCGGTGCTCGTGCTGCGGTTCCTGGAAGGCTTGGACGTGGCGGCGGCGGCCGAGGCGCTCGGGTGTTCCGAGGGGACCGTGAAGAGCCAGACCTCACGGGGTCTGGAGGCCCTGCGCGAAGCGCTCGGCGACACCATCGACGACCTGAGGCCTGCGCAGTGACCGGGAGGTGGAGGTAGGTGGACGAGCGCAAGATCGCGGAGCTGTTCCGCGACGCGACGAACGGAGCCCCGCCCGCGTCCTTCGACGTGGGCAACGTCCGCTCGGCGTCGGCGCGGGCGACCGCCCGCCGGCGCACGCGGCTCGCGCTCGGCTCGGCGATGGTGGTGGTGCTCGCGTTCGGCGGTGTCGTGGCGTACGCCAACCTGGTGCCGCGGGAGAACGTCAGTACGTCTGCGGGTTCCGCTGAAGACCACACGTCCCCTAACCTCAGCCCGTTCGCGGTTCCCGAGCCGCGGAGCGGTGACACCGCCGCAGTCCCCGAGATGAGCGGCGGAATGCCGCCCAAGAGCATCCCCGACGATCCGTCTACGCAGGGGGACGGGACATCGGGGACGACCGGTCGTCCGACGACCGGTGGTGCCTCCGGGTGCCAGGAGGTGGACCGGGAGCTCGCCGTCGCCCTCGCCGACGAGCTCCCGGCCGCCGAAGGGCTCCAGCCCTCGCACGCGGTGGCCAACTGCCCGACCGGGGCGCGCGGGGCCGGGTACCTGGTGCGCGACGAGCAGGGCGTGTACGGGGTGGTCTCGGTGGTGCTGGTGCCGCCCGGCGTGCAGACGCTGGCTTCGTCGTCGCCCTCCGAGGGCCGCGCGCCCGCTCGTGGCGGAACGGTCTTCGTGTTGAGCGAGCCCGCGCAGGGCTCCGCGGTGGGGCCGTTCGAGGGCGTGTTGACCGATCTCGCCTCCCGGGTGGCCGGGCGGCTCTGACCCGGGCGGGTGCTGCACCGGGCATGTTCTGGTTCTGGCCGGCTCGGACGGGTGTCTTCAGCGTTCTCGGCGTGCCCGGTGGTGACCCGTGGCGCAGAGTGGTACTGGTGTGCCAGTAATTTGGTACGCTCGTGCCAGTTTCGTCCCGAGGAGGTTGCCATGGCGTGGGCCGTGCTCATCGTGTCCGGGTTCTTCGAAGCCGGCTGGGCGGTCGCGTTGAAGCTGTCCGACGGTTTCAGCAGGCTGTGGTGGACGGTCGCGTTCGCGGTGTGCGCGCTGATCAGCTTCGCCGGGCTGGCCTGGGCGATGAAGCAGCTGCCGGCCGGACCGGCGTACGCGGTGTGGACCGGCATCGGCGCCGCGCTCACCGCCGTGATCGGGATGCTCTGGCTGGGCGACGGGGTGTCCACCATCAAGCTGGTGTCCCTCGGCCTCATCGTCAGCGGCGTCATCGGCCTGAACCTGGCCGGTGGCGGGCACTAGTACCTTTCCCCGAATGACAGCCGCAACGCCCAAGGGCGAGCGCCGCCGCCAGGCGCTGGTCGAAGCCGCCGCGGGCCTGCTGGTCGACGGCGGCTTCGACGCGGTCCGGCACCGCGCGGTCGCCGAGCGCGCGGGCCTGCCGCTCGCGTCCACCACCTACTACTTCGACTCGCTGGACGACCTGGTCACCGCCGCGCTGGAGTTGCACGGCGAGGGCGAGCTGGCCTACGGCAAGGCGCGCCTGACCGAGCTGGACGTCGAGGCGTGCGGCGGTGACGCGTTCATCGACCTGGTGCTCGACCTGCTGCTCGGCCCGCCGGCGGGCGACCGGGACGCCGAGGCGGTGCTGCTGCGTTACGAGCGGCTGGTCGCCACCGGGCGGCGGCCCTACCTGCGGCCGCTGATGCGCCGGCTCAGCGGCGAGCTGCACGGGCTGCTGATCGAGATCTTCGCCCGGGCCGGCCTGCCGGTGGGGCGGGAGCGGGTCGAGGAGCTGATCGCGCTCGTGGACGGCGCGGTGGTCAACGCGCTGATCGAGATCAGCCCGGACCCCCGGGCCTCGGCGCGGCGGATGCTGGCCAAGGCGATGCCGCCGCGCTGAAGTTTTTTCGCGAACAGCTCCGCCGGCGGTGCAACCTCCCGCCCCCCTGGGACGTGGTTACAGGTGGGGGTCGGAAGGGGTGCTCATGCGCGGGGCCGACGAGCAGGCGTTTCGCGATTTCGCGATCAGTCACGCCGCCGCGCTGCGCCGGACCGCGTACCTGTTCTGCGGCGACTGGCACACCGCCGAGGACCTGATGCAGGCCAGCCTGCTCAAGCTCTACCAGGCGTGGCACCGGGTGGAGTGGCGCGACCACCCCTCGGCGTACGCGCGCAAGGTGCTGCTGCGGACCTGGCTGGACGAGAAGCGCAGGCCGTGGCGGCGGGCCGAGCAGCGCGACGGCGAACTGCCCGACGTCGCCGACTCGTCGTCGGACCCGGAACTGGCGGGCGAACGGCTCTGGGCCCGGGACCTGGTGCACGCGGCGCTGCTGCGCGTGCCGCCCCGGCAGCGGGCCGTGCTCGTGCTGAGGTACTTCGAGGACCTGCCGGTCAGCGAGGTCGCGGTGGCCATGGGGTGCACCGAGGGGACGGTCAAGAGCCAGACCGCGCGGGGCCTGGTGGCACTGCGCACGGCGGTCGAGGGGTTGGAGAGGGTGGTGGTGGCGTCATGAGCGAAGCGGACTTGAGGGAGGGCCTGCGCGCGGCGGTCGACGGCGAGCCGCCGCTGGACTTCGACGCCGACGCGCTGATCCGACGGGCGCACGGGCTGCGGGCCGCCCGGAAAAGGCGGCGCGCGCTGGTGGCCGTCGGTGTGGCGACGGTGGTGCTGATGGCGGCGGTGCTGACGCTGCCCAACGTGCTCCTCCGGGACGCGGTCGAGGTCGACGCCCTGGACCAGCGGCTGCTGAACACCACCGCGCCAGCCACCAACGGGCAGCCCACCGACGGGCAGCCGTCGGTCACGCTGACCCCGCCGAGCCAGGTGGCCCCGCCGTGGGACAGCGCGGCCTGGAAGGCGACGACGCTGACCGGCTACCTGACCGCGCGGTTCCCCGAGATCGTGCCGGGCGCGTCGAACGTGCGGGTGGAACTGGTCGACGGCCGGCTCACGTCGCCCGACGGCGTGGTGAGCGGGTACGTCTACTTCACCGACCGGGAGGGCGGCACCGGGATCATGGTGAACCTGGGCCCGGCCGCCGAGGTCGGCACCCGGGAGAGCTTCTGCCGCGGGCTGACCTGCGTGAACCACATGACCTGGCCGGACGGCAGCGTGCTGGAGTACGGCACCGCCGTGGGCCCGGTCACCCGGAGTTTGGGCGGCCACTCGGTGGGCTACTACCGGCCGGACGGCACGGCCGTCCAGCTGGCCGGGTACAACACCGAGCCCGGCCGCAACGACGGGCCCGTCCGGAGCGTGCCGCTGACCCGCGACCAGCTGATCGCCCTCGCGACCGACCCCCGGCTGTTCAAGTTCTGACCGGGCCGGCCCGACCGGACCCGGATCGCGACCCCCACCCCTGGGCGGCGGGCGTGGCAATCGCGTGCCGCGCCCGTCGTCCGTCCAGGGGGCCTGGTCGGGGGCTCGCGGCGCGGCGGCTGGGTAGGCTTGCGCGGTGACTAGCAAGCCGCGCATCGCCAACGTCCTCGCAGGTCGTTATGCCTCCGCCGAACTGGCCACCCTGTGGTCCGCCGAGCACAAGATCGTGTTGGAGCGGCAGCTGTGGCTCGCTGTCCTGCGGGCCCAGGCCGGGCTCGGGATCACCGTCCCGGCCGAGGCCGTCGCCGACTACGAGCGGGTGCTGGAGCAGGTCGACCTGGGGTCCATCGCCGCCCGCGAGCGGGTCACCCGGCACGACGTGAAGGCCCGGATCGAGGAGTTCAACGCCCTCGCCGGGCACGAGCACGTGCACAAGGGCATGACCTCGCGCGACCTCACCGAGAACGTCGAGCAGCTCCAGGTCCTGCGCTCGCTCGAAGCCGTCCGCGGCAAGGTCGCGGCGGTGCTGGCGCGGCTGGCCAGGCTCGCCGCCGAGCACACCGACCTGGTCATGGCCGGCCGCTCGCACAACGTCGCCGCGCAGGCCACCACCCTGGGCAAGCGGTTCGCCTCCGCCGCCGACGAGACGCTGGCCGCGTTCCACCGCCTCGACGAGCTGATCGCGCGCTACCCGCTGCGCGGCATCAAGGGGCCGGTGGGGACCGCCCAGGACATGCTCGACCTGGTCGACGGCGACCACGCGAAGCTCGCCGAGCTGGAGCGGGCGGTCGCCGGGCACCTCGGGTTCTCGAAGGTGCTGACCAGCGTCGGCCAGGTCTACCCGCGCTCGCTGGACTTCGACGTCGTGTCGAGCCTGGTGCAGCTGGCCGCCGGGCCGTCGAGCCTGGCCAAGACGATCCGGCTGATGGCCGGGCACGAGCTGGTGACCGAGGGCTTCAAGCCCGGCCAGGTCGGGTCCAGCGCGATGCCGCACAAGATGAACACCCGGTCGTGCGAGCGGGTCAACGGGTTCGCCGTGATCCTGCGCGGCTACCTGTCGATGGTCGGCGAGCTGGCCGGCGACCAGTGGAACGAGGGCGACGTCTCCTGCTCGGTCGTGCGCCGGGTGGCGCTGCCGGACGCGTTCTTCGCGTTCGACGGGCTGCTGGAGACCTTCCTGACCGTGCTGGACGAGTTCGGGGCCTACCCGGCCGTGGTGGCCAAGGAGCTGGACCGGTACCTGCCGTTCCTGGCCACGACCAAGGTGCTGATGGCGGCCGTCCGCCGCGGTGTCGGGCGGGAGACGGCGCACGAGGCGATCAAGGAGAACGCGGTCGCCGTCGCGCTGGCGATGCGGGAGCAGGGGGCGGGCAACGACCTGGTCGAGAGGTTGGCCGCCGATCCCCGGATCCCGCTCGACCGGGACGCGGTCCAGGCGCTGCTCGACGACCGGCTGTCGTTCACCGGGGTCGCGGGCGACCAGGTGGCGTCGGTGGTCGCGCAGGTCGAGGACGTGGTGGCGAAGTTCCCGGCCGCGGCCGGGTACGTGCCGGAGCCGATCCTCTAGCGGGTCAGGGCTTGCCCCAGACGAGCCGGCCCCGCCGGGTCTTCTCGCACACCAGCGGGCGGCGGGCGGGGTCGACCGCCGTCGCGCCCTCCTCGTCGCACGGGAAGCCCTGCAGCGCCACGTCCTCGAACTCCGGTTCGGTCGGCTCGACCGGCGGTTCGGTCGGCTGGACCGGGGTGGGTGGCGGCGCGGGCGGCGGGGGCGGCGGTTCCTCGGTGGTCGGGTCGACCGTCGGCGGCGGCGGGGTGGTCGGGATCGGCCGCACCGAGATGGAGGCCACGGCCGGGATCGAGCTGGGCACCGGCGACGTCGAGATGCTCGGGATCGGTACCGGGGTCGGGGACGCCTGGGGCTTGCCGCACCCGCCGAGCAGCAGGCCGAGACCGACGCTCGCGGCGGCGGTCGCCCAGGCTGCCTTTCGGGCCATCACGGGTAGCCAGGGTAGGGGGCCTGCCCGCGATGCCCAAGAGTGGTCCGTTCACAACCGGCCGGCGTCGATGATCCTCTTCAGGAACTGCCTGGTCCGGTCGTGTTTCGGGGACCCCAGGACCTGCTCGGGCGGGCCCTGCTCGACCAGCCTGCCGCCGTCGAGGAAGCAGATCCGGTCCGCGACCTGGCGGGCGAAGCCCATCTCGTGGGTCGCCATCAGGATGGTCGCCCCCTGCGCCGCGAGCTCCCGGACCAGGGCCAGCACCTCGCCGACCAGTTCCGGGTCCAGGGCGCTGGTGATCTCGTCGAGCAGCAGCAGCCTCGGCGAGTAGGCCAGCGCCCGCGCGATGGCGACCCGCTGCTGCTGGCCGCCGGAGAGCCGGTCCGGGTAGCTGCCCGCGCGGTCCGCCAGGCCCACCCTGGCCAGCAGCTCGCGGGCGCGGGCCTCGGCCCGGTCCCTCGGGACGCCGTGCACCTCGCGCGGCGCGAGGGTGATGTTGTCCAGCACGGTCATGTGCGGGAACAGGTTGAACGACTGGAACACGATGCCCATCCGGCGGCGGGCGACGTCGGCGTCGACCCGGGGGTCCGACACGTCCACGCCGTCGAGCAGGATCCGGCCGTCGTCCAGGTCTTCGAGCAGGTTCACGCAGCGCAGCAGCGTGGACTTGCCGGAGCCGGACGAGCCGATCAGGGCGACCACCTCGTGCTCGTGCACGTCGAGGTCGATCCCGGCCAGGACGGTGTTGGGCCCGTAGCGCTTGACGATGTCGCGCACCTGGAGGACGGGCGAGGTCATCGGCCCCCCTGACGTTGTTCGGCGCGCCGGGCCATGGCGTCGGCGAAGCGCGCGGACGGCACCGCGAGCAGCACGAACAGCAGGCCGGCCACGACGTACGGGGTGAAGTTGAACGACTTCGCCTGCTCGATCTGGGCGGCCCGCACCGCGTCGACCGCGCCCAGCACGGAGATCAGCCCGCAGTCCTTCTGCAACGCGACGAAGTCGTTGAGCAGCGCGGGCGCGACCCGGCGCACCGCCTGCGGCAGCACCACCAGCCGCATGGTCTTGCGCGGCCCGAGCCCGAGCGACCGCGCCGCCGCCACCTGGGACGGGTGGACCGATTCAATCCCGGCCCGGAACACCTCCGCCACGTACGCCGTGTAGGCCAGGACCAGCGCGGCACCCCCCAGGACCACGTAGTCGTTGGGCACGCCGGTCAGCCGCAGCGCGGGCAGCCCGAACCCCACCAGGTACAGCAGGATGATCAACGGCAGGCCGCGGAACACGTCCACGTACGCCGTGGCCAGCACGCGCAGCGGGAACCACACCGGGCCGCGCAGCGTGCGCACGGCCGCGATGCCCAGCGCGAGCACCAGGATCAGCGCACCGCAGACCAGCAGCACCCGCAGGTTCAGCCACAGGCCCTCCAGCACCGCGGGCAGCGAGCGCCAGGCGATCTCCACGTTGAAGAAGGAGTCCTGGACGCGCGGCCAGCCCGGCGCGCGGGTGACCGTGACGTAGGCGACGGCGGCGAACACCAGGGTCGAGACCAGGGCGACCAGGGTGGAGCGTCGGGAGCGGGAACGCTTGTACGCCAAGCGTTCCCGCTGCACGTTGCTGATCGTCACTTCAGCTCGGGTGCACTGCCCGCCGCCGAGAGCCACTCCTGCTCGATCGCGGTGAGCTTGCCCTTGGAGCGCAGGGACTCCACGGCGTTGGACACGCACCCGGTCAGCGCGCTGCCCTTGTCCAGCACGATGCCGAACTGCTCGGGCCGCCGGTCGGCACCGGGGATCTGGCCGATGATCCGGCCGTCCGTCATCTCCGCCGACGTGATGTGGAACGCCGTGGGCAGGTCCACCACCAGCACGTCGATCTGCCCGGCCCGCAGGGCGGCCTTGGCGTCGTCGTTGGTGTTGTACACCGCGACGTCCTGCTCGGCGGACAGCCGCTGGGCGGACTCGAACGAGGTCGTGCCGACCTGCGCGCCGATCTTGACCTGCTTCAGGTCGGCGAGGGTCTTCGCCTCGGCGGCCTTCGACGACTTCAACGTGATCGCGACCTGGTCCACGTCGTAGTACGGCGCGGAGAAGTCGACGGCCTGCCGGCGCTCCTCGGTGATGGAGAACTCGTTGATGTCGGCGTCGTAGGTCTTCTTGCCGGGCTGGATGGCCGCGTTGAACGGCACCCGCGTCCAGACGACGTCGGCCTTGGCGTAGCCGAGCTCCTCGGCGACGGCGTAGGCCACGGCGGACTCGAAGCCCTTCCCGTTGGTCGGGTCGTCGTCGACGAACCACGGCGCGTAGGCGGGTTGGTCGGTGCCGAAGGTGATCTTGCCCGGCGTCAGGGTCGCCAGTTTGTCCTTGGTGCAGGCGACGCCGTTGACGGCGGTCGGTACCACCGGTGTGTCCTCGGCAGGGGCGCAGGCGACCGCGAACAGGGCGGCGGTCACGGTGAGTATCAGTGCGGGTGCACGCATGGGGGAAATCTTGCCGCAAGTGGGAAGACCCGCCCATGACCTGGGACAGCTCACCTTCGGCCCGGTGTCGCACCCCCCGGGCTCCGCCCTCCCGGCGCGTCCTGCTGGCGCGTCCTGCCGCGCGACCGCCGCCGCGCCGCGTCCTGCCGTCATGGCCTCTCAAGCTCCGGCCCCGGCCGCCCGGCCTCGGCCACCGAACTCCGGCCACCGAACTCCGGCCATGCGGGCTCCGACCGACGGCGGCGCTGGCGGCGCGAGGGCGGAGGAGGGGCGGCGGCGTGGGTGTGAGCGGATCGGGGCGGGTCCGGGGGTGTGGGTGGGTGGTGGCCGTGGGGTGGGTCGGGTGGGGGTGGCCAGTAGGCTGCGGGCCGTGTCGAAGCTTGCTGACTACCGTCCCGTTGCCGCCGGCAAAGTCCGCCACCTGTACGAGGTGGACGCGGAGTTGCTGCTGCTGGTGGCGTCGGACCGGATCTCCGCGTTCGACCACGTGCTGGGCTCGGAGATCCCCGACAAGGGGCGCGTGCTCACCGCGATGAGCGTGTTCTGGTTCGAGAAGTTCGCCGACCTGGTCCCCCACCACGTGGTGGCCTGGGACGACCCGCGCATCCCGGCCGAGGTGCGCGGGCGGGCGCTGCTGGTGCGCAAGCTGGACATGGTGCAGGTGGAGTGCGTCGCGCGCGGCTACCTGACCGGGTCGGGGATCGTCGAGTACCGGGCGACGGGGTCGGTCTGCGGTGTGCCGCTGCCGGCCGGGCTGGTGGAGGCATCGGAGCTGGCCTCGCCGATCTTCACGCCCGCGACGAAGGCGGCGCTCGGGGAGCACGACGAGAACGTCTCGTTCGAGCACGTCGCCGGCGAGGTCGGGGCCGAACTGGCCGGGCGGTTGCGGGACGCGACGCTGGCGGTCTACTCGGCGGCGCGGGAGTTCGCGCGGTCGCGTGGGGTGATCCTGGCCGACACCAAGTTCGAGTTCGGGCTGGACGCTTCCGGCACGCTGGTGCTCGGTGACGAGGTGCTCACGCCGGACTCGTCGCGGTACTGGCCGGTCGACGGGTACGAGCCGGGCCGGGTGCAGCCGTCGTTCGACAAGCAGTTCGTGCGCGACTGGCTGACCTCGGCAGAATCCGGCTGGGACCGGGCGTCCGACACGCCCCCGCCGCCGCTGCCCGACGACGTGGTGGCGGCGACGCGCGCCCGTTACGTCGAGGCGTACGAGCGGATCAGCGGGCTGTCGTTCGCGGACTGGATCGGCGCGTAAGTTCGCGCGATCGGTCACCGCACGTCACCTGGCCGTCAAGCCTTCGCCATGACCGTGCGGCGCACTGGGTGGCATGGTCGCCACCCTCGTGGTTTCGCTGTCCGGCATCGGGCCGAGCACGCTCGCCCGGTGCGCCGACCTCGGTGCCGAGCTCGACCGGCGCTCGGTGCCGTTGTCGCTGCTGCTGGCCCCGCGCAAGTTCGTGCCGGGTGCGGCGCTGGACTGGGTCCGGGAACGCGTGCGCGGGCGGGACGCGCTGGTCCTGCACGGCTTCGACCACAGCACCGACCCGTGCCACCGGCCCGTGTCGCTGCGCCGGCGCGCCGAGTTCTCCGCCCTCCCCGCGCACGAGGCCGGGTTGCGGCTGGTCGCGGCGCGGGCCGCGGTGCACCGGCTCGGGCTGGCCACGGACGTGTTCGCGCCGCCGAGCTGGCTCGCGTCGCCCGGCACGGTGGTCGCGCTGCGCCGGCACCGGTTCGCGGTGTGCGCGGACATGGCCGGCGTGCGCGACCTGCGCACCGGGGACGTGCGGACCGGCCGGGTGCGGATGGTCGGTGAGCACTGGAGCCACCTGCTCAGCGTGGGCCGGGCGGCCCGGCGCGGCGGGTTCGTGCGGCTCGGGGTGGACGCCGCCGACCTCGACCGGATCGGGGTCCGGGACATGGTGCTGGAGTCGGTCGAGCTGGCCCTGCACCACGGGGCCGAGGCGGTGACCTACAGCTCCACGGACTCGCCGCGCGGCAGCACCAGGAACTCGGTGCCCTCGGGCGAGGTGCCGGCCAGGACCCGGTAGTACAGGTCCGTCCGGGCCAGGATCGCCTCGTGGATCGGCACGGCGACCCGGGGTGCCACGGCGGCCACGAACGCGGTCGCGTCGGAGAGCTTCATCCACGGCGCGGCGGCGGGCGCGGCCAGCACGTCGACCTTCTGCTCGGGCACGGTGAGCGAGTCGCCGGGGTGGTAGAACGCGCCGTGGTCGACCAGGTAGCCGACGTTCACCGGCACCTCGACGGTCGGGTGGATCTGCTCGTGCGGCGCGTCGACGACGTGCACGGACGCCCCGGCGATGGCCAGCACGTCACCCGGCCGGGCCGGGGTCGCGCCCTCCAGCTCCTCGGCCGAGTAGAGCTGCGCGCCGGGGTTGTTCGCGAGCAGGTCCGGCAGCCGCCCGGTGTCCAGGTGGTCGGGGTGGTGGTGCGTGACGAGCACCGCGTCCAGGCCGGTGACCTCCTCGAAGCCGGTCGACCAGGTGCCCGGGTCGAACAGCAGCCGGGCCGTCCCGGTGTCCACGAGCAGGCAGGAGTGTCCGAAGTGGACGATCCGCATCCCTTTGTCCCCTTTGTTGCGTTTTTCCGACGTTCGGCGGCAGACACCCGCCGGTGGCGTCCGGGAGCATCACTGGTTGTAACTGTCCCAGCTCACAACGTGAGGTGAACCAGTGCGAGGCACCCTGCGCCTCTTTGCTGCCGCCCTGCTCGTTGTACCCGTCTTCGCCGGAACCGCAACCGCGGCGGAGCACTTCGAGCAGACGCAGAAGGTCGGTCAGGACGAGGTCGTCTCGACCGTCCTGGGCGGCCCGTCGACGTCGACCACCGTCGTCCGGCCCGGCTCGTGGTACCTGAAAGCCCACTTCACCGGGCTCCGGCTGGTCGGCGGCGACGTGCTGACCGTCGCCAACCCGGCGGGCACCGAGTCCTACCGGTACACCTCGGACGTCCTGGCGTCCGGCACCGCGTCCAAGGACGCCACCGGGTTCTGGGCGATGTCGGTGACCGGTGACCAGGCCGTCGTGTCCATCAAGGGCCGTGACGGCGGACGCGCGCACCCGGCGTCGCGCGTGAAGCTCGACAAGATCACCCGTGGTTACACGGAGGCCGAGCTGGCGGCGTCGGTCGGTCCGCAGAGCATCTGCGGCGCGAACGACTACAAGGACGCCGTCTGCTACCAGACCAGCAACCCGACCGAGTTCGGCCGCACCAAGGCCGTGGCCAAGCTGCTGCGCAACGGCGGATCGCTGTGCACGGCGTGGCGGGTCGGCCCGAACAACAAGATGCTCACCAACAACCACTGCTTCACCAGCGGCACGGGCATCGAGGTGTGGTTCAACTACCAGTGCGCGACGTGCGGCAGCACCACCTCCGCGACCGTCACGAAGGTGCTGGTGCAGTCCGTGCTCAAGACCAGCACGGCGCTGGACTACACGCTGTTCAGCGTCACCAACTTCGCCGACATCAGCTCGTTCGGCTACCTGGAGCTGGACGCACGGGTGCCGGCGGTGGGCGAGGAGATGTACGTCATCGGCCACCCGGCGGGCAAGCTCAAGAAGCTGTCGCTGCGCGACGACCAGAACGCCGGCGGCTACTGCAAGGTCTCGGCGGTCCGGGTCAACGGCGACTCCGCCCAGTCCGACATCGCCTACCGCTGCGACACCGAGGGCGGCTCGTCCGGCTCGCCGGTGCTGTCCCGGCAGACCCACAAGGTGGTCGGCCTGCACCACTGGGGCGGCTGCCCGAACCAGGGCGTCCGGATCGACCTGATCGCCGCGCAGATCAACCCGGTGCTGTGATCAGACCGCGGCAACCGGACCGCGGTAGTCGAAACGCTGTGATCAGACCGCTGTGACCAGGTCGCGGTAGTCAGACCAGGGCGCTGAGCAGGGACTCCTCCTCGGCCGAGGAGAGGCCCGCCCGGCGCTGCCGGTCGAGGCCGAGATCGCGTTCGTGCTCCAGCGAGGCGAGCGCGGTCTCGGCGGTCGGGCGCAGCCGCAGGCCCGCGGCCAGCACCGGCCCGGCGTCCCGGAACATCAGCGCCTTGTGCGAGTCCGGCAGCCACAGCGGCAGGCTGCGCGGGCCGGACCACGGCACGATCTCCTGCTCCTGCAGGACCGCCTCCGGCACCCGCACCAGCTCGGTGCCCTGCGGCGCGACCGCGCCCGCGATCTCGCCGAGCACCAGGCTCAGCGGGTTGGCCGGACCGATCGCGTCGAACGTGCCGCCGGTGCCGTTCTCGGCGCAGCCGACGATCCAGTCGGCCAGGTCGCGCACGTCGACGTGCTGGGTGGCCTGGTCCGGCGCGTCCGGCACGGCCACCCGGCCGCCCCGGGACAGCCGGTTCGCCCAGTACCCGAACCGGTCGCTCTTGTCGCCGGGGCCGGTGATCAGGCCCGCGCGGACGATCAGCGCGCCGTCGTGGGCGTCGCGCACCGCGTTCTCGCTGGCGACCTTCACCGAGCCGTACCGGTCCGGGGTCTTCTCGGCGGTCGGGTCGTCCTCGAGCGGCGGGAGCGTGCGGGTGCCGCCCGGGGTGGCGTGGTCGGCGTAGACCGAGCAGCTGGAGACGAACGTCCAGTGCCCGGCGTCGAGGCTGCGCAAGGCGTCGCGGACCCAGGAGACCGACATCGTGGCGACGTCGACCACCGCGTCGAACGACTGGCCGACCAGCGGTCCGAGCCCCTCGTTCCGGTCGACGGGCACGTGCGTCGCGCCCTCGGGCACCGGCCCGCCCTCGCCGCGCGCCGCGCACACCACGTCGTGACCCCGCCGCACCGCCTCGGCGGCGATCGCCTTGCCGAGGAACACCGTCCCGCCCAGCACCAGGATCCGCATGATCCCCACAGTGGGCCGGATCGCCGCCTGCCGCCAGCCCGTACGCCCACAGCGAACGCCGCTCACCGGATTGCCGGGAAGCGCCGGACGTTGCTGCAACGTACGAACACACGTTCGAGTGGCCGTGCTCCGGTAGGGGTGGTGGGATGCCGATGCACCGACGTGACAGTGCACGCGTTCGTAGACGAATCCCGCCGCAACGACACGTACCTGCTGGCGGTGGCGGTGATCCAGCCCCAAGACCTCACCCGGCTGCGCAAGCACCTGCGCGGCCTGTTGTTGCCGGGGCAGCGGGAACTGCGCTTCCACAAGGAGAAGCCGGCGCGTCGCCGACTTCTCCTGGCGAGCGTGGTGAAGTTCGACTTCCGGGTCGACGTCTACCGGTCGGGTTGCCGGTCGAGCGAGGAGGCAGCGCGGCAGAAGTGCCTGGCGCGGGCGACCGGGGACCTGCTCGACCTCAGGATGGGCCGGCTGGTGCTGGACAGCCGCTCCGGCCGCGACCGGATCGACCAGCTCACGATCCAGCGCGTCCTGGCCGACCGGCCGCGCCGGGACGAGGTCGCCTACGAGCACTGGGACAGCACCAGCGAGCCGCTGCTGTGGACGGCGGACCTCGCGGCGTGGTGCTTCGGGGCGGGCGGCGACTGGGCCCGGCGGGCCGCGCCCGTGCTCGGCGCCGTGATCGACGTGAAGTAGCCCCGGGAAAGCGCGAAGCGCGGCCGCCCACCGTCCGGAGGGGTGCCGCGCTCACTTCCCCGACCTACTGGCCGAAGCTGACCAAAGGCTAGCAGAAGGGCTGGGAGGACTGGGCTTCACGATCGGGTGAATGCAGGTGAACGTGTGCCTCCCGCCACCTGTGAAGTCGATGAACACCCAGCTCAGGTAGGCTCTGCCAGTACCGCCAGCCACCTCCTACCAGGGAGCAGCCTGTCGTGGCCCGAGTCGTCGTCGACGTCATGCCGAAGCCCGAAATCCTCGACCCGCAAGGACAGGCGGTGGCCAACGCGCTGCCCCGTCTGGGTTTCGACGGAATCACCACTGTCCGCCAGGGCAAGCACTTCGAGTTGGAGGTCGCCGACGACGTCGACGACACCGCTCTCGCCAAGATCGCCGAGACCTTCCTCGCCAACCCGGTGATCGAGGACTTCGTCGTCAGGCGGCTCGACGCATGAGGGTCGGGGTCATCACGTTCCCCGGCACCTTGGACGACGTCGACGCCGCCCGTGCCGTCAAGTACGCGGACGGCGAGGCCGTCCCGCTCTGGCACGCCGAGCACGACCTGAAGGGCGTCGACGCGGTCGTCGTGCCCGGCGGTTTCTCCTACGGGGACTACCTGCGGGCCGGTGCCATCGCCCGGTTCGCGCCCGTCATGCAGGAAGTGGTCGAGGCCGCCCGCAAGGGGATGCCGGTCCTGGGCATCTGCAACGGGTTCCAGATCCTGTGCGAGGCGCACCTGCTGCCGGGCGCGCTCACCCGCAACGACAAGCTGCACTTCGTGTGCCGCGACCAGTGGCTCCGGGTCGAGAACAACCGGACCGCGTGGACCTCGCGCTACGACAAGGGCGCCGAGGTCCTGGTCCCGCTGAAGTCCGGCGAGGGCGGCTACCAGGCCGACGCGAACACGCTGCGCGAGCTGGAGGACGAGGGCCGCGTGGTGTTCCGCTACGTCGGCGGCAACCCCAACGGGTCGCGCAACGACATCGCGGGCATCTCCAGCGCGAACGGCCGGGTCGTCGGCCTCATGCCGCACCCGGAGCACGCGATCGACGCCCTCACCGGTCCGACCGACGACGGCCTGGGCCTGTTCCTGTCCCTGCTCGACGCGGTGGTGGGCGCATGAGCCTCGACACCGTCAAGAACGCCGAGGCGACGCCCGACCAGGACCAGCCGTACAAGGAGCTGGGCCTCAAGGACGACGAGTACACCCGCATCCGGGATATCCTGGGCCGCCGCCCGACGGACGCCGAGCTGGCGATGTACTCGGTGATGTGGAGCGAGCACTGCTCCTACAAGTCGTCCAAGGTGCACCTGAAGTACTTCAGCGACACCACCACCGACGAGATGCGCGCCAAGATGCTCGCGGGCATCGGCGAGAACGCCGGCGTGGTGGACATCGGCGACGGCTGGGCGATCACGTTCAAGGCCGAGTCGCACAACCACCCGTCCTACGTCGAGCCCTACCAGGGCGCGGCGACGGGTGTCGGCGGGATCGTGCGGGACATCCTGGCGATGGGCGCGCGCCCGCTGGCCGTGATGGACCCGCTGCGGTTCGGGCCGGCCGACGCGCCGGACACCCGGCGGGTGCTGCCGGGGATCGTGGCGGGCGTCGGCGGCTACGGCAACTGCCTGGGCCTGCCCAACATCGGCGGCGAGGTCGTCTTCGACGCCACCTACGCGGGCAACCCGCTGGTGAACGCGCTGTGCGTCGGCGCGATGCGGGTCGAGGACCTGCACCTGGCGCACGCGTCGGGCACCGGCAACAAGATCATCCTCTACGGCGCGCGCACCGGCCTGGACGGCATCGGCGGCGTGAGCGTGCTGGCCAGCGAGACGTTCGACGACACGGCCGGCAAGCGCAAGAAGCTGCCCAGCGTGCAGGTCGGCGACCCGTTCACGGAGAAGGTGCTGATCGAGTGCTCGCTGGAGCTGTTCCGCGAGCGCCTCGTGGTCGGCATCCAGGACCTCGGCGGCGCGGGCCTGTCCTGCGCGACCAGCGAGCTGGCCTCCGCCGGTGACGGCGGGATGCGCGTGCACCTGGAGCGGGTCCCGCTGCGCGCCACCGGCATGACGCCGGCGGAGATCCTGTCCAGCGAGTCGCAGGAGCGCATGTGCGCGGTCGTGCGGCCGGAGGACGTGGACGCGTTCATGGCGGTCTGCGCCAAGTGGGACGTCATCGCCACCGAGATCGGCGAGGTCACCGAGGGCGAGCGGCTGGTGATCACCTGGCACGACGAGGTCGTGGTGGACGTCCCGCCGCGCACCGTCGCGCACGAGGGCCCGGTCTACAACCGGCCGATCGAGCGCCCAGCGGACCAGGACGAGCTGGTCGCGAACACCCCGGACGCGCTGCCCAAGCCGGCCCGCGAGGACCTGCTGGCCCTGGTGAAGACGATGGCCGCGTCGCCGAACCTGGCGTCGAAGAAGTGGGTCACCCAGCAGTACGACCGGTACGTGCGGGGCGGCACGGTGCTCGCGCAGCCGTCGGACTCGGGCATGATCCGGATCGACGAGGAGACCAACCGGGGCGTGGCGCTGTCCACGGACTGCAACGGCCGCTACACCCGGCTCGACCCGTACGCGGGCGCGCAGCTCGCGCTGGCCGAGGCGTACCGGAACGTGGCGACCAGCGGTGCGACGCCGGTCGCGGTCACCAACTGCCTGAACTTCGGCTCGCCGGAGGACCCGGGCGTGATGTGGCAGTTCGAGCGGGCGGTGAAGGGCCTCGCGGACGGCTGCGTCGCGCTGGGCATCCCGGTGACCGGCGGCAACGTCTCGTTCTACAACCAGACCGGCGCGACGGCGATCCTGCCGACGCCGGTGGTGGGCGTGCTCGGCGTGATCGACGACGTGCGCCGCCGCATCCCGACCGGGGTGGGCGCGGAGGCCGGCGAGACGCTGGTCCTGCTCGGTGAGACGCACGCGGAGTTCGGCGGCTCGGAGTGGGCGCACGTCGTGCACGGGCACCTGGGCGGCGTGCCGCCGAAGGTCGACCTGGCGCGCGAGAAGCTGCTCGGCGAGGTGCTGGTGGCCGGGTCGCGGGACGGGATGCTCTCCGCCGCGCACGACCTGGCCGAGGGCGGCTTGGCGCAGGCGCTGGTGGAGACCTGCCTGATCGGCGAGACCGGCGCGCGGGTGTTCCTGGAGGGCGACCTGTTCACCGAGCTGTTCAGCGAGTCCGCGGGCCGGGCGCTGGTCGCCGTGCCGCGCACGGAGGAGCTGCGGTTCACCGACATGTGCACGGCGCGCGGTCTGCCGTGGCGCAAGGTCGGCGTGGTGGACCCGGAGTCGCGCTCGCTGGAGATCCAGGAGCTGGGTCAGCTCGACCTCGACGAGCTGCGCGCGGCCTGGGAGGGCACCCTCCCGGCCCTGTTCGACTGAGTTCTGTTCGACCGAGTCCTGTTCGGCTAAGTCTTGTTCGACTGAGTCCTGTTCGGTTGGGCACTGGTCGACCGACGTGGAGGCGGGTGGTCGGGGAGCTTGCGGAGTGCTCCCCGACCACCCCTTTCCGGTGCGGGCGGACGCCTCAGCCGTTGGCCAGCGCTCGGAGCCGGTCGGCGGCCCCGTTGAACTGGTTCTGGTCGATCGGTGCCGACGAGTACTGCCAGAACGTGTGGTAGCCCCAGTTGTAGGGCAGTGTGCCGACACTGGACGAGTAGCGCGCCACCCACAACGGGTTGGTCGAGCTGAAATCGCCGGACGCGCACTGGTTCCACCAGCTCGTGGACGTGTAGATGACCGGCCAGCGCCCGGTCCGGGCCTGGTAGCGGTCGCTGAACGAGCGGATCCACGCCACCATCGACGCCTTCGACAACCCGTAGCAGGTGGCCCCGTACGGGTTGTACTCCATGTCCAGCGCCCCGGGCAGGGTCTTGCCGTCGCGCGACCACCCGCCGCCGTTGTTCACGAAGTAGTCCGCCTGGGTCGCGCCGGACGACTTGTCGGGCAGCGCGAAGTGGTACGCGCCGCGGATCATGCCGACGTTGTAGGAACCGTTGTACTGCTGGGCGAAGTACGGGTTCCGGTACGTGGTGCTCTCGGTGGCCTTCACGTAGGCGAACCGCTTGCCCTGGCCCCACCAGTGGGCCCAGTCGACGTTGCCCTGGTGGCCGCTGACGTCGATGCCGTAGACGACGGCCTGGGCCGACGGGTCGGCGTCGAGGGCGATCCGCCGGTCGCCGCCGCCTTCGTGCTTGGCGATCTGCGAACCCATGGCGTGGTCTTCGGGGACGACGGGCGCGGCGGTGGCCGGGGTGGCGAGGGCGAGGGCGGCGACGACCGCGGTCGCTCCGGTGAGCAGGGCTTTCATCGCAAGGCACCTTTCGAGTCAGTGCAGGGTGGCGACTCGATACCGCAGTGTGCCGCTGTGCCAACCGGATAGCCAGTGTTGCGGTTAATTGTTCACCATCGCGGGGTGGCACGGGTTACCCCAGCGCTATCTGGAGCAACTGGTCGTAGTTGCCGTTGAACAGGTTCTGGTCACCCGGGAACAGGCCCGCGGCCTGCCACTGCCAGATGGTCTCGTAGTCCCACCCGTTCGGCAGGGCGCCGAGCTGGTCGGCGTAGTGCGCCACCCACAGCGGGTTGGTCGACCCGAACGTCGCCGTCCAGCCGACGCACCGGTTCCACCAGTTCGTGGACGTGTAGATCGTCGGGTACCGGCCGGTCCGCTCCCGGACGCGGTCGCTGAACCCCTTCACCCACGCGCCCATCGAGTCCTGGCTCATGCCGTAGCAGGTGTCGCCGTAGGGGTTGTACTCCATGTCCAGCGCACCGGGCAGGGTCTTGCCGTCCGCCGACCAGCCCCCGCCGTTGTTCACGAAGAAGTCGGCCTGCTCCCAGCCGGCGGACCGGTCGGGCAGTGCGAAGTGGTACGCGCCGCGGATCATGCCGACCTGGTAGGAGCCGTCGTACTGCTGGCTGAAGTGCGGGTTGCGGTAGCCGGTGCCCTCGGTGGCCTTCACGTACGCGAACCGCGCGCCGTCACCCCAGGCGCGCCGCCAGTCCACGTCGCCCTGGTGGCTGCTCACGTCCATGCCGGGCACCCGGCCGTCGGGCAGGCGCGCCGCGCGTGACCTCGTCGTCCCCTCGTGTTTGGCGATCTGCGAGCCGGCGTAGTGGTCCGCGGCGCCTTCCGGCAGCGCGTGTGCCGCCGGTGCGATCACCAGCGTGATCACCACCGCGCCGAGTTGTGCGGTCAAGGTGCGGAGTCGATGGGTCATCGACGCCCCCAATGAGCCTAGGCGATTGGTGCATCCGGACTAGATCTTCGAGCCTTTCGTCCGGTTCCGCATCCGGGGGCTGTCACCCGTCCAGCCGCTTGAGCTCCTCGTCGGACAGCTCCAGGTGCACCGCCGCGGCCGAGTCGCGGATGCTCTCCGGCCGGGATGCACCGGGGATCGGCACGACCGCCGGCGACTTCGCGAGCAGCCACGCGAGGCACACCTGCTGGGGGCTCACGCCGTGCGCCCGCGCCACGTCCGCGAAGACCGCGAACCGCGACCCCAGCTCACCGGCCGCGCCGATCCCGCCCAGCGGGCTCCACGGCAGGAACGCGATGCCGCGCTCCGCGCACAGCTCCAGTTCCGGCTCGGAGGACCGGTAGGCCGGCGAGAACTGGTTCTGCACCGCGGCGAGCCGCCCGCCCAGCACCTCGTCGGCCTCCAGGATCTGCGCGGGGTCGAAGTTGGACACCCCGGCGTGCCGGATCTTGCCCGCGTCCAGCAGGTCGGCCAGCGCGCCGACGGACTCGGCGATCGGCACCTCCGGGTCGGGCCGGTGGAACTGGTAGAGGTCGATCGCCTCGACCCCGAGCCGGCGCAGCGACGCCTCGCACGCCGCCTTCAGGTACTCGGGCCGCCCGTCGAGCCCCCACCCGCCGCCGGCGGTCCGGGTGTGGCCGCCCTTGGTGGCGACCAGGACGCCGTCGACGCCTTTCAGGGCGTCCGCGATCAACGTCTCGTTGTGCCCGAAGTCGTGCTCGTCCGCCGAGTACGCGTCGGCGGTGTCGATCAGCGTCACCCCGGCCTCGACGGCGGCCCGGACGGTCGCGACGGCCCGTTCGCGCGGCGGCCGGCCCTGCCCGGACATCGGCATCCCGCCCAGTCCGATCGCACTGACCCGCACGTCCCCAATCCGGCGCTGCCGCATGCTGTGCCCACCTCTCGTCTGGATGCGTCCACCAGCCTGCGCCAGGTGCGGCGGGCTGTCCATCAGAGGGCGGCCGGGTGGTCAGGTGCGCGCTCGGCGCAGCTCTTCGAGCGCCCGCTCGGCCTCACCGATCATCTGCTCGAACGTTCACTCGATCAGGTGGCCTAGTGGCTGATCGTTCTCACGGCACGCCTTCGGCCACGGCGGTGGAGCGGAAGTGGGTTCTCGAAGATCGAGAACAGCAATCCCGGGAAGGCCACCGAGCCGTGCGTCCTCGCGTTCGAGCAGGCTTGGCAGATGGCTGCTTCCACGCAACGGTCGAGCGGGATACTGAACGACAGGATCAGTGAGCTCGCGAACGGCTAGGAGCGACGATGTCTCTCGAAGGCGCGCGGTGGCGCAAGAGCAGCTACACCAACGGTGGCGGCGACGCGCAGTGCGTCGAACTCGCGCGTCTGGACCGGGAAACGGCCGTGCGGGACAGCAAGCAGCCGGGTGGGCCGGTGTTGGTGTTCCCGGCTCGGGCGTTCCGGGTGTTCGTGGCGGGCGTGCGCTAGCCGTCGCGGCCGACCAGGCGGGCTTCCTCGATCCCGGTCAGGTCCCAGCCCGCCGGGTCTTCCTTCACCCTCGTCCCCGGCAGCACCTTGAGCGAGCCGACCAGCGTCGGCGGTGTCGGCGGCATGTGGACGAACAGGTCCGCCTCCGCGCCTCGGACGTCCAGTTCCCGCCCGAACTCCGCGTCCTGCAACGACAAGCCGCCAGCGAAGCGGGCCTGCTGGAAGTCGACGCGGCCGTGGAACTTGGCGCCGGAGAACAGCGCCGGCTTCGAGAACCTGACCTCGCGGAACGCGGTGATCCCGTGGAACCGGGTGCGCCGCGCGGTCAGCCGGCCGACTCGCCGGCCCTCCAGGCGCAGGTACTCGATGTTCGCGCCGGTCAGGTCCAGGTGGTAGAGGGTCGGGTCGGTGTTCTGGCCCCACGGCAGCAGGTCGGTGATCAGGCGTTGCGCGGTCAGCCGGACCGTGCGCTCCCCGTCCTCCTCCGACGTCGGCATCTCCACGGCCTCGCCCTCCGGGTAGCGCGCCTGGTCGGGGTCCGCGGGCCGCTGCTTGAACGCCGGGTGGGAGAACGGCCGGCGCAGGTACGCGCACAGCACGTCCAGCACGGTCTGCCGGTACCGGGGCGTGGCCCGCGCCAGGCCGGCCAGCGCGTGCATCGCCCCGACCCGCACCTGGTCGGCCTCGTTGCCCAGCATCTCCACGGCCCGCGCGAACCGCTCGTCGGCGGTCTTGTCGCTCTCCAGTTCGTGCCGCGCCTCGTCGGTGCGCCGCCGCCGGTCGTTGAGCCACAACGCGTACAGCGCCACGACGGCACCGCCCGCGAGCCCGCCGGTCTTGATCGCCTCGGACACCGACTGCTTGGGCTCGACCCACAGCAGCGCCGCGGTGGTCCCCACCGTCACCAGCACCGCGGCCACCACGCTCGCCGCGAGCAACAACCGTCCGCGCACGCGGGTCAGCTCCTCACCAGGCCGGTCACCGAGTCGCGGGGGTCGACCACCCAGCCCTCGGGCAGCAGCGTCTCGTGCTCCAGGGACACCTTCATGCCGTGCGTCCGGGCCACCGTCGCCCGGCCCAGCCGCAGGTCGAACGCGCCGCGGAACTCGGCACCGGCGAAGTCGATCGGCTCGGCGAACTCCGCGTCCTCGAAGCTCACCCGGCCGGTGAACCGGGCGCCCGCGAACTTGTTGGGGCCGAGGAACCGCGTGCGGGAGAAGTCGGTGTTCTCCGCGCCGGCGAACCGGCTGAACCAGGCCTTCTCGCGGAACACCACGTCGTGCAGGTGGAGCCGGCCCCGGCTCTCGCAGTCGGTGAACCACGCGCCGCCGTGCACGACGGTGTGGTGCAACGAGTTCGACTCGACCAGCCGGGCCGCGCGCATGGTCAACTGGCCGATCTGGCGGTGCGAGAGGTCGAAGTAGGTCAGGTACGCCCGGGTCAGGTCGAGGTCGTAGAGCGCGGCGTCGGCCTGGTCTGCGGCCGGCAGCAGGTCCGCGATCAGCCGCTGGGCGCTGAGCCGGACCTCCAGCTCGCGCTCGCTCTCCTCGGTGGGCACGGGCGTCGGGTCGTCGGTCGACCGCGGCCTGAACGGCCGGCGCAGGTACGCGCACAGCACGTCGAGCACGGTCTGGGTGTACTCCGCGCGGGAGCGCGCCAGGCCGGCGAGCGCGTGCATGGCACCCACCCGGACCTGTTCGGCGTCGTGCCCGAGGAGTTCCACCGAACGGGCGAACCGCTCGTCGGCGACCCGCGACCGGTCGTGTTCGGCCCGCGAGTCCTCCAGCTTCTGCCGGGCGGTCTCGATTTTGTGCCGGGCGGTCTCGATCTTCTGCCGGGCCTCGTCGGTGCGCCGCCGGCGGTCGTTGAGCCACAACGCGTAGAGCGCGACGAGCGCACCGCCCGCGAGTCCGCCGGTCTTGATCGCCTCGTTCTTCGGCGCGTTCGGGTCGATGACGAACAGCCAGCCCGCGACCAGCAGGAACGCGCCGATCGAGCCCACCAGCGTGGGCCCGAGGAGGCTCTTCGCCCTTCGCTGCTGAACCACGAACAGCACGGCGGCGGCGGTCACGCCCACCGCGCCCGCGATCCACAGGTAGTCCACAAGCCGGGGATTCTTCCTGGTGGGCGGGGCCGTGGTGGGCGATTCGGGACGGACAGCGAACCGACGGTGTGCTAACTCACCGGATTGGCCCATGATGTGGGGGTCACCGCGACGGTGCGCAGCCGACGACGGCGTGAACCGCCGGCCGGTTCGCCGGCGAAGACGGTGTGGAAACCGAAGGAGAAACCCCGTGGACAGCGTGGACCGGCCTACCTGGGCACCAGGGGACATCGACCTGAGCCGTCCGAGCATCGCGCGGGTCTACGACTACTGGCTGGGCGGCGCGCACAACTTCGCCGTCGACCGGGCCGTCGGCGACAAGGTGCTGGCCGACGTGCCGATGCTCAAGACGATCATCCTCAACCACCGGTCGTTCCTCCGCCGCGCCGTGCGCCACCTGCTCTCCCAGGGCATCCGGCAGTTCCTCGACCTCGGGTCCGGCATCCCCACCGTGGGCAACGTGCACGAGATCGCGCAGGCCGTCGACCCGGGCGCGAAGGTCGTCTACGCCGACATCGACGCGGTGGCCGTCGCGCACAGCCGCGCCATCCTGACCGGCAACGAGTCGGTCGCCGTGCTGCAGACCGACGTGCGGGACGCGCCCGCCGTGCTCAAGTCGCCCGAGGTGCAGAACCTGCTGGACTTCGACCGGCCGGTAGCGGTGCTGATGGTGGCGCTGCTGCACTTCGTGCCCGACAGCGACGACCCGCACGGCATCGTCGGGGCCTACCACGACGCCATCCCGTCCGGCAGCTACCTGGCCGTGTCGCACGCCGGGTACGAGGAAGGCGAGTGGGACCCGGCGTGGGACGACGCCAAGGGCGTCTACAACCGGGGCGTCAGCGAGATCACCTACCGCAGCAAGCGCGAGATCGAGCGGCTGTTCGCGCAGTTCGAACTGGTCGAGCCGGGGGTGGAGCGGCTGCCGCTGTGGCACCCCGAGTCCCCCGACGACCTGGACGAGAACTCGGCCAACTTCCTGGGCTTCGGCGCGGTGGGCCGCAAGCCGTGAGGGTGGTGTCGTACGAAATGGTCCGCACCTCGACGGTCGACCTCGCCGGGCAACCGGCCGTATCCTCTGCGTTGTGGCGGTAGGCCGGCGGACATGACGGAACAGGTTGACCATCGGGTGGCAGCACCGGGCCGATCGAACCTCGACCCCGCCGTACTGGCCGGGGCCGAGTCCTTCGCGCGGACCTGGGCCACGGCGGTGATCGGCAGCAGCTACGTGCCGATGACCCGGGCCGAGGTCGCCGAGCACCTCCAGGCGCTGACCGAGGTCCTGGTGCACGCGCTGCACGCGAGCCCGTTCCGCACCGCGCCCGGCTACGAGATCGGCGCGCGGCTGGTCGAGGCCCACTTCACCGGCACGGACACGCTCGGGCGCACCGTCCAGCTGCTCGGCGACGACCTGCTCGGCGAGCTGGGCATCGCCCCGGACGAGGTGATGCGCTCGCGCCTGGCGGCGTTGCAGGGCGCACTGGCCGCCGGGTACGCGCGGGCGCTGCGGGAGCGGACGCTGGCCGAGCAGGAGGCGATCCGCGCGGCCGTGCTGGACGCCCGTGACCAGGCCGAAGCGGCGCTGCGGGCGTCCGAGGCGCGGTTCCGCGCGATGTTCACCGAGGCCGCGATCGGCATCGGCATCGCCGACATCGAGGGCCGCATCCTCGACGTGAACCAGGCGTTGCAGGACATGCTCGGGTTCAGCGTCGAGGAGATGCGGCAGTACAACATCCGCGACCTGATGCACCCGGAGGACGGGTCGAGCGTCTGGCGGCTCTACGACCAGCTCACCGCGGGCGAGTGCGACCACTACCGGGCCGAGAAGCGGTTCCGGCGGGCGGACGGCGAGCAGGTGTGGACGCACCTGACGTTGTCGCTGGTACGCGACGACCACGGCGACCCGCAGTACCAGGTGGCGATGATCGAGGACGTCACCGACCGGCACCTGCTGCAGAACCGGCTGCGCTACCAGGCGTTGCACGACCCGTTGACGGGCCTGCCGAACCGCGCGCTGTTCCTGGAGCGGCTGGGCCGGGTGTTCAACAACCGCAACCGGCGGCGGGCCGGGCTCTGCTACCTGGACCTCGACGGGTTCAAGGTGATCAACGACAGCCTCGGGCACGACATCGGCGACCAGCTGCTGGTGGAGGTCGGCCGGCGGCTGGACCACTCGGTGTCCGGCGAGGGCAAGCTGGTCGCGCGGATGGGCGGCGACGAGTTCGTGATCCTGGTGGAGGGCTCGCGCGACACGCAGGACATCGTGAACGTGGCGGACCGGGTCTTACGGGAGCTGGAGTCGCCGATCCGGATCGGCGGGCACGAGCTGACGGTGTCGGCGTCGATCGGGATCGTGGAGCGGGCGCTGTCCGGGACGACGGCGGCCGACCTGATGCGGGACGCCGACATCACGCTGTACTGGGCGAAGGCGGACGGCAAGTCGCGGTGGGCGTTGTACGACCCGGACCGCAACGCCAAGGAGGTCGCCCGGTTCACGCTGTCCGCGACCATGCCGGCGGCGTTGGAGCGCGACGAGTTCTACGTGGACTACCAGCCGCTGGTGCGGTTGGAGGACAGCACGGTGGTGGGTGTGGAGGCGCTGGTGCGCTGGCAGCACCCCGAGTTCGGCAGGCTCGCCCCGGACCGGTTCATCGAGCTGGCCGAGGAGACCGGGCTGATCGTGCCGCTGGGCCGGTGGGTGCTGCGCCGGGCGTGCGAGCAGGGGCGCCGGTGGCTGGAGGAGTTCGGCGACGCCGCGCCGTTCGTGTCGGTGAACCTGGCGGTCCGCCAGTCGCGGGACCCGGAGCTGGTGCGGGACGTGAAGCGGATCCTCGACGAGTGCGCGCTGCCGCCGCACCACCTTCAGCTGGAGCTGACCGAGAGCGCGATCATGGGCACGGCGGACGAGCCGCTGGAGGCACTGCGGGCGTTGTCGGACATGGGCGTGCGGATCGCGATCGACGACTTCGGCACCGGCTACTCGAACCTGGCCTACCTCAAGCACCTGCCGGTGCACGAGCTGAAGATCGCCGGGTCGTTCATGGAAGGGCTGCGCGCGGCCGACGAGGAGGACCCGGTCGACGCGCAGATCGTGTCCACGCTGGTGCAGTTGGCGCACGCGTTGCAGCTGGGCGTGACGGCGGAGGGCGTGGAGACGCCCGCGCAGGCCAAGCGCCTGCACCGGATCGGCTGCGACACCGGCCAGGGCTGGTTCTTCGCCAAGCCGATGAAGCCCGAGAGCATCGACGAGATGCTCCGCCGCTAGCCCGGCGACCCCGGGCGAGGGCGGCGGCCAAGCCCGCCGGCCCCTCAGCGCGGCTGGCCCGGCGGGTCGAGCGCGGCCGGTACCGGGGTGCGGCCGGCGGGGTGGTGGTCAGGAGAGGTCGACGACGACCTTCACGTCGTCCTGCTGCCGGTCGAACGCCTCGGTGAAGCGCTCCAGCGGGACCCGGCGGGTGATCAGGCCGGCCAGCCACGAGTGGTCGGCGTGGGCCAGGGCGTCGGCGGCGGCGCGGTAGTCGATCAGGGCGGCGTTGACCGTGCCGACCACGGCCTTGTTGCCGAGCACGATCTGGTCGAACACCGCCGGGTCCAGGGGCACCGGGTCGTGGTCGCCGGTCAGGCCCGCGAGGACGGTGACCGACGTGCGGCGGATCGCCTCCCACACCAGCGGCGCGACGCCCGTGCACTCGATCGCGACGTCGGCGGACACCTCGCCCGGCTCGCGGTGGTAGTGCGCCCCGAGCGCGCGGACCAGGTCCGGTTTGGGGCCGTCGGTGACCCGGTCCACGACGTGCACCTCGAAGCCGCGTTGCACCCCGAGCAACGCCGCGAGCAGGCCGATCGGTCCCGCGCCGGTGATCAGGACCGACGTCGGCACGACGTGCGCGCGTCGGCACATCGCCTCCGCCTGGGTCCACGCCTTGGCCACCACGGACGCCGGCTCGGTGAGCACGCCGAGGTCGCCCAGCGCCGGGTCGAGCCGGACGGCGAACTCCGGCGGCACGCTCCACCGCTGCATCCCGTAGCCGTCGAGCTCCTTGATGCCGCGCTCCCGGTAGCGGCCGTTGCGGCAGAAGTCCCACGCGCCGACCGCGCACGCCGGGCACGGCACGGGGTCGGGCCGGCGCACCACGCCCACGACCAGGTCACCGGGGGTGAACCCGGACCCGGCGGGCGCGGTGACCACCCGGCCCAGCGACTCGTGGAACGGCACGAGCGCGTCCCGCCCGGCCGGCGGCTCGCCGAACCCGTCGCGGACGATCTCGACGTCCGTCCCGCACACCCCGGCGAGCAGACCTTGGACGTGCACCTCGTCGGATCGTTCAACAATGCCGTGGTACGGGCTGTCGAGGACGCCGGCGAACGGCCCGTCGTCCCAGCGGTCCGCGGGTTGTTCAACAATCCTCGCGGCGGTGAGGTTCCGCGCGGTGTCCACGGCGGTCAGATCGCGTGCCGTGGCCTCGGAAGGTGGCTGCGAGGCCACGCCGCCGGGTTGTTCAACGATCCGCAGATCCACCACGCGTGCCTGGTCCGGCTTGCCCGGAACCACCAGCGCCGCCCTGCCCCGCCCCGTGTCGCCCACGGGGCGAGGCTACGTTCCGAACGTTCAACGCACGACCGGAAGCCCCACCGCACGGTGTGCAAGCCCCCTCCGCACGGTGCGGAAGCCCCGCCGCACGACGGGGAGGGCTCAACGCACGACGCGGGAGACGTTGTGCCCGATCACCTCCACCGAGGGCGTCGCGCCGCCCAGGTCCGCCGCCCGGTACCGGGCCTGGAGGGTCAGCGACTCGCCGGGCCACAGCGTCACGTAGTTGTCGCTCCAGTCCGTCGGCAGCACCTCCGGCCCGCCGACGCCCTTCCGGATCGTGGCCCGGACGAAGAACGCCACCGACGCCCCGGTGTTGCGCAACGTCACGTCCGTCGACCCCTCGGCCGACGACGTCGTCACCGCCACCTGCCCGGCCCGCAGCTTGTCGAGCCCCTTCAGGTCCGCGTACTCGGTCTGCGGCGTGTGGTACCAGGTCGACGCGTTGTAGTTCAGCTTGTCCGCCTTGGTGGACAACCAGTAGACGTTCCGGTCCACCACGGAACCGTTGGCGTCCTTCAACAACAGCCGCACGAAGTAGGTCGAGGACAACCCGCCCGGCTGCGGCAGCGTGCCCGCGCGCACGGAACCGTTGCCGCGCGCCGAGACCGGGCGCGTCTCGTCCGCCTTCACGGTGCCGTCGAGGTTGAACACGGTCGCCTGCACCGTCAACCCCGGCACGTCCGAGAGCCCGGTGTTCACGACCGCCAGCGACCGGTCATCGTACGAGTACTGGACGTGCAACGGCCGCAACGCCGTCTTCGCCCCGAAGTACGACCCGGCGGTGGCCAGGTAGTAGTCGTACAGGTGCCAGTACATCTTCGGCCACGCGTCGTTGAGCATCCAGTAGATGACGCCCGTCGCGGGCTTGGACGCGTCGGAGAAGTTGCGCCCGAACGCCTCGAACTGTGCGCGGTTCGTCTCGTAGTTCGCCAACTGCGCCTTGCGCACGAACTGCTCCGGCGACGTCGGCCTGCCGTACCGCCCGTCCAACGCCGTGCCCCAGAACGAGAACTTGGTGAACGTGGTCGACGGGGACAGGTGGTACTGCGGCGCGTTGTAGTCGGTCAGCTTCGCGATGTCGGCCGGCCGCAGGAACTTCTTCAGCTCGTCCAGCTCCGGCACGGTCGGTCCGGGTCCGATCTCCGAGGCGAACCCGAACGCCCCGCCGAGCCGCTTGGTGTACCAGTAGTCCGGCGGCTCCCACCAGTACGGCCCGTCCATCTTCAGGCCCGGCGGGCCGAGCTTCGGCGATCCGAGCGCCTTGGCCGACGAGATCACCGGCAGGTTCCAGTCGGCCCGCTCCAGCGCGTCGAGGTAGACCTTCTCCAGCGCGGCCGGCGGCGCGGCGTCACTGCCGATCAGGAAGCCCAGCAACGACGGGTGGTTGCGGATCCGCCGCGCCTCGCTGTGCGCCGACTCGCCGGCGACCCGGTTGTCCTCGGCGTCGAACGACGCGTAGTCCTCCCACTTCGAGCAGCACTCCCAGCCGGTGAGCAGCATGATCCCGTACCGGTCGGCGAGGTCGTAGAGCTCGTCGTTCTCCGGCTTGCCCTCCAGCCGGATCGTGTTCATGCCCATGCCGCGCACGAGCTTGAGCTGGTCCTCGATCTTGCGGACGTCGGTGCGCAGGAACAGGTCCGACGCCCACCCGCCGCCGCGCACCAGGAACGGCTTGCCGTTGACGGTGAACTGCCGCGCGCCCTGCACCAGCGCCGACGTCACCTCGCGCACGCCGAACGTAGTGGCCGCCGCGTCCGACCCGACGCCGTCGACCGCGGCCTCCAGCGCCGCGGTGTAGAGCGGCTGCTCGCCCATCTGGAACGGCCACCACACCCGCGGCCGGTCGACGTCCTGGGTGAAGGTGACGGTCCTGGTCTCCTTCGCCGCCAACGAAACCCGTTGGCGCAACGGCGTGAGACCGATGGTCGCGGACACGTCGGCCGTCACCGGTGCGTCGGTGTTGTTGCGCGCGTCCACCTGCACCGTCACGGTCGCGGACGCGAGGCTGGGCAGCGGCAGGTCGGCGGTGGCGCGCGGGAACCGCAGCGACACCGGGCCGCCGGTGGCGAACCGCACGTCCCGGAACAGGCCCTGGTTGAAGTCCGGCGGGAGTTGGGCCCAGTCGATGAAGTGGATGGACAGGTCGGTCTTCGGGTCCGCCGACGACGCGCGGATCGCCAGGGCGTTGTCGCCCTCGCGCAGCAACCGCGTCACGTCGAACTCGTGCGTCGGGTACGCGCCGACGACCGTGTTCGAGTCGGCGACCAGCGCGCCGTTGAGCCACACCTCGCCGCGCGCGATGACGCCGCCGTCGAGCCGCAGGAACGTGTGCGAGCCCGCGCGCGGCGAGGCCGTGAACACCTTCCGGTACCACCAGGGCACGGTGAAGTCGGCCCGGTCGACCTGCTTGAGGTTCTCGCCGTGGTTCACGTCGGGGTACTTGCCGTTCGCGATCAGGCCGGCCAGCACCGTGGACCGGGCGGGCACGGTCAGCCACCCGGTGTCGGCGTAGGAGGTGGTCGAGATGGCGGCCCCGCCCTGCGTGGCGCGGGCGCCGGACTGCATCCGCCAGTCCGGGACGGTGGAGACGTCACCGGGTGCCGCGGCGACCTCGAACCGCGCACCACCACCGGGGACGGGTTCGGCGACGGCGGCCGGCACGGCGAGCGTGAGCGCCAGCACCGCCACGAGCGGTAGTGCCCGTGAGCGCATTGCTCCTCCCAGGGAAGAGGGCGCGGCGGCTCTTGGTAAGGGAGGTTTCCGTCAACGGGGGCGGCCGGCAATGCCGCTGACGGGTGACGTGGGTGCGCCGTTCGCGACGCTGCGTGCGCACTGATCCGATACGTTGGTCGCCATGCGCCGTGCCGTGCCGATCCTCGCCGCCGTGCTCGTCCTGACCGCGTGCTCGCAGCCCACGACAGGCTCGCCGAGCGGGTCCGACACCGGCGGGTCGCAGACCGGCGGTCCGCAGGCCACGACCACCTCCGGCAAGCCGGGTTCCACGACCGCGGAGCCCGCCAAGCGCCCGAAGACGATCAACGTGCGTGAGGTCGACCCGTGCACGCTGCTCACCGAGGCGCAGCGCACCCAGTTCGGCACCGACCAGCCCCCGCAGAAGGGCAAGGTGCCGGGGTTCGACTGGGCCACCTGCCACTTCAACCGGGCCGACGGCGAGTACCTGGTCGGGACCACCGTGATCGGCACCGAGGGCATCGGGTTCTACACCGGCAGCGCCCAGGCCGACCAGGCGGAGAAGACCGAGGTCGCGGGCTTCCCGGCGGTGCTGATCAAGGAGCCGGGCAAGCTGCCCAAGTGCACGATCGCGGTCGACGTGTCCGACGGCCAGATGGTCGACGCCAACGTGAGCAGCTTCGGCAACGCCCCGATCGAGGAGCTGTGCCGGTTGGTCCCGCAGGTCGCGGGAGCCGTTGTGGCGAATCTCATGGCCAAATAAGACGCGTAGAACTACTCCCTTTGCCCCTGGAACCGCGCACCCGCGCCGTGCATCAGAGCTAGAGTCGTCCCAATTGCACGCGCAGGGGCAGGTGTGCAGCACTGAGGAGGGTGTGTCGTGTTCATCGCGGATGGTGGTGGTGGGGGCTCCACGCCGCCGGACTACAGCGGCAAGCCGCAGAAGCTCAGCGTCGACCCGACGGCGATCCCGGACGCCCGCAAGGTGTTCCAGGACGCGCTGAACCGGCTGGAGCCGGAGATCAACAACGCGATGTCGGCGGTGCGCGCGCGGTCCTGGGCCGGTGACCCGGTCAGCAAGGAGACCGCGCAGGCGTTCAACCGCGACACGTTCGAAGCGGGCGACGCGGCGGCGCTCAACGCCATCCTGGCCTACCGCGACCAGCTCAAGGGCTGCGTGGACCAGCTGACCGCGATCGAGGCGGACTACCGCCGGGTCGAGGGTGACAACGTCGCGGCCTGGGGCCGCATCCACAACGACTGACCTTGAACCACCACGTACCCGAGGGGGGCGAGCACGATGGGTGACCACCGCTGGCGCGGGTATGCCCACCCCGATCTGCACCGCATGATCAACGAAGGCCCCGGCGTGGCCGCCTCCCGTCCGGTCGAGGACGGCTGGAAGGGCCTGTCGGACGCGTTGGCGGAGGTCGACGAGACCATCCACGCCGCGCTGGGCAAGCTCGGCGCGAAGTGGGAGGGCTCCACCGCCGAGGAGACGCAGGCCGCGCTGTCGCCGCTGGCCGCGTGGGCGGGCGACGCCAAGCAGGGCTCGGACACGATGAAGACCTCCGCGCAGCTGCAGGGCGACTACATCGCCGACGCCCGCAAGTCGATGCCCGAGCCGCTCCCGATCACCACCGAGGCCCCGTCCACGGGCGACAAGATCCTCGGCGCGCTGACCGGCCCGGTCGGCATGATGCACGTCATCAAGCAGCAGAAGGACCACGAGGCCCAGGAAGCGGCGCAGGACAACGCCGAGGCCAAGGCCGTCGAGGTGATGAACACCTACCAGTCCAACAGCGAGTGGAACAGCGGCACGCTGGGCGAGTTCGTCCCGCCGCCGCAGGTGGTCATCGACACCCCGCCGCCGGGCGGCGCGGGCAGCTACAACCAGAGCAGCGCCAACTACACCAGCCCGCAGCACGCGTGGACGCCGCCGGGCGACAGCGGCACGACGAGGACGAGCTGGGCCCCGCCCACGCCGACCCCGCCGGTCGCGCCGCCGCCGGCCATCGTCCCGCCGGGCGGCACCACGCACCCGTCGTGGGGCACGCCGACGCCCACGCCGACCCCGCCGCCGCCGCCGGTCATGCCGCCGCCGGTCGGTCCCCCGTCACCCCCGCCGGGCGGCTACCCGCCCCCCGGTGGCGGCTGGAAGCCCCCGATCACGCCCGGCCCGGTGCCGCCCAGGGGTCCCGGCGGCCCGGGTGGCCCCGGCTCGCGCCCGAACCTGCCCCCGAACACCCGGATCCCCGGCGGCCCTGGTGGTCCCGGCGGACCGGGGCGCGGCGGGTTCGGCCCCGGCGGCCTGCCCGGCCAGGGCGTCCCCGGTGGCCAGGGCGTTCCCGGCGGCACGCCGAGCAGCAACGCCCCCGGTCGCGGCGGCATGTCGGGCGTCGGCGGCTTCGGCCCCGGTGTCGGCGGTCCGGGCGGTCCCGGTGCCCAGGGCGGACGTCCGGGCGGCGCGCCCGGCGGTGCCGGCGCCCCCGGTGGCCGGCCCGGCGAGGGCGAGGACGACATCGAGCACAAGTCGGCCGACTACCTGGTCGAGACCGACGACGTGTTCGGCGACGACCGCCTGGTGGCCCCGCCGGTGGTCGGCGAGTCGCCGCAGTAGGTTCGAGTTTTCCGAGCCCAGGCCAGGTTCCCGCGCGGGGACCTGGCCTGGACTGGCACTGGAGGCCCCGCCGTCGCCGGCGGGGCCCGCCTCGGCACGACCTGGAGCACGCAGTGACCTATTTCGGGGGGCAGGCCGAGAGGGAACCGATCACCCTCTCCGGCGAGGAGTTCGACGTGCTGTGGGAGCGCCTGGACCTGGGCCCCATGCCGTTGGTGATCAAGGTGCCGTCACCGGGCAAGTCCCACCAGGAGCGGGCCGACCTCGAACGCCGGGTGTGGCAGCACGTCGGCGCGCGCGGGCTCGGCGGCCCGACCGGTCTGCACCCGGAGCTGGACTACCTGCTCAAGCTCTTCTTCCGCCCGGAGCGCGAGGTCGACGGCCGGGTCTGGATCGGCCGCAGCGTGCGGGTGCTCGGCGTGGCGAACGGCGACCAGGGGGCCGTGGCCACCCTGGCGGACAACCAGCTGACGTTCCGGCGGGCGGCGGGCAGCGGCCTGCCCTCGGCCGTCCTGGCCA
This sequence comes from Saccharothrix espanaensis DSM 44229, assembly GCF_000328705.1. Classification (NCBI taxonomy): domain Bacteria; kingdom Bacillati; phylum Actinomycetota; class Actinomycetes; order Pseudonocardiales; family Pseudonocardiaceae; genus Saccharothrix; species Saccharothrix espanaensis. Next base: position 9,048,198 of record NC_019673.1, on the reverse strand, counting down.
CCCTGCCCGCCCACCCGGCGGGCAACGGCCACTCGGTCACGATGCCCAGCGCCGACCTGGAAGCGGCGGTGAAGAACTCGGACGGCTCGCCGAAGAGCCTGGAGGCGTCGCTGCGCGACCACGGCGTGCGCCAGGAGGACGCGACGACCCTGGTGAAGATGTTCACCGGCCTGGTGCACACCGGGAACTTCGGCGCGGCGGCCCGCGACAAGTACGGCAAGCGCTGCCGGCCGGACCGGGTGGTGGCGTTCTTCGACACCGAGGACGGCCGCTACCTCCAGCAGCGCCGCTCGTCCAACGGCACCGCCCCGTGGAGCACCTTCACCCCGACCGACGGCCGCCGGCTGACCCACCAGGTCGAGGAGCTGCTGGCCGAAGCCGTCCGGGCGGCCAAGATCTAGCACCGGCCCGCCCGCCGAGTGGACGGGACCGTCCACTTCGGACACCCAGCGGCAGGGCGACCGCCGCGTCCGGTCGGCGGCTAACCTGACCGGATGCCGCCGAAACCGGTAGACCCGCACGAGACCCGAGCCGCCGTCGCCGAGGTCCTGCCCTGGCTGGAGGGCACCGCCGACCAGCCGCCGCGGCAGACCCTGGCGGCGGCGGTCCGGCTGAGCCTGCGCACCCTCGAACAGGCGGCACCCGGCCGCAGCGTCGAAGTGCGCGTGCCCCCGTTCGCGGCGGTCCAGTGCGTCCCCGGCCCCCGGCACACCCGCGGCACTCCCCCGAACGTCGTGGAAACCGACCCCCGCACGTGGCTGGAACTGGCCACCGGCCGACTGACCTGGGTGGCGGCGGTGGAGGACGGTCGGGTCATCGCGTCCGGCAGCCGCGCCGACCTCGCCGCCCACCTGCCGGTCCTGCGCTTCGAACCACCCACCGCGTAACGCGCCGAACCCGCGTCCCGCCGGTCGAAGCCGGCTAAGCTCGGCCGGGTGAAGGCGCTGAAGGCCGTGGTGGTCGTTGCCGTGTCGGGATCGCTGCTCGTCGGCTGCGGCAGCGACTGGACCGGGGACGTCCGGTTCAAGGTCACCCGCATCGCACCCGCCCGGGAGAGCATGGGCGAGGCGAAGAAGCCGTTCGTGGTGCTGGAACTCGACCAGGAGCAGCCCGACGGCATCCCGGAGATCACCACCGAGGGAGCCGACAGCGACCAGTTCCCGGCCGACATCAAGGTCGGCGACGTGGTGGTCTGCACGCTGCACCGGTCGGACGACAACGGCCTCGACGGCGTCGAGGCGAAGCAGACGGTCGGTCCCTGCCGCCGGGCGTGACCGCCGGTACGACCACCGTGCGTCCTACCCCGAACCCGCGTCCTGCCGATCGGAAGCCGGCTAAGCTCGGCCGGGTGAAGGCGCTGAAGGCCGTGGTGGTCGTTGCCGTGTCGGGATCGCTGCTCGTCGGCTGCGGCAACAAGGACTGGGAGGGCGACGTCGCCTTCAAGGTCACCAAGGTCAACCCCGGCTACGAGTCGATGGGCCAGATCCGGCCGCCCTACGCGAACCTGGAGATCGACCAGGACGAGCCGAAGTCGATCGAGCCGATCAGCACCCGGGTCGCCGACCTGGACCAGCTTCCCGAGGGTGTCGCGGCCGGCGACCTGGTCACCTGCGAGGTGCGCCAGACCGACGAGAGCGGGTTCGACCAGAAGGGCGTGCGGACCGACGTCGGCTCCTGCAAGTCCCGCTGACCCGGCGGCGGACCGCGCCGCCGGAGCGTTCCGTCCCGCTCAGAACCAGGACCCGACGGTCTTGTCCCACAGGCCGCCCACGCCCTCGACGGCGTCACGGCCGAGTTCGACCGCGTCACCAACACCGCCGACCACCACGTCCACGGTGTCGCTGACGACCTCCTTGCCGGTGTCGAGCAGTTCGGTCCCGGCCGCCGACCAGTTGCCGTTCACGGCCTCGCGCCCGGCGTCCCACAGACCTCCCCCGAGGTCGCCGACCAGGTCGACCGCGCCCACCACGGTGCCGCCCACGCTGTCGATCACCGGTCCGACGACCGGGACGTGCGATCCGGGCAGCGACGGGCCCAGCGGCGACTCGTGCCACTCCTGCCCGGTCACCGAGCCGCCGTCGCCGTTGGCGATCCGGGCCAGGTTCTGGATCGACTCGGAACCCTTGTCGTAGTAGGCGGTGTGGGCCTCGTGGATCATCGCGGAGTCGGAGGTGCCGAACACCTTGGCCCCGAACCGGTCGTCGTACGGACCGATCGACGAACCGTCCTGGGTGAACCAGTCGGAGCTGGTGCCCTGCACGACCGGGTCGTGCTCGGTCGCGCCCGCGTAGACGTGGCCGGGGCCGACCGACAGCTGGCCGGCGTTCGACGCGCCCACCCCGGGCGAGCCGACGAACGCGATGTCGTCCGCCGCCAGGCCGTTCATGCCCGCGTAGCCGACGGTCGTGGAGCCGTAGGAGTGGCCGATCACCGTCAGGTGCTGGCCGGGCGCACCCGCCGCGCGGTACCCGTCGACGTCGGCCACCAGGTTCGCGCCGCCCTCCCGGGCCTGCGCAGGGTTGTCGACCTCGCCGGGAGACCAGCCAGGCGCGTCGTAGCCGAGCCACTGGATCGTCGCGCTGCCCTCGGCGCCCATGGCCTCGCGCAGGTTGCCGGCCTGCCCCACGGAGAAGCCGTCCAGCGTCGACCCGGTGCCCGGCACGCAGACCGCCAGGTTCTTGGCGGTGTCCGGGTTGCCGTAGGCGATGGCGGTCGCACCATCGCCGCGCGGGCCGTACGGGTCCCACGCCATGACCCGGACGTCCGGGTCGCCCTGGGCGTTGGTCCAGCCGTTCTTGAGCGCCAGCGCCTCGGCCTCGGCGATGCTCTTCTCGACCTTGGCCGCGTTGTCGGCGCGGGTCGCGGCTTCCTGCCGGCCCTCGGCCAGGGACGCGTACTCCTGGTCGTTCAGCAGCTTGGTCAGGTCGTCGGACTTGTTCGGGTCCAAGCCGAGTTCGCGGGCGCGGGCGTCCATGTCCGCCTGGAACTGGTCGCGCTGCGCGCCGAAGCGCTGCTTGTCGTCCTGGATGCGCAGCCGGTTGGCCTGGTCCAGCACGCCGGACGGCAGCCCGCGCAACTGGCCGAGTTCCTGGAACTTGGTGCGCAGCAGCTCGTCCTGCTGCTCCTTGGTCAGCGACTTCCACCACGCCGCGACCTGCTTCGGGTCCGCGCCCGGTCCCGGGACGGTCGCCGAGGTGCGCATCTGCTGGATCGCGGTGGCCCACCCCGCGTCCTTGCCCGCCGTCTCCTCGAAACCCGGGCGGACCTTCGTCAACGCCGACGCGTACGAGCGCAGCACGTTCTCGTACCCGGTCTTGACGTTGTTGAGCTGCTCGTTGACCCGGTTCGCCAGATCACGGGTCTGCGCCTCGTCCAGCGCCGGCGACCGGCCGCGCCAGAAGTCGATCAGCTGGTCGGCGCTGCCGCGCATCTGGCCGTACGCCCGCGACGCCGCCTGCACCACGTCCACGCCCACGCCCAGCCGCTCGCCCGCGACGACCGCGGACCGGCTGGACAGCTCGGCGCGGGCGGTGAACTTCTCCGCCGAACCGCCGTTCCACGTCGACGTCGCCGTGCCGCCGCCCGACGTCACCGCGTCGCCCGCGCGGCCCACCGCGCTCATCGCGCCGCTGATCGGGTCGGCCGCGGCGGCTACCCGCCCCGCGTCGCCGGACGCCAACTGGCCGTACAGGACTTCCGGGTCGACGTAGCTCACGCGAGTCCGCCTTCCAGGCCGCGGAACGACACCGACGAGTCGTCGTCGGCGCGCTGGTAGGCGTCGGCGTTCTCGGTCAGGCCGTCGCCGGCGTCGCGGTACCAGGCGGCACCCCGGCGCAGGTCGTCGGACTGCTCGCCGGCCCACCTGGCCAGCGCGTCGACGAACTCGGCGGCGGCGGGAACCTGGCCGAGGGCGTCCGCGTCAAGCCTGAGCATGGAGATGAGTTCCGCGCCGTCACCGGCCGCGTCCGCGCCGTCGTGGAACTCCTTCGACGCCGCGCGCAACGTCTCTGGTCGCACACCGAACACGGTTCCCCACCCTTCGTGCCGCTAGCCGCTGGACAGTGCGACGCACCGGGATCACCACCGGTTCCCGTTCCCCTGACGCCGAAGTAGCCCTGATACCGAAGTACCGCAGTCATCGAAGTACCGCGAGCACCGAAGTACCGCAGTCACCGGAGTACGGCACCATGGCCGGGCAGACCTGAGGAGGCAGCAGCGTGGCCGGAGGTTGGACCACCCCGCAGTGGACCGAGAAGTTCACCGAGCAGGCGGCGATGTTCCGGGCGGCGGTCGGCGGGGCCGACCCGGCGGCCAGGGTGCCCAGCTGCCCCGGCTGGACGTTCACCGAACTCGTCCTGCACGTCGGGCGGTTCCTGCAGACGTCGCTGGAGTACCTGCGCAGCGGCAGCACCGTGCAGCTCCGGCTGCCCCCGCCGCCGGCCGGCGTGACCCCGCTGGAGTACCTGGACGCGCAGCTCGCGCTGGCCGCCGAGGTGCTCCCGGCGGTGCCCGGCAACCGGCCCGCGTGGACGTTCTCGCCCGCCACGCCGGACCTCGCGTGGGTGTGGCACCGCAGGATCGCGCACGAGCTGGACCTGCGGCGCTGGGACGCGCAGGCGGCGTTGCGGCAGCTCGTCGTCGGCGACACCGACTTCGCCGTGGACGGCATCGAGGAGTCCCTGGGCTCGCTGGTCGCCGCCAAGTACGCCGCCGACGTGCCGCCGACCGCGAAGGGCACCGCGCTGGTCGAGCTGACCGACGTGCCCGAGGCGTGGGTGGTGACCCTCGCGCCGGGGCTGGCCCCCGAGCTGCGGGCGGCTTGGCCCGGCGAGGAGACCGACCTGCGGATCACCGGCGAGGCGCAGATCGTGCACTACGGGCTGTGGGGCCGGCTGCCGTTGCAGACAACCGGTGACCAGAACGTGCTCAACGTGCTCAAGCTGGACTAGCCGGGGTGCGTTTCGTCACTCCCGACGGGGCCTGATGGGGGTGGTTCACCCCCCGTTCGCCTTACACTCGGTGGCGCAGCCCGACCTCGTCGCTAGGGAGCATCTGGGTGGTCACCGACCCGTCAGCAACCGGCCGAACCGACACCGAAGAGCGGGAGCCCCGGGAGGAGTGCGGGGTTTTCGGGGTTTGGGCGCCCGGTGAAGAGGTCGCCAAGCTCACCTACTACGGCCTGTACGCGTTGCAGCACCGCGGCCAGGAGGCCGCCGGCATCTCGGTCGGCGACGGCAGCCAGGTGGTGGTCTTCAAGGACCTCGGTCTGGTCAGCCAGGTGTTCGACGAGCAGGTCCTGCTCAGCCTGCGCGGCCACGTCGCCGTCGGCCACTGCCGCTACTCCACCACCGGGTCCACGACCTGGGAGAACGCGCAGCCGACGTTCCGCACCACGGCCACCGGCTCCGGCCTGTCGCTGGGCCACAACGGCAACCTGGTCAACACCGCCGAACTCCAGGCGCGCGCCCGCGAGCTGGGCGTGGACACCCGGCACGGCGCGACCACCGACTCCGACCTGGTGTGCGGGCTGCTCGCGGTGACCGCCGCCGACATCGGCATCGAGCAGGCGGCGCTGGAACTGCTGCCGACGCTGCGCGGCGCGTTCTGCCTCACCTTCTCCGACGAGTCCACGCTGTACGCGGCGCGCGACCCGCAGGGCGTCCGGCCGCTGGTGCTGGGCCGGCTGGAACGCGGCTGGGTGGTGGCCAGCGAGACGGCCGCGCTGGACATCGTCGGCGCGTCGTTCGTCCGCGAGGTCGAGCCGGGCGAGCTGATCGCGATCGACGAGAACGGCCTGCGGTCCAGCCGGTTCGCCAACCCCGAGCCCAAGGGCTGCATCTTCGAGTACGTCTACCTGGCCCGCCCGGACACCACGATCGCCGGCCGCGGCGTGCACGCCACCCGCGTCGAGATCGGCCGCCGGCTCGCCCACGAGCACCCGGTGGACGCCGACCTGGTGATCCCGGTGCCCGAGTCCGGCACGCCCGCCGCCATCGGCTACGCCCAGGCCAGCGGCATCCCGTACGGGTCCGGCCTGGTCAAGAACGCCTACGTGGGCCGGACGTTCATCCAGCCGTCGCAGACCATCCGGCAGCTGGGCATCCGGCTCAAGCTCAACCCGCTGAAGGACGTGATCCGGGGCAAGCGGCTGGTCGTCGTGGACGACTCGATCGTGCGCGGCAACACCCAGCGCGCCCTGGTCCGGATGCTGCGCGAGGCGGGCGCCGTCGAGGTGCACGTCCGGATCGCGTCCCCGCCGGTCAAGTGGCCGTGCTTCTACGGCATCGACTTCGCCTCGCGCGCCGAGCTCATCGCCAACGGCCTGGACGACGACGGCATCCGCCGGTCGATCGGGTCGGACTCGCTGGGCTACGTGTCGCTGGAGCAGCTGATCGCGGCCACCGAGCAGCCCAAGACGCGGCTGTGCTCGGCGTGCTTCGACGGCGAGTACCCCATCCCGCTGCCCGAGGACGCGCTGATCGGCAAGCACCTGCTGGAGGGCATCCGGGGTGTCGCGGGCTCGGCCGCTCCCGTCCTGGCGAACGGGTACGGTGCCGAGGACGCCCTACAACGGCCCTGAAATGGATGCCCGCAGAACAATGGAAGCCAGTGACGTGACCGAGACCGCCAAGGCCACCTACGCCGCCGCCGGAGTAAGCATCACCGCAGGTGACGAGGCGGTGGAGAAGCTCAAGCCGTGGGCGGCGAAGGCGCGGCGTCCGGAGGTGCTCGGCGGCATCGGCGGCTTCGCGGGCCTGTTCAAGCTGCGCCTGGACCGCTGGAAGGAGCCGGTGCTCGCGGCCTCCACCGACGGCGTGGGCACCAAGATCGCGGTCGCGCAGGCCCTCGACAAGCACGACACGATCGGCATCGACCTGGTGGCGATGGTGGTGGACGACCTGGTGGTGTGCGGCGCGGAGCCGCTGTTCCTGCAGGACTACATCGCCGTGGGCCGGGTCGTGCCGGACAAGGTCGCGGCGCTGGTCAAGGGCATCGCCGAGGGCTGCGTGCTGGCCGGCTGCGCCCTGCTGGGCGGCGAGACCGCCGAGCACCCCGGCCTGATGGGCGACGACGACTACGACATCTCCGGCACCGGCGTGGGCGTCGTGGAGGCGGCCGCGATGCTCGGGCCGGACCGGGTGCGCGACGGCGACGTGGTGATCGCCCTGGGCTCGTCCGGGTTGCACTCGAACGGGTACTCCTTGGCCCGGCACGTGCTGCTGGACATCAACCGGATGCCGCTGTCGGGTCACGTCGAGGAGTTCGGCCGCACCCTGGGCGAGGAGTTGCTGGAGCCGACCCGCATCTACGCCAAGGACTGCCTGGCGCTGGCCGCCGAGGCCGAGGTGCGCACGTTCGCGCACATCACCGGCGGCGGCCTGGCGGCGAACCTGGCCCGGGTGCTGCCCGCCGGCCTGCACGCCCGGCTGGACCGCGGCACGTGGTCCCCGGCTCCGGTGTTCGCCCTGATCGCCCAGCGCGGTCGGGTCGAGCGCGAGGAGATGGAGAAGACGTTCAACATGGGCATCGGCATGGTGGCCGTGGTCTCGCCCGAGGACGTGGACCGCTCGCTGGCCGTGCTGACCGCCCGCCACGTGCCCGCGTGGGTGCTGGGCGAGGTCGGCCGCTCGGACGCGACAACCCACCTGGTCGGCGACCACCCGAGGTTCTGACACCTGCTCGACGGGGGCGAGGGCGGGATACCGGCCTCGCCCCCGTCGTCGTCTTCGGGGGTCCGGAGTCTTCGGGTGTCCGGCGTGATTGCGCGGGTCTGGCGTGATCGTGGGCTCGGCGTGATGGTGGGGCGGGCTCGGTCGTTGCGCCGTTCTCGATCTCCGTGCCGCGCGTTTTTGCTTTGATTGCGCGGTGCCGTGGGAACTGATCGAGCGCCTGTCCTGGCTGGCCGGGATCGTCGGCGCGGTGATCGCCGCCGCGGCCGCGTGGATGGCCGCCCGCGCCGCCCGCGGGACCATGCGCGACCTCGCGCTGATCGTGTCCGTCGCCACCGACAAACCCGAGTTGCTGGAAGCCGTCGAGGCCGACGCGCGACGGCGGGCGGAGGTCGTGCGGCGGCGGGTGCGCGGGGTGTTCGTGACGGCCGGGGTCGCGTTCCTGGTGAGTGCCACGGGGGCGGTGCTGGGCGTGTTGCTCGCGCTGCTGCCCGACTCCCGGCAGCCGCGCGTGGTCGGCGGCGACCTGCCCCGCACCACGCAGGACTGCTCGTCGGCCGGCGAGGCGAGCGTGTGCGTGCTCGACGACCACTGGGCGCTGCCGGCGGACGGGGCCAAGGTGTCCGCGCGGTACGAGGGCGTGCGGCGGCCGGAGCCGAAGGACGGCACAGCCCGGTTGACGTTGCGGGCGCAGGGGTGCGGCGGTTCCGTGCGGTGGACGGCCTCCGTGGCCGGCGCGGTCGCCGCGTCCGGTGTGGTCGGCGAGGAGGAGGCCCGCGCCGAGTTCCCGGTGCGCAGCGGGGTCGAGTTCGTGCTGGACGCCGAGCGGGTCGGTGGGACGTGCGACGTGGACCTGCGCGTGCGGCCGCTGGTGTCGTTCGGCTGAGTTCCCCGGTCGGGGCAACCTCCCGCGGTGGTCGTCGCGTATCAAGCGGCGACTGGGGAGGGTGAGTGGAGCGTGATCGTGAGTTCAGCGAGTTCGTGGACGCCCGCGCGTTGGTGCTGAGGCGGACCGCGTACCTGCTGTGCGGTGACTGGCACCGAGCGCAGGATCTCGTGCAGACCGCGTTGACGAAGCTGTACATCGCGTGGCCGAGGGTGCGCCGCGACGGTGCGGTGGACGCGTACGTGCGCAAGATCCTGGTACGGGCCGCCATTGACGATTCCCGGCGCGGGTTCCGCAGCCGGGAGACGGTCGTGGAGTCGTTGCCGGACAGCGCCGCGCCGGACACCGCGCCCGCCGACTTCGACGTGCGGGACGCGCTCGCGGCACTGCCTCCGGGGCAGCGCGCCGTCGTGGTGCTCCGGTACTGGGAGGACTTGAGCGTCACCGAGACCGCCCGCCTCCTCGGTCGGACCGAAGGCACCGTGAAGAGCCAGGCGGCGAAGGGCCTCGCCGCCCTCCGGCAGCTGCTCGGCCGCCACGTATTCGAGGAGCGGACATGACCGACATCAGGCAGACCCTGGAGACCGCGTTCGACGACGAGCCGCCGTTGACCCTGGACGTCGCCGCCATCCGGGAGGCCGGTCGCCGCCGGGTGGCCGTCCGCCGCTCGCTGACCACCGTGGCCGCACTCGCCGCGGTGACCGCGGTGTGCGTCCCGGCCATGCTCGGGTCCAGCGGGTCCAGCGGGTCCAGCGGGGACGTCCGGGTGGGCGGGCAGCCGTCGAGCGCGGTGGTGACCACCTCGCCGTCGGCGGGACCGGGCTCGTCCAGCCGGGTCACGCCGCCGGCACCGCCCAAGCCGGCCACCGCCGCGCGTGCCGCCGAGCTGACGGAGTTGCTGGCGACGTCGGGGGTGCTGCCGGACGTGCCCGCCGCCGGAGTGCCGGGCAACCCCGGTGGCGCGTGGGAGTTCGCCGTCAGCCAGGGCGGGTACAAGGCGGTGACCGCGCTCACCGGCGAACGCAAGGGGCAGGTGCTGGTGACCCTCTACGCCCAGGACTTCGGCTGCGGCGGGGGCAACGTCGAGCACGTCACGTGCGAGATGCGGTGGTTCGACGGCGTCGCGGTCGTGGTGGTGGACTTCCGGAACGGGCCGACCCACGCGGTCACGGCGTCCACCAGGGCGGTCGACGGCACGGTGTTCTCGGTGACCGCCGTGAACACCGACGACCGGGCCGAAAGCACCGGGCCGGACGCGCCGCTGACGGTCGGGGAGCTGGCAAAGGTCGCGACTTTGCCGGGGGTCTCGTTCTAACCTGTCCGGTGTGGCCGAGGACTTGATCGTGACGCGGACGCTGGTGGTGCCGGCGGCCGAGTTGAGCGAGCGGTTCTCCCGGTCGTCGGGTCCCGGCGGGCAGGGCGTGAACACCGCGGACAGCCGGGTCGAGCTCTCGTTCGACCTGGCCGCCTCGCCGTCGGTGCCCGAGTGGCTGCGCCGCCGGATGCTCGGCCGGCTGGGGAACCGCGTGGTGGCGGGCGTGGTGACGATCGCCGCGAGCGAGCACCGCGCGCAGTTGCAGAACCGCGCGGCGGCCCGGGAACGGCTGGCCCGACTGCTCCGCGAGGCCGCCGCCGCGCCGCCGCCGGTCCGCCGGGCCACCAAGCCGACCAGGGGCTCGCAGGAGCGCCGGATCGCCGAGAAGAAGCGGCGCGCGCAGACCAAGCAGGGCCGCAGCGGCAGCGGCGGCTGGGACTAGCGGCCGGGCCGACGGGGCCGGGAGCGGCACTCGTCCGCCGTGAGCGCCCCCGGACGGCGGGCTCTCCCGCGCCGGTCGGAGTGTCCACTGTGGATGTTCGTGCCGGCGGCTTCCGTTGTCAGAACAGGCTGTCGAGCAGGGCGTCCAGGCCGGCTTTGATCGTCGGGCCGGCCAGTCGGCGGTGGGCCACCAGGTTGGCGGCGAGCGGTCCGAGCAGGGCGTCCGCGGTGAACGCCGGGTCGAGTTCGGGCCGGGCCTGGTGCACCAGCACGGTCAGGTGCCGGTGGTAGACGTCGTACGCGCCGCCGAAGCGGGCCAGCGGGCCGGCGGTCTCGGCCATCAGCAGCAGGTCCAGCTGGGCGAGCGTGCGGTCGGTCAGGCCGTGCAGGAACGCGCGGATCCGGGCGGCGGCCGGCGCGCCCGGTCCCAGTGGCGCGGGGCCGGTGATGAACGCCTGCTGGAACTCGCGCTCCGAGTCGTCGATCAGCGCGTGGGCGAGCCCCGAGCGGTCGCCGAAGCGGCGGTACAGGGTGCCCACGCCGACGCCGGACGCCGCCGCGACCTCGGCCATGCCGAGGCCCTCGATGCCCCGGGTGGCCACGATGTCGGCCGCCGCGGCCAGGATCTTCGCCCGGTTCCGGGCGGCGTCGGCCCGCTCGCTCACCCGGTCACCCTAAACCGCCGTGGACAAACGGAACCAGTTCCGCTTAGGCTGGAAGCGGAATCAGTTCCGGATTTGGGGGAGATCACGATGGGACAGCTCGACGGCAGGACCGCGCTGGTGACCGGTGGCAGCCGGGGGATCGGGGCGGCCGTCGCCACCCGGCTGGCGCACGACGGCGCGAACGTCGCCATCACCTACGCCAGCGCGCGGGACCGGGCCGACGCCGTGGTCGCCACGCTCGGCAACGCCATCGCGATCCGCGCGGAGGCGTCCGACAGCGCCGACCTGCGCGCCGCCGTGGCCGAGACCGTGGAGACGTTCGGCGGCCTCGACATCCTGGTCAACAACGCCGGCATCGCGGTCTGGGGCCCGTTCGAGGAAACCTCCGACGACGACGTGGACCGGCTCCTCGCGGTGCACGCCCGCGCGGCGTTCGTGCTGGCCAAGGCCGCGTCGCCGCACCTGCCGACCGGAGGCCGGATCATCACGATCGGCAGCAGCCTGGCCGAGCGGGTGCCGGTGCCCGGCTGGGCCGCGTACTCGATGAGCAAGGCCGCGCTGGTCGGCCTGACCAAGGGCCTGGCCCGCGACCTCGGACCGCGCGGCATCACGGTCAACCTCGTGCACCCCGGCTCCACCGACACCGAGATGAACCCCGCCGACGGTCCGGACGCGGCCGGCGAGCGCGCGTTCACCGCGCTGGACCGCTACTGCGACCCGGAGGACGTGGCGGCGATGGTCGCGCACCTCGCCGGCCCCGGCGGGCACAACATCACCGGGGCGGCGTTCCTGGTCGACGCGGGGGCGGTGGCCTAGGTGGCGTGGCTGCTGCTGCTCGGCGCGGCCGTCCTCGAAGTCGTGTGGGCGGCGGCGCTGGAACGCTCCGCCGGGTTCAGCAGGCCCTGGCCCTCGGTCGTCGGCATCACCGCCGCCGTCGCCGGCTTCGTCCTGCTCACGATGGCCCTGCGCGACCTGCCGCTGGGCACGGCCTACGCGGTGTGGGTGGGGCTCGGCGCGACCGGCGTCGCGGCGGTCGGCATCCTCGCGCTCGGCGAGAGCGCGGCCCCGGCCCGGCTGCTGTGCCTGGCGCTGATCGTGGCCGGCGTCGTCGGGCTCAAGCTGCTCTGAACGAGTGAACCGCGGCCGCTGTCGGGGAGATCGCCGACGCGGCCGCCACGTCCCTCCCGCAAGACCGAACCCCGGGAGGGAAACATGAAGGCAGTCCTGACGCTCGTCGTCGCGGGGGCGGTGGCCCTGGGCACCCTGGCCGCGCCCGCCGCCGCCGCGCCCGCGCCGACCACCGCCACCACCCAGTGCCTGGCCAACCGCACCCCGGCCGAGACGACCACGCACTGGGTGCCCGGCTCGACGTGGGCCGCGCCGTCGCCGCTCGACCTGCGCCCCGGTGACGTGGTCAGCGTGACCGCCGTCGGCCAGGTCGGCACCGGCGGCTGGTCCGGCGTGCACGGCCCGGCCGGCAAGCCCGACCTGACGTGGGGCGGCAGCTGGCCCGTGCAGGGCGGCCGGCAGTACGGCCTGTACGGCAAGCTGCGCGAGTCCGGCCGGCGGTTCTTCGTCGGTGACGGCACCGGCTGCCTGATCCCCGAACGCCTCCCGGTGGTCCGGGTCGGCGAGCGGATCGACTTCGGCATCAACGACGAGAACCCCGGCGACAACGTCGGCGGCTACACGGTGAGTGTCAAGGTCTACCGAAACCTGTTGTCCGACAGCGGTTTCGAGGACCAACCGCACCGGGGCGTCTCCGCGCCGTGGGGTGTGGAGGGCCCGGACGGCAAGGGGATCGACATCGGGCTGGGACTGGCCAACACCGGTCGGAGCAACGCGTTCATCCGCACCGACAGCCGGAACTGGAACGCCGTCACCCAGCAGGTGACGCTGAAACCCTTCACCCAGTACCGGATGCGGGTCTTCCTGCGCACCACGGCGGACTTCCCCACCGGCTACTTCGGGGCCCGCGGCACGACCACCTGGCTCACCGAGCGGCCGTTCGGGCGCACCGACGGCTACACCGAGTACTCGCTGGACTTCAGCACCGGCGAGAACCCCGTGGTGACCGCGTTCCTGGGTTACGTCGCGCACGGCCGGGACGCCTTCGTCCAGTTCGACGACTGGTCGATCTTCGTTCTGTAGCACCGTGTCCACCCCGGCGGACCACCGGTCCGCCGGGTCGTAACGGTTCCCCCGCGACGGGAGATGAGGTCAGTGATGGCCGACGAGGACTTACCCCTCCTGGACCGACTCCGTGCCGGCGACCACGACGCCCGGCACGAGCTGTTCGCGCGCTGCCAGAGCAAGGTCACACCGTTCCTGCGCAACCGGGTCGACCACGCCGACGACGCCGACGACCTGGCGGGCGAGGTCGTCGTGCGGGCGCTGGAGGGCCTGCGCAACGGGCAGGAGCCGCGCGAGCTGGACGCGTGGCTGATCGGCATCGCGCGCAACGTGCTCAAGGCCCACTACAGCCGGGACAAATTTCGCGACGACCGCGAGGTTCCCGAAGACCTCGCGGCCGAGCCGGAGGACGTGGACGACCTGGTGGCCCGCGAGCGGGTGCTCGCCGTGCTGGCCGACTCGCTGGCCGGCGTCCCGGACGGGCTGCGGCCGGTGATGGCCGCGCACATCCGGCTCACCGTGGGCACCGGCCACCTGGTGGTGGGCGCCGAACTCGCCGCGGCGCTCGGCGTGCGGCGCAGCCAGGCCGACCGGCAGCTGGGCCGGGCGCGTGAGGCCGCCGGCAAGGCGATCGCGGCGTACGTGGTGGCCCGCATCGGGCGGCAGCACTGCGCCGCGCTCGCCGCGCTCACCGACCAGCCGTTCGACCCCAAGCAGCGCGACCTGGTGCTGTCGCACGCGGAGACCTGCGCGGAGTGCGCCCGACGCCGGCAGGACGCCCACGACTACGCGCGCTGGGCGCTCGGTCCGGGCCTGGTCGGGTTCGCCGACGACGACGAGAACCGACGCACCGCGATCGCGTTCCTCGGCCGCGGCCCGGAGGTGGCCGCGCCGAAGGCCGGGCTGCTGGGCACGATCGGCGCGCGCGTGGCGGGCCTGCCCGGCGTGGACGCGCTGACCCGCGCGGTGCAGGAGAACCCCGGCGTGGTGCGGGTCGCCGTCGGCGCGGTGGGCCTGGTGGCGGCGGCGATCATCGCCGTCATCGCCACCGAGCCGGAGCCGCCGGGCGTCGCCGCGCTGCCGCCGGACCCGCCGGTCGGCGGCACGTACGCGCCCGCGCCGGACCTCCCGCCCACCGTGACCCGCACGCCGGCCCCGGAGGTGGTGCCGATCGTCGCCGTCGCCACGACCACCCGGCAGTCCGCCACCGCCCGGCCGACCATCGCCCCGCCGACCACCGCCCGGCCGACCACCGTCCCGGTCCCGCCGAGCACGGCCCCGCCCGTCGCGCCGCCGTCGTCACCCGCCCCGCCCGCCCACGCGCCGCCCCGATCGGAGCCCACGACCCCGCCGACCAGCCCGCCACCCGGTGTCGCGGCACCGGCGAAGTGGGCGTACGCCCGGGTCGAACCGGCGAACTCGCCGATCGGCGTGGAGACCGAGCTGATCGCCGGGTGGCAGTGGGGCACGCCGCAGCCGATCACCGTCACCAGGCAGGACGTCGGCGTGTACCGGCTGCGCGTGCCGGGGCAGGCGTCGGACGAGTCGGTCGCGCACGCCACCGTCACGTTCCACCAGGCCGCCCAGCCGGTCGGCTGCGTGGTGCGGGAGAACCAGGCGGTCGGTCCGGACCAGGTGGTCGTGGTGGCGTGCCACAACGGCGGCACGCCGTTCACCACCCGCTTCGACCTGGTGCTCGCCGAACCGGACGAGGGCGTGGTCGTGGTCCGCCCCGACGCGCCCGTGCGGCGGCTCGGCCCCGGCCTCTACGAAGCCGACCTGGGCACGGCGACCGGGGCCGGCTACGCGCAGATCACCCCGTACGGCCCGGACGACGTCCGCTGCCAGTCCGGCGGCATCCACGGCAGCGTGCTGCGGGTGCGCTGCACGGCCGACTCGACGTGGGCGGCGACCTACGTCGAAGGCGTCGCGCCGGCCGGTCCGATCGGCGCGTACGCGCAGACCACCGGCACCGCGCCGGACCTGCGGATCGACCCGGCGCGGTCGTACAACAGCACGGGCGGCGCGTTCACCCTGCACCGGCTGGGGCTGGGCCAGTACCGGGTGCTGGTGAAGGGCGTCGGCCTGCCGGGCGGGACCGTGCTGTCCGGCGCGAGCCGCACCGGGACGTGCCACACCGCGAACTGGAACGCGTTCGCCCACCCGCTCAACGAGGCGTGGGTGGACGTGCAGTGCGTCGACGACGCGGGCCGTGCCGCGGACCTGCCGTTCGGCGTCGCCGTCTACCGCAAGCCGCTCGGCCCGGACGAGCGGCTCGGCCCGCTCCGGCCCGCCGACCCCGGCCCGGCGCGGCCCGGCTGGGGCTACGCGCAGGTGCACCACCACGGGTACGCGCTCGGCGTCCCCGTGCAGGTGCATCCGAACCACCAGTGGTCGACGTGGGGCGGCACGCTGCCCGGCAACGACCCGTGGTGGGCGCGCAAGATGGCGTTGCTGCGCACCGGAACCGGCGTCTACACCGTGCGGATGCCCGGACTCGGCGCGCCGGGCGCGGTCGCCCACGTGACGCCCATCGCGCAGACCGCCGACACGTGCGTGGTGCGCGACCAGGGGGTGGACGGGCCGGACGGCCTGGTCGGCGTGAACTGCTTCGGCCCGGCCGGAACGCCCAAGGACCTGCCGTTCCACGTCTACCTGGGCGTGCCCCGGTCGGCCGCGGTCACCTCGGAACAGGCGACCCGGCTGGGCGTCGGCGTGTGGCGGGTGCCTGCGGCGGACGTCGGGTACGTGCAGGTCACGCCCGTGGGCGGGGAGTTCGCCCGGTGCCGTGCGGAGTTGGCGGCGGAGGTCCTGGTGCACTGCGACCGGGACGTGCGCTGGCAGTTGAGCCACGTCCGGGGCACCGGGCTGCACGAGGACGACGTGCCGTCGGCCTACCTGACCGCCGACGCGGCCGGGCTGGTCGAGCGGGCGCACGGGCCCGCGCCGACCGTCACCCGGACGGCGACCGGCCGGTACGTGGTCGAGTACGCGTCGCTGGGCAACCGCATCGTCTGGCCGGCCGATTCGGTGCAGGTCACAGCGTTGGGCGCGGAACCCCGGACGTGCCGGGCGACGGCGCTGAACTCCTACGCCACGCCCGGCCAGGTGCGGATCGAGGTGTGGTGCCACGACCTGGCCGGCGGCCCGGCGGACGCCGCCTTCGGCGTCGCGTACCTCCGCCCGCCCAACCGGTGAGGTGCGGGGCTCGTCACGAGCCCCGGCCCCCTCGCGCCCGCCGCGCACGCGTTGCACCAGCGCCTTGGCGGCGAGCCGGCCGAACTCGCTGCGCGGCTGGTCGATCGTGGTCAGCGAGACGCGCCGGAGCGCATCGTCGTTGGCCGTGTCCACTGTGGACAGCAGGAACGACCGGGCGACCAGCACGACGGCGAGCTGGTTGGCTCCGCTACCGGAAGCCGGCCGGCCATCCCGCCGGGTGCACCCCAGGGTCGCGCGCCCCAGAGTGGTGCGTGCCGGAGTGGTGCGCCCCAGAGTGGTGCGCACCAGAGTGGTGCGCACCGGAGTGTTGGACGACGCCGCTCTCGCCGGCCACTCGCGGCAGCGCCGGGCTGACCGCGTGCAGCACGGCGCGCAGCGGGCCGGCCGCCTCGGGGTGCTGCCAGAGCATGGTGTGGATCGAGCCGCGCCACTCCGTGGTGAACTCGGCGCGCGCCAGTTCCAGCCGCACGGCCGGCGCGCCGACCACCCGGCCACGGGCCTCGTCGAGGTGGGCGCTGACGAGGTCGAACAGCGTCGGCGCGAGCACCGCCGCCACCCGGGCCCGCAGGTCCGCCCACAGGTCGGTGTCGACCGCCTTGGCCAACGCGCTGGCCACGGCTCCGGCGAGCATGCGCAGCGGTTCCTCGCGCACCTCACGTCCTCTCATCGGGTCGGGTCGGCCTCCCCGCCCTTGCCGAAGCTCGGGCCGAAGTGCGAGCCGCGCTGGTCGTTGCCGTCGAAGTTCTGGATCATGTCGGCGCGCTGGAAGGTCGGCACGCTCGCGTCCCGCCCGGCCTGGATCACCGTCGAACCGCCGCTCGCGACGGCGTTCTGGTTCACCGCCGGCGTCTGCCGCGCGACCGGCCCGTCCGCCAGGTCCAACGCGTGGACGTCCCCGTTCGGGATCCACATCCAGCCGTGCCCGTGGAAGGTCTTCTCCACCACTTCGACCCGGCGGAAGTCGGTCGGGCGCAGGGTCGTGTGCCCGGCCAGCACCAGCGAGGAGTACACGATCTCGGAGAGCACCACGACCAGGTCCGCGTCCGGGAACTCCTCCAGCGCGACGTGCGCCGGTTTGCTGTTGAGCAGCCGTGAGACCAGCACGGAATCCTGGCCGGGGAATCCGTTCGCGCCCTCCACCACCGCGCCGTGGTGGATGGCCAGGCGCATCCGGGCGCGCGCCTCCGGCACCCGGTAGCGGTTCGCCGACGTCAGTTCCGCGTTCAGCCCGCGGACGTAGGTGTCGACGACGACGTGTTCCGGGCTCTCCGGAGGCAACACCGCCCATTCCTCGTCGCCCTTGGCCTGGCGGTGCCAGGTGGACCGGTCCAGACCGGCCGCCGCACCGGCCCGGTCCAGGCAGCGGACCAGCAGTTCTTGCAGCTCGCGCTGGAGCTGGTCGTCTGCCGCGCCGTAGCGCCTCAGGTCACAGCAGACCAGCAGACTGCGCCGGAAGGTGGCAGGACTCATCGACTCGCCCTTTCGACGTGGTGCGCAGGTGTAGCCGCGCGTAGTCACCGTGCAGTGCAGAGTCACTCTGGAGTACTGCACCGGGGCGAATACCGCAAAACTGCGGCCTGACCTCAGATGCCCGCGAATTTCCGCAGGCTCTCCAGGTCGGGCACCAGCACGTCACGTCGCAGGTGGCTGACGACGACTCCCGCTTTCCGCAAGTCGCTGAACGCCTTCTCCGCCGTGCGGGGCTTCATCCCGGCGATGGAGGCGAGCTCGACCTTGGTCAGCGGAATTCCGAGGGTCCAGCCCGCGGCCTCTTCCCGGCCGTAGGTCTGCACCAATTCGGCGAGCACTCGGGCCACCCGTTCGGCGGCGGGGTGGGACAGGAAATCGCGGCGGCGCTGGTTGGCCCAGCGCAGCCGGTCGTTGATCATCCCGATCAATTCCACGAACACGTCGTTGCGCCGGTGCAGGAAGCTCATCAGCTCACCACTGGTGATCAGCTTCGCCACCACGTCGCCGCACGTCACGACGGTGGCCGAGCGCGGTTTCTGGTCCAGGGCCGCCATCTCGCCCACCAGGTCGCCCGCGACCCGGATCGCGAGCAGGGCGGTGTCGCCCGTCTCGTCGGTGGTCTGCACCTTCACCACGCCGTCGAGCAGCAGAAGGACGTGAGTGTCTTTCGCGTCCTGCTCGATGACCTCCCGGTCGGCCGTGTACCGCACGACCGTGCCGATGTTCAGCAGTTCTTGTCGGGTGTTGTCGCGGAGGCGACCCAGCAGACTGTTGCTGGGCCACCCTGGATCCTGTGTCATCGTGGTCGGCATGGGCAGCATGTGGATCCTGTTACTGTCGTGACCGGCGGGAACTGGAATTCGAACCGACCTGCGTCGGGCGGCAAGTGATGGTCTCCCCGAACGTGCTGCGGACAGTACACCCGAATGGGCGTAACTGGCCCTGTCTGTAGAGCGTTTTGCGTACCGACCCCCCATTCAAGATCACGTGCTAATGCACGCGCAATACCGAATCGAATGGAATTGCGCAGCTCCCGTGCGGTGGGACGGCCGGTCCGACGGGAACAACCTGTCCGATCCGGGACCTTGGACCTGTCGAGGTACCCCGAAGGACCCGTTGTCGTACCGGAACCACCCGAGGAGACGCATGTGAGTGCGCTGTTCACCCCGCTGACCCTCCGCTCCGTCACGCTCCAGAACCGGATCGCGGTCAGCCCGATGTGCCAGTACTCCGCCCGTGACGGCTTCCCCGACGATTGGCACCTGGTCCACCTCGGCGCGCGTGCGCTGGGTGGCGCCGGGCTGGTGTTCACCGAGGCGACCGCCGTCCAGGCGGTGGGCCGCATCTCGCCGGCCGATACCGGATTGTGGGACGACCGGCACGTCGAGGCGTGGCGGCCGATCACCCGGTTCCTCCGCGAGCACGGCTCCGTGCCCGGCGTGCAACTCGCCCACGCGGGCCGCAAGGGCTCCACCCACCCGCCCTTCGACGACCGGAACGGCGGCGTGGCCGACGAGGACGGCGGCTGGACCCCGGTCGCGCCGGGCACCGAGCCGTTCGCCGCCGGCTACCGGGTGCCCGAGGCGCTCGACCGGGCCGGCATCGACCAGGTCGTGGCGGACTTCGCCGCCGCCGCGCGCCGGGCCGTCGCGGCCGGCTTCGAGGTCGTCGAGGTCCACGCCGCCCATGGTTACCTCTTGCACCAGTTCCTGTCGCCGCTGAGCAACAAACGAACCGACGAATACGGAGGTTCCCGGGAAAATCGGACCCGGCTGACCCGCGAGGTGACCTCGGCGGTGCGCGCGGCGGTCGGCGAGGACGTGGCCCTGTTCGTCCGGATCTCGGCCACCGACTGGGTCGGCGGCGGGTGGGCGGAAGAGGACAGCGTCGAACTCGCGCACGACCTCGCCGCCCTGGGCGTCGACCTGGTCGACGTCTCCACCGGCGGCAACGTGCCCCACGCGGACATCCCCCTCGGGCCCGGCTACCAGGTGCGGTTCGCCGAGGCCGTGCGGAGGAAGGCCGACGTGCCCACCGAGGCCCGGCAGGCTGAGCAGATCGTCACCGACGGATCGGCCGACCTGGTCCTGCTCGCGCGGGAGCTCCTGCGCGACCCGAACTGGCCGCTGCGCGCGGCCAGGGAACTCGGGGCACAGGTAACTCCGCCGAGGCAGTACGCCAGGGCGTTGTAGGGCCCGCGTCAAAGGTTGGGCTGCCGGTGCGGAACCGGCAGCCCAACCTTCTCAGCGGGTGTGATGCGTCAGCGACGGTAGTCGTCGTACTCGTCGTCCGAAGCGGCGTCGTCGTAGCGTTCATCGCTACGGCGTACGCCGCTGTCGGAATCGCCGGACAGCTCGCGTTGCAAGGCGTCAAAGTCGGTGTTGTGAGAGCTGTACTTCAGCTCCCTCGCCACCTTCGTCTGCTTGGCCTTCGCTCGGCCGCGCCCCATGGCTCGACCCCCTCGCACAGGGACGGGGGCGGCCGGGGGAACGGCGGCCCCACTCGTCTCGACAACTAGTTCCTGGTAACTACCGTACCGTGTCGAAGGGGTTCCTCGCGACGCGGTAGGCGTGACACGTGCCGCCAATCTTCCCCATGGGAGGATGCGCGCGTGCCTCGACCGTTCGTCGCCTACCTCAGGGTGTACGAACCGCTGTCGGCTCTGGACGCACCGCTGGTCGACCAGGTGCGGAAAGCCCTGGAAAACGGGGTGCTGAGCCGGGCGGACGTCGGTTCCCGCGAGCGGGAGCTGTGGTTGCGATCACAACTGTCCCGGCCGCGTCGCCTGCTCCCCGGCGAGCGGTCGGACGGGAGTGTCGCGCCCGACGCCCCGTTCGACGTGATGACCATCAGCCCCGCCGAAGTGCCCGGCGAGGTCGGACCCGGCCCCCTGGTGTGCCCGCTGGACCTCCGCGCGAGGTCGGCGGCGGCGCTGGTCGGGTTCCTGGCGACCTCCACCGGCCCGTTGCAGGACGCCGCGCTGTCGCTGTCGGTGGGGCCGGACGCGATCCGGGCGCGGGCCGCGTCCGTGATGGCCGAGCTGACCGGCGGGGCGGTGCACGTGATCTCCACGACGTGGACCGTGCCGCTGCCGTGGTTCGCGCTGGTGGACCCGGACGCCCGGCGGATCGTCCTGGCCCCGCGCGACGACCCCGAGCGCCAGGTGTCGTGGCGGGTCGCGATGAGCGACGCCCGGCACCGGGTGGCACGGGCGCGGAAGGTCGTGTCGAGGTCCCTGGGCGACGAAGGCCCGGCGAAGGTGTTGTCCGACACAGCCCGCTGGCTCGACCACTTCTCGCCGGACGCCGCGGTGGAGCTGGACTACGGCGGCCTCGTGCAGTTGATCGAGGACAAGGACCTGCTGGAGGACTCCTCGGCGCAGGACGTCAACGCGATCGTCGACGCCCTGGAAGAGGGCAACGCCGAAGAGGTGGCCCTCCGCTACGAACACCTCCGCGAGTTCTGGGGCGAACTGGCCCGCCGCGAACGTCACGGTTAGGCCTCGACTCCACCCCGAACCCCACAAACCCGCCCGAACCAGACAAACCCGGCCCGCTCGCGCCTGGACCTGGGAGTGGTCGGGGTGGTTCAGGTGCGGGTCGGGGTGGGAGTTCGGGTCAGGAGGACGCGGGCGGTGGCGGCTGCCAGGGCGGCCAGCAGGAGGGCGGTGGGCCAGCCGGTCGTGGCGGCCAGCCAGCTCGCCACCGGTGGGGTGATGGTCGCGCTCAGGTAGTTGGCGGTGTTCTGCATTCCCAGGGCGGTGCCGCTCCGGCCCTCGGGTGCCAGTTCGGCGGTGGCGGTGAGCGCCAGGCCGTTCCACGCCAGGGCCAGGGCCGCCGTTGCGATCAGGGCGACGGCCAGCACCGGCGTGGGGGCCTGGTCGACCAGGGCCGCGGTCAGGGCGAAGCCCGCGGCGATGGCGACGCTCATGGTCTTCAGCGGGGTGATCCGGTCCTGGGTCCGGTCCGACCACGCCCCCGTGCCCAGCCGCCCCAGGCCCCCGAGCACCTGGGACACGGCCAACAACGCCGCTGCCGTGCCCACCGCGACCCCTCGGTGGCCGTGCAGCAACTCGACCATCAGAGCCGCTGCGGTGAACTGGGGCACCACCAGGAGCGCGCCGGCGGCGCTGAGACGGATCAACGCCGGGTCCTTCAGGATCACCCCGAGGGAAGCGCCGCCCTTGGCGTCGGTGGCCCGGGACGCCCACGGGGGTTCGCGGACCAGGACGGCGATCGCGACCGCCACGAACCCCGTGAACGCCGCCAGTGCCACGAACGCCGCGGGCACGCCCGCGCCCACCGCCACCGCCGGGAGCACTGCGGCCGTCAGTGCCGCTCCCAGCGGGGTCGCCGTCTGGCGGATGCCCATGGCCAGGCCGCGGCGGTCCGCCGGGAACCACGTCATCACGGCGCGGCCGCTCGCCGCGTTGACGCTCGCCCCGAACAGGCCCGCCACCACCAACGCCAGGCCCGCCACGACCGGGCCGTCCACCGCCGCCATCGCCAGGGACACCGCGGCACCCGCGCCGCCGATGGTCATCACGACGCGTTCACCCCGGCGGTCCGCCGCCGCACCCCACGGCACCAGCGTGAGCATCGTGCCCAGGTTCACCGCGCCGAGCAGCAGCCCGACCTGGGGCAGCGTCAGGTCGAAGTGCTCGCGCAGCTGCGGGGTGATCGCCGGGAGCCCGAGGAACACCGCGGCGTTCGTGCCCTGTGCCAGCGCGCCGACGGCGAGAACCACCCAGCGGTACCCCATGCCTGCACGCTAGGGCGACCGTTCAGGATTTGGGAGACTCATCCCAGTTGTTGGTACGTCCAGGGTTGATCACCTCCGTGTCCGGGTTCGTTGTTCCGCTGCCCTGTGATGTCTATTTTCGAACAGGAGTTCGAGCGGGGCAAGATCACGATCGGGTGGGGATCTGAACCCGGAAGGAGGGTGTGTGCCGCGAAAAGCGAGCGGAGGGAGGAAGAAGTGGGAGAGGTGAGGGGCTGCCGGCAGACAGCGGAGGGCGCCGAGAGAGCGGGGCGCGGAAGACGTGGAAGACGTGGAAGGTGCGGAGGAGCGGAAGGTGCGAGGGAGCGGAAGGAGCCGAAGGCCGGGGGTCGTGGCGGAGGGTGAACCCCGGCGATCAGTCGGCTATTCCTTCTCGCGGTTCGGGTTCGTCGGCCAGCCGCGTTCCGCGGCCAGCAGCTCGTCCACCGAGGCGCTCCCGTTCTGGTACCGGCCCGCGATCTCCGCGTTCAACCGGTCCACCACGACCTGCACCTCGCGCCGCCGCCCGGAGACCGAGGCCTCCTCGTTCACGAACGTCCGCAGCGCCAGGTCCAGCTTGTCGTCGGTCAGCGAGCTCACGTCCGACAGGTCCACGTCCGACACCAGCGCCTCGACGTGCCGCCGGTGCGCCTCCGCCCGTGAGGGCTCCTGCGTCTGGTAGCGCCCCAGCCCGGTCGCCGGCCCCACCGCGTTCGAGGCGAGGATCGTGGCCAGCTGGTCCACCACCGCCGACCCGCCGTCGGCCCGGCGCGCCTGCTCGGCCCGCACGATGTCGATCCGCGCGTGCAACAGCCGCCGCAGGTACGACAGGTCGGTCTCCTCCTGGGCCGCTTCGTCGCGCAGCGCGCGCACCTCGGCGAGCGGGAGCCGCTCGACCCCCTCGGTGTAGTCGGGGGCGAGCACCCGGTCGATTCGGCGGCGCCCGCCAGGACGCACCTCGATCACGTACTCATCCTGAGGTAGTTCCTGCCCACCCGCCAACACAAACCTGCTTCCAAAGTTGTTTCAAACCTGTACCGGACTGCGCACGCCGAGTAGGTCACGCGCCTCGACGGGTGACAGCGGCGGTCGCTGGGCGATCTTCGCGAGCCCCGCGGCGCGCGCCACCAGTTGGGCGTTGTCCCGCACCGGCTGCCCTTTGGCGTAGGTGGTGGTGTCCTCCATCCCGACCCGCAGGTGCCCGCCCGCGCTCAGCGCGGCGAGCATCACCGGCAGCGACGTCCGGCCGATCCCGGTCGCCGAGAACGACGCCCCGTCCGGCAGCAGCCGCAGCGCGGCGACCAGCGTCTCCACGTCGCCGGGCATCCCGCCCGGCACGCCCATCACCAGGTCGACGTGCACCTTCCCGCCCGCCGGCAGGCCGTGCTGGTCGAGCAGCCGGCGCAGCGACGCGAGCTGGCCGAGGTCGAAGATCTCGTACTCCGGCACGATCGCGCGTTCCTGCATCGCCTTGTGCAGCGAGACCACGAACTCCCACCGGTTGAGGAAGACGTCCTCGCCGAAGTTCACCGTCCCCATCGTGCAGGACGCCGAGTCCGGCAGGGCGTCGAGCACGCGCAGCCGGTCGGCCTCCGGGTCGGTGACCGCCCCGCCGGTGGAGAGCTGCACGATCAGCGACGTCCGCTCGCGCAGCGCCCCCACGGTGTCCTTGAGCCGCCCGAGGTCGAGCGTCGGGCGGGTGTCGTCGCCGCGGATGTGGACGTGCACCATCGCGGCCCCGACCTGCTCGCACGCCTGCGCGGCGGCGACCAGCTCGTCCAGCGTGACCGGCAGCTGCGGGACGTCGGCCTTGGCGTGCTCGGCCCCGGTCGGGGCGACGGTGAGCAGCGTGCCGTGGGAACCGGGTCGGGACATGCCGTGATCCTGGCACAGAACCCGGCGCGTCCGGCGACTACCGCCCCAGGTTCCGGGCGGCTTCCCGGCCCAGGCCCGGGGTGTCCGGCGGCACCGAATCGGGGTCCACCGACGCCTGCACGACCCGGTCGTCGACACCCACCAGCAGCTCGGCCTCGACCGGCACCGAGCGCTTGACCAGCGCCAACGCGATCGTGCCCAGCTCGTGGTGCAGCGCCACCGACCCGACCCGGCCGACCACCTTCTCGCCGACCACCACCGGGTCGCCGGTCTCCGGCTGGACCTCCCGGGTCCCGTCCAGGTGCAGCAGCAGCATCCGCCGCGGCGGCCGGCCGACGTTGTGCACCTTCGACACCGTCTCCTGGCCGCGGTAGCAGCCCTTGTCCAGGTGGACCGCCGAGCCGATCCAGTTGACCTCGTGCGGGATGGTCTTCTCGTCGGTGTCCACGCCCAGCCGGGGCCGCAGCGACTCCACCCGCAACGCCTCGAACGCCCAGCTGCCCGCCGGGCGCGCGCCCGCGTCGGTCAGCTTCGCCCACCAGTCGGTCAGCAACCCGCGCGGCACGACCAGGTCGGCGGCGTCCTGACCGGGCCACGGCATCCGCCGCACGAACCCGCCGCCGGGCAGTTCCACGACACCGAGCCGCTCGGGCAGCACCACACCCGATCTGGTGAACAGCTCCGGGAGCTCCGGCCCGACGACGGTCAGCACGGCCAGTTCGGCGGTGGCGTCGCGGGGCTCGACCTTCGACCAGAACACCATCTTCGTCAGGTACGACAGCAGCGCGCCCGCCGTCGACGCCTCGGTGTCGAGGTAGACCACGCCGCCCACGTTGGCCACCACCGCGTGGTGCTCGACCCGCCCCTGCACGTCCAGCACCAGCATCTCGCTGCCCCGGTCCTCGCCGAGCGCCTCGAAGTGCTGGCTGGTCAGCGAGTGCAGCCAGGTCAGCCGGTCGTCGCCGGAGACCGCCAGCACCGCCCGGTTCGACCGGTCGAACACCGCGACCGACCGGGCCGCCGAGCGCTGCTCCGCGAACGGGTCGCCGAAGTGCCAGGGCACGCCCTGGTCGGCGGACCCCTCGAACGGCGCGACGGCGCCCGGCACGGTCAGCAGCGGTGAGGTCACGAGTTCTCCTTCAGGCAGTCGCGGCAGGTGCCGGACAGCGCGAGGTGGCTGGCATCCAGTTCGAACCCGAATTCACCCCGGAGTGTTCCGCCCAGCGGTGACAGCAGATCACACGGCACCTCGTCGACCCCGCCGCACCGGTGGCACACCAGGTGGACGTGCTCGTGCTCGTCCGCCGAGTAGTTCGGCGCGCCGTGGCCCAGGTGGGTGTGCCGGATCAGCCCGAGCCGCTCCAGCAGGTCGAGGGTCCGGTAGATCGTGGTGATGTTCACCGTCGGGGCCGTGACCTGCACGCGGTGGCAGATCTGCTCGGGTGTCGCGTGCCCGAGGTCGCGCACCGCGTCCAGCACCAGTTGGCGCTGGGGCGTCATCCGCATCCCGCGGTCGTGCAACGTCTTGCGCAGGGCCTTCGGGCCGCTCGCGGTGTCCACGAAACCGATGTTAAGCCGTGAGTAGTCTCACTGTATGCGCGTGCTCGCTCTACTGGATGGAACCCTCGCCGACCCCGACGCCCCGCAGATCCGCGTGGACGACCTCGGCCTGATGCGCGGCGACGGCGTCTTCGAGACCGTCCTCGTCGTGGACGGCAAACCCCGTGAACTGGGGCCGCACCTGGACCGGCTGGCCCGCTCGGCGGCCCTGCTGGACCTGCCCGAACCCGACCGCGCCGCGTTCGAGCGGACGGTCAGCCTGGTGGTGGACAACTGGACCGGCGGCCGGGAGATCGCCCTCAAGCTGATCTACACCCGCGGCGTCGAGGGCGGTGACGGCACCGCGACCGGCTTCACGCTGGGCATGGACATCTCGGCGAAGGTGCGGGCCCAGCGGGCCGACGGCCTCGCCGCGATCACCCTGGACCGGGGCATCGAGCCGGGGCTGGCCGAGCGCGCGCCGTGGCTGCTGCTGGGCGCGAAGTCGCTGTCCTACGCGGTCAACATGGCGGCCCTGCGCGAGGCCGAGCGGCGCGGCGCGGCGGAGGTCGTGTTCACCACGTCGTCCGGCTCGGTGCTGGAGGGCCCGACCTCGACGCTGGTCCTGGCCCGCGACCGGGACCTGGTCACACCGCCCTCGACCTTGGGCATCCTGCCGGGCACGACGCAGGCCGCGCTGTTCCGGTCCGCCACGCGTGAGGGTTGGACGGTCAAGGTCGCGCCGATCGCGGTGGACGAGCTGCACGCGGCGGACGGCGTCTTCCTGGTGTCCAGCGTCCGCAAGATCACCCGCGTGCACACGCTGGACGGCAAGCCGCTGCCCGACTCCGCGGACCTGCACGCCCGGCTCGTGGAGCTCTACGAGGCCGAGTACTGAGGTTCCGAGCGCCGGGGCGGGACGGGAAACGCGGCCCCCGGGAGTCCGGGGGCCGCGTTCCCGCAGGGATTACTTCAGCCCGTTGTCAACGGCACTCATCAACGTGCCGGTGTCGCCGGACATCTCCCAGATCATCGCGCCGAGCAGGCCGCGCTGCTTCATCCACGCGGTCTTCTTCTGGATCGACCACGTGTCGTCGAAGGTCCACCACTGCCCGCCGTTGCCGGTGAAGCAGGAGGTGGCCACCGCCGGTTCGTCGTGCACGACGGTGCAGTTCGGGACGCTGGCCAGCAGGTTGGAGTAGCCGCGGGTGCCGGCCTCCTCGGCGAACTGGCCCGGTGCCGCACCGGTCGCCGACTGCCACTCGCCCTTCTTCCCGCCGTCCTGGACGCCCTGCCAGCCCCGGCCGTAGAACGCCAGGCCCACCGTGATCTTGCGCGGGTGCACCCCGGCTTCGAGGTAGGCGTTGACCGTGTCCTCCACGCTGAAGTGGAACGGGTACGGGTCGTCCTTGTCGGCGTACAGGTTGCCCTGGTGGCCGGTCCGGTTCGGCTCCCACGAGTTGTCGCTGCCCGAGCCGTGGAAGTCGTAGCCCTGGACGTTGAAGATGTCCATGGACTGCGCCACCCGGCCCAGCTCCCAGCCGGCGTCGATCTTGCCCCGGTCGGCCGGGGTGAACGCGGTCAGCTGGTAGCGCCTGCCGGAGGTCTTGGTCAGCTCGTCCATCTGCTTGCGGAACTCCTCGATCAGGAGGGTGTTGTTCCGCTTGTCGTCCGGGCTGATGTGGTTGCCGGCGTGGCCTTCGGCGCCGGGCCACTCCCAGTCGAGGTCGATGCCGTCGAAGATGCCGGCCGCCGTGCCCGGACCGCCCGCCGCGTTGTAGGTCGGCAGGTTGCCCTTCAGGTACATGTCGACGCACGACGCGACGAACTTCTTGCGCGCCGCGTCGGTGGCCGCGACGTCGGAGAAGTACTTCGAGTACGTCCAGCCGCCCAGCGAGATCAGCACCTTGAGGTGCGGGTGCTTCGCCTTGAGCTTCTTGAGCTGGTTGTAGTTGCCGCGCAGCGGCTCCCAGCCGGTGTCCGCGACGCCGTCGACCGACTGCGCCGAGCTGAACGGCCGGCTGTAGTCGGCTTCCGCGTCACCCGCGCCGTCGCCCTGGTTGGGGTCCTGCGGGTTGGGCGAGGTGCCCTTGGTGACGCCGTGCAGGCAGGTCAGGTTGACCGGGTCGATGTTGCCGAACGCGTAGTTGATGTGCGTCAGCTTCGCCGCGGACCCGTTGGTGTCCAGGTTCTTCACGAAGAACTGGCGACCGTAGATGCCCCACTGCACGAAGTAGCCGACCTTCGCGTACCCGCCGACGATGTCCGAAGTGGTCACCTTGACGGCGCTGCTCAGGCCCGACTCGTTGTCGTAGATGTCCCGGGCCTTCACCTGGAAGGTGTACTCGGTGGACGGCGACAGGCCGTCGATCTTCGCCGTGGTCTCGGTGACCGTGGCGCGGACCGCGTCGCCCTGGTAGACGTCGTAGTTCGCGACCTTGTTGTTGTCCGTGGACGCGTTCCACGCGAGCGTGACGCTGCCCGCGTCCTTCGCGGTGCTGCGCAGGTTGGTCGGGGTGGTCGGCGGCTGGGTGTCGTCGGCCGGGTTGTTCGTGGTGACGCTGATGGCGTTGCTGGCCCCGGACTGGGTGCCCTTGGTGTCCTTGGCCTTCACGGTGAACGAGTACGCGGTGTTCGGCGTGAGACCGGTTACCGTGGCACTGGTGCCGGTGACCGTGGTGGCCAGCGCGGTTCCGTTGTAGACGTCGTAGCCCGCGACCGGCAGCGAACCCGCGTTGGACGCGTTCCACTGCAGCGACACGGACTTCGTGGTCTTCACCGGGGAGCGCAGGTCACCGGGGACGGTCGGCGGGACGTCCGGCGAACCGTCGCAGTTCACGTTGTTGATCCGGCAGGTGACGGGTTCCACCGCGCGGCTCAGCGTGAACGTCGGGCTGTACGGCTCGGTGGTCTTCTTGGGACCGACCGACTTGTTGTAGTGCACCGGGACCACGGTGACCGAGTTGCCGTTCTGGGTGACGGTCGCGTTGTTCCCGTTGCTCGCGGTGACGCCCGCGGGCAGCGTGAACGTGATCGACCACTCGGTCAGCGTCGTCGTGGTGTTGTTCGCGACCACGAACTTG
Organism: Saccharothrix espanaensis DSM 44229; assembly: GCF_000328705.1. Classification (NCBI taxonomy): domain Bacteria; kingdom Bacillati; phylum Actinomycetota; class Actinomycetes; order Pseudonocardiales; family Pseudonocardiaceae; genus Saccharothrix; species Saccharothrix espanaensis. Next base: position 9,019,144 of record NC_019673.1, on the reverse strand, counting down.
CCGGTGCTGCCGGTCAGGCTGAAGTCGGCCGTGACCGGTGCGGGCGGTGGCGGCTCGGGGCCGGTGCCGTCGCAGTTCGCGCCGTTGAGCGTGCACGACGTCGGGTCGACCGCCGAGCTCAGCGTGAACGTCGGGCTGAACGGGTCGGTGTTGCGGCCCGCCTGGATGGTGCTGATGTAGTAGGCGGGGGTGAGCGTGACCTTGGTGCCGTTCTGGGTGGTGGTCGCGTTCTGCGCACCGCTCACCGTCACGCCGGCGGGCAGGTCGAACTTGATCGACCAGCCGGAGATGGCAGCTGTGGTCGGGTTGTTGACCACGAACTTGGCTGTGGTGCCCGTTCGGCTGAACGTGGCGGTCAGGCCCGCTGCGGCGGTTGCCGGCGTGGCGAAGGTGGCGGTGGCGGCTAGTGCCACCAGCGCGATGGCTAGTCGGCGCATTTCGGTTGTGCCTCTCGATTGACAGGGACAGTCGAGAACCACGGCGGCCAAGACTTGAAACTAGGTCTTCGTCACACCAATGACAATGGGTCTAGACCAATTGCGTCCGTTCAGCCGTGTGGCCGGAACCGGACCCGGGTTCCCGGCCGCGCCTGGCCGAGCAGCGGCAGGGCGTCCGGCGGCACCACGCCTACCACCGGGTAACCGCCGGTCGTCGGGTGGTCGGCCAGGAACACCACAGGTCGGCCGTCCGCCGGCACCTGGACGGCCCCGGTCACCAGCCCCTCGCTGGGCAGCTCGCGACCCCGGTGGGCGGCGGTCCGGGCCAGCGCCGTGCCGTCCAGGCGCAGCCCCACCCGGTTGCTCCGCTCGGACGCGGACCACCGGCCGGTGCGGAGCTGTCCGAGCGGGTCGTCGAACCAGTCGTCGCGGGGGCCGAGCAGGATCGGCACCACCACCTCGTCCGCGACGCGCAGCGGCGGCAGCACGTCGGCCCCGGTCGGCACCCCCGTCGGCGGGCCGAGCGGCAGCACGTCGCCGGGGCGCAGCGGCGGCGGGCCGAGGCCGGAGAGCAGGTCCGCGGCGCGGCTGCCCAGCTCGGCCGGCACGGCGATGCCCCCGGAGATCGCGAGGTAGCAGCGCAGGCCGGTGCGCGGGGTGCCGACGGTCAGCTCGTCGCCGGGGCGCAGGTGGGTCGGGCAGTCCCGCAGCCGGCCGTTGACCAGGGTGGGCGTGCTCGGGCCGGTGACCGCGACGGTGCACGACGCGGCGGCGCGCAGCACCAGGCCGCCGAGCAGGAGTTCCAGCCCGGCGGCGTCCTCGGGGTTGCCGACCAGCCGGTTCGCCAGGCGCAGCGACGGCGGGTCCAGCGCGCCGGACGGCGGCACGCCGAGGTGCGCGTGGCCGGGCCGGCCGAGGTCTTGGACCAGCGCCTGGGGCCCGGTGCGCAGGACCGTGACGGACCGGGCGGGTCGCGCCTGGTCGAGCGCCGTCACCGGACCGCCCGGAAGCGCACCCGGTCGCCCGGCGAGAGCAGCGCGGGCGGGTCGTGGCGCGGGTCGAACAGCGGGGCGTCGGTGCGGCCGATGAGCCGCCAGCCGCCGGGCGTGGACCGCGGGTAGGCGGCGGTGTACTCGCCCGCCAGGCCCACCGAGCCCGCCGGCACCTTCGTGCGCGGGGAGTCCAGCCGGGGCTGGCGCAGCGGTTCGGGCAGGCCGGTCAGGTAGGCGAAACCGGGGGCGAACCCGCAGAACGCGACCGAGTAGACGGTCTCGGTGTGCAGGGCGACGACCTCGTCCGGGGTGAGGCCCGCGGTGGTCGCGACCAGGTCGAGGTCCGGCCCGTCGTAGACCGCCGGGATCTCCACCTCGCGGGTCGGCACGTCGACCGGGTCGGTCGACCGGACGGCCGCCAGCACCCGTCGGACCGCCGGCAGGCCGCCCGGACGGGCCGTCACCAGGACCGTGCGGGCCGCCGGGACCAGCTCCACCACCTCGGGCAGCGCCGCGGCCTGGACCGCCGCGCGCACCGCCTCCACCTCACCGGCCGAGTCGACCTCGACCAGCACCGCGTCGGTTCCGCAACGCCGCAGCCGCATGGCACCCACGATAGGTCCTCAAGTTGGATTGTTGAACAATCCTAACCGAGGACTTTCCGGCACGCGCACGTTCGGCCCCCAGGTCGGCTGGTTCGGATCGAGCCGACAGCGGACCGGTCAGCCGACCACGCGCTTGAGGTGCGCCGACGTGTGCGGCTGGAGCGGCTGGCCCACCATCGCGCGCTCCTCGACGTACGCGAGGTCGCCGCCGTTCACGATGCCGTAGAGCCGTTGCGCGCCCGTGACGTCCTTCGCGGTCGTCGTCCGGACCACCGCGTCGGTGCCCAGCTCCCACGACGTCTGGCTGCGCGGCTTGCCGTAGTACAGCTCCATGATCCCGGTGTTGTGCGCCAGCAGCACCTCGATCGTGTCGTCCGGCTGCGGACGCCAGAAACCCGTCTCGCGGGCGGCCTGGCGGATCACGGCGCCGTCGGCGTCCAACAGCCAGGACCGGGCCTCGTAGAACAGGAACGGGCGGCCGTCGTGCGCGAACGTGACCTGCTGGCCGAACCGGTACGGGCCGTCGATCGTCGGGTACACGACCTCGCCCTCGCCGCGCCACATCCCGACCAGCGGCAGCAGCGCCAGGCACGCGTCGTGCAGCGACGGGCCCTCGCGCAGGTTCGCGGTGTCCGCCGGGACCGGCAGGTCGTCGAACTGCGGCAGGTTGCGGGCACCGGTCGTCTCGGCGCGCGTGGCGGCGGCCCGCACCGCCGCGTCACCGCTGCCCGGCACGGGCGAGTTCTCCGTCATCAGCGCTGGTCGGAGTACAGCCGGTAGACCACGTACGCGGAGAACCAGACGACGGCCAACGCCACCACGATCATCAGGACTGTGAAGAAGTGTTCCACCCGTCAAGTTTATAGCCGGGGCGTCGCGGAGGCTCGGGCGCGGTGGGCAACGTGACACAAAAACGGGATCCCCGGTGCCAGTGCGCACCGGGGATCCCGATGGGTAGCGCCGGGCGCGAGCCCGTGCACTCCCGAGTCCTGAGCCTGGGTCAGGCCACGGCCACCGAGACCGCGTGCACGCCCGGACCGTCGGCGGACACCGACGCCTGGCCGTTGCCCGACCGGTGCAGCGCGCGGATCGTCCACGTGCCCGGTGCCGCGTAGAACCGGAAGTCGCCCTCCGGCGAGGACACGACCTCGGCGGTGAACTCGCCGGTCGAGTCGAGCAGCCGCACGAACGCGCCGCCCACCGGGCCGTCCGTCGTGCTGACCTTGCCGGTCAGCACGACCTCGCCCGCGCCGACCTCGACGTCCACGCCCTGAACCGGCGCACCACAGGTGTCGCTCATCAGTCCTCCTTGCCGCTGCCGAGCTCCACCGGCACGCCGACCAGCGAGCCGTACTCGGTCCAGGAACCGTCGTAGTTCTTCACGTCCTGGTGCCCGAGCAGCTCGTGCAGCGCGAACCAGGTGTGCGACGAGCGCTCGCCGATGCGGCAGTACGCGATCGTCTTGCGGGAGCCGTCGAACCCGGCCTCGCCGTAGATCTCGGCCAGCTCCGCGTCGGACTTGAAGGTGCCGTCCTCGTTGGCCGCCTTGCTCCACGGCACGTTGATCGCGGACGGGATGTGGCCGCCGCGCTGCGCCTGCTCCTGCGGCAGGTGCGCCGGGGCGAGCAGCTTGCCGGAGAACTCGTCGGGCGAGCGCACGTCGACCAGGTTCTTGTTGCCGATGGCGTCGACGACCTCGTCGCGGAACGCGCGGATCGAGTGGTCCTGCTCCTGCGCCTGGTAGTTCGTGGCCTCGCGGGAGACGGCGTCCTTGTCCAGCGGACGGCCGTCGAGCTCCCACTTCTTGCGGCCGCCGTCGAGCAGCTTCACCGCGTCGTGGCCGTAGAGCTTGAAGTACCAGTAGGCGTAGGCGGCGAACCAGTTGTTGTTGCCGCCGTAGAGGACCACGGTGTCGTCGTTGGAGATGCCCTTGGCGGACAGGAGCTTCTCGAAGCCCGCGCGGTCCACGAAGTCGCGGCGGACCTGGTCCTGGAGCTCGGTCTTCCAGTCGATCCGCACCGCGCCGGGGATGTGGCCACCCTCGTAGGCGGTGGTGTCCTCGTCGACCTCCACGAACACCACGCCGGGCGTGTTGAGGTTCTCCTCGGACCAGGCGGCGGAGACCAGGACGTCTTCACGGCTCATCGAAGCTGCTCCAGTTTCTTGTTTCTCGGCTTACTGGGGGCGGGCGAGGGCTGGGGCGTAGCGGCGCAGGAGCAGGAACATCTCACAGCCCAGGCACAGGCCGAGCGCGGCGTTGAGCAGCGCGGCGACCAGCGCGGCGGACGTGGCGACGACCCCGAGCGCGGTGAGGCCGGAGGCGTACCCGATGGTCCCCACCAGGGCGAACACGAACCCGACGCCCTGCGCGAACCGCAGCGGCTCGGGGGCCTCGCGTTCCGTCGTCGGCTTGATCCGCGGCTGGACGGCGAACCGGTAGACGTGCCCCCACGGGTTGAGCTTGAGCGAGATGAACGCGCACAGCCCGAACAGCACGGTCTGCGCGGCGAGCAGCCGCCACGACCCGGTCAGGAGCACGACGGCGAGGATGGCGGTGGTGATCCACGCGCTGAAGCGCGGCCCGCGCGGGTCTACGGGGACATCCTTGGGCACGACGACCTCCTGACGGTGACATGACGGGGCAGTCCGTCTTCAGGCGGTGTTAGAGGCAGTCGCGCACGCCGGTCAAGGCATCAGACTGCCGGGTGAACCCGCCCGGTCAGCTCATCGCGCGACACAGGCTGCTGCGGACGCGGCACAGGTCGACCGCGAGTCGCTTGGTCAGCAGCGTGTTCATGCCGACGAGGGTAGCCGCTGGTTTCTCCTGTCGGGAGTGGCGTCCACAACGTGGGAGTTCCCAGGTTCACCCGTTCGGGCGGGGCAGGTAGTCGCGCAGGGCCGCAAGAAGCGCATCCCGTTTCGGCACGCCGCCGACCCGCAACAGCTCGGTGCCGCGGGCGTCCAGCGCGAGGGTCGTCGGGGTGCGCAGCACGCCCAGCCCGGCGGCCACCTCGGGCAGGTTCGTGACGTCCAGGTCGACGTGCCGCAGACCCTCGGTGCGCTCGGCCAGGTCGGCCAGCAGCACGCGGGTGTGCCGGCACGGCGCGCAGAACGTCGTGGAGATCTGCACCAGCGTGACCGGGGTGCCCGGGTCGAGCAGTTCCCGCACCTCTCGCGGCAGGTCCACCCGCTGCTCCTTCCCGGTCCGGACCCGCCCGTCGCGCACGCGCAGCAGCACGCCGACCGCGGCGACCACCGCGACCACGCCGAGCAGGGCCCACACCCCGGTCATCGCGATCTCAGCCCTGGTCGAGCGGGATGTCGTGGATGGTGCCCTCGACGGTGAACGCCCCGCTCTCCACCCGGACGGCGGTCGGCGTCACGGTGAACGGCAGCACACCGGGGTCGATGGTCACGCTCAACGCCTGCCGCACCACGCCCAGCACCTCGTTCAGGCCGGCCAGCGACGTGTCGTCCAGCTCCACGTCGTTCACCGACACCGCGACCTGGTGGTCCGCGACCAGGGTGACCGCGCCGTACGCGGTGATCCGGATCTTGCGGCCGGCGACCGTGGTGCTGCCGCTGAGCTTGACCGCGGCCTTGGTCGGGTCCGGCTTGGCGGGCGCGGGCGTCGGCGTCGCCTCCGGCCGGGTGTCCGGCTCGATCGCCATGTCGGTGAACGGGGTGACGCTGTTGACCAGCCGGTTGAGGTCCTGCGCCTTGATCTTGACGCTGCCCGTGACCTGGTCGATCCGGGCGCCCCGGGTGTTGCCGGACAACAGGTCCGACAGGCCGATCCGGGTGTGGTAGAGGTTCGCCCGGATCTCCAGGTCGCGCAGCGAGTCGCGCACCGGCACGCCGGACGCGGTGATCTCGATGTCCCGGTAGTCGCCGGTCAGCGCCTGGTAGAGGAACGGGAACCCGTTGATCCGCACGGTCGGGTCGTCGGCCAGCCGGAACTTGTCCCGCATCCGCTGGGCGACCTGGTACTCACCCGCCGCGGCGAGCCCGTAGTCGGCCGCGACCAGCAGGCCGACCAGCACCAGTCCGGCGATGATCAGCTTGCGGCCCCTGGTCGGGCGGCGTGCGGTCGGTGTGGCGGTCATCGACTTCCCTCGTCGGTCGAACGGTGGTCGAGCCAGGTCGCGATCCGGTCTACCAGAGCCGGCGTCATGGCGGACTCCGCGTGGCGGATCCGCGGCTCCAGCCACAGCTCGCCCCCGCCGCCCGCCGCCCGGTGCAGCGCCCGCGCGTGCGCCGGGCCGAAGTAGTGGTCCTCCTCGCCGTGCACGATCAGCAGCGGGGTGGGCGCGATCCGGTGCACCACCTCCAGCGGGCTGGGCGGCGTGATCCGCCACGGCGGTCCCAGCCGGACGCCCAGCGCGCGGGCGGCGAGCCGGCCGTGCGGCTGCTCCAGCAGCCAGTGCACCCGGCGCATGGCGACGGTGTCGCGCACCCACCAGCGCGACGGGGTGCTCACCGCCGCGACGGCCGCCGGGCGCTCGTCGTGCAGGGCGGCGTGGCGCAGCGCGATGGAGGCCCCCATGGAGAACCCGACGGTCACCACGCGTCGGTACCCGAGGTCGCGGGCCAGCGAAACCCCGGCCGCCAGGTCGTGCACCTCGTCGTTGCCGACCGTGGACAGCCCGTGCGACCGGCCGTGGCCGCGGAAGTCCAGCGCGACGACGCCGCCGTGCCGGGCGAACCGCTCCAGCACGCGCAGGACGAACGGCTTGCGGACGTGGTTGGTGAAGCCGTGACCGACGACGAATGCGAGGTCGGTGACGGAAGGTGACGAGGTCAGGTGCAGTCCGTGCAGGGTCACCGCGTCGTGCGACACGGACGTGACGGGAGTGACGTTCGGGGGAACAACTGTGACGCTGTCCAGCTGACCTGGGTCTTTCGTGGTGTGCACCGGTATCGTCTCCGTCATCCGCAGGCAACGGGGCCCGGTCACCGTACTTGGCGCTGTGTCTGGTTCGTGACCGGACACCGGCCGAACAGGAGGGCGCCGCGATGAGTATCGACGTGCTGCTGCTGACCACCGACGCCGACCCCGAGGCGGTGCTCCCCGCGCTGTCGCTGCTCCCGCACGCGGTGCGCCCGCTGCGCCCGGAGGTCTCGGCGCTGCTGGAGGCCGGCCCGCACGACGTCGTGCTGGTGGACGCCCGTGCGGACCTGGCCGGGGCGCGCGGCCTGTGCCGGCTGCTGGACTCCAGCGGCGTGGACGTGCCCGTGGTGGCGGTGGTCACCGAGGGCGGCCTGGTCGCGGTGAACGCGGACTGGAGCGTGGACGAGATCCTGCTGCCGACCTCCGGCCCGGCCGAGGTGGACGCCCGGCTGCGGCTGGTGCGGTCCCGGCGCGGCGCCACCGCCCCCGGCGGCGACGGCGCCATCCAGCTCGGCGAGCTGGTCATCGACGAGGCGACCTACACGGCCCGCCTGCGCGGCCGGCCGCTCGACCTGACCTACAAGGAGTTCGAGCTGCTCAAGTACCTGGCACAGCACGCCGGCCGGGTGTTCACCCGGGCCCAGCTCCTGCAAGAGGTGTGGGGCTACGACTTCTTCGGCGGCACCCGCACCGTGGACGTCCACGTGCGGCGGCTGCGCGCCAAGCTCGGCCCCGAGCACGAGTCGCTGATCGGCACCGTGCGCAACGTCGGCTACAAGTTCGTCCGCCCGCCGCGGCCGGGCAGCGCCCGCCGGGTCGGGTCGCTCGACGCGGACACCCCGCCCGCCGACGCGGAGCCGCGGTTCCAGCACCGCTGAAATAGCGGTCCCTACCCGGTAGTTTCCCCCGGTGTGGAATCGACGTGGTTCGAAGAGCTGTCCACCGAGCAGTTCCGTGACGTGACCGACCTGCTCGACGCGGCCGCCCGCGCGGACGGCGTGGCCGCCGTGGGCGAGCAGGTGCTGATGCGGCTGCGGCCCGGCGCGCGGGGCAGCGCCCACCTGCTGGCCAACTCCGGCGACACCCTGGTGGGCTACCTGCACCTCGACCTGCTCGGCGACGCCGACGACAACAAGGTGGCCGAGCTGGCCGTCCACCCCGAGCACCGGCGGCAGGGCGTGGGCACCGCGCTGGTCGAGGCCGCCGCCGCGCGCGCCGAGCCGTTGCGGATCTGGTCGCACGGCGGGCACGCCGGGGCGTCGGCGCTGGCCGGGAAGCTGGGCTACCGGAAGGTCCGCGAGCTGTTGCGGCTGCGCCGCCCGCTGGACGACACGCTGCCCGACGCGACCCTGCCCGACGGGGTGGCGCTGCGCCCGTTCGAGCCGGGGCGGGACGAGGCGGCCGTGGTGTACGTCAACCACCGGGCCTTCGCCTGGCACCCCGAGCAGGGCGCGATGAGCATCGAGGACGTCCGGGACAAGGAGCAGGAGCGCTGGTTCGACCCGGCCGGGTTCCTGCTCGCCGTCGACGGCGAGAACCGGTTGCTCGGCTTCCACTGGACCAAGGCCCACACGCCGGACCTCGGCGAGGTGTACGTGGTGGGCGTCGACCCGGACGCGCAGGGCGGCGGGCTGGGCAAGGCGCTGACCCTGGCGGGCCTGGCGCACCTGCGGCGTTCCGGGGCGAGCGAGGTGATGCTGTACGTCGAATCCGACAACGCTGCGGCATTGGCCGTGTACGAGCGGTTGGGATTCACCCGGTGGGATTCCGACGCCCAATACGCCAAGTAGTGACAAACCCATCACGTCACGCAAACGTGCAGGTCACGCTGCCACCCGATTGGCGGTGTCACTGGTCACCTCCCGTGTGGAGTTCACCTCCCGTTCATCTCTTACTGGGCGCTTGTCCACCATCGCTGCCTACCGTCCGTGTCGAGCGGCGAGGTCCGTCGCGTCATTTCCGCTTTCGTTAGGTGGAGGACCCAGGTGAAGACCAAGCGGCACGGCGCCGTCGTCGGCCTGATCGCGGCCGGTGCGCTTCTGCTCACCGCATGTGGCAGCGACAACAACGCCGGCACCGGTGGCACGTCGAGCGCTGCGGCGTCCGGCACGGCCGTCGAGTGCGGTGGCAAGGCGAAGCTGAACGCAGAGGGTTCCTCCGCGCAGAAGAACGCGATCGACACGTTCATCCAGGCGTACAAGGCGAAGTGCTCCGGCGCGGACCTGGCCTACAACCCGTCCGGCTCCGGCTCGGGCGTGAAGAACTTCAACGCGGGCCAGGTGGACTTCGCCGGCTCCGACTCGGCCCTGTCCAAGGACAAGGGCGAGGTCGAGGCCGCCGCCAAGCGCTGCGCGACCGGCCCGGCGTGGCACCTCCCGCTGGTCTTCGGCCCCGTCGCCCTGGGCTACAAGCTCGAGGGCGTCAAGGACCTGGTGCTCAACGGCGAGGTGACCGCCAAGATCTTCAACGGCACCGTCAAGAAGTGGAACGCCCCGGAGATCAAGGCGCTCAACTCCGGCGCCACCCTGCCGGACAAGGACATCAAGGTCGTCTACCGGTCCGACGAGGCCGGCACGACGGACAACTTCCAGAAGTACCTGAAGATCGCCTCCAAGGGTGCCTGGACCCAGGGCGACGGCAAGCAGTTCAAGGGCGGTGTCGGCGAGGGCAAGGAGAAGTCCGCCGGTGTCGCGCAGGCCGCCGGCTCCGTCGACGGCGCGATCACCTACGTCGAGCTCTCCTTCGCCCAGGACAACAAGCTGTCCATCGCGAAGATCGACGCCGGTCAGGGTGCGGTCGAGCTGACCAACGAGACCGTGGGCAAGGCCATCGACGGCGCGAAGCTCAAGGGCGAGGGCAACGACCTGGTCCTCGACCTCGACTCGATCTACGGCACCACCGCCTCGGGCGCGTACCCGCTGCTGCTGGCCACCTACGAGATCGTCTGCTCGAAGGGCTACGACGCCGACACCGCGAAGGCCATCCGCGCCTTCCTCACGGTCGCGGCCACCGACGGTCAGGCGGGCCTCGTGGACGCGGGCTACGCTCCGCTGCCCAAGGCCTTCCAGGACAAGGTGCTGGCCGCCATCAAGGCCATCGCCTGATCCGGCCGGCAACCCCCCTGCTCACGCCATAGCGATGAACGACCGCACTGTGGCCAAGCGCCCCGCGGGCACCGGTGACACCGGTGCCCGCAAGGGCGTTCCGGCCGCTCGATCCGACTCGGAGGCTCCGATTCCCCCGACCACGGAAGCCGAACTGAACGCTCCCCACGTCCGGCCGGGCGACCGGATCTTCCGCGGCCTCGCCACCGGTTCGGGCATCTTCATCGTGGTCCTCATCGGGGCCATCGGCCTGTTCCTGCTGATCCAGGCCGTCCCGTCGCTCGCCCAGGACCACGTCAACTTCCTGACCAGCCGCGAGTGGGCCACCGGCGACTCCAAGAACCTGCGGTTCGGCATCCTCGACCTGCTCCTGGTCACCGTGGTGTCCGCCGCGTTCGCCCTGGTCATCGCGATGCCGATCGCGCTGGGCATCGCGCTGTTCCTCACCCAGTACGCGCCGCGCAGGCTCGCCCGGCCGTTCGCGTACGTCATCGACCTGCTCTCCGCCGTGCCGTCGATCATCTACGGCCTGTGGGGCCTGCTGGTGCTCGCACCGGTGCTGACGCCGATCGGCGAGTGGCTGACCAGCACGCTCGGCTTCATCCCGCTGTTCGCCAAGGGCAACGTCAGCATCGAGCTGGGCGGCACCATCTTCACCGCCGGCATCGTGCTCGCGGTGATGATCCTGCCGATCATCACGGCGGTCAGCCGCGAGGTGTTCGACCGCACCCCGCCCGCCCACGTCGAGGGCGCCATCGCCCTGGGCGCGACCAAGTGGGAGGTCGTGCGGACCACCGTCCTGCCGTTCGGCAAGGCCGGCTACGTCAGCGCCTCGATGCTGGGCCTGGGCCGCGCGCTCGGCGAGACCATCGCGCTGATGATCATCCTCAGCGCCACCAACGAGGCGTTCGGCTGGAGCCTGTTCGACGGCGGCGCGACCTTCGCCTCCAAGATCGCACTGGCCGCGCCCGAGTTCAACGACGCGCTGTCCGCCGGTGCCTTCATCGCCGCCGGCCTGGTGCTGTTCGCGCTGACCTTCGTGGTCAACGCCATCGCCCGGTCCATCGTCGCCGGTCACAAGGAGTACGAATGACGACCGAGACGGCGGACCTGAACCGCCTCGCGACGCCGCCGACGTTCCAGAGCGTCAGCGGCGCCCGCAAGTTCAAGAACGGCTTCGCCACGGTGCTGGTGTACCTGGCGTTCGCGGTCGCCATCGTGCCCCTGGTGTGGGTGCTGTGGACGGTCGTCCAGCGCGGCCTGCCGGTCGTGCTGGACCTCGACTGGTGGCAGAAGTCGCTGTCCGGCCTGCTCTCGCGGCAGGAGGGCGGCGGTGTCTACCACGCCATCTACGGCACGCTGGTGCAGGCGCTGGTCTGCGGCCTGATCTCGGTCCCGATCGGCCTGTTCGTGGCGATCTACCTGGTCGAGTACGGCAGCCGGTCGCGGCTGGCCAAGGCGACCACGTTCATGGTCGACATCCTGACCGGTGTGCCGTCGATCGTGGCCGCGCTGTTCGTCTACACGCTGTGGATCACCACGTTCGGCTTCGGCCGCAGCGGCTTCGCGGTGTCCCTCGCACTGGTGCTGCTCATGGTGCCGGTGATCGTGCGGACCACCGAGGAGATGCTCAAGATCGTGCCGGACGAGCTGCGCGAGGCGTCCTACGCGCTGGGCATCCCCAAGTGGAAGACCATCGTCAAGATCGTCATCCCGACGGCGCTGTCCGGCATCCTGACCGGCGTGATGCTCGCCCTGGCCCGCGTCATGGGCGAGACCGCGCCGGTGCTGGTGCTGGCCGCGTACGCGCCGTTCATCAACTACAACCTGTTCGACGGGCCGATGGCGTCGCTGCCGCTGCTGATGGCCTCCGAGCGGAACAACCCGACGCAGGCGGGTTTCGACCGGATCTGGGGTGCGGCGATCACCCTGGTGCTGATCATCACCCTGTTCAACCTGCTGGCGACCGTGATCTCGCGGTGGCTGGCCCCGAAGACCAAGTGAGCGGGCGGTTATGGCCAAGCGCATCGACGTGAAGGACCTCAACCTCTTCTACGGCAAGTTCCACGCCGTGGACGGAGTTTCGCTTGCCGTGCCGCCGAAGAACGTGACCGCGTTCATCGGACCGTCCGGTTGCGGCAAGTCCACCGTGCTGCGGTCGCTGAACCGCATGCACGAGGTGGCCCCCGGCGCGCGGGTGGAGGGCAAGGTCCTCCTCGACGGCGAGGACATCTACGCCTCGACCATCGACCCGGTGCAGGTGCGGCGCACCATCGGCATGGTGTTCCAGCGCCCCAACCCGTTCCCCACCATGTCCATCCGGGACAACGTGGTCGCGGGCCTGAAGCTGGCCGGCGAGCGGAACCGGACCAAGCTCAACGAGGTGGCCGAGCGCTCGCTGCGCGGGGCGAACCTCTGGAACGAGGTCAAGGACCGCCTCGACCGGCCCGGCGGCGGCCTGTCCGGCGGTCAGCAGCAGCGGCTCTGCATCGCGCGGGCGATCGCCGTGCAGCCCGACGTGCTGCTGATGGACGAGCCGTGCTCGGCCCTGGACCCGATCTCCACGCTGGCGATCGAGGACCTGATCACGGAGCTGAAGAAGGAGTACACGATCGTCATCGTGACCCACAACATGCAGCAGGCGGCGCGGGTCAGCGACCAGACCGCGTTCTTCAACCTGCTGGGTGTCGGTCAGCCGGGTCGGCTGATCGAGGTGGACGACACGGAGAAGATCTTCTCCAACCCCAGCCAGAAGGCGACCGAGGACTACATCTCGGGCCGCTTCGGCTGACCCGACCGCAGGCCGAGGGGCCTTCCCGCCAACCGCGGGAAGGCCCCTCGGCCGTTGTGGCCCTCGTCACCCGACCGGGTGGTCCACTGCTCTCGACGTGTGACGCCTGGAACCGCCCGCCCCCGGGCCTCGTCATAGTCAAGACATGTTCTGACGTGCGCGGTACCGTGCTCGGTAGGAATCGCGTGATCGCAGGGGGTAGTGGTGCCGGCAGAGGGAGCGTGGAGCGCCCAGTCCATGCAGGCCATGACGGCCAACATGCAGGGGCTCAAGCAGGCGGCGGAGTCCGGCTCGTTCGCCATCAAGCAGTCGGGCGCCGAGGCCTACATCAAGGCCATCGAAGAGGCCGAGATGGAGATCAACGGCCTCAACAACACCATCTACCTGCTCCAGCAGGAGACCAAGCTCGGCACGAGCCCCGACGCGCAGGCGATGAGCCGCTACAACTCCGAGAGCGCGAACGGCGGCGGCGGGACCACGGGCATCATTCCCGCGATCAACCAGCTGAAGAGCGCGCTGGCAGACGCCAAGGCCGCCCTCCGAAAGGCCGTCGAGAACTACCGCGAAGTCGACGACGCTGCCGCCAACAGCCTCAAGCGCCATTGAGATGGGGATGCAGTTGACCAGGAACCTGGTAGTCCGGTCGGTGCTGCCGATCGCCGTGATCGGCCTGGTGCTGACCGGCTGCACGACGAAGACCCCGGGGGGTGCGACGCCGACCAGCGGTGCCGCCACCTCCACCACTGAGACCTCCGACGGCGGCACCACGACGTCGGAGCCCTCCGGTGGGGGTGACTTGGCGGCGTTCGACGCGTGCAAGGAGTTGAACGAGGTCGCGAGCAAGCTCTCGCTCTCCCGCATCCAGAAGGACGTCGGGACGGCGTGTCAGGCGCGCTTCGGCCAGACGACCACGATCGTCACCGTCAAGGCGTTCCCCCAGCTCGGTATCGCCGACCTGTCCGCGGGCCCCAAGGCGCAGCCTTCCGACATCCCGGTCGGTGCCCACAAGGCCAAGCGCGTCAAGACGCCGCTGACCGACACCGACTGCGTCGTGTCGGTGGAGATCACGGCCAAGTCCCGGGTCGACTTCGTCGCCGCGTCCACCACGTCGCCGGACGAAGCCTGCGACGCAGCCACCCAGGTCGCGACCGCCGTCGAACCGAAGCTGCCCAAGTAAGTCAGGAGTACAGCCGTGGCACCGCCCAACTCGCAGCAGCAGAACCCCAACGCGACCAAGGTCGTCTACGCCGGGCAGACCGACGCCGAGTTGCGCGCGGAGTACGACAAGGCGGTCCGGGAGAACCCGGGCTTCTTCGGCGCGTTCGCCACGATCGACGACTACGTCCGCTGGAAGGCGGAGTCGGCCAAGAACCAGCAGACCCAGCAGGACAACCTGCAGCAGGTGGTCGAGAACTACCGGCCGCCGATGACGCCGTCGGGTTCGTTCTACATGGGGCGCTCGCACGAAGAGCTCAAGTCGATGGTCACCGACAACATGGCGCCCAGCACGGCCAACGAGCAGGGCGAGGCGTGGACCAAGATCGGCAACACGCTGGTCGACCTGCAGAACAACCTGTCCAAGGCGACCGAGGCGAGCAAGGGCGCGTGGCAGGGCAACGCGGCGTCGTCCGCGCAGGGCTACTTCACGAACATGGCCACGTGGTCGGGCGACGCGGCGCAGGGCGCGCAGCTGACCGGCAACAAGCTCTACGAGCAGAGCCAGGCCGCCGACACGGCCAAGACGGCCATGCCCGAGCCGGTCAAGTTCAGCACGGCCGACGCCTACAAGATGTTCTTCTCCGAGCCCAACCCGTTCAAGTGGGCCGAGACGATCGACAAGATCGAGGCGAAGTTCGAGGAGAAGCAGCAGGCGCACGAGCGCGCGGCCGAGGTCATGACGAACATGTCGACCTCGTTCCAGGAGTCCGGCTCGACGATGCCCGCGTTCTCCCCGCCGCCGCCCATGGACGGTTCCGGCGGCGACCCGAGCCAGCCCGGCAAGCCCAACGACCCCGGCATCGGCGGTCGACCGTCCATTCCGGACAGTCCGGGCAACGGTAGCGGCAGCACGGGCGTGACCGGCATCCCCGGTACCGGCGGCACGGGTGGCACCGGCGGCGGCAACACCAACCAGTCCGGCTGGACCCCTGGTGGCGGCGGCACGGGCGGTGGTGGCGGCGGCGGAGGTGGCGGCGGCACCGGTGGTGGTGGCGGTGGAGGTCTGCCGCCCGGCGGTGGCTGGATCCCCGGACCCGGTGGCGGCGGTGGTGGTGGCGGTGGCAACCGGCCGCCCGGTATCCCCGGTCCCGGCCAGCGGCCGCCCGGCATCCCCGGACCCGGTGGCGGTCGCGGTGGTCTGCCCGGTGGCGGCGGTTCCGGTGGTGGTTCCGGTGGCGCTGGTGGCGGTCGTGGTGGCGGCGCGGGTGGCCTGGGCGGTGGTCCCGGCGGCATGGCCGCGGCCGGTCGCGGCGGTGGCTTCGGCCCCGGTGGCGGTGCGGGTGTGCTCGGCGAGGCCGGACGCGCGGGCGCGGGCGGCTTCGGGCCGTCCGGCGGTGGCGCGGGTGGTCTCGGCGGTGCCGGCGCGGCCGGCGGTCGCGGTGCCGGCGCGGGCATGGGCGGCATGGGTGGCGCCGGCGGGCACGGCGGCCAGGGCGAGGAGGACAAGGAGCACAAGTCCGCGTCCTACCTGGTGGAGACCGAGGACGTGTTCGGTGACGGCACGATGGTCGCGCCCCCGGTCATCGGCGGGTGACGGTGTTCTCGTTCGCCCTGTCGTACGCGGCCGCTGACATGCTGTGGGAAGACCTGAAGCTCGGCAGCCGGCCCTACCCGTTCGACTTCCCGTACCTCGGCCAGACGTTCGACGAGCGGCGCGGCATCCGCAACGCCGTCTACAACGACCTGGAGTCGCGTGGCCTGGCCCGGCGTGGCCGGGTCGCGGCCGAGGTCGAGGAGGCGCTGAACCTGTTGGTGCGCTTCGACTACTCGCTCAACGCGATCGCGTCGCTGGACCCGAAGAACGTGGAGCGCCAGCTCCTGGCCCGCGCCGGGGCCAAGGGCGAGCTGGCGGTCCTCGCGGTGCTGGACGACCGGCAGCTGAAGATCGACACGATGCGCTCGTCGGCGCTGCTGCGCGCGGTGGTGGACCTGATCCCGCAGTCGCGCCCCGGTCCGGGCCAGTCGCTCACGGTCCCGATGCCGTCGGCCGCGCCGCCGCCCGCGCCGCGCCGCGACGACGACTTCGGCGGCTCGATGTTCACCAGCGCCATGGCACCGAGGTCCGCCGCGACCTCGCAGATCCGCGCGCTGGAGGCGACGTTCGAACGGCCGCGGCTGCGCGCCGGGCAGTTCGGCGTCACGGTGCGTGGACGGCACGGCCGTGAACAGCGCGCACCGCAGGTGGCCTGGTTCGACAACGACCAGGGCCGCTACATGTCGCAGACGCGCCAGGGCCAGGACGGCCAGAAGTGGCTCACCCACGCGCCCGCCGACAACGCGCGCATCGCCGCCCAGCTCGCCCAGGAGCTGAACGGCCTGCTCAACTGACGCCGACCCACAACCCGAACCCCAGCGCACGGCGACGGCACCCGACGAAAAGAATCGACCCCGGCCAGGAGAACCCGGCCGGGGTCGACTTCGTCCGGAGCGGTCAGTCGTCGATGTCGTCGCCGTAGCCGGGCATCCGGCCGGTGACGACGAAGACGGTCCGCTTGGCCACCGACACCGCGTGGTCGGCGAAGCGCTCGTAGAACCGGCCCAGCAGCGTGGTGTCCACGGCGGACGGCACGCCGTGCGGCCAGTCCTTGTCCATGATCACCGTGAACAGGTGCCGGTGCAGGTCGTCCATCGCGTCGTCCGCGTCTTCCAGCGAACGCGCGCGCTCCACGTCCTGCGTGCGGATGATGTCGGTCGCCTCCCGGGCGAGCTCGACCGCGATGCGGCCCATCTCGGCGAAGTACGGCTCGACGGTGTCCGACAGCACGTGGTTGGGGTGCCGGCGGCGCGCGGCCTTCGCCACGTGCAGCGCCAAGTCGCCCATGCGCTCGACGCTCTCCGCGGCGTGGATCACCGCGAGCACGATCCGCAGGTCGGTCGCGACCGGCGCTTGGAGTGCGAGCAGTGCGTACGCCTGCTCCTCGATGCTGGCGCGCACGTCGTCGATCTTGACGTCGTCGCCGATCACCTGCTCGGCCAAGCCGAGGTCTGCCTGGAGCAGCGCCGAAGTCGCGCGCTCCATGGCGTCACCGGCCATCCCGCACATGTCGGCGAGCTGGTCGGCGAGTTGTCCGAGCTGGTCGTGGTAGGCCTCACGCATGGCCGTCAGCCTACGTGCAGGTTGTCGCAGTAGCGACCTACCCCGGTGAACCAGCGGTGAACCCAAGACGTCCAGATGGTCACCCTACGGCGCGCACGGGTCCTTGCCCGCGTTGACCACGGCCAGGTCAGGCGGCGGAGCGGTCTTGCCGGGCTCGGCGGTCCCGCCCCCCTGCGGGGCGACGACCTTCTCGTCCCAGCCGGGTCCGATGACCAGGGTCACCGCGCCGCCCTGGGACTCGTCGACCTCCAGCGTCGCACCGGGGATCGCGGCCGCGAGCGTGAACGCCGTGTCCTCGCCGCCCACGCCGTACTTGATGACCGTCTTGCCGGCCGCGGTCCCGTTGCCACTGTTGACCACGTCGAACCCCAGCTCGATCAACGCGTTCTTGGTCCGGGCGGCGGCACCGTCGTTGTCCTCGTCGCCGTTGAACACCTGGACCTTGAGGCCCTTGGGGTCGACGACCGCGCCCTGCTTGGGGCCGGCGGGCTTCGCGGGCGTGGTGGTCTGCTGGGCCTGGTCGGCGGGGTTGGCGGCCGGCTTCTCGTCGGGCAGCGGGGTGCCGTCGATGATCGCCTGGAACAACGCCTTGGTGGCGTCCATCTTCAGCATCTCGACGTTGTCGTTGGGCGACGGCGTCGGGCCCTCGTCGGTGTAGTGCGGCACCGTCACGAACGTGACCCGGCCGGCTTCGATGCCCTGCAACGACTGGGCGAGCGTCAGCATGTCCTTGACGCCGACGTTCTGGCCCACGGTGGACGACGCGAACGCGTTCAGGAAGCCGTTGAGCTTGCCCGGGTTCAGCAGCATCTCGGTGGACAAGGCCGTGCGCAGCAACGAGGACAGGAACTTCTGCTGCCGGGTGATCCGGTCGTAGTCGCCGAAGTCCTCGTTCTTCACCTTGCGGGCGCGCACGTAGTCGAGCGCCTTCTGACCGTCCACTTCGTACTGGCCGGGCTTGTCGAAGATCATGCCCAGCTCACCGTCGTCCATCACCTTCGGCACGCAGACCTTGATCTTGCCGACCGCGTCCACCATCCCCTTGAACCCGTTGAAGTCCACGGAGATGAAGTGGTTGATGGTCAACCCGGTCAGCTCGGTCATGAAGGTCGACACGCACCGCGGCCCGCCGTCGGAGTAGACCTGGTTGGCCTTCACGCCCTTCTCCGGGGCCAGCTTCTGGCCGGAGTACTCGGCGGTCTCCGGGTTCCAGCCCTCGCACTCGGGCCGGGTGACCTCCAGGTCGCGCGGCACGGACACCACGACGACCCGCTTCCGGTCGGCCGGGATGTGCGCCAGCATCAGCACGTCCGAGCGCGCGCCGGGCTCGGCGTCGGCGTCGCCGACCCCGTCCTCGGCCTTCGCGCCGGCCCGGGTGTCCGACCCGACGATGAGGAAGTTCTCGTCCCCCAACTGCTTCTCGGCCTCGTGCACCGCGGCCGAGTTGGTGTTGAGGGCGTCGATCTCGGTCATCTTGCTGTCCACGTAGAGCATCGCGCCCCAGCCGAGGCCGGTCGCGACGAACACCAGCACGGCGGCGGTCAGCGACAGCACCTTGACGACGCGGACGATCTTGCTGTGCTTGACGGTGCGGACCCGTCGGCTCGGCGCGTCGGAGTCCTCGTCACCGTCCACAGAGGACGTGTAGACGGTCGCTTCCTCGTCGTGCTCGACCTTCCACGGCATGAGCTTCTGCCGGCGCTCCTTGCGCTGGCGCTCCTGCTCGGCGAGCTCGTCGTGCACGGCGGAGAACCGGGCCAGCGTGTGGTCGACCTCGCGACGTTTCTTGACGTCGTCGCTGATGGCCTCCATCTCGGTGGTGAGACTGGCCGGGTCGATCTGGTCCCGGTGCTCGGGCCCACCGGACCCGCCGGGCGCGCTGGGTCCGCCGGGCACACCCAGCCGCCCGGAGATGTCCGCACCACCGGGCGCGGCACCAGGCGAACCTTCAGCGAGCCGTCGCGGCCCGGAACCATCCGGCCCACCCTCGGGAAGCCGTCGCGACCCGGTGCCGTCCGGCCCGCCCTCGGCCAAGCGGCGGGGCCCGCTGCCGTCCGGACCGCCCTCGGGGCGACGCGGGATGCCGGGGCCACCGTCAGCGGCGAGTCGGCGCGGACCAGTGCCTTCCGGCGCCCCTTCAGGACGTCGGGGCGCGTTGGGCGCACCTTCGGCCAAGCGGCGAGGCCCGGAACCGTCCGGCCCGCCCTCGGGACGTCGGGGAGCGTTGGGGGGCCCATCGGCAAGCCTGCGCGGCCCGCCCTCGGCGAGTCGACGGGGCCCGGAGCCGTCCGGAGCACCTTCCGCGAGCCGGCGGGGCCCGGGACTGTCCGGTCCGCCTTCGGCCGGCCGTCGAGGTGCGGCGCCGTCGGGTGGACCTTCGGCCAGCCGTCGCGGTCCGGTGCTGTCAGCGGGCCGGCGACCGCCTTCGGGCCCTGCGAGCCGTCGCGGCCCGCTGCCGTCGGGACCACCGGCCGGTCGGACGTCCTGAGCGGGACCGCCGGGCATCGGACCGTTGGCCGAGCCGTTCGGGCCCGGAGCATGGGGGCCCGGAGCATGGGGCCCCGGAGCGTGTGGGCCGGGGGCGTGCGGGCCTGGACCGTGTGGGCCGGGAGCAGTGGGGCCGGGCGCGCCGGGAACCGGCGGGGTCGGCATCGGGCGGCGGCCGGTGGCCTCCGGGCGGCGCGGGTCGTCGGGCGCGTACCGCCGGCCGGGAGCCTCCGGCCTGGGACGGCGGCCGGTGCCTTCCGGCCGGGCCAGGTCATCCGGTCCGGGCCGGCGGGTGTCGGGAGTCCCGGGCGCACCCCGGCGCGCGGCGTCCTCGGGGGACGGCGCGGCGCGGCGGCCGGTGTTCTCCGACGACGGCGCGAACGCGTCGGGCAGCGCGCGCCGCCCGGTGTCCTCACGGGCGGGAGCGCGTCGGGCGTCGTCGGCGGCCGGGGCGAAGCCCTCGGACCTGGCGCGGCGGCCGGTGTCCTCAGGGGCGGGCCGTGCCCGGCGTCCGGTCTCCTCGGGAGCCGGCCGTGCTCGACGTCCGGTGTCCTCAGGGGTGGCCCTGGCTCGACGTCCGGTGTCCTCGTGCGGCGCGACCGGCGGCGGAGTGGCCGGAGGCCGGGCTGCCGTGGGCGGCGTCACCGGGGGCTGCGGCGGCGCGGACGGTCGCGCGCGGCGACCGGTGCCCTCGGGTGCGGACCTCGCGCGACGCCCGGGGTCCTCCGGGGACTCCTGGCGCGCGCGGCGGCCGGTCTTCTGCGGAACGTCGGTGGACGGTGCGAAGTAGTCCGGTCCCCGGTGGCCGTCCTCGGGGGACGGTGCGCTGGTGTCCTCGGGTGGCGCGGCCCGGCGTCCGGTCGGCTGCTGCGGGCCCGTCGGCTCGGAGCCGCGGCCGTCCGGCGGCACGGGGCGCGGGAGGTTCGTGCGGCTGTGCTGTTCGAGGAGCTCGGAAACACTCAGTCCGCCGCCGCCCTCCAGGGACCTGCGCCGACGCCCGGTCGGCTGGTCGTCCTGGGGGGGCTGCTCACCTCGGGGTCCGGGGCCGCCACGGCGGGGCTCGTCGGGCACCCGGTCTCCCTTCAACCTTGGTCAATAGCGGGTCGTCATCACGAGTTGACGACATCAAGGACACATTGGTTGCACCAACGGCGTGTCACTTGCCTTGGCGATACTACGGATGAGTGCCAGTCCTGACGACCACTCCCGGTGATACAGGGGTTGCGCATACTCGATTGTGCGCAGCATGCTACGCCCGAACGGATGAGCAACCGTTACGCCTCAGTAACCGGCAACCCGCGATTCGGCGATTCCACGTCGTCCGGCGGCAGCACCCGCGAGACGCACCCGGCCGTTCTCCCGATAGGCGACGGCGTTCCGTCCTGACTGCTTGGCGGTGTAGAGCAGGCTGTCCGCGCGGAGCAGTTGCTGTTCGGGTGCGACCGGAGGGCGCGTCGGCGAGTCCCCCGCCGGAGGCTCATAAGCCAACCCGATACTGACGGTCACTCGCAAACCGGGGGCCAGGGAAGCCCAGGCGTGACGCTCGACACGCGTTCGCGCCGACTCGGCGATGTCCACGCCCGCCGCCGCGTCCACGCCCGGCAGCACCAGCACGAACTCCTCGCCGCCATAACGGGCGCAGAACCCGGCCTCCGGCAGCTCCTCCTGCAACAGCTCCACCACGCGCTGCAACACCCGGTCGCCGAGCAGGTGCCCGAACGTGTCGTTGACCTGCTTGAACCAGTCCAGGTCGATCAGCGCGATCGCCAGGCCGGCCGCGGTCGCGCCGTGGTCGGTGACCATGCCGAGCAGCCGCTGGTCCAGGTAGCGGCGGTTGTAGCTGTCGGTCAGGCTGTCCCGCAGGCTCTGCTCGCGGGCCTCCGCGTGCTCGCGGCGCAGCCGGTCCACCTCGCGGCGCAGCTGCTCGGGCACCTGGGGCTGCTCGTCCTGGTCCGCGTAGACGAGGTCGAACGCCGAGCGCAGGTGCTGGTACGCCTGCCGCCACTGGCCCCGGGAGGCGAGCAGCGCGGCGATCGACTCGTGCAGCTGCACCAAGCCGCTGCCCTCCGACGCGGGCCGGGGCCGTTCGGCGCCGCCATCGCTGTCGACATCGGCGACTTCGGGTCGCAGTGCGGTCATCGCGCTCACCTCCCTACTTGCCAAGGTGTCGTCTCGTAGGAGGCGGCGCTTGAGCCGGCGGGACGCGTCTGAGGGGGATTTCCCTCGTCTGGTTGACCGTGCACTGCTCCGAACTGGTGACGTTCAGTGATCAACAAGCCGGAGCGTGCGCCGTGCGTGGTCGTCGGGCCGGCAGTGCGCGGCGGCCCGCGGTCCGCGTCGAACGACCAGTCTGCGCCCGACCGTCAGGTCGCGCACGGCGCGAAGCCGTAGGTCTTGCCGTTGAGCAGGACGAGGTGCTGGGAGCCGATCTGGCTGCCGATCTCGATGCCGTCCTGCACGACGGTCAGCGTCACCGCGACGACCACCACCACACCGCGCGGGTGCTCGTCCTGGCCGGGCGGCGTCCAGTCCGGGTCCAGCCGGAGCGTGGACATCGTCGGCTGCACCCTGATCGTGCCGTCGGGCAGCTCGCAGTCGCCCTCGCGGAAGTCCGGGTGCTGGGTGTCGGCGAGCAGCTCGCGCTGCTGGGTCACGCCCTGCGTGCCAGCCTCGTTGAGCGCGGTGAAGTAGCTGGTCACGAGGGTGTGCTCGACGTCGGTGATCTGCAGCGCCTTGGCCGTCCCGGTCACCCGCGAGCCGCACCCGGCCAGCGCGAGGACACAGAGCACCGCCGTCACCACACGCGTCACCGGCTCAGCCGCCCGAGTGCATGTCTTCGGCGGACGGCGTCATCGCGTCCTCGGGGTCGTCCAGCCAGCCCTCCGGCAGCACGACCTTCGCGGGCGACCCCTGCCGGCCGCGCGGCCCCTCGGCGTCCGGCGGGAACGCCGCCTCCGGGTCGAGCCCGCCGAGCAGGTCGTCCAGCTCGGTGAGCGTCGAGACCATGGCGAGGCTGCGCCGCAGCTCGGCGCCCACCGGGAACCCCTTCAGGTACCAGGCCATGTGCTTGCGCAGGTCCCGCAGCCCCTTCTCCTCACCGAGGTGCGCCGCGAGCAACCGCCCGTGCCGCCCGAGGATCTCCGCGACCCGCCCGAGCGACGGCCCGACCGGGACCGGTTCGCCCCGGAACGCCGCCTGGAGCTCCCCGAACAGCCAGGGCCGACCCAGGCACCCGCGCCCGACGACGACGCCGTCGCACCCCGTCCGGGCGACCATGTCGAGGGCGTCCTGGGCGCTGAAGATGTCGCCGTTGCCGAGCACCGGGACGCTCGTCACGGCCTCCTTGAGCCGGGCGATCGCGGTCCAGTCGGCCTGCCCCGAGTACCGCTGGGCGGCCGTGCGGGCGTGCAGCGCGACGGCCCGCGCGCCCTCGTCCTCGGCGATCCGCCCCGCGTCCAGGTAGGTGAGGTGCTCGTCGTCGATCCCGATCCGGAACTTGACGGTGACCGGCACCCCGGCTGGCTCGGCGGCCCGGACGGCGGCGCGCACGATCTGCCGGAACAACTGCCGCTTGTACGGCAGCGCCGCCCCGCCACCCTTGCGGGTGACCTTGGGGACGGGGCAGCCGAAGTTCATGTCGATGTGGTCGGCGCGGTCCTCGCCGACGATCAGCTTGGTCGCCTCGCTCATCGAGGTGGGCTCGACGCCGTAGAGCTGCAACGAGCGCGGGTGCTCGTGCTCGCCGAACGTGATCATCTCCATGGTCTTGGAGTCGCGCTCGACGATGGCGCGGGCGGTGATCATCTCGCAGACGTAGAGCGAGGTGGGGCTGCCGAACTCGCGGCAGAGCTGCCTGAACGCCACGTTGGTGATGCCCGCCATGGGCGCGAGCACGACGGCGGGATCGACCGCGTACGGGCCGATCTTCAACGTGGGGGCTGCCGAGAGCACGCCCTCCAGGGTAGCCCGCCCAGGTGGCCGTTATTCCGATCAAGCCGCAGCCGCGTCGGCGGCGCCACCCGCCGAGCCGCGCACGTCACAGGCCGGTGTGACCAGGCCCACGATGGCCGGGAGCGGACAACCCCCGAGCGGCCTCTCGTGCCGGCCCGCGGTCCGGTGCCAGGCTGGAGAGGTCCGAGTTCGTCTGCTCCTGACTCGGTGGCCGATCCAGGAGACCGGCCGGCCGTGGAGGCGCAGGCGTTCTTTCTTCCGCACGGCGGAGGAGGACGTGCCCGGCCCAGCGCCGGACGTGCCCTCCCACGCCCTCCGAAGGAGAGCGCTCCATGCACACAGCCGTCCAACTGCTCCTCAACGCACCAGTGCCGATCGCGACCGCAGCCGTCGTGCTGCGGTACGGCCCTTCGGCCGTGGTGTTCCTCGTCGCCGGTGTCGCGGCCGTGCTGGTACCCGGCCCGCGCGGAGAACGTGCGCTGACCGTCCTCCGGTTGCTGCGCGCGACAGCCACCCGCCGCACCTTCACGACGGCCACCCGCCGCACCCGCGCGACAGCGTCCCGCCGCACCCAGGCGGCAAGCACCCGCTGACCCCCCACCCGAGATAACCCGGTCGGCACGCCCTCAGGGACTACCGCAGGCAACACCCAGGCGCGTCAGAACCACGGCGCGTCAGACTTGCGGCACCCACACCTGCGGCATCCACGTCGACCGCGGCTCACGCCCACGGAACGCACACCCACCGACGCCACGCCGTGCACTACCGCCACCGCCGTCCACTCACGCCGCCCCTCG
The DNA here is from genome assembly GCF_000328705.1 of Saccharothrix espanaensis DSM 44229. Taxonomy (NCBI): domain Bacteria; kingdom Bacillati; phylum Actinomycetota; class Actinomycetes; order Pseudonocardiales; family Pseudonocardiaceae; genus Saccharothrix; species Saccharothrix espanaensis. The sequence goes on along the minus strand of NC_019673.1, from coordinate 8,994,774 downwards.
CCGCGTGCGTGCCTGTGCTGGCTGTAGTGCCGGCTGGCACCGGTACGCGGCCGGCACCGTTACCCGGCCGGCACCGGTACGCGGGCCGGCACCGGTAGGTACTCACGCTCGCCCTGGACGCGGTTAATGTCCTCCCAGCCCCCTCTCCGTCGCCGTCACGGCGCCAGCCCCCAGTCGTTGCACCGCATGAAGCGGCCGGGCGGGTACTCGAACTCGACCTCGCCCTGGAGAACGAGCCCGATCCGACGGCACACCGCGTTGGACGCCCCGTGGTCGACGGACGGGAACGCGCGTACCCACCGGTCCGGCGCGGCCCGCCGGGCCTGGTCCACAGCTGCCGTAGCCGCCGCAACGGCCACCCCTCGGCCCTGGAACTCCGGCAGCACGCTCCAGCCGACCTCGTGCACCGTCGCGCCCTGCCACTCCTTCTCCCAGAACCCCACGCTGCCCGCCACAGCGCCGGCCGCCAAGCCCACCGCCACGTCGTCTCCGCCGTCCGTCGTGCCGTCCACCTCGCCGGTCACCATGACCCGGTACATCCGCCCGTTGCCCAGCGTGAGGTAGCGCTGGTGCCGGGAAGCGACCTTTTCCTCGGACTCCGGTCCGCCGAGGTGGGTCGTCATCTCCGGCGTGTTGAGCCGGTGCAGCAGCTCCAGGCCCTCGTCGGACCAGGGTTCGATGCGGATGTTCGCGGTCATGGGAGCACTGTGCCGGCGGGGTACGACATTCGCACTGTTTCCCCAGCTCAGGGCGCATTTCATCGAGATTGGCCGACAGCTCGCCGGATGATCGCCGACCTCGCTTCGTCGGGCGTTCCGGTGGAGTTCACCGCCCGCCCCTACCTTCGATGTGACCGTAGACCGGTCTATACCTGTTACCAAAAGGAGGCAGGGTGCGAGGCAAACTCGCGTTGGTGCTGGCACTAGCTGCGGCGGTAGTGGCCGTGCCGGCCGCGAACGCAGCACCGATAGTGCCGAAGGTGCTCCTCATCGGCCTCGACGGGGCGCGTTACGACAAACTGCTCGCCGCTGACACGCCTAACGTGCACGCGTTGGCACAACGGGGTTTCTCGTCCCGCAGCGCGCTCTACGGCTCCGGCATGGCGTCCACGCTCAGCGGCCCCGGCTGGTCAAGCATCCTGACCGGCGTGTGGCCCGACAAGCACAAGGTGAAGGACAACTCCTTCTCCGGCAACGTCCTCACGAACTTCCCGAGCTAGCTGGCGCGCGCCCAGACCGCGAAGCCCGCACTCGACACGTACGCGGCCGTCGACTGGAAGCCCATCGGTGACCGGATCCTCCGCGACGGCCAAGACCGCAAGTTCGTGCTCGACGGCGACAGCGCCGGTTACGAGGGTTCGGACGAGAAGGTCGCCGTGGACGCCGAGAAGCACCTCGCGAACGACCCGGCGGACGCGTCGTTCGTCTACTTCGGCCAGACGGACATCGCGGGCCACAACCACGGCGCGGACTCCGCGCAGTACCAGGCGACGCTGCGCACCGACGACGCGCTGATCGGACGTCTGCTGCGCGCGATCGAGTCGCGCCCGTCTTACAGCAACGAAGACTGGCTCATCATGCTCACCACCGACCACGGCCACACGGCGTCCGGTGGGCACGGCGGGGACACGCCGGAAGAGCGCATGACGTACGTGATCGCCGCGGGCGGCGGTGTGCCCACGGGGACGCCTAACGCACAGCCGAAGATCGTGGACATCGCAGCGACCGCGCTGCGGCACCTCGGTGTCGCGGCGTCGTTGGACGGCTACGCGCTCAGGTCCGCACCGGCCGACCCGTTCGACTCGGTGACGTTGAAGCCGCGCCAGGACGAGACGGGCGTGCCCGCGTCCGTGCTCGGCTGGACCCACCAGGGCCCGGCGGGGTGGAGCGTGCGGACCACCGCGCCGCAGGGCGTGGCCGAATGGCAGGGTTGGTCGTTCACCACGGACGACTTCTGGACCAGGGCCGCGCCCGGCCAGCAGCGCGAGGCGAACGTGCGGGCGCGCGGCGTGTTCGCGGTCGCAGACCCCGACGAGTGGGACGACAAGGGCTCGCCGTCGTCGTCCGGCAAGTTCGACTCGACTCTCGTGTCGCCCGGTTACGACGTCGACGGCGCGTCAGCGGTGACGCTGAAGTTCGGCTCCCACTACCGCCACGAGAACCCGCAGCGCGCTGCGGTGACCGTGGCGTTCGACGGCGGCGCGGAACGCACTGTGTTGTCTTACGGCTCCGGGACGGCCGATGTGCTCGCGGGCACCGTGTCATTGAACGTCTCAGTGCCCAACGGCGCACGGAACATGGTCGTGTCCTGGCGCCTGTACGACGCCGGAAACAACTGGTACTGGGCCGTGGACGCCCCCACCGTAACCCGCTAGCCCCACCCGTTACCCCACGTCCCGGCGAAGCAGATCTTCCTCTGTCTCCGCTCGAACCAGAACACGCGTAAGGCCGTCCCGTACTCCGACGAGCGCGGGACGGCCCACCTGGTTGTAGTTCGACGCGAGCGAGTGGTGGTAGGCACCCGTCACCGGGACCGCGACCACGTCGCCAGGGTGAACGTCCCTCGGAAGCGGGACGTCTGCCGCCAACACGTCACCGGCCTCGCAGTGCCGCCCGACCAAAGTCATCGGCGCAGTGGGCCCGATCCGCAGCAGTCGTGGCTGGTAGCGGGCCTGGTAGAGCGCGGGACGTGCGTTGTCGCTCATCCCGCCGTCGACCGCGACGAACGGGTGCTTGACGCTGGTAACCCGGTAGAGGGTCACACCAGCGCGCGCCACAATCGCCCGACCGGGCTCGATGATCAGCTCCGGAACAGGCACGCGGTGTCGCGCGCACTCGTACCGAATCGCCCGCGTGACCCGATCGGCGTACCCCGTCAGGTCGAAATCGGGTTCGGCGCTCGTGTACGGGACAGCGAACCCACCCCCGAGGTCCAACTCCCGGATCGACCGCCCCAACCGGGCGATCAGCGCCACCATCCGCCGAGCGGCCTGCTCGAACGTGGCGACGTGCCGGATCTGCGACCCGACGTGGCAGTGCAGACCCTCCAGGGTGAGGTCCGGACGTGCGTCGATCCGCCGGACGGCCTCCTCGACCTCGCTCGCGGAGAGCCCGAACTTCTGCCCGTCGACACCGGTGGCCAGCGACGGGTGGGTGTCGGCGGCGATCCCGGGCATCACCCGGAGCAGCACGCGCTGGTCGGTCAGCAGGTCGATCTCGTGCAGCGAGTCGACCACGATCCGCCCCACCCCGTAGGCCTGGGCGGCCTTGAGGTCCTCGGGCGTCTTGGCGTTGCCGTGCAACAGAACCCGCTCCGCCGGAAACCCGACCGCCCGAGCCACCGCGAGCTCCCCGGCGGAGCACACGTCCAAGGACAGCCCCTCCTCAAGCACCCATCGCACCACGGCCTTGCAACTGAGCGCCTTGCTCGCGAAGGCGACCCGGGCACCCGGCAACGCGTCCCGGAAGCGCCGGCACTGCTCCCGCACGACGTTCTCGTCGAGCACGTACGTGGGCGTCCCGAACGTGGCGGCGATCCACCCCAACCGCCGATCCGACACACCGGGCCACAACCGGGGATCGGCCTGGGCGGACACCGAACACCCCAACGAGGGCAACAACTCCGTCAACGTCATGCCCCCACAACACCCCTGCTCAAACCACCCGCGCCCCACCCCCGGACACCCTCCTGACACCCAACCCCGACATCTTGTCGCGCCCCTGACACCCCTGTGGCGCACACCACGTATGTCACCACCGTCGAACCACCCGCCCGTCTTCCACTAACCTGGACAGCGGGCCGCTAGCTCAACTGGCAGAGCAGCGGACTTTTAATCCGCGGGTTCAGGGTTCGAGCCCCTGGCGGCCCACCAAAGCCCCAGGTCACCGGCCTGGGGCTTCCGCGTCTCAAGATCACATCCCCGGGTTGTCCCCGTTTTTCGCAGCGTCTCTGCTGATCACGGTGTCCAGCGCGTCCGCACCAGCGCGGCTAGGCGAGCGCCGCCCCATGTAGACGTCCTGGGTCATCGACGGCTCGCTGAGCCGGTCGCGGCATCACCCGCTGGGTCACATCACGTCGAGTTGCTCGCCGAAGCGCTGCCAGTAGACGTCGAAGGCGACCGGGAAGAGGATCGTCGGATCGTCCACCTCGACTTGGGCGGGCATCAGGCTGGGGTCGGCGAGCACCGTCTCGTACTGCTCGCGGCCCTGGCTTACCACCCAGTTGGAGGAGTCTTCGATGTCGTCTTCGGACTCGTCGGGCGCGACGTGGGACGTGTACGGCTCGCCGCGTAGTTCCACCGCCATCTCGATGAAGATGTCCTGGAACTGGTGGACTTCTTCCTTGGGCATCGACATCAGAGCAGCGTGCAGGCGCTTCCGGTCCCGTCCGGCGGCGTCGACGGTGCGCCAGAATCGGTCGACGTCCGCTTGGTCGAAGTCGTCCTCAGTTACTCTGGGTACCTCGTTGCCGCTAGTTGTTGTTTCTGGTGACGCTGGTGGGGTGTGGCTTTGGCTTGGGTGCTGGGTGGGGTTGGTCAGAGGGTGAACTGGGTCAGTTCGGTTCGCTTGGTTATGCCGAGTTTCGGGTAGGTGCGGTAGAGGTGGTGGCCTACGGTTCGGGGGCTCAGGAAGAGTTGGGCTGCTATGTCCCTGTTGCTCAGGCCGTCGGCTGCCAGGCGGGCTACTTGGAGTTCCTGGGGGGTAAGGCGGGCTGCGGGGTCTTGCGCTTGGATTCGGGCTGTTGGGCGGGTGCCCAGGGTGGCCAGTTCCGCCCTTGATCTTGCGGCCCAGGCGTGGGCTTCCAGGTGTTCGAAATCGGCTAGTGCGTTCGCCAGGTGGGTGTGCGCTTCGGTTCGGTGGCGTTGGCGGCGTAGCCATGAGCCGAATAGGAGTGCCGTCCGAGCCTGGTCGTACGGGTGGTTTGTGTTGTGGTGCAGGCGTAGCGCTGTTTCGTAGTGGTGACGGGCGGTGGGGCCGGTCGCCAGTAGGGCGTGGCAGCGGTGGGACAGGGCGGCTGCGTGTGGTTGGCCTGTTTGGTCTGCCCAGGTGTCCAGGGCGGGTAGGTGGTGGGCGGCATGCGGAAGGTTGCCGCTGCGTACTGCTGCTTCTACGTGGTCTGGGATGGCTCGGATCAGGAAGTCTTGGCGGGCGGGGCCTGTGCACACCGTGTCGAGGATTTCGGTCGCCACCTCGAAGTGGCCTTGGCCTAGTACCAGTAGGCCCAGGGCCCACGTGGCCAGTGCGGCGTTGGTGGGGTGTTTGGCCTCGTTGCGGAGGATGGGTTCGGCGTGGGCACGGCAGGTGGCCTCGTCGTCGGCTACCGCTGCCAGCCAGGCCGGGATGGCGTTCATGATCAGCGCCTGCGTTTCCTGGCCCAGGTCAATGGACACGGCCTGCGCTTCGGCCGCGGTGGTGCCCGCGTCGCGGAATCGGCCTTGGAGCAGTTGGGCGATGGCGAGGGGTTCCTGTGCGTACGGGAGCCAGGCCAGTGCGCCTTGCCGGCGTGCGTCGGCGGCCAGGGCGGTCAGGATTCCCAGCGCTGTCTCGTCGTCGGCCGTGATCAGGGCCAGGTAGCCGGCCAGCACTCGTTCCACCAAGCCGGTGATCTGGCCCTGTTGGGTGGCGCTGATCAGGCGTCGCATGTCGGAGATTCCGGAGGAGGGGGTGATTCCGGAGGAGGAGGGCGACAGGGTGGGGGAGGACGAAGAGGTGGGGGTTAGGTGGGTGTTCAGGCCGATCATGCCGGTTACTACTGGGTGCAGGGGGGAGTTCTGGGGTAGTGACACGGTTGCTAGCAGGTGGGCGGCTTGGTGGATCAGGTCGTGGGCGCCGGCGTCCTTGGCGCAGCCGATGGCGTCGGTCAGGATCGACACGGCCTGTTCTGGGTGGGAACCGACGATGGGGGCCGTGCCGGCCAGCATCAGGGCGGCGGCGGTGGCCGGGGTGTCACGTTCGTACGCGACCTGCGCCTGGATCCACGCTGCCTCCGCCAGCAGCGACTCGTCGGTGGTGACGTCCGCCGCCGCGGCGGCGAGTTCGGCGGCACGGTCGAGGCGGCTCACGTCGTACGCGGCTCTCGCCGCACCCACCTGACGGCGCGCGCGCAGGACGGGGTCGGTGCTGAGTTGGGCGGCACGGTCCAGCGCGTTCGCCACGGCGGCCTGCCCGCCTCGTTGGCCCGCACGTCGGGCCGCTTGTTCGAGTGCGTTCGCGACCTCCTCGTCCGGGGCCGTGGTCGCGGCGGCCAGGTGCCAGGCACGGCGGTCGGCGTACTGGTCGCCGGTCAGGGTGTCGGCGAGCGCCTGGTGCGCGGCCAGGCGCAGGGCGCGCGGCGCGCCTTGGTGGGCGGCGGCCCGGATCAGCGGGTGCCGGAACGTGACGGTGTGCGCGGACAGTTCGAGCAGGTGGGCGTTCTCCGCCGGTTCCAGGTCGGCCGCCGTCAGACCGAGCCGTTCGGCGGCGCGCAGGAGCACCGCGAGGTCGGCGGTGTCGTCGGCCGCGGCCAGCAGCAGCAGGTGCCTGGTCGGCGGGGGCAGTTCGTCGATGCGGGCCCGGAAGGCGTCCTGGACCTGCTTGGCGACGGGGAGCGGTTCGACGGGCAGTGACCACCCGCCGTGCTGACGGTCGGTGAGCGCGGCGGTGAACTCGATGATGGCCAGCGGGTTGCCCCTCGCCTCGGCCAGCACGCGGGCCCTGGTCGGGTCGGCGAGGCCGCCCGCGCGCTCGTTGAGCATGGCGATCGCGCTGTCACGGTCCAACGCCGGCAGCACGACCGTGTCGATGCCCTCCGCGGGGAAGTGCGCGGACCCGTCACGCACGGCGAACAGCACGGCCACCGGCTCCTGCCGCAGCCGCCGGGCGGCGAACAGCAGCGCGTCGGCGGACGCCTGGTCGAACCACTGGGCGTCGTCGACCAGGCACAACACCGGGCCGTCGCCGGCCAGTTCGGACAGCAGCGACAGGGTGGCGGCACCGATCAGGAACCGTTCGACGGTCTCGCTGTCGACCAGCCCGAACGCGGCTCGCAGCGCGTTGCCCTGCGGGCCCGGGAGCGCGTCGAGGTGGTCCAGGTACGGGTGCAGCAGCAGGTGCAGGCCGGCGAACGGCACCTCGACCTCGGACTCGATCCCCACGCCGCGCAGCACCCGGAGTCCGGCGTCGGCGGCGTGGTCGAGCAGCGCGGTCTTGCCGATCCCCGCCTCGCCCCGGATCACCAGCGCCCCGCCGGCCCCTCGGCGGGCGTCGGCCAGCAGGCCGTCGATCCGGGCTCGTTCGGCCGACCGCCCGAAAATCACCCGTGCAGAGTAACAACCCGCACGGTGTCGGACCTGTGTGTTCGATCGGGCGGGGCGGTCCACCCGATCAGTGGTCACGCAGGTCCGACACTGTGCGGTGGGGTCAGCGGTCCGCGGGCGTGATGCGCGTGCTCGTGGTCTCGTAGCCGCCTCCGCCCGGGTAGACCCAGGCACCGGACAGGACGTCGCCGGTCTCGTTGAACGTCGACCGCATGTACGCGGGCGATCCCTTCTCCCCGCCCCAGATGGTGAGGACGTCGCCCTCCAGCTCGTACACGTAGTCCAGCGTGTCGCCCTTGTGGCCGTAGTACCGGCTCTTGATGTCCACACTGGCCTGCTCGGCGCCGAACGGTCGCTCCCGGCCGATGACCTCCATGCCCAGGATCCGCTCGCCGTACTGCTCCAGGTCGATGTCCTGGACCAGGAAGTGGCCGCCTTCCAGCCAGCGGTAGGTGACGGTGCCCTCCGCGCCGCCGGTGACCTTCCACGTGCCGACCATGCGGTCCAACGCGGCCAGTTCGGCGTCCGGGACCGGGTTCGTGTTCTCGCTCATCTCGCAGCCACTCCTCTCGGGATCCGCCGCGGACGCGACGGCGTTGCGGAGCGAACCTACGAGCGCGGCAATCAGTACCCGCATCGGTCGCGGTACTGGTGCACACGGTATGCCGGCCGGGCGGGGGTGGGTCGTCCGGGGCTACCGTGGAGCGATGAGGGTGGCTACTTGGAACGTCAACTCGGTCAAGCAGCGGTTGCCTCGGTTGTTGCCTTGGCTGGATGAGCGGGCTCCTGATGTCGTCTGCCTTCAGGAGACGAAGTTGACCGACGACGCGTTCGACGCCCTGTTGGCCGCGCCCCTCGCCGAACGCGGGTACCAGGTTGCGGCTTGTGGCGAGTCGCGGTGGAACGGGGTCGCGTTGCTCTCCCGGGTCGGGTTGGCGGACGTGGTGACCGGGGTGGCTGGGGCGCCTGGGTTTCCGCACCCGGAGGCGCGGGCTGTGGCGGCCACGTGTGGCGGGGTTCGGGTCTACTCCGTGTACGTGCCCAATGGGCGTGAGCCGGATTCGGACCACTACCGGTACAAGCTCGCTTGGCTGGAGGCGTTGCGCGAGGTGGTGAAGGGGGACGGGGACAATGTGTTGGTGTGCGGGGACGTGAACGTCGCGCCCGCTGACGCCGATGTGTTCGACCCGGCCGCTTACGTGGGGCACACGCACGTCACCGCGCCTGAAAGGGCTGCCGTGGAAGCGTTGGGGCTTCGCGACGTCGTCCGCGAGCGGTGGCCGGAGGAGCGGGTCTTCACGTACTGGGACTACCGCGCGGGGATGTTCCACCAGGATCTCGGGATGCGGATCGACCTGGTGCTGGCCTCGGACGCGGTGGCCGGGCGGGTGGCGGCGGCGTGGGTGGATCGGAAGGCGCGCAAGGGGACCGGGCCCAGTGATCACGCGCCGGTGATCGTGGATCTCGACACCGCGCCGGACGGGGACATCGGGCCCGTGGTGCCGCCGCCGTCGGCACCACGGACGCGTCGGACGGTGAAGCTGCCCCAGAGCTAGCGGACCCAGAGCTAGCCGACCCAGAGCCAGCCGATCCAGAGCCGGCCGACCCAGAGTTAGCCGGCCAGTTCGTCGCGTTCCAGGTCGGCGCTCCAGTTGTCACGGGGTTTGGGCGCGAGGGCCAGGGCGGTCTTCAGAAGGGTGTCGCGGACGCCGGTGAGGCGGCGGGTACGGGCCAGGCGGTTGAGGGTCAGGGACTGCTTGGCCATGCGCTGGGTCCGCTTGCGCCGTGCCGTGTCGTAGGCACGGAGGGCGTCGTCGGGCGTCGTGGCCAGGCAGTCGGCGAGGGTCACCGCGTCGATCATCGCCTGGCACGCGCCCTGGCCCAGGTCGGGTGTCATCGCGTGGGCGGCGTCGCCGATCAGGACGGTGTTGCCGCGGAAGTACGCCGGCAGCGGGGGCAGGTAGTCCAGCGAGTGCCGCAGGACGTCGGTCGACGCCGCGAGGACCTGCGGGATCGGGTCGTGCCACGTGCCGAAGGTGCTCTCCAGGTCGGCGTCCGGGCCGGTCATGGCGTACCAGTTGGTCCGGCCGTCGGCCTGCGGGGTGAGGCCGAACTTCACGCCTCGGCCCCACGTCTCGCCGCCGACCTCGACCGGCAGGTCGACGGTGCCGCGCCAGCCGATCGCGCCGGACCGCCGGACGTCCACCCCGAACAACGCCCGCCGCGTGGCGCTGTTGATGCCGTCCGCGCCGATGACCAGGTCGTGGTCGAGGTCCGGCGGGGCCTGCGCGCCGTACCGGACCGTCCCGGCGGGCAGGGCGGCGGCCAGCGCGGCCAGCAGCGCGGGGCGGGTCACGAGGTGGACGTCCGCGCGCAGGGCACCGATCCGCGTGCCGTCCGGTTTGCGCAGGTAGCCGTCCGGTTGCGGGCGGCCGGCGCGGCGGACGGTGTCGCCCAGGCCGATCCGGTCCAGCGCGGCCAGGGCGTCGCGCCAGATCCCGAGGCCGGTGCCGGTGGTCGGGAGGCCGTCCGCGCGCTCGAAGACGGTGACCTCCCAGCCGATCCGGCGCAGGCCGATGGCGGCGGTCAGGCCGCCGATCCCACCGCCGATCACTGCTGCTCTCATGCCCCGACCGTACTACAGATGTAGTGCCCGGCACTACGGGTGTAGTGTCACGACGTGACGAGGCGGGAGCAGGTGCTCGACGCGGCCATCCGGGTGCTGGGCACGGCCGGGCCGCGCGGCCTCACCCACCGGGCCGTGGACGCCGCCGCCGGACTGCCGCAGGGCTCGACCTCCAACCACTTCCGCACGCGGGACGCGCTGGTCGACGGCGTGGTGGGCCGGTTGCTGGAGCTGGAGGCGCGGCTGTGGGGCCGGCTCGCCGACGACGTGTCGACGCCGGAGGCGCTGGCCGTCGCCGTGGGCCGGCTGGTGGACGAGCTGGCCCGGGAACGGCTGATCACGCTGGCGCGGCACGCCGTGTTCGTGGAGGCGAGCGTGCGGCCGGAACTCCGCGCCCGGATCGCCGAGGCGCACGGGCGGATCGCGGAGTGGGCGGCACCGCTGTTCGCCGCGCTCGGCTCCGACGACCCGGTCCGGGACCTGCGGCTGCTCCTCGCCGTGATCGACGGGCTGCTGACCAACCAGCTCGCCAACCCGCAACCCGACTTCGCGCCCGCCGACGCCGTGCGGACCGTGCTGCGCGGGGTCTTCCCGCCGCCGAACGGCTGACAGCGGGGTTCCGCAGCGTGCCCGGCCGGCGGTTTCGACATCATGTGCGGCGACCAGTCCTAGGGAGCTGTCGTGATCGATCACGTGACGCAGGCGTTCCTCTCCGACGAGAGCCTGCACGGGGTGATGGCGCGGCTGGACCTGCCGCCGGCGCTGCACGCCTACTACGGCCACCGGCTGGTGCCGCGCCCGTTCTTCCTGGACCGGACCACCGCCGACACGGTCGCCGCCGACATCCGGGCGTTCTACGACCTGCTGACCTCGTTGCCGGACAGGCTTTTCGACGGCAGCCTCGCGCGGTTCGCCGACGCTCTGGGCGTGCCGCCGGAGCAGGTGGCGCTGATGTCCGCGCAGCGGCCCGCGCTGCACGGCCGGGCCGACCTCTACCGGGTCGGCGACGAGTTCCGGTTGCTGGAGCTCAACTCCGGCAGCCAGCTCGGCAACCGGGACTTCGGCGACATCTCCCGCGCGACCCTCGAAGTGCCGCTGTTCCAGGGGTTCGCCCGCGAGCACGACCTGTCGTACGTGCACCCGGTGCGGGAACTGTTGCGCCTCACCGGTTCCGGTACGGTCGCGTTCCTCGAAGCCGGCGGAATGCTGCGGAAGTTCGAGAAGGGGTTCGCCTCGCTCCAGGAATCGTGCGCGCGGCTCGGCGTGGACGTCCTCCTGGGCGAATTGGAGAACATCAGCGAGCGCAACGGCCACCTCTACTTGGACGGCACCCGGCTCGACGCCGTGGTCCGGTTCTTCTCACCGCGTCAAGCGGTCGGAAAGGCGGACGAGTTCCTCAAAGCCACCAAGACCGAGGTGTGCACGCCGCTGGAGAACTACCTGTACGGCAACAAGGCCACGCTCGCCCTGCTGTCGCTGCACCGCGACCGGTTCGAGCCGGACGAACTGGCGTTGGTCGACCGGCTGCTGCCGTGGACCCGCTACGCCGCCGACGTGCCGCTCGACCACCTGCGCGAACACCGCGAAACCCTGATCCTCAAGGCGTCTGACGAGTTCGCCGGCACCGGCGTGCACGCCGGCTGGCTGCTCGACGACGGGCAGTGGCGGGCGCTGCTCGACGACACCCGCGGCGCGCCGTACGTGGTGCAGGAACGGGTGCGGCCGACGCTGGACGTCGTGCCCGGCGACGAACGCCCGTGGCTCACGAACTGGGGGTGGTTCGTCACCGAGGAGGGCTTCGCCGGACTGAGCATCCGGTCCATGCCGCACGAGTCGGGCGCGGTCGTCAGCTTCGCCGGGAACCCGGACACCAGGGTGTCGGGACTGCTCCTGCACGGAAACACCCCCTCATGACGGTTGCGTAGTCGACCCACCGCGTTCCGTCATTCCGCGGTCGGAGCCGCAGTTAACGGGTTAATGTCCCCGGCGACAAGAGGGGGGTGCATGGGGGACTTCTTCGCGGCCGCGCTCGCCTTCCCGACCGTCGTCCTTTCGATCCCGCTCGTCGTCGTGGTGCTGTTCTGGCTCTTGGCCGCGTTCGGGGTCGACCTGGACGGCGGGGTCGAACTCGCCTACGGGCTGGGCGGCGTGCCGACCAGCGTGGTGGTCTCCCTGCTGGTGCCGGTGGCGTGGTTCGCGTGCCTGGCGGGCACGACCCTGGTCGACGGCTTCGACATCGCGATCCTCGCCGGGTCGCTCGCGGTGGGCTACCTCGTCGCGCGGCTGGCCGTGATCCCGTTGCGGCACCTCTACCCCACGGTCGAATCCGCGTCGCGCAACGACTTCGTCGGCAAGGTGTGCGTGATCCGCACCGGCACGGTGACCGCGAGCTTCGGCCAGGCCGAGGTGACCGCCGACGACGGTTCGTCGGCGATCGTGCAGGTCCGCCAGGCCGGGCAGGACCCGCTGACCGCGGGCGTCACCGCGCTGATCTTCGACTACGACCAGGACGGCGAGTTCTTCTGGGTCGCCCCGATACCCACCTATCCGTTGGGGGAGCACTGATGGACGTCATCACCACCGGGTTCGGCATTCTGGTCGCCGTCGCCCTCGTCGTGGTCGTCGCGCTGCTGTTCATGATCAGCCGGCTGTTCCGCAAGATCGAGCAGGGCAAGGCGCTGATCATCTCCAAGGTGCGCAAGGTGGACGTGACGTTCACCGGCGCGATCGTGCTGCCGGTGCTGCACCGGGCCGAGATCATGGACATCTCGGTGAAGACGATCGAGATCCGCCGGGCCGGCACCGAGGGCCTGATCTGCCGGGACAACATCCGGGCCGACATCCGGATCACGTTCTTCGTGCGGGTGAACAAGACCGTCGAGGACGTCATCAAGGTCGCGCAGGCGATCGGCACCGCGCGCGCCTCCGACGAGGCGACCCTCCAGGAGCTGTTCAACGCCAAGTTCTCCGAGGCGCTCAAGACGGTGGGCAAGCAGCTCGACTTCGTCGACCTCTACACCAAGCGCAACGAGTTCCGCGACCAGATCATCGCCGTCATCGGCACCGACCTGAACGGCTACAGCCTGGAAGACGCGGCCATCGACTTCCTGGAGCAGACGCCGATGGCGCAGCTCAACCCGTCGAACATCCTGGACGCGCAGGGCATCCGCAAGATCACCGAGCTGACCGCCATCGAGCACGTGCGCACCAACGAGTTCCAGCGCGGCGAGGAGAAGGAGATCACCCGCCAGAACGTGGAGGCGCGGGAAACCATCCTCGAACTCGAGCGCCGCCAGGCGGACGCGGAGATCAAGCAGAAGCGCGAGGTGGAGACCATGCGGGCCCGCGAGGAGGCCGAGATCTCCAAGGTGCAGGCCGAGGAGCGGCTCAAGGCCACCGCCGCGAACATCCGCACCGACGAGCAGGTCGGCATCCAGCACGAGAACAAGACGCGCGAGATCGCCGTGGCGGAGAAGAACCGCGAGCGGGTGATCGCGATCGAGACCGAGCGCATCGAGAAGGACCGCCAGCTGGAGGTCATCGGCCGCGAGCGGGAGACCGAGCTGTCCCGGATCTCCAAGGACAAGGAGGTCGAGGGCGAGAAGCGGGCCATCGCCGAGGTGATCCGGGAGCGGATCGCGGTGGACAGGACCGTGGCCGAGCAGGAGGAGAACATCAAGCGGCTGCGCGCGGTCGAGGAGGCCGAGCGGCTGCGCCAGACCCTGGTCATCCAGGCCGAGGCCGAGGCGCAGGAGCACCTGGTCAAGGACATCAAGGCGGCCGAGGCGGCCGAGGCGGCGGCGAAGTTCAAGGCCCGCGAGGAGCTCCTGCTCGCCGAGGCCCGGCAGCAGGCCGCCGAGCTCGACACCCGCGCCATGATCCGGCTGGCCGAGGGCAAGCAGGCCGAGGCCGCCGCGTCGGGCCTGGCCGACGTGCAGGTGCGCGAGCGCGACGCGGAGGCGATCGAGAAGATCGGCCGCGCCGAGGCCGTGGTGGAGCGGGAGAAGGCGCTGGTGGTCGCCGAGGCGATCCGCGAGAAGCTCAAGGGCGAGGCGGAAGGTCTCGCCGACAAGGCGAACGCGATGGCCGCGCTGGACGGCGCGACCCGCGAGCACGAGGAGTACCGGCTGCGGCTGGAGGCCGAGAAGGAGATCCGGCTGGCCGACATCGACGTGCAGCGCCAGGTCGCGGAGTCGCAGGCCAAGGTGCTCGCGGCGGGTCTGGAGAAGGCCGACATCGACATCGTGGGCGGGGACAGCATGTTCTTCGACCGGGTGGTGGGCGCGATCTCGGTCGGCAAGAGCCTCGACGGGTTCGTGGACCACTCCGAGGTCGCCAAGACCCTGGGCGGCTCGTGGCTCAACGGAACCTCGGACTTCACCCAGGACATCGGCAAGATCCTCGGGTCGTTCGGCACCGGTGACCTGAAGAACCTCACGGTGTCCGCGGTGCTGCTCAAGCTGATCAACGCGGGCGGCCCGGACGAGGGCAAGCTGCGTGAACTGCTGGCCGCCGCGCAGCGGCTCGGTGTCGCCGAACGGCCGGTGGCCGCGCTGGCCGCCCAGTCGTGACGCCTCCCGTGGCGGCGGCTTCGGAGGTGTCCGCGACAGTGCCTGCTTCAGGGTCTGCTCCAGGGTCTGCTCCAGGGTCCGCGTCGCTGGACGCGGGCACCTACGAGGTGCTGAAGGCCCGGCTCGCCGAGCAGGCGGCCGGGCTCGCCCGCCGGGCGGAGGCGTTGAACGCGCGCCGGCTGGAGGTGTTCGGCAGCGCCGAGCTGACGCTGCTGGGCACCGAACGGATCCGCACCGGGAACAACTGCGTGCCGCGCGACTGCGTGTCGGTGTCCGCCGCGGACGAGCACGGCACGGCGGTGTCCGGGCTGATGTTGTTCGGCTACAACGTGTTCATCGGCCTCAAGCCGGAGACCACGGTCGACGACGTGTTCTCGCTGCACCGCTTCACCCGCGACGGTGACGCGTTCCGGTTCGAGGACGCCCACGACGAGCTGCCCGGTCTGCTGCGCGACCCGCAGTTCCAGCGCGACTTCGCCGAGCTGTACCGGTACTACCGGGACACCAGGCTGGTGCAGCTGCGCCGGGTCGAGGGCAGGCTGCTCGCGGTGTTCCAGACGGGCGCGCGGATCGGCGACACGAAGGTGCTGCGCTGGCAGATCGGCCTCGACGGCACGGTCAAGTACCTGGACAACCGGGGCGAGCGGGACCACGTCTTCCCGCCCTCGCACGACTTCGAGTGGACGCCGACCGCGCGCGAGCACCACGTGCTGGGCCGCCACCCGCACATCTCCATCGAGGACGAGGTCTTCGTGGAGACGGTCGGCGGCGACCTCACCATCAAGGTGGAGAACAACACCGAGACCGGCGAGGGCATCTACCGCGAACCGGTGGACGAGCCGTTGCAGTCGCTGGCCGACGCGGACGTCGAGTACGCGCGGGTGGGCACGCAGGTACTGCTGCGGATCCGCCCGTACAACGAGACCGCGTGGCGGCACCTGGTGTTCAACACCCGCACCAAGACCATCGTGCGGCTGGACGGCATCGGCCAGGCGTGCCAGCGGCTCCCCGAGGACCAGGGCCTGATCTTCCCGGGCGGCTACTACCTGGCCACGGGCGTCAGCAAGACGTTCGACACGGCCGTGGACGAGCTGGAGTTCGAGCGGGTCATCCGGTCGACCAACGGCGAGGACGTGCTCTACGTCTTCCACGCCCGTCGCGAGGGCCGTTCACTCCTGCTGCCCTACAACGTGATCCGCAAGGAAGTCTCCACCCCGCTGTCCTGCCACGGGTACTCGCTGTTCGACGACGGCACGATGGTCGTGTTCCGCGCCGAGGACGACGAGCCGACCCGCGTGCACCCGATGCAGGTCTGGCAGACGCCGTACCTGTCCGACACCTACGCCGCCGCCCAGCCGGTGGGCACCGGTCCGCTGGAACGGATCGGCAACGCCGACCTGGTGCGCGGCATCTCCGACTGCCTGTCGGTGTCCCGGGTGGTCGGCGAGATGACTGCGTCCGCGCCGGTGTTCGAGGACCTGATCGCCTCCTGCACCAGGGTGTTCGACGCCTACCACTGGCTGGGCGAGGCGGACCTGGGCGACCTGCGCACCCCGTTGACCGAGGTGCGGGCGACCGCCGAGCAGGTGCTCGACGAGTTCGAGACGGTGCAGGCGCTGACCGACCAGGCGGCCGCCGCGCTGGCCGAGGCGGACGCCGACGTCGCGGCGCTGATCCGGCACGCCCGCGGCGAGGTGCCCGGCGGCGCGCAGGCGTGGGTGCGCCAGTTGGCGGACCTGCGGGCCGCGCAGGGGCACCTGGTCACCTTGCGGGAGATGCGGTACGTCGACCTGGACCGGATCGACGCGCTGGTGGCGACGTTGTCGGAGGAGCTGGGCTCGTCGGCGCAGCGCGCGGTGGAGCACCTGCGCCGCGACGACGCGTTCGCCGGTTTCCACGAGCAGGTCGAGGCCCTGATGGGCAAGGCGGAGGCGATCCGCACGGTCGCCGAGGCGGCCCCGGTCACCGAGGAGCTGGCCGACCGCCGGCAGGGCCTGGAGGTGCTGACCGAGGTCGTCGGCTCGCTGGACATCGCGGACGCCACCGTGCGCACGTCGATCCTGGAGCGCATCGGCGAGGTGCTCGGCGGCCTGAACCGGGCACGGGCCACTGTGGACGGTCGGCGGCGCGACCTCGCGGCCACGGAGGGACGTGCCGAGTTCGCCGCCGAGTTCGCGCTGCTCGGCCAGGCCGTCACCGGCGCGCTCGCCGTCGCCGACACCCCGCAGCGCTGCGACGAGCAGCTCGGCAAGCTGCTGCTGCAACTGGAGAACCTCGAATCCCGGTTCGGCGAGTTCGACGACTTCCTGACCCGCCTGGGCACCAAGCGCACCGACGTCTACGAGGCGTTCTCCTCGCGCAAGCAGGCGCTGCTGGACGACCGGGCGCGGCGCGCGGACCGACTGGCCGCGTCCGCCGACCGGATCCTGGGCAGCGTCGTGCGCCGGGTCGCGTCACTGGCCTCGCTGGACGAGGTCAACACCTACTTCGCCACCGACCCGATGGTGACCCGGATCCGGGCGGTCGCCGACGAGCTGCGCGAGCTCGGCGACCAGGTGCGGGCCGAGGAGCTGGCCGGGCGGGTGCTGGCCGCGCGGCAGGAGGCGGGCCGCGCGCTGCGCGACCGGCTGGACCTGTTCGACGGCGACACGATCCGGCTGGGCCGGCACCGGTTCGCGGTCAACAGCCAGCCGCTGGACCTCACCCTGGTGCCCAAGGACGGCGGCCTGTCCTTCGCCGTCACCGGCACCGACTTCCGCGCGCCGGTCCGCGACGAGCGGTTCGCCGCCACCCGGCCGTTCTGGGACCAGCTCGTGGTGTCCGAGACCGCCGAGGTGTACCGGGCCGAGCACCTGGCCGCGGCGGTGCTGGCCGAGCAGCCGGTGGACGGCCTGCACGCCGCCGCCACCGACGGCCGGCTGCTCGACGTGGTCCGCGGGGTCGCGGAAACCCGGCTGGACGAGGGCTACGAACGCGGCGTGCACGACCACGACGCCGCCAAGATCCTGGACGCGTTGCTGCGCCTGCACGCCGGCGCGGGACTGCTGCGCTTCCCGCCGTCCGCGCGGGCCGCCGCGCAGGTGTTGTGGGCGCGCGCCGACGAGGACGACCGCACCCGGTGGACGCGGAGGGCCGTGTCGCTGGGCCGGGCCCGCACGATCTTCGGCCACACCGGGGCGATCGACGAGCTGTGCGCCGAACTGGCCGAGCGGGCCGGGGATCCGCTGGCCGGGGAGTACCTGTTCGAGGAGCTGTGCGCCACACCGCCCGGGTTCGTCACCAGCGCCGCCGCACGGGCGCTGGCCGACGAGTTTCACCGCGGGCTGGGCAACCGCAAGGACTTCGAGGACGACCTGCGCGCGTTCCCGGACCTCGACGACCGCAAGGCGCTGGTCGAGGGCTGGTACGAGGCGTTCCTGGGCGGCCGGGCGGAGCCCGACCTGCCCGAGGCGATCGCCCTGGAGCTGTGCCGCGACCTGCCGCGCTACGAGTCCTCCGCGCAGCTGGAGTCCACTGTAGACGGACTGCTGGGCGCCCACCCCCGGATCACCGGGCGGTCGCTGCTGCTGCGGCTGGACGAGGTGCTGACCCGCACCCGGCGGTTCCGGACCGAGCGGGTGCCCGCGTACCGCGACTACCAGCGGCTGCGCAACGAGCTGGTGGCCGCCGAGAAGCGCAGGCTGCGGCTGGACGAGTACCAGCCCAAGGTGATGAGCGCGTTCGTCCGCAACCGGCTGCTGGACGAGGTCTACCTGCCGCTGATCGGCGACAACCTGGCCAAGCAGCTCGGTGCGGCCGGCGACGCGAAGCGCACCGACCAGATGGGCCTGCTGCTGCTCATCTCCCCGCCCGGCTACGGCAAGACGACCCTGGTGGAGTACGTCGCCAACCGCCTGGGCCTGGTGTTCGTGAAGGTCAACGGCCCGTCGCTGGGCCACGACGTCATCAGCGTCGACCCGGCGGACGCGCCCAACGCCACCGCCCGCCAGGAGGTGGAGAAGATCTCGTTCGCGCTGGAGAGCGGCAACAACGTGCTGCTGTACCTGGACGACATCCAGCACACCTCACCCGAGCTGCTCCAGAAGTTCATCTCGCTGTGCGACGCCCAGCGCCGGATGGAAGGCGTGTGGGACGGTCGGACCCGCACCTACGACCTGCGCGGCAAGCGGTTCGCGGTGTGCATGGCGGGCAACCCGTACACCGAGTCCGGGCAGCGGTTCCGGATCCCCGACATGCTCGCCAACCGGGCCGACGTGTGGAACCTCGGCGACGTGCTGTCCGGCCGCGAGGACCTGTTCGCGTTGAGCTACATCGAGAACGCGCTGACCTCCAACGCCGTGCTGGCCCCGCTGTCCACCCGTGACCGCGGCGACATCGACCTGCTGGTCCGGATGGCCCGCGGCGAACAGGTGCGGGCCGACCGGCTCGTCCACCCGTACACGCCGGTCGAGCTGGAGCAGGTGCTCGGCGTGCTGCGCAAACTGGTGCGGGTGCAGGAAGTCGTGCTCGCCAACAACCAGACCTACATCGCCTCGGCCGCGCAGTCCGACGCCTCGCGCACCGAGCCGCCGTTCCAGCTCCAGGGCTCCTACCGGAACATGAACAAGCTCGCGGAGAAGGTCGTGCCGGTGATGAACGACGCCGAGCTGATGGCGGTCATCGACGACCACTACCTGGGCGAGGCGCAGACGTTGACCTCCGGCGCGGAGGCGAACCTGTTGAAGCTGGCCGAACTGCGCGGCACGCTCACCCCCGAGCAGGGCCGGCGGTGGGACGAGGTGAAAGCCGGGTTCCTGCGGGCCCGCGCGCTCGGCGGCTCGGACGACGACCCGGTGACCCGGGCCGTCGGCGCGGTCGGGCTGCTCGCGGACCGCGTGGGCGGCGCGATCGACCGGCTGGCCGAGCGCTAGTCGTCGCAGATGCGGTGGTCGAAGTCGACCTGCCGCCCGTGCACGTCCCGGAACTCGATGCGGGGCATGCCGTGCGCGCGCAGCCACGCGCACATCTCGCGCGTCGAGGTGGGGAACCGCCACGGCAGGCAGCTGCCGTCGGGCAGGCGGTCGAAGTCGCAGTCCTCGAAGTCGGGACGGCCGCGCGACGGCCGCGTCGTCGTGGTCTGCTCGGGCGGCGCGGTGTGCGGCGGCGCGGCGGGCACCTCGGTGGTCGTGGTGCGCGGCGGCGGCACGGGCTGTTGCGGCGGCGGGGCGACCAGGACGGGCGGCGGTGACGTGAGGACCGGCACGTTCGTCGTGTAGGTAGCGCTGAGCACACCCGGCTGCGCCGGGCTCAGGTCGACCCGGCGCACGTCGACCGGGCGCGGCTCGTTCACCGTGATCGCCAGTGTGACGACGGCCGCCGTCGCCAGCACACCCGTGATCCCGGCGAACGCGATCCGGCCGACCCTGCTCATCCCGTTGCACCCGCTCCAGACGGCACTCCCAGTTGGTCACGTGGAATCGTTCGGCTCGCTGAAGGCGTTACGCGGCGCGGTTTCCACCATCTCAACCGGTGCGGGCGCGGGCTCGCCGGCCGATCGGTCGCGGCACCGCCGACAAGGCCGTCCCGGCGTGACGACGGCCCGGTCAGCGCGCCGGACGCCGCCCACGCGGGTGGCAGCGTCGGGCCGAGCGGGGTGGTCGGGGATTGTTCGACATCACAGCTCCCCCTGGGCTGTTCGGCTCAGCGTATTGGGCCGATGAGACGTTCGTCGCACCGGTGGACCCCGGGCCGGTGCCTAGCATGAGCAACGTCCGGTGCGCCGATCCGCACCGCTTCCCCGAAGCACCGAGAGGTTCGCAGCCATGCTGTTCCGACGACTGCTGCCCGCGACCGCGGCGGTGGCCGCCCTGACCTTCGCCGCCGCGTGCGGTGGCGCTTCCGACGACACCATCGAGGGCAAGGCCGGGGACGGCCGCCTCACCATCGGCATCCGGTTCGACCAGCCCGGGATGGCGCAGCGCAGGCTCGACGGCAAGTACGTCGGTTTCGACGTGGACGTGGCGAAGTACGTGGCCCAGCAGTTCGGGGTGCCGGAGTCCGGCATCACCTGGAAGGAAGCCAGGTCCGCCGACCGGGAGAGGCTGATCGCCGACGGCCAGGTGGACTTCGTCGTCGCCACCTACTCCATCACCGACAAGCGCAAGGAGCAGGTGGCCTTCGCCGGGCCGTACTTCCAGACCGGCCAGGGGCTGCTGGTGCGCTACACCGACGGCGACATCAGCGGCCCGGAGGCGTTGAACGGCAAGAAGCTCTGCTCGGTGACCGCCTCGACCTCCGCGCAGAAGGTCAAGTCCGAGTTCGCGCAGGCCGCGCAGCTCGTGGAGTACGGCCAGTACTCGGACTGCGTGATCGCGCTGCTCGCGGGCAAGGTCGACGCGGTCACCACCGACCAGGCGATCCTGGCGGGCTACGTCGCGGAGAACCCGGAGCTGCTCAAGCTGGTCGGCAAGCCGTTCACCACCGAGAAGTACGGGGTGGGGCTGGCCAAGTCCGACGCCGAGGGGCGGTCCGCGGTCAGCGCGGCGATCGAGAAGATGGTCTCCTCGGGCGAGTGGCGGCGGGCGCTGGAGCGCAACATCGGCCAGTCGGGGGTCGAGCTGCCGGACCCGCCGCAGGTCACCGAGAAGTGAGGCCCCGGTTGTTCACCCGGGTGTAGTTCAGTGGTAGTGCTGGGCGTGGTCAACCGATACGCTCGCCTGCGCAGGCCGTGGTTTCTGTGTTCGTGTCTCACGCTCGCGGAACGACACGCGGGCGTGCGTTCCCTGCCGGTGGCGGCGGGGGAAACGCCGGCGGGACGGCCGGGGTTGCACGGTGTAGCCCCAAGCTTTCCTGCGATGGAGGCAGGTACATGGCACTGGGCACTGTCAAGTGGTTCAACTCCGAGAAGGGCTTCGGCTTCATCGCCCAGGAGAACGGCGGGCCGGACGTGTTCGTCCACTACTCGGAGATCCAGGGTCAGGGCTTCCGCACCCTGGAGGAGAACCAGCGGGTCGAGTTCGAGATCGGCCAGGGCACCAAGGGTCCGCAGGCCCAGAACGTGCGCAAGGTCTGATCTTCCCTTCGTGACGGCAGGCCCCCGACCGCGTGCGGTCGGGGGCCTGCCGCGGGTGGGACCAGTGGTGCCACGGGGTTTCCGGGCCGGTGCGCGACGGGCGGACCCGGCGCGTTCCCATCGGTGGGAAAGGGCGGCCCCGCCCGGGGCGGGAAGTGCGGTCTGCCCCGGTCGAGCACTGCTCGTGGCGTGCCCGGCGGTGTCGGGCGGGCGTGGGTCTAGAAGCCGCGCTGGCGGGCTTCCCACTCCAAGCGCTGCATGACCCACTCCGTGGCGAGTGCCTGCGGCGAGGTCTGCCGTTCGGCGGCCAGCTCCTTGAGCTGTTCGTTGGCCATGAGCTGGAGGCGGAGCTGGTAGACCTGCGCGTTGCCGAAGCTGTTGCCGGCCGTGGTCTCGGCGTCCACCGTCTCGGGCGCGAGCGCCGCCAGGTACGAGGTCAGCTCCTCGTCGGGCAGGGATTCTTCCTGCTCCTTGCCGGACGGGCGGTGGCGGCCGGACTTGTTGCGACCTAGCGATCCAAGAGGCACCGCGCCACGATAACGGTTGCGTTGCGGAACGCATCAAACTGTGGCTTGGGTCACAGCTGTGTGCATGGAGAGGCCCCCGCGCCAGGGGGAGGAACGCGGGGGCCGGAGGGGATCTCCACAGGTGCTGACCGGGGGTGTGTCAGCAATTCGGATTGTTGCACGTGCACGTGGGCCTGGGGAGTGGGTTGGCGCGAAATCTTCAGGTAGTCGACGGGTGGAACCCGCGCAGGCGCAGGCTGTTGGTCACCACGAAGACACTGGAGAAGGCCATCGCGGCACCCGCCAGCATGGGATTCAGCAATCCGAGGGCGGCCAGTGGCAAACCCATAACGTTGTAGGCGAACGCCCAGAAAAGATTTCCCTTGATGGTGCGCAGGGTCCGCCGGGCCAGCCGGATGGCGTCCGCCGCCACCCGCAGGTCGCCGCGGACCAGGGTCAGGTCGCCCGCCTCGATCGCCACGTCCGCCCCGGTGCCCATCGCCAGCCCGAGATCGGCGGTCGCCAGGGCGGGGGCGTCGTTCACCCCGTCGCCCACCATCGCCACCACCCGGCCCTCGGCCTGAAGCCGCCGCACCACGTCCACCTTCTCCGCCGGCAGCACGCCCGCGATCACCTCGTCGATGCCGACCTCGGCCGCCACCGCCTCGGCCACCACCTGGTGGTCGCCGGTCAGCAGCACCGGGCGCAACCCGAGCGCGCGCAGCTCGCGGACCGCCTGCGCGCTGGTCGGCTTCACCGCGTCGGTCACCGACAGCAGACCCAGCGGCTCGTCGTCCACGGCCACCGCGACCACCGTGCGGCCCTTGCGCCGCTCCTGCGCCGCCAGCTCGTCCAACGACTCGGGCAACGCCACCAGGCTCGGCCGCCCGGCCGTCACGCGACGGCCGTCCAGGACCGCGGTGACACCCAGGCCCTCCCGGTTGACGAACCCGGTCACCTCGGGCAGCACCGGCACCTCGGCCCGCGCGCCGCGCACCACGGCCGCAGCGATCGGGTGCTCCGACCCCAGCTCCACCGCACCCGCGACGGTCAGCAGCTCCGCGCGGGTCACGCCCGCCGCCGGCAGCACCTCCACCAGGTCCAGCCGGCCCGTGGTGACCGTCCCGGTCTTGTCCAGCACGACCGTGTCCACCCGCCGGGTCGACTCCAGCACCTCGGGGCCCTTGACCAGGATGCCCAGCTGCGCGCCCCGGCCCGTGCCGACCAGCAGCGCGGTCGGCGTCGCCAGGCCCAGCGCGCACGGGCACGCGATCACCAGCACCGCCACCGCCGCGGTGACCGCGAACTCCAGCGGCCGGCCGGCGAGCAGCCAGCCGGCCAGCGTGAGCACCGCGACGCCCAGGACCACCGGCACGAACACCGCCGAGATCCGGTCCGCCAGCCGCTGCACCTCGGCCTTGCCGGACTGGGCCCGCTCGACCAGCCGCGCCATCCGGGCCAGCTGGGTGTCCCGGCCGACCCGGGTCGCCTCGACCACCAGCCGGCCGCCCGCGTTGACCGTGCCGCCGACGACCTGGTCGCCCGGTTCGACCTCGACCGGCACCGACTCACCGGTCACCAGCGACCGGTCCACCGCCGACGACCCGTCGACCACTAGGCCGTCCGTGGCGATCCGCTCACCCGGACGTATGACGAACCGCTGACCCGACCTGAGCCGGCTGATCGGGACGCGCGTCTCCACGCCGTCCTCGACCACCGCGACGTCCTTCGCGCCCAGCTCCAGCATCGCCCGCAGCGCGGCACCCGCCCGGCGCTTCGACCGGGCCTCCAACCAGCGCCCCAGCAGCAGGAACACCGTCACGCCGACGGCGACCTCCAGGTAGATGTCACCGGTCGTGGACGGGCGCGGGACCAGGCTGAACTCGTGCCGCATGCCCAGCGCGCCGGCCTCGCCGAACACCAACGCGTAGAGCGACCACAGGTAGGAGACGATCACGCCCATCGACACCAGGGTGTCCATCGTGCTCGCGCCGTGCCGGGCGTTCACGGCGGCCGCCCGGTGGAACGGCCAGCCGCACACCCACACCACCGTGGACGCCAGCGCCAGCGCGAACCACTGCCAGCCGGGGAACTGCCACGCCGGGACCATGCTGAGCACGACCACCGGGGCGCCCAGGGCGGCCGCGATCGCGACCCGCTCCCCGAGTTCGCCCGCGCGGTCCTCCTCGGGCCGCTGCGGACTCGCCCCGTAGCCGGCCGTCTCCACCGCCGAGACCAGGTCGGCCACCGCCGTGCCGGCCGGGAACTCGACACTGGCCCGCTCGGTCGCGTAGTTGACCGAGGCGGTCACGCCGTCGAGCTTGTTGAGCTTGCGCTCGACCCGGTTCGCGCACGACGCGCACGTCATGCCGGTGATCGCCAGCTCGACGCGGCGGGCGGTCTCCGCGGGCATCAGCCGACCAGCTCGTAGCCCGCCTCGGTGACCGCCGCGCCGACCTCGTCGGCGGTCAGCTCGCGGGTGCTGGTCACGGTGACCGCGCCGGTCGCGAGCTGCACGTCGACCCCGGTCACGCCGGCCACCGCGGTCAGCTCCTCGGTGACCGAACTCGCGCAGTGCCCGCAGGTCATGCCGTTGACGGTGTAGGTGGTGGTGACGGACATGAGCCCCTCGTTCCTCTAGGTGCGGCCGCCACCGATGATACCCCTAGGGGGTAGGGCTATCGTCCGGCGGGACCTCCAGCGAGGTGATCTCGCCCTCCAGCCGCACGACCAGCTCCTCCAGGCCCGCCAGCATGCCGTCCAGCTCGGTCATCTTGTCGTTCATCATCGCGTCGATGTCCGCCTCGATCGACGCCAGCGACAGGTTGCCGAACAGCAGCTGCGGGTCGACCGGGGGGACCGCGCCGGGCCGCCCGGGAGCGTCGGCGGCGTCGGTCGGCGTGTCGGCCGCAGTGCCCTCGGTCGTGCCCTCGGTCGTGCTCGCAGTGGCGTCGGCGGTGGCGTCGGCGGCGGGCTCGGTGGTGTCGCCGGGCGCGGGTTCGGGCGCGGGGTCCGGGTGCGGGACGGCCGTCGGGCCGGTGGTGGCGTCGGCCGGGGTTCCGGGCCGCGGGTCGGCGGCCGGTGCCGCCTCGGCGCGGTCGGCGGATGCGTCCCGGGGGGACTCGGCGGGCTGCGGACGGGAGTCCGGGTCGGTCATGGGTCCACCCTCTCGTTGTTCGCGCCAAGCACATCACGGGCTGCTTGACACCAGGTCGTCTACACGGAAAGTGACACTGCGTTGCCTTGGAATCACTCTGCGGGGGGCTGCGGTGGTTCGACGGGCTCGCTTAGCCTCGCGCCAACCTCAAGTCGGGGAGGCGTCATGAGCGGGTCTCTTGAAGTACGTCAGTTCCTGTGGAACCAGGACGACGTCATGTCCAGGCCGGGCGGTGGGGTGCCCGTGCAGCGGACCGGTGAACCATCGCGGATCTCGGACGACCAGGTCCACCGCGCGCGGCTGTCCGTGGCCCGCGGCGCGACCAGCGCCGAGGACTGCCGGCTGCTGCTCGACATGCTCGGGCTGTCACCGGGTGAGGACGGGGGCACACCACCCGTTCAACGGTAGGAGCGCCAGGTGAGCGGCCCATCCGAGACGCGCACCCCCCGGAGGCGCGTCTCGGGTGGGCCACTTCGGAACCTACCGAGCGGTCTGTTTCGGGGCAATGACCGGACGGCACATTTCCGTCCGGTCCGGGTCCTTGCGCGGCGACGCGCGGGCGCGAAGGCTGGGCGGCGCATCGACCGCACACCAGCCCGGAGCCGTGATGCCGCAGCAGCACCGCGCGCAGGCCACCCGTGAGGCGATCCTCCGGGCCGCGGCCGAGGAGTTCGACCGACTGGGGTACGAGGGCGCGCCGCTGAGCGTGATCCTGGACCGCAGCGGCGTGACCAAGGGCGCGTTCTACTTCCACTTCACGTCCAAGCAGGCGCTGGCCTCCACCATCGTCCAGGTGCAGGACGACGCGTGGCCGGTGCTGGCGCGCGCCTGGCTGGGCCGGGGGCTGGACCCGCTGCGGACCATGGTCGGGATGTTCGACGAGGCCGTGGTGCTGCTGTCCCGCGACGTCGTGCTGCGGGCCGGCGTGCGGCTGGCCGCCGACCGCGAACTGGGCTACCCGGGCCTGGCGAGCGCGCACCTGCGCTGGGAGAAGGTCCTCGCCGACCTGCTGTTCGCGGCCCGCGACGAGGGCCAGTTGCGGCCCGGCGTCGACCCGGAGTCGGCGGCCCGCGCGGTGACCGCCGCGGCCCTGGGAGCCCGGTTGATCTCGACCGCGACCTCCCGGTGCGCGGATTACCCGGAGCGGATGCGCGAGATCTGGCGGTTCTTGCTGCCGGGGCTCACCACGGAGGAGTGGTGCGCCGCCGCAGAGCGGATGTTCGCTGCCCCAGACGTTTTATGACGGTGTTATGGGACGGTTTCCGCCGCTGCGACGTCAACAGAACCCCTGGTCCGGTCGGGTGGGGCGATTCGGGTCTCGGCCGAACTCACCGCCCGTGAGCACGCCGCCGTCGCGTCCCTGATCGGCCGCTCCGGGTTTGACCGGAGGATTTGCGTCTTCCGGGCCCGCGCGCCTCGGGTACGTCCTGTGCTCTGTGCGGCGGGACGATCTGGCGCAGCGGGACAAGCCTCGGCCGACGAGTGGTCCGACGAGTGGTCCGCTGAGGCGCTCGACATGCTTGCCGGAGGCCGCGCGGGCCGGGTTCACGGCCGGTCCGGAGGCCGCGCGGGGCGCGTTCGCGGCCGGTCCGGCGGCTGCGGGCCGGCCTGAACGGGGAAGGAATCGCAGGTCAACAACGTCGGGCACCCCCCGTTTTGGAGTAGATGGCACCCGTGCCCTATGCTTACGATGCTTCCACCGGACAGCGTGGAGGGCCTGGGAAGAAGGTGGCCCGAGAGGCTGCTGGAGGAACTGGGTCCCCATCGTCTAGCGGCCTAGGACCCCGCCCTTTCAAGGCGGTAGCGCGGGTTCGAATCCCGTTGGGGGCACGTAGTACGGTAATACCGCAGTAAGCAAGGCCCAGTGGCGCAGTTGGTTAGCGCGTCGCCCTGTCACGGCGAAGGTCGCGGGTTCGAGTCCCGTCTGGGTCGCAAGGCTGTTCGGCTGCACGGCCGGGCCGCTACCTGGCCAGGTAGCTCAGTTGGTACGAGCGACCGCCTGAAAAGCGGTAGGTCGGCGGTTCGACCCCGCCCCTGGCCACCAGCTCACGGAAAAGCCGCACAAGGAACCTTGTGTGGCTTTTCTGCTTTTCACCGGTCGAATCGCAGCACCGCCAGCGCCTGGTCGTCGTGCACTTTCGACCGCCGCCACCGGACCCGTTCCGGGTCATTCGCCTCGGCTTCCCGGACCGCGTCGAGCACCGCCTCGGGTCCTTTTGCGAACGTGATGTCCACCACTGACTGCCAATCCGGGAAGAGTCCGTAGTCGTCCACCCCGCACGAAACGCCGTCGGTCGCCATCAGGACGGTGTGCACCTCGTCACGCGGCCAGGACCGGCGGACCGCCCGGTGCGCGGCGGCCGGGTCGGCCTCGGCGACCCAGAACCCGCCCTCGCGGTTGCGCCAGCGGGTGATCTCGGTGACTTTTCCGCGCAGGTTCCGCAGCCGGTCGTCCGACACGACTTCGGTCTTCGCCCCGAACACGACCACTGGACTGTCCGCGAGCACCAGCGCGTCGACGGTGTCGTCGGTCCAGCGCACGATGGCGACCGTGGACGACGGCGCGTCGCCGGGGGTCAGGTCGTGCGCGGCGGCGAGCCGGGCGATGGCGTCGGCCAGGTCGTCGGCCAGGTCGCCGCGCAGCCCGCCGTCGAGCAGCAGCGCGGCGAGGTGCGCGGAGTGCCAGCCGCCGTCGCGCTCCCTCGGGGTGGGCGAGGTCGCGCCGTCGAGGAGGACGACCGCGTGCTCCAGCACGACGATCCGGTCTTCGGTGGGCCTCGGCGCGCCGTCCAAGCCGACCCCGGCGCGCTCGGCGGTGGTGATCTCGGGCATCGACTTCGAGCCTAGCGTCAACGTGGGTTGACAACTTCGGGTTTGTCAACCAGAGTTGACGCCATGACGGAGGCAACCGAACTCGCCTCGGCGGCGGGCGACCAGGACCCCCGGGTCGGGCTGCGGGCGGTCAGCGCGTTGCGCAGGCTGCTCGAACAGCTCGAAGCGGTCCAGGTGCGCAACGCCCGCGTCCGGGGCTGGTCCTGGCAGGAGATCGCGGCGGAACTCGGCGTGAGCCGACAGGCCGTCCACAAGAAGCACGGGGGAAGCCGATGATCGCCGAACGGTTTACCAAGGACGCCCGGCAGGCCGTGCACGACGCGGTCAAGGAGGCGC
The DNA here is from genome assembly GCF_000328705.1 of Saccharothrix espanaensis DSM 44229. Taxonomy (NCBI): domain Bacteria; kingdom Bacillati; phylum Actinomycetota; class Actinomycetes; order Pseudonocardiales; family Pseudonocardiaceae; genus Saccharothrix; species Saccharothrix espanaensis. The sequence goes on along the minus strand of NC_019673.1, from coordinate 8,966,401 downwards.
AGAACGCGTCCGCCGGCGAGATCGGGCCCGAGCACCTGCTGCTCGCCCTGCTCGACACGCCGGTTCTCGCCTCGTTCGACGTGCCCCGCGACGCGGTCGAGACCGCGTTGCGCGACGCCCGGCGCAAGGGCGGGCTCAGCTCCGCCGACGCGGAGGCGTTGCGCGGGCTGGGGATCGACGTGGACGAGATCGTCGCGTCGGTCGAGCGGTCGTTCGGCGAAGGCGCGCTGGCCGGCGGCGCCAAGCGCAAGCGGTGGCCGTTCGGGGGGCACCTGCCGTTCAACGCGGCGGCCAAGCAGACGTTGGTGCGCGGCCTCGCCGAAGCCCGTGACCTCGGCCACGGGACCCTCGGCAAGGAACACCTGGTGCTGGCGCTGCTGTCGGCGAACGGGCTGCCGGCCGAGGTGCTGGCGGCCCGGGGCGTGCGGTACCCGGAGGTCAGGAAGCGGGTCGCGAACCCGCCCAGGTGACCAGCGGCAGGAACGCCTGGGTCAGCGGCCCGATCGACAACGCGTACAGGACCGTGCCGACGCCGATCGTGCCGCCCAGCAGCCAGCCGCCCGCCAGCACGGTGAGTTCCACCACCGTCCGCACCAGGCGCAGCGAGGTGCCGGTCCGCGCGCAGAAACCCGTGGTCAGGCCGTCGCGCGGGCCGGGACCGAGGCGCGCGCCGATGTAGACGGCGGCGGCCAGGCCGTTGAGCACGATGCCCGAGACCAGGAACACGATGCGGACCACCAGGTCCGACGGGGTGGGCAGGAACGCGAGCGTCACGTCCACGGCGACGCCGATCAGGAAGACGTTCGCGATCGTGCCCACACCGGGCCGTTGTCTGAGCGGGATCCAGCAGAGCAGGACCAGTGCGCCGACGAGGATCGTGATCGTGCCGAAGCTCAAGCCGGTGCGCTTGGTCAGGCCCTCGTGCAGCACGTCCCAGGGGTCCAGGCCGAGCGTCGCGCGGATTTGCAGCGCCATGCTCGTGCCGTAGAGCCAGAGCCCCGCCACGAGCTGCGGGACGCGGCGGACGGGTGACACGGAGACGGGGACCTGGGTGAGCGCTGCGAGCATGTGGCCCATCGTCCGCCCGGATTGGCTTTGTTTTCCAGAGCCAAAGTTGAATAATTGGCCTTATGAACCACGACGTCCCACCAGGTGGACGTATATCCGGATTCCGGCTCGCCCGCCTGCTCGGCGAGTGGCGACGCCGCGGCGCCCGCCAGGGCTCCGCGGACCTGGCCGCCGCGATCCGGATGCTCGTCCTGGACGGCCGGCTGCCCGCCGGCACCCGCCTGCCCGCCGAGCGCGAGATGGCCGACGCGCTGCCCGTCAGCCGGACCATGATCACCGCGGCGCTGGACCAGCTGCGCTCCGAGGGGCTCGTCGCCAGCAGGCGCGGCGCCGGGTCGTGGATCAGCCTGCCCACCGGGTCGCTCGGCATCGTGCCGGACACCCCGCTGGTCGGGCAGAGCATGGTCGACTTCGCCCGCGCCGCGCCGCCCGCCATCCCCGGCATGCTCGCCGCGTTCGACTCGGTCCGGCTGCGGCTGCCCGAGCAGCTCGTGGACCACGGGTACTACGAACACGGCCTGCCCGAACTGCGCCGCCGGATCGCCGCCCGGTACGAGGCGCGCGGGCTGCCGACGTCACCGGACCAGATCGTGATCACCAGCGGGGCGCAGCACGCCCTCGCCCTCGCGCTGCGGCTGCTCACCGGACCCGGCGACCGGGTGCTGGTCGAGCAGCCCAGCTACCCGAACGCGCTGGACGCGATCAAGGCCGTGTCCGCCATCCCGGTGCCGGTCGCCATGACCCGGACCGGGTGGGACCTGGCCGGCATCGCGGCGGCGTTCCGCCAGGCCGCGCCGAGGATGGCGTACCTGGTGCTCGACTTCCACAACCCCACCGCGCACCGGCTCGACGCGGAAGGCCGCGCGGAACTGGCCGACATCGCGCGGCGGGCGCGCACCCCGCTGGTGATCGACGAGACCGTGGTGGAACTGGACCTGGACGGCGACCCGCTCGACGGGCCGCCGCCGATGGCGTCGTACGCGGAAGACCTGGTGGTCACCCTGGGCTCGGCGAGCAAGGCGTACTGGGGCGGCCTGCGGATCGGCTGGATCCGGGCGACACCCGAGGTCGTGCACCGCCTGGTGTCCACCCGGACCGCGCTGGACCTGGGGTCGGCGGTGGTCGAGCAGATGGTGCTGGCGGACCTGATGGCCGACCCGAACGCGGCACTCGCGGGCCGGCGGGCGCTGCTGGCGACGCAGCGGGACGTGCTGATGGCCGGGTTGCGGGAGCACTGTCCACAGTGGCGGTTCCGGCGACCGGCGGGAGGGCTGAGCGTGTGGTGCGAACTCGACGCGCCGATCAGCACGCGAGTCGCGGTCGTGGCCCAGAACCACGGGATCCGCCTGGCTCCGGGGGCCCGCTTCGGAGCACACGGCGGCTTCGAACGCTGGCTGCGCCTCCCGTACGTCCTGCCGGCCGACGTCCTGCGCGAAGCCGTCCGCCGCCTGGGCCTGGTAGCCGCGTCCGTCAACGGCACCACCCTGACCGGCGAAGCCGACGCCACCATGCCCGTCGCCTGACCGCCCCCGTACGCACAACCCGACCGGATCCGACCCGGCCCGGCCCGGCCCGATTCGACCTGATCCGGCAGGCCAGCGCGTGGGCGCGGTGATTCGGAGGGGATGGGCCGCTGGCGCGGCGCGGCGCTCGGGGGGCGGCGGTGGGTGCGCGGCGGTGGGTGCGCGGCGGTGGGTGCGCGGCCGTTGCGCGATGGCGCGGGGCGCGGGCGCGAGTGCCGAGGGCGGCCGCAGGTGGGCTGGGGGCGGCTAGCTCCGGCGCGGGCCGCGCGGGCGGCGCGGGTGCGTGACGCGGGTGGGGCGGCGGCGCGCTGGGCGGGTGGGGCGGCGGCGCGGGCTTGTGTGCGTTGAGGGTGTGAGCGGGGGCTGGGTGGGTTGTGGTGTGTGCCTTTGGCCGTGGGTGCCTCCTTCCTTCTGTCCGGCAACGAAATGTGTTATCTCGAAAGTTCCCGGAGTACGGGGATTTCTTTGATGTTCGCTCTATCGGGTGGATTTTGACTACGCGAGGCTCGATCGGGTGAAGGGGGATTAACTCCATCGGGCTCCGGCGCAGCCCCTCGTTGGGCCGGAGCCCGATGGTGTCCGTGGACCTGCGGCGGGGACGTTCCAGGGAGGACATCCCCGACCGCAGGTTCCCGTGGGACCCCGTCGGCACAGGGGCAGTGTGGCGACGGGATCGTGCCCGTTCCTGCTGGGGCGCGGTCGGCAGGAACGGGAAGCTTTTTCGGGGGGTGCGTGGAAGGTGCGTCACGCGGGTGGTGCGAGGAGAGGAGAGGTGACGGAGCGGGCGGTGTTCGTCCTGCTTCTGGGCAGGACTGTGCCGTTCTGCTCAGTCGGGTGACGTGCTGGGCAGGCCTTGGACGCTGCCCGGGGAACGGCCGTCCTCGCGCTGCTCGACCGACCACACCGACGGCGGGATCAGGCCGGACTGGCTGGTCGCCGACGCGATCACGCCACCGCGGTGGCCGCCGTTCGAGCTGTCGTGCCCACAGGACGACGCCGTGGTCGGCGCGGTCGGTGCCGGGGCCTGTTGCGGTGCCGGGGCGGTGGGTGCGGGTTCCGGGTTCTCCCACGTCACCAGCGGCTCGGCGGCGGGCTCGTCGTCCGACGTCGCCTGGGCCGGGGGCGGTGCGTACTGGGGGATCGCGGTCACCGGGGACTGCGGGACGGTGACGGGCTGGACGGGGGCCGGCGCCGGTTCCGGTGCGGGCGGGACGTCCTGGGGTTGTTGCGCGGCTTGGCGGGCCGCGACCTTCGCGGCGACCTTCGCCTCGTACACCGGCGCGGGCAGGGTGTTGGTCACCGTGCCCGTCCTCGTGTCGGCGCGGGCTTCGGTGCCGCCGCTGAAACTGGTCGGCTCGTCGTCGGGAACCGCCGCCGCCACCGTCACCGGGGATGCCATGTGGACCGCCTGGCCGGCGTCCACGGTCGGCGTCACCGGGACGGGCGCGAGCATCGACGGCTCCAGGACGACGGGCTGCGCCAGGTGTTCGGTGAAGATCACGTCCAGCAGCTCCGCGGTCGCGGTGCGCGGTGGGTCGATCGCGATGTTCACCACGTCGAGCGTCGTCGACACCTCGTCCGGGTGGTTCTGATCCTCGGCCGCTGCGGCACCCGTGCCGAGCAGCCAGGCCGTCGTGGCCAATCCGCCCACCGCCAGCGCCCGGAGCAGCAGAGATCCGCTGCGGCGCACCGCGTCGGGGACTGCCACTGGGGATCACCACCGTTCCGGGTACGGCGAACGGGACGGACCGTTCGAGGTCGACGTTCTGCCATGTCTAGCACTGGTCACCGCGTTTTCGAACGTTCTGGCACGGAACCCACCCGTAAGGGCGGTGTCGTGCGGCTGTCCGGGTAACCGCGCCCGTCCGTGAACACCGTCCGTCGTGTTCAGCGCATCGGGTGACCACAACGAGCGTCCGGTGTGGACAGCGGGCAGGTTGTCCGGTGTGGACAGCTCCGACGTCATCTCGCTGCCGGAACTCGCCGAGTCCTGGCGCGCCGAGCACCCCGACCTGGCGGTGCACGATCCCGGCGGGCCCGGTGAGTGCCTGGTCCGTTCAGGTGAACTGCTGATCCGATCGGACGGCGTTCCGGTGGCCGTGGACCGGTTGCGCCGTTGGGTGGACCGGGTGGACGCAACTGCGGAGCCGGGCTTCGTCCGGATCCGGTTGCGGGCCGGCGAGCACCCGGTGCGGATCGCCGCGGACAGCGGGCTCGACGTCGCGCCCAACCACGTGCACGTCGGCAGCCCCATCATGATCGGCACCGCCCGCCCGCTGCCCGCACCGGCCGACGCGCCGCCCCCGCCGCCCGACGAGACCTGGCCCGTCACCGTCGCCGTGCTCGACACCGGGTTGGACCCGCACCCGTGGTTCGCCGACCGGAGCTGGTTCGCCGCCGTGCCCGAGGTGCTCGACGCGGACGGTCGTCCGGGGCAGGACCGGCAGGCGGGGCACGGCACGTTCGTGACCGGTGTCCTGGTGCGTCACGCGCCCGGCGTCCAAGTGCGGCCCCGGCGGGTGTTGTCGTCGCTCGGCCTGACCGACGATCTGACCGTCGCGCGCGGCCTGCGCGCGGTGCGCGGGGCGGATGTCGTGCTGCTCACGGCGGGCTGCCACACGGCCGACGACCGCTGCCCTCCCGTGCTGCGGCACGAGGTCGGGAGGCTGGACGGGGTGGTCGTGGCCGCTGCGGGCAACGGCGGCACCTCGCGCCCGGTGTGGCCGGCGGCGCTGCCGGAGGTGGTGGCGGTCGGTGCGGACGCGGCGTTCTCCAACCACGGGCCGTGGGTCGACGCGATCGCGCCGGGGGTGGATGTGACCAGCAGTTTTGTCTGGTTGACGGCAGGGGGAAGGCGGCGGGGTGCGGAGGGACGGGGTGCGGAGGGGCGGGAGTATGGCTGTGCGCGGTGGAGTGGGACGTCGTTCGCCGCTCCGCGCGTGGCGGCTGACCTCGCGCGGCTGTTGCACGAAGGGGTCTCCCAGGCCGACGCCGTTGACGCTGTCCGCCGGGCCGGCATCGAGCGGGCGGTGAGCGCCCAGGCCGTGACTGGGTGAAACGGCCTGGGCGGTCGGCTAGCCCGCGCCCACGCAGGTGAAGCCCAGGTCGCCGTGCTTCTCCTGGGCTTGGGCAAGCGTTTGCGCCGGGGTGTCCAGGTGGGCGTGGAGGTCGAGCATGAGCCCGACGACGCGATCGTCGGGCACCGGCCGCACGCTCGCGACCACCGCCCGCACGCCGCGCCGCACCAACGCGTTCGCCAGGCCCGAATCGCACGCCGACAGCACGACCACCGAAGGCGCGTTCCGGAGGTGGTCGAAGTCGTACCCGTGCAGTGGCCCGCCTTCGAGTTCGAGGTGCGAGAACAACGGCAGATCTGTTCGCCGGACGCCGTGCGCGGCAATGTGCACGACGTCCGCGCGGGCCATTTCCGACAATGCCGAAGCGGCGGTCCCGGCCCGTTCTCCGCCGTGTGCGCGCTGGAGCGCGTCGATTTCCTGTTCGGCGAAGCCGAGGTTCGGGCCGGCCACCCAGAGCCGGCGGTCGACGGCGAGCGGTGTCCGGGACGCGGCCAGCCAGTCGGTCGCCGACGGGGCGACCGAGACCGGGCGGCCGCGCGCGGCGGGCAGCGCGGCCCACGGCACCCGGGCCACCTCCTGGCTGGGCACGATAACCAACGGGCGCTCGCCGGCCGGGGTCAGCAGCGCGTTCAGGTGGTCGACGGCGGGGCGGTTCTCCTTCAGCTCCAACGATGTCGCGTGGGCGGCGGTGGTCCGGGCGTCGCCGAGGTCGTGCAGGCGGAACCGGCCGGCGGTGATCGACACCGCGACGAGCCGGCTTCGGTGGTGGACGAACACGAGCATCGCGTTCTCGTCCAACGCGTCCGCGAGTTCGTCGAGCCGAACGGGTGGCCGCTGGGTGGTGCCCGCGGCCAGGGAGAGCCGGCGGACCTCCCGTTCCAGCGCGACGATCCGGGCGTGGTCGCCCCGGGTCCTGGCCGATCTCAGCTCGGTCAACGGACGTGCGGTGTCGGTGGTCGGGGCGGGGGTTTGGGTGTGCCGGCGTTCTGCCCAGCGGACGACCGCGCGGGCGTCCTGGCAGCTCAGGGCGTGGTCCAGGGCGGTGTCGGCGAGTTCCGTGCCGGGCCACGTGTCGGCGGTGTGCAGGCGCAGTCCCGCGTGGCACGCCGCCGCGGCCGCGCGCCTGGTCGTCGCGGTGCGGGCGCGGGCCAGCCAGCCGATCGCGCGTGACCTCGGCGTGCCGCGGTGCCGGGGGATCCGGTCCGGTGCGGTGGTGAGGTGCAGTTCGGCGGCTTCGTCGTGGTGGCCCTGCTCCGCGCAGGTCCGGGCGGTCCTGGCGGGCGTGCCCGGCCGTCCGGCCTGGAGCGCCGCGGCCTGGGCGGCGGGGATCCACCGGGTGCGGCCCTGGGCGGTGAACAGCGCCTCGGCGTGGTCGGCGTAGCCGCGCGCGGCGCGGGAATCGTTGTCCCGCACCGCACAGCGGGCCGCCAAGAGCAGGGCCTCGGGCAGTCGGGAGCCCCGGTCGCAGCCGGTGAGCAGGGTGATCGCGGGATGCAGGACGTCCCTGGCCTCGCGGACCAGGCCGATGTCGAGGAGGGCCTGGGCGCGGTCCACCAACGCCTCCGGGCGGCTCGACGTGCGCAGGCCCTCGCGGGCGGCCTGCTCGTAGTGCCGCAGCGCGGTGGGGGTGCGGCCGGCGAGCATCGCGGCGAAACCCCTGTTGTGCAGGCACATCGCGGCCCGCACCGGTTCGTCCAGCGCGGTCAGCAGGGCGTGCGCGGCGGTGAAGTCGGCGTCCGCCCCGACCGGGTCGCCGGCGTGGGCTCGGGCGATGCCGCGTCCGGTCAGGGCGTTGGCCAGCCAGCGGCGGTCGCCGTGGCGGCGCAGGGAGCGCACCGCCAGGGTGAGGCCAGCGGCGGCCCGGCGCGGGGCTTCCTGCTGGCACAGCAGGAGTCCGCGCAGGCACTGCGCCCTCGCGCGGGCCAACCCGGTGAACGCGGTCGCGTCGAGGTGCCGGGCGCAGGTCTCCGCGTCGCCCCGGTCGAGGGCGATCCACGCGGCGGTCAGGTGGACCTCCGGGTCGTCGCCGCCGGCCAGGGTCCGGGTGGTGAGGTGGTGGGCGGCGCGCAGCCGGCCCTGCTCGACCAGGGCCAGGGCGCGTTCGTGGTGCGGCGCGGGGGTCATGCGACGAACCAGCGGGTCGAGAGGTCGGGCCGGCCCTCGTCGCGGAGCACGAACCGGACCGGGCCCGGCGGGACGTGGTCGACGTGGAACCAGCCGGTCGGGTCGACCGGTGTCGTGCGCGAGCCGCCCGGCCACGCGGTCACCGCGTGCGTGCCGGTGCGGGCCAGGCCGGTGGCGCGCAGGCCCGTCCCGGTGGGTTCCAGCCGCAGGTCGAGGTCGGCGAAGCGCAGGGTGCGGACCCGGCACGTGCCGCGCATCCCGGTGTCGGCGGTGTGCGCGGAGTCGGTGATCAGCCGGGTCAGGGCCGCTCCGGCGCGTTCGGCGAGGGCGGCACTGGCGAGCGCGGCCAGCGAGTGCGGCGGCGGGTCGAGGCGGTCGAGCAGGTCGGCGAGCGCGTCCAGCAGGGGCCGGTCGGTCATCGGACGACCTCCATCCGCGCCAGCCGGCGGCGCAGGACGTCCAGGCAGCGGCCGCGGGTCGGCCCCAGGCTGTTCGACGGGATGCCGACGGCCGCCGCCACCTGCTGGAACGGCATCTCCGGCGCGAAGGCGAACAGGTGCAGGATCTGCCGGCAGCGGTCGGTGAGCCCGGTGTAGGCGCGCCACAGGTGGGAGTCGGTGTCGAGGTCGACCACCAGGTCCTCCGGGGTCGGGTCCTCGTCGACCGAGTCCCACAGGTCCACCGGTTGTTCCCGGCCGCGCAGGCGGAGCACCGCCAGCGACTCGCGGCGGGCGGTCGTGGCGAGCCACGCGCTGAGCCGCTCCGGGTTCCGGATCGTGGTCAGGTTCTCGGCCAGGATCAGCCACACCGCCTGGTTGACGTCCGCCGCGTCCTCCGGGCTCAGCCGGTGCGAGCGGGCCACCGCCCACACCAGCCGGATGTGCCGGTCGATGATCTCCTGCCACGCGTGCTGGTCGCCGGCGTGGGCGAGGGCCAGCAGCTCGGCGTTTGGTTGATCTTGCATGGTGGTGTGAGGGTTCCTCGGCCCGGCCGGATCCCGGTGCCGCCCGAAGGTGTGGTTCGCGGAACGTCCTCAGTGGACGGTGCGTCTATGGGCGTTCTGCCGGGGTGTGTGAGTTTCGCAGGGGTGTGTGGGTTTCGCAGGGGTGTGGAGTTCTGGGGGAGCTTTGTCGACATGGCGTTATTCGGTGCGCAGGTTCTCCGGTCGGATCGCGTGGCGCAGGGCGGGCAGGGTGCACAGCGACACGGCCGGCACCACGAACGCCGCCAGCCCGACCGTGGTGGCCAGTTCCACCCAGTCGACCTGGAAGCGATCGGCCGGCACCACCAGCCACGCCGTGCCCAGCCCGACCGGGACGGCCAGGCAGATGCCCAGCGCGGTGGGGATGGCCGACTGCCACAGCGCCGCCGCCGCGAGCACCCGGCGCGGCACGCCGTTCGCGGTCAGCACGGCGGTGTGCCGACGGCGTTCCCAGACCTGGTCCACGGCCGCCGCCGCCAGGCCGACCACGGCCAGCAGGACCAGCAGCACCGACCCGCCGATCACGCCGCCGCGCAGCGACGTGAACAGCTCCACCTGGAGGTCGTGGTACGCCGTGGACAGCGCCACGCCCCGGTCGACACGGCCGGTCGCGGCCAGCAGGCGGTCGGCGAACGCCTGGTCCGGGCTGCCGACCACGACCAGTTCGGACGGCGGCGCGGACGTCAGCACCGGGTCCGAGCCGCCCGCGACGAACAGCCCGCTCGCCTGGCCGGGCACCACCTTCGCCTGCGGCACCGTCCACGGGCGCCCGTCGATGGTGAACGAGGAACCGGGTGCGGGCGCTTCGCGGCCGCCGTCGGTCCGGTAGGCCATACCCGGCGCGCAGTCCGTCACCTCGAAGCGGTCCGCCAGTTCGGCGCAGTCCGTGCTCACGACTAGCGCCGGCACCGGGGAGGGCTGCTCGTACGTGCGCACCTCGCTCACCCGCCGCACCCCGCCGATCAGCGCGATGGCCTCCTCCAGTGAACGGGTCGGGGTGTGCGCGGACACGGTCAGCACCCAGCGGCCCGCCTCGGTCGCCGGCGCGGACTCGGCGGTGCCCCGGGCCGCGACACCGAGCAGGACCTGCAACGCCAGCGACCCGGTCAGCACCACGACCACCCCGGCCAGCACGCGCGGCATCCCCGCGTCGGATCGCAGCCCGCGCACCGCGAGCATCGGCGCGACCCCCTCCGGCCGCACCACCGCCGTGACCCGGCCCACCAGCCACGGCAGCACCGCACCGGTGCCGGCCAGCACCAGGCCGATCCCCACGCCCAGCAGGATCGTCGCCGTCGAGTCCGCCACCACCTCGCGGAAGCTGTCCGCGACCGAGATCACCACCAGCAGCACCGCGCCCGCCCCCAGCAGCGCGAACCGCCACCACGCCCGGCGGACCGGCACGTCACCGGCCGTGGCGAGCGTCTTGACCAGGCCCAACGGGCCGACCTCGACGGTGCGCAGCGCGACCAGCGCCGCCACCACGGCCACCACCGGCACACCGACCCCGATCAGCGCCCCGAGCAGCGGGTCGGGCAGCAGGTCGGTGGGGAAGAACCCGACCCCCTCGACCTCGATGAACCGGGCCAGCGGGCGGGCCGCGAAGAACAGCGCGACGCCGACGAACAGCCCGAGCACCGCGCCGGTCAGGATCTCGCCGCTGGCGATCCAGCGGATCCGCTCGCGGCTCGCCCCGACCAGCCGGATCGTGGCGAGCCGGCGGTCCCGGCCGGTCGCGCCGAGCCGGGTGGCGACCAGGACGAAGATGCCGAGCGGCACCAGCAGCGCACCGATCGCGGAGACCATCAGCAGCCGGTGGACCGGCAGCAGCGTGGGCTGCTCGCCGGTGACGCCGAAGCCCGCGGCCGGGGTCGCGTCCGCGACGAGCGCCTCGGGCAGGCCCGAGTAGAAGAGCAGCGACTTCGGTCTCGGCAGGCCCGCGTCGGCGATGACGCCGATCACGCGCTCCGGGAAGCGGGCGCGCACCGAGTCGTCGGTCTGGATCAGGTAGAGCAGCTCCGGCGACACCACGACCTCGCCCGGCGCGGGCAGCCGGCCGACGCCGGGCGGCGTCGGCCGGTCGGCACCGGTCGCGGCCAGCTCCACGCCGAGGATCCGGCGGCCCTGCCAGGAGACTGTCACGTCACGGGCGCGCAGCGGCGCGGTGGCCTGACCGACGTGCGGCGGTCGGGTGTCCGCCCGGTCCAGCGCGGCGGCCTGGACCCGTTCGGACTTGGCTTCCCGGGCCGGGCCGATCGACGCGGCCAGCAGCAGCACCAGGACACCCAGGCCGACGCCGGCCGCGGTCAGCGCCAACCTGGCCCACGAGGTCCGGCTGCCCCCGACGGCCAGCCGGACCCCGAGGACCAGGTCCGCCACCCACCGGGTGCTCACCGGAGCACCTCCCGGTCCTGGGTGCGGGGTGGGGGAGAGCGGAATGCAGGGGTCACGTTGATGAAGACGGATCAGGTGGCGGTTCGGTGGCTACGACTCCCGAATCGGCGGCCATGTCTTCCGAATCGGCTGCGGAAAGCGCACCGGGGACGGTTCGGGCGCGGTCCGGGTGCGGGCGTCGACGGGTGTGCCGCCACCCCGCGCCCAGGGGTGGTGCCCGCATCGGGAAGCGCTGCCCGCGGCCCAGGCACGATTGCCCCCGTGCTGCCCACGGTGGGCAGTCGGGCTGGGCAGTCGGGCTGGGCAGTCGGGCTGGGCAGTCGGGCTGGGCAGTCGTGCGTGGGACCGGGCGGCGCGTGGAGCAGGGTGCGCCGCCGCCCAAGGGGAGGGGGCGGCGGCGCTGGGCGGGGTGGTCACTCCGAGCGCAGGCCCAGGGCGCCGGTCGCGCGTCTCATCGAGGGCAGGGTCAGGGCGGTCACGACGACCACCAGGAGGGCGGAGGTGGTGCTCAGGATCGCGACGCCCGACCAGTCGATGACGATCGGTTGCTCGATGATCCGCAGCAGCAACACCGCCAGACCGCTGCCGATGGCCACCGCCACCAGCAGGGCCAGCACCAGGGGTACCGCGTTCTGCCACAGCAACGACCGGCTCAGCGCTCCGCGCGGGACGCCGCTCGCGGCCAGCACCGCCAGCGGGCGGCGGCGTTCCCGCACCTGCTCCAGCGCCAGGATCAGCAGGCTGGCCCCGGCCAGCAGGAGGGTGATCAGCGAGCCCGCCAGCAGGCCCTGCCGGATGCTCTGGAACTGCTCGATCTGCTTGCCCGGGTCGGTCTGGCCGAAGTAGAAGAAGTACGCGCGCCAGGTCATCGGGCTGATCGCGTTGCCCACCCGGTCGACCAGGTCCGGATCACCCCGGTCGACGTCGACCATGATCGTGCCGTAGCTGAACCCGATGTCGAGCCCGCGCATCGCCGCCGGGGTCAGCAGCAGGCCCCGGTTGGTGTAGGCACCGGGCCGTTCGGGCTGCTTCACCACCTCGTACTGCGGGATGGTCCACTGTGGACCGACGACCTTGGTGTCGTCGTACCCCTTGGTCACGGTCACGGTCGTGCCCGGCCGGAGCTTCGCCTGCTCCGCCGCCTCGTCCGCGCCGAGCTCCGCGGGACCGGTGACGTAGAAGACGTCGCCGTCCTGGCAGTCGCCCAGGTCCGCCTGGGTCTTGAGCGCCTGGCAGGAGCCGACCGTCGCCCCGTACTGGTTCGTCGGGTCGAACTCGAACTGGAACCCGAGCAGCGTGTTGACCCGGCTCGGGTCGACGGCCCGGCGCAGCAGGCCGACGGTCTGCTCGACGTTCTCCTCCGACCAGTCGATCAGGCTCACCACCACGCGGCTGCGATCGGCGGTGTCGACCGGGCGGTCCACGATCTTGGCCTCCGCGCTGGCCAGCACCGACTGGACGGCGATGGCACCGGCCAGCACGACCGACACGCCGCCGACCACCCGGGCCGCCGTGCCGCTGTCCATCTGCAGCCGGCGGATCGCGAGCTGCCACGACGGCGCGCCGCCGCGCACCTTGCGCACCGCGCGTTCGACCACCCACGGCAGCAGCAGCGGGATGCTGAGCAGCAGCACCAGGATGCCGCCGACCACGATCGGCTCGGACGCCTGGCTCTCCGAGCCGCCCAGCAGACCGGACTGGCTCCACAGCGCCGCCGTGCCGATGAAGACCGGCAGCGTCCGCCACCACATGACCCGGTGCACCGGCTTGCTCCGGCGCACCACGCCCAGCGGCTCGATCACCGTGCGGCGCATGGAGATCAGCGACGTCACCACGGCCAGCACCGGCACCAGCACCAGGATCAGCACCGTCAGCAAGGGTGTCGGTGTCAGGTCGGAGACGAACACGGTGATGCCCAGCAGGCTGATGTGCTCCACGAACTGACGGGCGGTCAGGAACAGGACCCCGCCGACCACCAGTCCGGTCACCGCGCCGAGCAGCGCTTCGCCGGCGGCGATCCGGCGCACCCGGCGCGCGCCCGCGCCGACCAGCCGGAGCGCGGCCAGCCGCCGGTCGCGCTCGGAGCCGGCGAGGCGGGTGCTGATCCCGACGAACACCAGGACCGGGAACAGCAGGGCCACCACGCCGACCATGATCAGCAGCGACAGCACCGGATCGAGGGTGCGCTCCTCCCGCTCGCCGCCGTAGGAGACGACGGCCGCCTTGTCGTCGCGCTTCACCGTCGCGTCGCCGGCCACGAACATCAGGTCTTCCGGCGAGTTGAGGCCCTGCTGGGTGATCAGCCCGACCCGGTGCTGCGGGAAGCGCTCGCGGAGCAGCTCGCCCTCCGGGGAGTCGAGCAGCCGCGCCAGGGCGGGCGACACCGCGATCTCGCCGTCGCCGGGCAGCTCGGTCAGGCCCGGCGGGACCGGCGCGGCCGGGCCGCTCGGCAGGACGAAGTCGCCGACGATCGACTCGCCGCGATAGCTGGACATCCACTCGGCGACGTAGAGCACGTCCGAGGTCGGCTTGGTGTCGCCGGCGACCACGCCCTTGCTCGCGGCGGCGCGCTCCGCGCGGCCGGACAGCATGCTCGGCACGGACGACGCGGCCAGCAGGACGGCCACGCCGAAGCCGATGCCCAGGCCGGTCAGGGCGAGCCGGACCCACGAGGTGCGGCCGCCGCCCAGGGCCAGCCGGACGCCCAGGGCGAGGTCGCTCAGCCAGCGCTTCATCGGACCCGCTCCGCCCGGCGGGCGCGGCCGGCAATGGCATGGCCCTCGCCGGCACGGCGGTCGGTGGCGTGGCTATCGCCGGCGCCGCTGTCGCCGGCATGGCTGTCGGCGGTACGGCCTTCGACAGGACGGCTGTCGGTGGCACGGGTCCGGGGCGCGCGGTGGGGTGGGGTGGCGGACTGCGCGGTGCCGAAGGTTCGGGGCGGGGGTGCGGGCGTTGGGCCGAACGCCAGGTCAGGCGCTCGGTCGGCGGACCGGCCCGAAGCCTGGGCGGGCACCTGGCCGGCGGCGGGGTCGACCGAGGCGTGGGGACCGAGAAGGGGGCGCGGTGCGGGTAGGCGGACGGCGTGGTCGGCCACGGTGTGGCGGACCCAGCGCGTCACGCTGGCGAGCAGGGGCTTCATCGGACCGGTTCCACCTCGCGGGAACGGCCGTCGCGGACGACGACCTCGCGGTCGGAGTAGGCCGCCACCCGGGCCTCGTGGGTCACCAGGACGACGGCGGCGTCGGTCTCCCTGGCGGCGGTGGTGAGCAGTTGCATCACGCGCTCGCCGTTGAGGGAGTCGAGCGCACCGGTCGGCTCGTCGGCGAACACCACGCGCGGGTTCGTCACCAGGGCGCGGGCCACGGCGACCCGTTGGCCCTGGCCGCCGGAGGTCTCGCCGGGGCGCTTGTCGCCCACGTCGGCGACCTCCAGCCGCTCCAGCCACTCCAGGGCGCGAGACTCCGCCTCGCGCCGCTTCAGGCCGCCCAGCCGCAGCGGCAGCGCCACGTTCTCCAGGCAGCTCAGCTCCGGCACCAGCTGCCCGAACTGGAACACGAAGCCGAACTCCGTGCGGCGCAGTTCGCTGCGCTCGCCGTCGCCCATCGCGCTCAGCTCGACGTCGCGGTAGCGGACCACGCCCGAGTCCGGGGTGAGGATGCCCGCCAGGCAGTGCAGCAGGGTCGACTTGCCCGAACCCGACGGCCCCATCACGGCCACCACCTCGCCCGCACGCACGCGCAGGCCGGCACCGTCCAGCGCCGGGGTCGGCCCGAACGACTTGTGCAGGTCGATCGCTTCCAGCAGGGCGTTCACGAGCGCACCCCCGCGAGCTGCGCGGACAGCTGGCCGAGCCGGGCGGCGGTGAGCTCCAGCCAGCGCAGGTCGGCTTCCAGGTGGAACAGGGCGTGGTCGCAGATCAGCTGGTCGGCCAATTCGCCGGACGCCTTGCGCCTGGTCAGCTCGCGCATCGTCGCCAGGTGGGCGGCGCGCTGCACGTCGAGCACGTCGTCCGCGCTGCGGCCGGACAGCAGCGCCAGCACGACCTTGGTGTAGAGCGTGTTCTGCAGGTAGGGCTCGGGCTTCTCGGCCGTGCCCAGCCACTGCTCCACGTCCGTCACGCCCGCGTCGGTGATCGCGTACCGCTTGCGCTCCGGGCCGTCACCGGACTCGACGCCGGCTTCGGCCACCAGGCCGTTGCGCAGGAGCCGGGACAGCGTTGTGTAGACCTGCCCGTAGTGCAGCGGCCGGTCCTGGCCGAAGCGCTCGTCGTAGGCCTTCTTGAGGTCGTAGCCGTGCCGTGGCCCCTTTTCCAAGAGGCCGAGCAGGGTGTGTCCGATCGACATGGGTCCGACTATACACACGAGGTATACACCAGGTGCATAGCCCGATCGGCGGTCAGCCGAACGGGCAACGGGGCTAACCGGTGACCGTGGTTTGACGGTTACTTCGTCACATCGTCACCCTCCGACGCCTACAGTGGTGGGGTGACTGGTCTGGCGGCCGGCTGGGACCACGCGACTCTCGCGCAGGGTCGAGCCGGCGATGCGGAACACGATGTGGAGCTGCTGCTCGCTTTCCTCAACACCCGAGATCTCGAACTCGGCACCGACGTGCTGGACCACACCGCCGCGTGGCGGGCGTGGGTCACCGAGCGCGGTCTGGGTGATGTCGGCGACCTGGGCGAGGCCCGCGCCGTCCGCACCTCGTTGCGGGCATCGCTGGGCGAACGCCACGACGGTCCCGACCCCACCCCCGCCGCGGGCCTGATCCGGGTCGACCTCAGCCACGGCGTGCCCACCATGTCCAGCGAGGACGCGCTGGGCGCGGTGCTGGGCGCGGCCGCCCGGCTGGCCGTGCTGGGGTCGTGGGAGCGGTTCAAGATCTGCCAGGCGGACGGCTGCCTGTGGGCGTTCTTCGACCGCTCCCGCAACCGATCGCGGATGTGGTGCTCGATGCAGGTCTGCGGGAACCGCGAGAAGGCGCGCAACTTCCGGGAGCGGCGCGCGCTCAGCGTGTCGTAGCGGGTCGGGTGCCCGGCGGGTGGCCGCCCCGGCGCGAGCGCACCGGGGCGGTCACACCACGAGCTGCCCGATCGTGTAGATCACCAGGCCCGCCAGGGCCCCCACCACCGTGCCGTTGATCCGGATGAACTGGAGATCGCGCCCCACCTGGAGCTCGATCTTGCGGGAGGTCTCCTCGGCGTCCCACCGCTCGACGGTGTCGGTGATCAGCGTGGTGATCTCGGCGCGGTAGTTGCCCACGACGTGCCCCGCCGCGTCTTCGAGCCACCCGTCGACCTTGGCGCGCATCGCGTCGTCGGAGACCAGCCGGGCGCCGAACGAGGCCAGCCCGGCGCGGATGCGCTTGCGCAGCTCGGACGACGGGTCCTCGGCGGCGGAGAGCAGCATGCCCTTCGCCGTGCCCCAGGCCGACCCGATCAGCCGCTGCACGTCCGGGTGCTCCACGACCTGCTGCTTGACCGCCTCGGCCCGCTGCATGGTGTCCGGGTCGGTCTGGAGGTCCTTGGCGAACTCGATCAGGAACTGGTCCAGCGCCTGCCGCATCGGGTGGTTGTCGTCGGTCTTCACCGCCCACGCGAAGTTGAGCAGCTCGGTGTAGACCTTGTCGCCGAGCATCGAGTCCATGAACTTCGGCGACCACACCGGCGAGCGCTCGGTGACCAGGCCGGTGATCTTGTCGTAGTTGTCGCGCACCCAGTCGTAGGCGCGGTCGCACAGCAGGTCGACCAGCTTGTGGTGCGCGCCGTCGGTGAGCACCTGGGACAGCAGCCTGCCCAGCGGCG
This sequence comes from Saccharothrix espanaensis DSM 44229, assembly GCF_000328705.1. Taxonomy (NCBI): domain Bacteria; kingdom Bacillati; phylum Actinomycetota; class Actinomycetes; order Pseudonocardiales; family Pseudonocardiaceae; genus Saccharothrix; species Saccharothrix espanaensis. The sequence continues at coordinate 8,949,430 of NC_019673.1, read as the reverse complement.
GCCCCCACGGCTGGTCGGTCAGCCGGCGCACCACGGCCTGCTCCACGATCGCCTGCACGTCCTCGTCCCGCAGCACCCTGATCGCGCCCTTGACGACGTTCGACAGCTCCCCGGTCACCCGTTCGGCGTTGTCCGGCTGCTTCAGCCACGCGCCGACCCGGTGCGCCACGCCGACCCGGCGCAGCTTGTCCCGCACCACGTCCTCGGACAGGAAGTTCGTCCCGACGAACGAGCCGAGCGCGTCGCCGAAGGTGTTCTTCCTGGTCGGGATGATCGCGGTGTGCGGGATCGGCAGGCCCAGCGGCCGGCGGAACAGCGCGGTCACCGCGAACCAGTCGGCCAGCGCGCCGACCATGCCGGCCTCGGCGGCGGCGCGCAGGTACCCGATCCAGGCGGGGCCGCCCGCCTCGAACAGCAGCGCCACCAGGAAGATCACGGTCGCGGCCAGGAAGAAGCCGGTGGCGACCAGCTTCATCCGGCGCAGGTCTCGGCGCTTGAGCTGGTCAGCGGCGGTCAGTTGCTCCACGACGCCATTGTCCGTGAAGATTCGGCGTTGTGCGGGTACCAGCGCTAGTCACCAGGATGCGGCCGTTCACCTCGACGATCTTCGCGGAGATGACCGCGTTGGCGACGCGCACCGGGGCGGTGAACCTCGGGCAGGGCTTCCCGGACACCGACGGGCCCGCCGGGATGCTCGCGGTCGCCAAGCAGTCCATCGACGGCGGGCTCAACCAGTACCCGCCCGGCCCCGGGATGCCGGTGCTGCGGCAGGCGATCGCCGAGCACCGCGCCCGGTACGGCACGCACTACGACCCGGACACCGAGATCCTGGTCACGGTCGGCGCCACCGAGGCCATCGCGGCGAGCCTGCTCGGGCTGGTCGAACCGGGTGACGAGGTCGTGCTGATCGAGCCCTACTACGACTCGTACGCCGCCTCGGTCGCGCTCGCGGGCGCGACCCGCAAGGCCGTGGGGCTGGTCGAGGAACCCGGCACCGGGCGGCTCGGCCTGGACGTCGCCGCGCTGCGCGCCGCGATCGGGCCGAAGACCCGGGCGCTGCTGCTGAACTCGCCGCACAACCCGACCGGGACCGTGCTCGACCGGGCCGAGCTGACCGAGGTCGCCCGGCTGTGCGTCGAGCACGACCTGATCGCGATCACCGACGAGGTCTACGAGCACCTGGTGTTCGACGACCGCGACCACGTCCCGCTGGCCACGCTGCCCGGCATGGCCGAGCGGACCGTGACGATCTCCGGCGCGGGCAAGACGTTCAACTGCACCGGCTGGAAGATCGGCTGGGCGTGCGGGCCCGCCGAGCTGGTCGCCGCCGTGCGCGCGGCCAAGCAGTTCCTCACCTTCGTCGGCGGCGCGCCGTTCCAGCCGGCCGTGGCGCACGCGCTGCGGCACGAGCTGGACTGGGTGGCCGAGCTGCGCACGTCGTTGCAGGACAAGCGCTCGCGGCTGGCCGAGGGCCTGACCGACGCCGGGTTCGCGGTGCGGCCCAGCGAGGGCACCTACTTCATCACCGCCGACGTCCGCCCGCTCGGCTTCACCGACGGCGCGCAGCTGTGCCGCGAGCTGCCGGAGCGGATCGGCGTCGCGGGCGTGCCGGTGCAGGTGTTCACCGACCACCCCGAGCAGTGGCAGCACCTCGTGCGCTTCGCGTTCTGCAAGAAGGACGAGGTGCTGGACGAGGCGATCGTGCGGCTGCGGAAGCTAGGCGCCTGAGCGCACCGGGACGGGCGCGCCCGCCAGCCGCTCCTGCACCAGGGTGTGCCGGAACTGGTAGGACGCGCCCGACAGGCGCAGCACGCCGAGCTTGCGGGCGTCCTCCAGGAACACCATCAGCTCCCACGGCAGCTTGCCGCGCGCCGCCAGCCAGATCCGCGCCACGGTGAACCACCACCAGCGCAGGTGCAGCACGGACAGCGTGAACCCGAGCATCAGCCCGCACGCCAGGCCCAGCCCGACCATGCCGGTCTGGTGGGGACCGAACACCAGCCCCGCCGCCGCGCCGAACACCACCGCGAGCACCAGCGACCCGGTCCACACTGCGATCCGGTCGCGGGCCATCGTCCACTTCGGGCTGGTCGGGTGGCTCAGCTCGGCGCTGCTGCCCAGCGCGAACCGCAGCGCCACCGCCACGGCCAGGCCGAGCCCGACCACCAGGCCGGCCGACAGCCCGTAGAGCGCGCCGAACACCAGGCCGACCGCCATCCCGAGCACCCCGCTGACCAGCACCAGGCTCCGCCAGACGCCCAGCCTCGGCTTCGGCGCGCGGTCCCGGGAGGCGAACAGCGCGGCCACCGCCACGGCCAGCCCGGCGGCCAACCCGGTGGCCGGGGCCAGTTTCGGCGTGCTCGCGTACGCCATCAGCCAGCCCACGCCCAGACCGCCGATCGTGCCCAGGACGAGCGCGCCGAGCACCGCCAGCCAGCGCCTGCCGACCGAGCGGCGCAGCTCCCACCAGGCCAGGTCGGTGATGCCCCGGGCGTGCATCCCGCTCGCCAGGAACGCCAGCCAGCGCCGGGCCCGGTCACGCGGCCACACCTGGCTGGCGCGCGCCTGGCTGGCCACCCCCCGGTCGCCGAACGCGCCGTCGACCAGCTCGTCCACCAGGTGGTCCTCGATCGCCCGGCGGTCCGGGAACCGGGTGCGGTCCAGCAGTTCGCTGGGCTCGCCGTAGCCGTAGACCAGGCCCGCCAGCCACACCGCGAGCGGGGTGGACAGCGCGTCCGCCAGCCGGCCGTCCGGCTCGTCGCGCAGGTGCAGGAAGATCGGCTCCCAGCGGGCGGCGGTCACCGGGTCGGCGTGCGCCCGCAGGTAGCCCGCGATCTCCTCGTGGTCCAACGGGTGCAGGTGCGCCACGTCCGCGCCCGCGACCGGCACGCCCGCCCGCGCGAACTCGTCCGAGCGGCTGGTGAGCACCAGCGGCGACGAGCCCGGGAACGCGCGGTTGATGCGGTCCAGCGCGTCCGCGCGCTTGTGCTCGGCGATCCGCTCCAGGCCGTCGAGCACCGGGAACACCCGGCGCTGCTCGATCAGCAGGTCGCCCGCGTAGCTGCCGTACAGCTCGGTGTTGCGCAGCGCCGGGTGCTCCTCGTAGAGCCGCCGGGTCATCCACGTGCGGACGTCCTCGGTGTCCGGGTCCCAGCTCGACAGCGACAGCAGCACCGGCACCGGGCCGCCGTCGTGCCGGTCGAGCAGGCCGATGGTGAGCAGCATGGCGATGGTGCTCTTGCCCGCCCCCGCCTCGCCGAGGAACACCAGGCGGGGGTGGCGTTCGAACGCGCCCACCACGGCGTCGCCGCGGCCGGGGCGTCCGGCGTCGGAACTCCAGTGCAGGTCGAGGAGGTCGTCGGCGAGCCCGCGCGCACGGCACTCCTCCGTCCACTGCGAGTGCAGCGACGTGGCGAGCGCCGTCACGGCCGCGTCGAGGTTGGCGTCCGTGGCGAGCCCGGCGGCGCGCCTGCGGTGCAACCACGGGTCGACGGCGGCGAGGAACGCCAGGAAGCCGACTGCCAGGCCGGACAGCCACAGGTCGGGCTCGATGCCGTAGTCGGTGACGAACAACCCGGCCGCCGCGAGCAGGGCGGCCAGGACACAACCGACGAGCACGGCGCGCTGACGAAAACGGGACACCTGGGCATAATGGCCCACCGGTCACGCCAGGTGGTGACACGGTCACCCCTGTGTCGTGCGTACTCTCGGGTACGTGATCTGCCCCAAGTGCCAGGACCTCATGCGGACCATCACGCGCGGAGCCGTCCACATCGAGCAGTGCGACAACTGCAAGGGCGTCTTCCTGGACGGCGGCGAACTGGAACAGATCCTGGCGGCCGAGCGCGACCACTACGCCCAGGCCCCGCCGTACGCCGGCACCCCGCAGCCCGCGGCGGACGGCGCTCCGCCGCCCTACCCGGGCACGTCGGAGGGTGCGCCGCCGCCGTACCCCGGCACGTCCGAGGGGGCTCCGCCGGCCTATCCCGGCACGTCGGAGGGTGCGCCGCCGCCCTACCCGGGCACGTCGCAGCCCGCGGCCGGGTCGCCGCCGCCGTACCAACCGCCGCCCGGCACCCCGCCGCCCGGCACGCCCGCGCCCGGCTACCCGCAGCAGTACCCGCCCGGCTACTACGGCCAGGCCCCGCACGGCCACCACCGCCGGCGCAGCTTCCTGGAGGAACTGCTCGACTGAGCCCGCGCCGCTGGATCTTGCTGCCGGACCGCGCCGCCGGACCGCGTATTCCGATCGGAGCGTCCGACCGCGCCGCTTAACCGGAGTGCGGGGTCGTGGCGGCGGCGGGTTACAGCGGCCAGGTGAGGTCGGTGTCGTCGAGGGCGAAGTGCTGGTCGTCGGCGGTCGCGGTGAACGTGAAGCGGTGGCGGCGGGGACGGCCCAGTGAGTGCCACTCGCGGTGGGCGGCTTCGGCTTCGCGCCACAGGGCGCGCGGTCCGCCTTCGTCCACCAGCGCGCCCCGGTGCCGTGCCCACGAACCGTCCGGGTGCACCAGGCGCACCGGGTCGAGGCCCACCGCGACGTCGGGCAGCGCCAGGCCGGCGAAGAACTCGAAGCCCGACGCCGGGTCGACCACGGTCCGCGCGGCCAGCGTGGTGGTGCGGCTCGTGCCCTTGGCGTGCAGCGCGTGGTGCAGCGCCTCGTCCGCCCACGCCTGCCGGTGCGCGCGCAACGGCATGAACCGCCCGTCCTCCAGCATCACCCGCCCGGCCGCGACACCGTCGTGCACCTCCAGCCGCACCAGGCCCGCGCCCAGCGCCCGGTTGAACGTGGTGACGATCAAGCCGCCGTCCTCGACCTGCCCCAGCCACGCCGGTGGGATGCGGGACACCGCGCACGTGCCGAGGATCCGCGAGTACGGGGCCCGCGCCGGGTAGCCCCGCTCGCCGTCGCCGACCACGCAGAACGGCCGCAGGCCGGCTTCCGCGAGCCGCGCCGCCGCGCGGGCGTGCACGTCGGGGTCGACGTCGATCGAGGTGACCGCGTCGTCGCCGAGCACGTGCGCGAGCAGCGCGGCGTTGTAGCCGGTGCCGGTGCCGATCTCCAGCACCGTGCCCTCGGCGTCGAGCGCCTCCAGCATGATCGCCATGATCGTCGGCATGCTGGAGGAACTGGTCGGCACCCCGTCCACGGCCCCTTCGGCGACCGCCCGCTCCCAGGCGGCGTCGGAGTTGTCGAGCTGGGTGACGCAGACCTGGTTGCGGTAGACCAGCGACAGGAAGTCCGGGTGCTCGGCGGTCACCGGGGTCCAGCCGTCGGTGGTCGCCACGAAGAACCGCTGGACGAACAGGTGCCGGGGCACCTCGCGGAACGCCGTCGCCCACCGGTCGTCGCCGAGCACGCCGGCGGCGACCAGCGAGTCGACCAGCTCTTCGCGCAGGTTGGCGGCCAGGTCCACCCACCCCACGTTAGCGCTGTGGGCGAGCCCACGTCCGAATTGCTAGCAGGGCGCTTGCAGGAGCTAGCACCTCGGCGTACCGTCGAAAACGGATCGAGGAGGTGCCGGAAGTGGACGTGCCGGACAAGAAGTCCATCGACCGGGCCGTCGCCGACCTCGGCGAGTACATCCGCGAACAGCGCAACACGGCCAAGATCTCGCTGCGCCAACTGGCGAAGCTGGCCGGGGTGTCCAACCCTTACCTGAGCCAGATCGAGCGGGGGCTGCGCAAGCCCAGCGCGGAGATCCTCCAGCAGATCGCCAAGGGGCTGCGGATCTCGGCGGAGGCGCTCTACGTCGAGGCCGGGTTCCTGGAGCAGCGCGAAGGCGGCGCGCTGGCCGACGCCATCGTCACCGCCCCCGACCTGACCGAGCGGCAGAAGCAGGTGCTGCTCGACGTCTACGAGTCCTTCCGGCGGGAGAACACCGCCGGCCGGCAGCCCCAGCACCAACCGAAGCCTGAGCCCCACCCGAAGCCCGAGTCCCAACCGAAGCCCGAGGAGTGAACTCCATGTCGAACCTGCCCACCACCGAGGAGCTGCGCAAGGCGGGCGAGCAGGTCGTCGCCGCCGCCCGCACGCCGCTGCTGGCCGCCCTGGGCGCCGGCGACCTGGCCGCGAAGGCCGTGATCGACGCGCTGAACAAGACCAAGGAGCGCGCCGAGGCCGCCAAGACCGCCGCCGAGTCCGCCGACCTCCAGGACCTGCGCGACAAGTTCGAGCCGGCCGAGCTGCGCAAGATCGTGGACGCCTACACCCAGTCCGCGCTCAACCTCTACCAGTACCTCGCCGAGCACGGCCAGGAGGCGCTGGACCGGCTCAAGAGCCAGCCGCAGGTGCAGAAGGCGCTCAGCGAGGTCGAGGCCGCCGTCGAGACCGCGCAGAAGCGCACCGGCGCCGCCGCCTCCGACGCCCGCGACCTGGCCGACGACGTGCTCGGCAAGGTGACCCGCCGGACCCGCTCGGTCGGCGAGAAGGTCGCCCGCGAGGTCGACGAGACCAGCGAGAAGCTCGCGTCCGCGGTGACCGAGGCCGGTGACGACGTGGCGCACGACGTGCGCAGCACCGCCCGCAAGGCGGCCAACCGGACCGCGTCCGCCCGCAGCACCGCCGCCGCGCCCAAGACGACCGCCGCGCGCAAGCCCGCCGCGGCCCGTCCGACCACCCCGAAGAAGGCCGGCGACACCGCCGGGTGAGCCCACCGTCACGGGGCGTCCTGTCCGGGACGTCCCGTTTCGGCTGTACCCCGGACGCGCCGCGCACGTAGTCTGGGGGTGTGCTCTCCCCGTTTCCGCCTTTGGACCTGATCTACCTCGACCAGTGGATCATGATCCTGGCGTACTACGCCGGGCTCGTCATCGGCGTGTTCGCGTTCGTGCACGCGCTGTCCCAGAAGGCCGAGGCCTACACCGCCGCCGAGCGGCTGACCAAGCCCGCGTGGCTGGGCATCACCGGCGGCGGCACGTTCGCGCTGCTGCTGTTCAGCCTCAACAGCCCCGGCGCGATGTTCTGGCTGGCCGGCCTGGTCGCCGTGCTGGTCTACCTGGTGGACGTGCGCCCCCGGCTGATCGAGGTGCAGCGCGGCCCGAGGTGGTGACCTACCGGAGCTTCGGCTCCGGGACGCCGGTCACCCTGGTCGGCCACGGCCTGGGCGCGACGCCCGGCGAGGCCCGGCTGCCCACGTCCGGGCTGCCCGGCACGAAGGTCGTGGTCACCCTCCCGTCGCACGGCGACGCCCCGGACGCGCCCGCCGGGTACTGGAACTACCGGCGGATCGCCGCCGACCTGCGCCTGGTCGCCCGCGAGGTGGGCGCGACCCGGGCGATCGGCGTCTCGCTCACCGCCGGCGCGCTGATGGCGCTGCTGGCCGACGACCCGGACGCGTTCGAACGGGTCGCGCTGCTGCTGCCCGCCGTGCTGGACGAGCCGCGCCGGCTGTTGGCCCGCGAGTACGCGATCACCGTCGTCGGCGGGCCGCCGGAGTACCTGGCGGAGCGCCGGCGGGCGTTCGCCCGGCTGGACGGGGCGCTGGCCGAACTGCCCGGCCAGGTCGCCGTCCCGGACCGCGCGCTGCTGGCCGCGGTGCAGGTCCCGGTGCTGGTCGTCGGCGCGACCCGGGACCCGCTGCACCCGGAGGAGATCGCGAAGGCCACCGCCGGCGCGTTCCCCGCCGGCCGGCTCGAACTCGTGCCCTCCTGGTTGACCCATCGGAGTGACGTGCGCGGGTGGTTGGGCGATTTCCTCGGCGGGTAGCCGAAGGGCATGGCCGAACCGAAGAAGATCGCATTCCTGGTCGCCGAAGAGGGGATCGAGCAGGTCGAGCTCACCGACCCGTGGCAGCACGTCGAGAAGACGGGCGCGGTGCCAAGGCTGCTCGCGCCGAAGCTGGGCGAGGTCCAGGGGTTCAACCACCTCACGCCGGCCGACACCTTCCAGGTCGACGTGCCGTTCGCGCACGCCGACCCGATGGACTACGACGGCGTCGTCATCCCGGGCGGGGTCGCCAACGCCGACTTCCTGCGGATGGACCGGCACGCCGTGGCGTTCGTCAAGGCGCACGTCGCCGCCGGCAAGCCGATCGCGTCGATCTGCCACGGGCCGTGGCTGCTGGTCGAGGCCGACGTGGTGCGCGGCAAGATGCTCACCTCGTTCCCGAGCCTGGCCACCGACATCCGCAACGCCGGCGGGCAGTGGGACGACCTGGAGGTGCAGGTCTGCACCATGAACGGCTGGACGCTCGTGACCAGCCGCAACCCCGACGACCTGCCCGCGTTCGACCGCGAGCTGATCAAGGCGTTCGGGTTGTAGCCCGCGGGGATGTGCACCTCCCCGCGGTCCGCTAGAGCCGGGTGTCCGCGTAGGCCGTGATCGCCTCACGCACCCACTCGGCGAAACCCTCGGCGTGGGCGTCGAACTGCACCTTGAAGTCCGGCGCGTCGACGTACAGCCGGCCCAGCCCGGTGTAGGACTCCCGGTTCGGGGTCCAGCTCAGGCAGATCCACCGGTAGTGCCGGTCGGTCACCTCCAGCGCCTGCGGCGCGTCGGGCGCGACGCCCGCGTCGAACAGCTCGCCGTACGCCTTCGCGACGGCGGCCCACTCCGCCTTGAACCCGTCGGCGTCGGCCTTGCTCCAGCCGCGCATCCGGCTCTTGCTCGCGTCGACGTGCTCCCGCATGCCGTCGCCGTAGCGCTGCACCAGCTCCGCCTCGTAGCGGGCCTGGCGGTCGGCGTCGAAGCCGTCGAACAGCTCTTCCATCTTCATGTTGTGCTCACCCCCTTCCAGTTCGGTGATCGTCTTGGCGACGGTGTCGGCCAGCCGGGACAGCCGGTCCTGCTCGGTCCGCAGCCACCGCTGGTGGTTGCGCAGCACGTCCACCGTGCGGTGCCGGCCGTCGAGCACCTCGGACACCGTGTCCAGGTTCAGCCCGAGGTCCCGCAGCAGCAGGATCTGCTGGAGCCGCACCAACTGCTCCCGCTCGTAGTAGCGGTAGCCGTTGCCGCCGATCCAGGCCGGCGGCAGCAGGCCGATCGAGTCGTAGTGCCGCAACGTCCTGGACGTCACCTTCGACATCCGCGCGACCTGCGCGATCGACCAGGCCATGACCCGTCACCTCCCCTGCGTCCACCACGGTAGAGGTTGACGCTGCGTCAACGTCAAGGCGAGCCGGCAGGATGGTCGGTGTGTGGACCATCGCCGGAAAGCTGACCCCCGCGCCCGTGCTCGACCACCTCGACCTGGTGGCCGGGCCGGTGGCCGCCGCGCTGCGCGCGCTGCCCGACGGGAACCGCCTCGCGGTCTCCGAGATCGACGCGACCCTGGCGGACACCGCCGAGTTCTGCGCCCATTACGGCTCGCCGCTCGACGCGTCCGCGAACTGCGTGATCGTGGCCGGCAAGCGCGGTGACACGATCCGGTACGCCGCGTGCGTCGTGCTCGCGACCACCCGCGCCGACGTCAACGGCGTCGTGCGCCGCCGGCTGGACGCCCGGCGCGCGTCGTTCGCGCCGATGGACGACGCCGTGGCGCTGACCGGCATGGAGTACGGCGGCATCACGCCGGTCGGGCTGCCCGCCGACTGGCCGGTGCTGCTCTCTCCCGAGGTCGCCGCCGCGCCGGAACTGGTGATCGGCAGCGGCATCCGGGGCAGCAAGCTGCTGGTGCCCGGCGAGGTGCTGGCCAAGCTGCCCGGCGCCGAGGTGGTCGAGGGGCTGGCCCGCCCGGCCTGAGTGGCCGGACCTGAGCGGGCCGGAGCCGAGCGGGCCGGAGCCGAGCCGGCTAGAGCTGGGCGGGCTGGAGCTGGGCGGCGTACTCGCCGAGGAACTCCACGGCCTCCGCCACGTCGTCGGTGACCAGGATCCAGCGCTCGGCCTCCCGGCCGCGCGCCAACCGCTGCACCAGCGGCGCGGCGGGCACCTCGGTGACCCAGAAGTCCTTGCCCAGGAACACCATCGGCGCGGCCGGGCCGACCGAGGCGTAGTGGTTCTGGGTGTAGTCCTGGAACACCTCCTGCACGGTGCCCGCGCTGCCGGGGGTGTAGACGATGCCCCCGGTCGCGACGGTGAGCAGGCCCTCCTCGCGCACCGAGTTCGCGAAGTACTTGGCGTGCAGCTCGCACGCCGGGTTGGGCGGCTCGTGGCCGTAGAACCAGGTCGGGATGCCGATCGTGCGCGCCCGCCCGGAGGCCGGCAGGTCGGTCGGGAACGCCGCCAGCCACCGGCCGATCGACTTGGCGTCGCCGCCGAACCTCGGCACCTTGGCCAGGTCGCGCAGCACGGCCGCGTCCACGCCGACCCGCACGCCCAGCGGCACGGCCTCCATCGCGCCCGGCCCGCCGCCGGTCAGCACGGTGAACCCGGCCGCGCCGAGCGCCGCGCCCAGCGCCACCGCGCGCCGGTAGCCGTCGGTGTCGCGGCCCAGCGCGTGCCCGCCCATGACGGCGACCGGCGTTCCGGTCAGCGCCTCGTCCAACGCCTCGGTGATCGCGTGGTCGTGCAGCCGCTCGGCCAGCGCGTGCAGCGGGTCGGGGTGGTGGCCCTGCCGCTTGCTGTGCCGGTAGATCCGGGCGTCGGGGGTGTCGGCGTAGGTCGCGGGCCGGCCCGGGTCGAACCCGGCGAACAGCTCGGCCGGGGTGTAGAGCGCGGACCGGTAGACCCGGTAGGGCACGTCGGGGATGTTCGGGAACACCAGCGCGCCCGCCGCGTCGGCGCGGCGCTGGCCCGAGGGCGACAGCAGGCACCCCAGGAACAGCGCGCCGTCCAGCGGCACCCGCAGGTCCACCCCGGTGAGGTCCAGCCCGATGAGCACCGCGCCACGCAGGTCGTCGGCCGCGTGGACCTGGTCCAGGTCCCTGATCTCGGTACGCACCGGCGCAGCCTACGTCCGGACGGGCCTGCCGGGACCGCCTTTCGCGTGACTCCGGTACCTGCTCGCGGACGCAGTTCGCCGCGTGGTCACCGGTACTTCACCGCAGACGCTCGCACCGGCCGGTGGATCAGCCGAAGAACACGGACTTGGGGCCGGTGGGGAAGCCGAGCGCGGTCAGGTCGGCCACGTCGTCGGTGACGACCTTCGCGGTGCCCTTGCAGTCCGGCTCGGACCAGACCTTGAGCGAGCCGTCGACGGTCAGCGACAGGAAGTCGCCGTCGGTGTTCTGGCAGCCCTTGCCGGCCAGGCCCCGGGCGAAGTTGTCGCCGCTGGTGTCGTCGAAGTTCTTGCCGGTGAACAGGGTCACCGAGGTCGCGGGCTTCGCGGTCGGCTGGGTCGGCTGGGGTCGGGTGGGCTGGGGTCGGGTGGGCTGCGGGGTGCCGGCCCTCTGCCCGTCCGGGGTGACGCCGAACCACGTGCCGCCGACGCCCTGGCCGAGCGTGTCGCCGGGCTTGGTGTCCTTGCTGAACAGGTAGACCGGCCAGCCCTTGACGGTGACCTGCAACCGACCGTCGTCCCGCTTCACCACGCCCACGTCGGACTTCTTCACGCCGGCCACGAACACCTTGCCGCCCTTGGCGATGGTGACCGGTGGCCAGGTCTTGGCGCAGTCACCGTCGCAGGTGGCCCTGGACGGGTTCGCGGTGTCCGGGTCGAAGCGGTAGAGCGTCATTCCCGCGCCGTTGACCACGACGGGGTCGAGGTCGCCGGCCGTGGTGGCGCGCAACTGCACCCACTTGGACCTCACGTCCTGGGCGGCGTTCGCGGGCGCCAGGTCGCCGGACTTCTCGTCGGCCTTGTTGGACCGGGCGGTGCCGGTGAGCAGGGACAGCCCGCCCGTCCCGCCGGACCCGGTGTCGGCCTGCTCCTGCTGTCGCTCGGGCTGCGGCGCGGGCTGGGCCGAGCCCGCGGTCCCGCAGGCGGACAACGCGACGGCACCGACGGCCATCAGGGCGGCAAGGGGCACGACATGCTTGCGCAGCATGGGATTTCTCCAGGTGGTGTAAGTGGTTTCGCCGGTCTTCCCGACCGGCCGGCACCCACCACACGTGCCGCTCGCGCAAGCGGTTCACCAGAGTTCTCGCGCGTCTTGTTTCGCCCGGCAACCGTCCCCTGGGCGGTCGCGGGACGGGCTAGAAGATGACGGTCTGGTTGCCGTGCACCAGGACCCGGTCTTCCAGGTGCCAGCGCAGGCCGCGCGCCAGCACGACCTTCTCGATGTCCCGGCCCTTGCGCACCATGTCCGGGATCGAGTCGGTGTGGTCCACCCGAATCACGTCCTGCTCGACGATCGGGCCCTGGTCCAGCTCGGCGGTCACGTAGTGGCAGGTCGCGCCGACCAGCTTCACGCCCCGGCCGTGCGCCTGGTGGTACGGCCGCGCCCCGATGAACGACGGCAGGAAGCTGTGGTGGATGTTCAGCGTCCGCCCGGTCCACGCCGCGCACAGCTCGGTCGGCAGGATCTGCATGAACCGGGCCAGCACGACCGCGTGCGGCTGGTGCACGTCCACGAGCTGGCGGAGCTGCGCCCACGCCGCCTGCCTGCCCTCCGGGTCGTTCACCGGGAACGGCACGTGGTGGAACGGGATGCCGTGCGCGCGGGTGATGCCCGCCAGGTCGGTGTGGTTGCCGATCACCGCCGACACGTCCACGTCCAGCTCGCGCGACGCGACCCGCCCGAGCAGGTCGTAGAGGCAGTGCCCCTCCTTGGACACCAGCAGCACCACCCGCCGCCGCTCGCCGGTGTCGGTGACCCGCCAGTTCGTGTGCGCGCCCAGGTCCCGGGCCACCCGCCCGAACCGCTCGCGCAGCTCGTCCACGCCGAACGGCAGCGAGTCGGCCCGCACCTCCTGGCGGGTGAAGAACCAGTTGGTCGCCGGGTCGGTGTGGTAGGCCGCCTCGACGATCCAGCCGCCGTGCTCGGCCAGGAACGAGGAGATGCCGGCCACGATGCCGGTCCGGTCCGGGCACCCGAAGGTGATCACGTAGCGTCGTTCAGGCTGGGGCACGGTCCGAAGTATCTACGGTCGCGGCAGCGCGTCCACCAGCGACCTGTCCCCGGACACGATCGCGCCGCTCGGCCGGTCCCACGCCAACCGGTACAGCGCGTCCGCGGTGCCCGCCGCGGTCGTGTCCTGGTCGGTCGCCGCACCGACGGCGGGTCCGGCCGCCGGCGGCTCGCCGGGCACGAGGGCCACCTCCCAGGTGCGGCCCGCGTCGGCGGCGTGCCACAGCAGCCGGCCGACCCGGTCGACCGGGTCGCGCTGCGCGGCGCGCGGCAGCAGGACGGTGAGGAACTCGTCCACGCCGTCGGCCGCGAACTCCGGGTCGAACAGCAGCGACGGCACTTCCGGGCCGTGCAGCGCGTGCTCGACGTCCAGCCGGTGGATGGCCATCTCGTGCGCCTGCCGGCGGATCCAGAAGGCGGTGGACCGGGGGCCGGCGAACGTCCACGCGGGCGCGTCCGGGCCCGCGTCGGCGAGCACCCGGTTCATCGCCGTGAACCGGTCGTCCCACCAGGCCAGCAGCTCCTCCCAGCCCTCGGGACGGGGCTCGGCGCCCGGCCGGTCGCCGTCCGGCGCGGTGTTCAGCGCGGCCAGCGCCCACGAGTTCACCCCGGCGAGGTGGTGGACCAGCTTGGCCACGTCCCAGCCGGGGCAGGTGGGCACGGGCGTCCCGGGTCCGGCGGTGATCGCCGCCGCGCGCAGGGCGCGGTACTGGACGTGGGCCTGGTCGAGGAGGTCCTGGTGTTCCACCCGGTCGAGCCTAGGCACGCGGCCGGGTGCGGTCCACGCGCCCCGAACGCGTGGACCGCACCCGTTGGTGGGCCGGGAGGACCGGCCGGGTCAGCGGGGGGCGACACCCAGCGCGTCGGCGACCCCGATCGTGGTGGAGCTGGACTGGCGGACGGTGCCCTCGGGCAGCTCCGCGTCGACCGCGGTCACGTCGCGCCGCCCGATGAACTCGCCGTTGGCCGGGTCGATGACGACCTCGACGAACTCGTCGCCGACCCGCACGCCGAGCGCGGTGCCGACCTTGCCGTCGAGGTTGGCCCGGTCGTCGGTGACCTGGAGGCCGGGCACGTGCGCCAGGGCCCGGTAGAGCTGGGCGCGCACGGCGGCCGGCACGCGACCGCTGGCCAGCGCCGCCTGCACCGCCCGCAGCACGCCGGCGTCGGTGCCCCACTCGGCCGGCACGAAGTCCCGGCCGTCCCGGACCAGGCGTTCGTGGAGCGCCTTCGGGTCGGTCGGCAGGCCCGCCAGGAACTCGGGCGACGGGTTGCTCCAGTCGATCCGGGTGCAGCGGTCGGGCGTGCCCTCGGCCATGTAGGAGAAGTCGCCGCAGGGCGCGCGGAACTCGCCGTTGCGCGACGCCGGGTTGCCCGGCGGCGTGCCCTGGCCCTCCTTGCCCGGGAACCAGGTGGCCGGGCCGTCGTCGGCCTGCCGCTCCAGCCACTCCTGCTTCGGGTCCGACGGGATCCACAGCTCGTTGACCAGCCCGGCCGTGGTGGCCGTGTCGTCGCCGAGGGCCACCGTCACGCCGACGTAGCGGCTGCGCACGTAGCGGTACTGACCCGGTCCGACCGGCTGGTCGACCACCGAGGCGGCGAGGTCGGCCGCGCGGTTGAGCGAGGCCGCGGCGGCGGTCGCGGAGGTGTCCACGACCCCCTGCCACACCAGCCCGGTCGCGGTCAGCACGGCCAGCGCCGCCGCCGCGGCGAGCACCCGGCGCGGCTTCCACGACGTCGTGCGGCCCGCCGGGGCCTTACCCGTCGGGGCCTGGTCCGACGTGCGCCGGAGGTCGGCGGCCAGCCGGAGCCGGCCCTGGTCGAGCTGCTCCCCGGTCAGGCCGGGCTCGTCGGCGACGGCGCGGTCCAGCGCGCGGTCGAGCAGCAGGTCAAGAGAGTTCTCACGCATCGTCGTCCCCCGGGTCGGAGTCGGTGAGGTGGTCGGCCAGGCGGGTGCGCAGCCGGGCGCGGGCCCGGTGCAGGCGGGTGCGGACGGTGGCGACCGGAACGTCCAGCGCGACCGCGATCTCGCCGGGGGCCAGGTCGGCCCACGCGGTGAGCAGCAGCACGTCGCGCTCCTCGCGGCGCAGGTCGGCCAGCCACCGGGTGAGCGGTCCGGCCAGCGCTTCCGCGTCGGCCGCGTCGCCCGCCCGGTCGCCGACGTCGGCCACGTCGGTGCGCGCGGCGTGCTCCCGGCTCCACGCCCGCAGCTTGCGGTCCTCGGAGCGCACGTGCCGGCGCAGCAGGTTCGTCGCCACCCCGTACAGCCAGGCGCGCAGCGTGTCCTGCTCGACCACCTGGCCCGCCCGCTGCTCCCAGAGCGCCAGGAACGCCTCGGACACCACGTCCTGCGCGGTGTCCGCCCCCACCCGCCGGGCCACGTACCGGTGCAGCCGCGCCGCTGTCGACTCGTAGAGCGTCAACAGCGACCCCTCGTCCAGTGCCACCCGGACCGGTGGCCTCGTCGGCGCCATGGGCGCTACGTCGCTTCGCACACCGGTACCTGCCCCCAGCCCCCGTCGGCGTTCCCGCTGTGTGGCCACCGGCACATCGTGCGCCGGGAGGCGGCGCTCCCCGGTGGCGAACCGGCGCGCTACGGCCGCACGGACTCCCACGGCACGGTCACTTCGCCCAGCCGCCACCGCTTCCGGTCGTCCAGCACCGGCCACCGCGCGGCCAGCAGCCGCACCGCCTCCACCCAGCGGGCGCGCGGCCCGAACGGCGCGAACGCCGCGGCGGTCGCCCAGCACCCGTCCAGCTCGGCCAGCAGGGCGTGCACCCGCTCGCCGGGCACGTTGCGGTGGATCAACGCCTTGGGCAGGCGTTCGGCCAGGTCACCGGGCGCCTCCAGGTCGCCGGGCAGGCAGGACAGGGTGAACGTGCGCGGTCCCGCGGCGTCGAGCGCCACCCAGGAGCAGCGCCGGCCGATCTCGTCGCACGTCCCCTCGACCAGCACGCCGCCGGGCGCGAGCCGGCCGGTCATGGTGGCCCACGCCCCGGTCGCCTGCTCCTCGGTGTACTGGCGCAGCACGTTGAACGCGCGCAGCAGCAGCGGCCGGCGGCCGGCCAGCTCGAACCCGCCGCGCCGGAACTCCAGCCGGGGCGGGTCGGCCGCGGCCTCGCCCGCCGCGACCCGGTCCGCGTCCAGCTCCAGGCCCAGCACGCGCAGCGCCGGGTTGAGCGGGCGCAGCCGGTCCGCCAGCTCGACGGTGGTGACCGGCGACGAGCCGTAGCCGAGGTCGACCACCAGCGGGTCGGCGGCCTCCGCCAGCAGGTCGCGGTAGGCGTGCGCCAGCCACCGGTCGACCCGGCGCAGGCGGTTCGGGTTGGTCGTGCCCCTGGTCGGCAGGCCGAGCGCGCGGGCCCGGCCCGCCGCTAGGCGCGGCGCGCGAGCCATTCGGTGGTGAACTCCGCTTCCTTGTCCAGCAGCACGGCCACCTGCTCGGCGATCATCTTCTCCAGCTTGCCGCCCATCAGCGGGATGCCCACCTTGACCTGACCCGCGAGGGTGAGTTCGCTCCCGCCGCCGGCGGTGTCGGCCAGCGTGAAGGTGCCGTCCAGCCGCCCCGGGACGCCGTCGAGCGTCACCTCGACCGTCCCCGCGCGGCCCGCCTCGGTCCACACCTCGGCCCGCTCGATCACCAGGTCGCCGCCCAGCAGCCCGCGCGCCACCGACGGCAGCTTGTCCGCCGGCACACCCTGCTTGAGCTGGTACGACGTCGTCGCGTCGGTGGTGGTGAAGGCGACCAGCGCGGGGTCGGTCCCGCCCAGGGCGACCAGCCGGTCGCGCAGGTGGCCCTCGTCCACCAGGGCTGCGTACACCTCGGACGCGGGCCGGGGGAACGTCGTCAGGTGCTCGATGCGGCGTGCCATGTCGCGGAGGCTACCGTTGACAGTCGTGACCACCCCGCTGTCCAGTGCCCAGGTGCGCTCCCGCGTGCCGCTGGCCGAGCGCACCACGCTCCGGCTCGGTGGCCCGGCCGCGCGGTACGTCCGCGCCACCACCTCCGCCGAGCTGGTCGACGCCGTGCGCGCGCTCGACGCGGCCGGCGACCCCGTGCTGCTGCTCGGCGGCGGCTCCAACCTGGTGATCGCCGACACCGGCTTCGCCGGCACCGTCGTGCGGGTCGGCACCCGGGGCCGCCGGCTCGACCCGCTGGGCGACGGCCTGGTGCAGCTGACCGTCGAGGCGGGCGAGGACTGGGACTCCGTCGTCGCCGAGGCCGTGTCACAGGGGCTGGGCGGGCTGGAGTGCCTGTCCGGCATCCCCGGCCTGGTCGGCGCGACGCCGGTGCAGAACGTCGGCGCGTACGGCGTCGAGATCTCCCAGGTCCTCACGTCGGTGGACGTGCTGGACCGGCGCACCGGCCGGGTCAACCAGATGTCGGCCGACGCGCTGGGCCTGGCCTACCGCACCAGCGTGCTCAAGGGCACCGACCAGGCCGTGGTGCTGCGTGCCCGGTACGCGCTGACCTCCGGCGGCCAGTCCGCGCCGATCCGCTACGCCGAGCTGGCCCGGGTGCTGGGCGTGGCCCAGGGCGACCGGGTGCCCGCCGACGCGGCCCGCAAGGCGGTGCTGGAACTGCGGCGCGGCAAGGGGATGGTGCTCGACCCGGCCGACCACGACACGTGGAGCGCGGGCTCGTTCTTCACCAACCCGCTGCTGGCCGACTCGACGCTGGCCGGCGTGCTGATCCGGATCGCCGAACGGCTCGGCCGGCACGTCGAGGTGCCCACCTACCCGGCCGGTCCCGGCCACCGGAAGCTGTCCGCCGCGTGGCTGATCGAACGCGCCGGCTTCAGCCGCGGCCACCGCGGGCCCGGCGGGCGGGTCGCGTTGTCCGGCAAGCACACCCTGGCGCTGACCAACCGGGGCGGCGCGTCCACGGAGGACCTGCTCGACCTCGCGCGCGAGGTGCGCGACGGGGTGCGCTCGGCGTTCGGCGTGGAGCTGCGCCCGGAGCCCGTGCTGGTGGGCTGCGAGTTCTGACGCGACGGTCGTCCGAACCGGACCGGCGCAAACCGGCGACCGGCCGTTCGGGTGACTGCGTGTGACGAAATCTCACTCCTCGCGTTTCATTGAGGTAGGGGTGGTTGGAGGTCGTCATGGCAGGCGACGGACGCGCGGTGATCCGGCCCATCAAACGGCTGGTGGAGGACGATTTCCTGGGCCGGCCCGGCGTGGTCGGCGTCGACATCGGCCACAAGGCCGTCGGCGGGCGGTGCACCGGGGTGCCGTCGATCGTGGTCTACGTGCGGCGCAAGGGGAACGCGGCGCAGTTCACCATCCCGCCGGACGTGCTGGGCATCCCGACCGACGTGGTCGAGGACACGTTCTTCCCGCACCACACGCTGGCCTCCCCGGAGGGCGTGAGCGGCGCGGAGCGGCACGAGCTGCTGATCGGCGGGATCGGGGTCGGGCCGAGCCGCGCGGTCCGGTTCGTGCCGCCGGACGTGCCGGAGGCCGACGACTACCTGGTCGCCGGGACGCTCGGCGCGCTGGTCACACCACGCGCCAAGCGCCGGACGATGGCGCTGACGGCGTTCCACATCGCGTGCGTGGACGACGCGTGGGCCGTCGGCGACCCGATGGTGCACCCGTCCCGGGTCGACGGCGGCCACCCGTACCGGGACCAGATCGGCGTGCTGGCGCGGGCGGCGCTGTCCGGGACCGTGGACGCGGCCGCGATCCTGCTCACCACACCGCGCTCGCGGGCCGAGGTGGCGGGGATCGGGCTCGTTGCCGGGCAAGGGGAAGCGCTGGTCGGGCAGCACGTGCGCAAACGCGGCCGGACCACCGCGCTGACCGCCGGGGTGGTGGCGTCCACGGACGCGGCGATCACGCTGGACTTCGGCACGGGCCTGGGCGTGCGGACGCTGCGCGACCAGATCCGGGTGGAAGGCCCGTTCGCCGACCACGGCGACTCGGGCGCGGTACTGCTCGACGACGCCAACCGGGTCGTCGGCCTGTACTGCGGAGGCAGCCGCGACCGGGGGTTCGCCAACCCGATCGCGAACGTCCTCGACCAACTCGACGTCGACCTGCTGACCGTGGAACCGTGACCCGCGCCCACTCGAACCACGAGTCCCACCTCGAACTGGTCCGAGGAGGATGACCCGGCGCTGCAACGGCCGGCGCACCGCACTGGCTGGGCGGCCGGCGGAACTCGTGCCGTTGCCGACGACGAGATAGCCGACCTGGCCGCCAAGCTGACCCAGGGCTCAGCCGCAGGACCTGATTCGGGGCTCAGCCGCAGGGCTTGATTCGGGGCTCAGCCACAGAACCTGATTCGGGGCTCAGCCCCGGTGGACCCGGGTCGCCGACGCCTGCGCGCGGGGCTTGAGCACGATCTGGTCGAGGTTCACGTGGGACGGGCGGGTCACCGCGAACGCGATGACGTCCGCCACGTCGTCGGCGGTGAGCGGGGTCACGTCGGCGTAGACCGCCGCCGCCCGCTCGGCGTCGCCGTCGAACCGGTTGACCGAGAAGTCGGTCTCCACCATCCCCGGCAGGACCTCGGTCACCCGGACCGGCTGTCCGAGCAGTTCGCCGCGCAGCGTGCGGTGCAGGGCGGACTGGGCGTGCTTCGCCGAGGTGTAGCCCGAGCCGTTGTCGTACGCCTCGTACGCGGCCACGGAGGTCACCGTCACCACGTGCCCGTCGCCCGAGTCGATCAGCGCGGGCAGCAGGGCCTTGGTGACCCGCAGCGTGCCCAGCACGTTGGTCTCCCACATCCAGCGCCAGTCGTCCTCGTCGGCGGTGAGCACCGGGTCGAGGCCGCGGGCGCCGCCGGCGTTGTTCACCAGGACGCGGGCGTGCGGGACCGCCGCCACGAACGCCTCGACCGACGAGGGCGAGGTCACGTCGAGCGCGATGGCCGTGCCGCCCAGCTCATCCGCGATAGTCTGGAGCCGGTCGAGCCGTCGGGCCCCCAGCACCACGTGGAATCCCTCGGCGGCGAGCTTGCGGGCGGTGGCCTCACCGATACCCGCGCTGGCTCCGGTGACGACTGCGATAGGACGGGTCACGAGGGTGATCCTAGGTGTGTGATGCAGATCACTCGCACCGAAAGCCCCAGTGCGCGTCCTTCGTTCGGGAGGTCGAACAGTGCGCAAGAGAATCACGGCCCTGCTGCTCGGTGCGGTTTTCCTGGCGGGTTGCTCCGCCCAGGTGGAACAGGGTGCCCCCAAGGCGGAGGGCGGTGACCGCCCGCCCGTGGCGAAGTTCACCACCGCGCCGGCCGACGGCGCGAAGGACGTCCCGGTGAACCAGCCGGTCCAGGTGACCGTGGCCGAGGGCACGATCGACGAGGTCACGCTGACCAACCCGGAGGGCAAGGCCGTCGCGGGCAAGGTCGCCGAGGACAAGAGGACCTGGTCGAGCACCGAGCCCCTGGGCTTCGGCAAGAGCTACAGCTACCAGGGCCGGGCCACCGGCACGGACGGCAAGAAGGTCGACCTCAAGGGCGCCTTCAGCACGCTGGCCGCCGGCGCGCAGGTGCGGGCCACGCTGTTCCCCGGCGACGACCAGACGGTCGGCGTCGCGGTCCCGATCATGGTCAAGTTCGACGCGGACGTGGCCGACCGGGCCAGCGCCGAGAAGGCGCTGACGGTGACCAACTCCGCGAACGTCAAGGGCAGTTGGGGCTGGCTGAACTCCCGCGAGGTGCACTACCGCCCGGAGACCTACTGGCCCGCCAACACCAAGGTGCACGTCGAGGCCAAGCTCTACGGCGTGCCCTACGGCGGCGGCGCGTTCGGCACGGCCGACGTGACCAGCGACTTCACCATCGGCCGCAACCAGGTCGTGAAGATCGACACCCCGTCGCACCAGCTCGTGGTGCAGCGCGACGGGCAGACCGTGGCGAGCTACCCGGCCTCGTTCGGCCGCGACGAGGACCCGGAGCTGACCACCCCGAACGGCACGTTCGTGGTGATGCAGAAGGACCCGCAGTTCAGCTTCGACAACCCGCGCTACGGCTACACCAACGTGCTGAAGAAGTGGGCCGTCCGGTTCTCCAACCACGGCGAGTTCATCCACGAGAACAACGACAACGCGGGCAACATCGGCAAGAACAACACCTCGCACGGTTGCGCGAACCTGCTGGAAGCCGACGCCAAGGCGTACTACGACAGCGCGATGGTGGGCGACCCGGTGGAGGTCACCGGCGCGATCACCACCCTGCCGGCGCAGTACGACTGGTACGACTGGCAGATCCCCTGGACGCAGTGGCAGACCATGTCGGCCCTCTGACCGGCACCGCCACCCCTCCGGGCACCGGCCCCGCCATCCCGCCGGGCACCGGCCTCGGGTGCCGGAGCCGCCCCGCTTCCGGGGCGTCGCCCACCACGCCCGACACCGGACCCGTGACGCCCTCGGGCGCCGGGTCCGCCGTGTTTCCGGGCGTTGGTGCACGTCTTGGCACTGGAACCGCCGCGCGTCCGGGCCCGGGGTCGGCACCGCGCGGTCCGGGATGGGCACCGCGCAACCCGGGATCGGCACTGCGCAACCCGGGATCGGCACTGCGCTAGCCGGGTTGGGCGCTGTGATCCGGGCTTGCATCGGGAAGCGATGAACTCGTCCGGTTGTTGGGACTGGTCGTGCTGACTTCTCTCCTCACCGACGAGGGCGTCCGGCTGTCCGTCCGCGAGTCGGGCCCCGCGCACGGCCCGGCCGTGGTGCTGGTGCACGGCTGGGCCCAGTCCGGGGAGGTGTGGCCGCCCGCCGAGTCCTTCCACGCGTACGCGCCGGACCTGCGCGGGCACGGCGAGTCGGACGTGCTGGCGGACGGCTACCGGGACTCCGCGACGTGGGCCGGCGACCTGCGCACCGTGCTGGACCACACCGGTCCCGCGGTGCTGGTCGGCTGGTCCTACGGCGGCCTGGTGCTCACCGACTACCTGCGCCACCACGGCACGGCCGCGGTGCGCGGCCTGGTGCTGGTGGGCGCGATCACCGGGATCGGCCCGGACCGGCCCGGCGGTGCCACCGGACGGGTGATGCGCGAGGCGCTGCCCGACGCGCTGTCCGACGACCCGGAGGTGGCCGTGCCCGCCCTGCTGAGGTTCTGCGCCGCCCAGACGCCCGGGGCGGTGCCCGGCGTGGACGTGCAGCGGATGCTCGGCACCGCGCTGCGGGTGCCCGCCCGGGTGCGCCGCGAGCTGTTCCGGCGTGACGTGGACGGCTCCGAGGTGCTGAAAGCCGTCGACAGGCCGACCCTGGTGGTGCACGGGACCGCCGACGAGGTGGTCCACCCGGCCGCGGCCGAGCACGCCGCGGCGACCGTCCCCGGAGCGGAGATGCGCTGGTACGAGGCAGTGGGCCACCTGCCGTTCCGGGAACGACCGGAGCGGTTCGCCGCCGACCTGGCCGCGTTCGTCGCGGAGGTCGGGCCGTGATGCGGGTCGCGGTGCTGTCGGTGCACACCTCGCCGCTGGAGCAGCCCGGCACGGGCGACGCGGGCGGCATGAACGTCTACATCGTGCAGACCGCCACCCGGATGGCCCGGCGCGGCATCGAGGTGGAGATCTTCACCCGGGCCACGTCGTCGGACCTGCCGCCGGTGGCGGAGCTGGCGCCGGGCGTGAAGGTGCGGCACGTGGTCGCCGGCCCGTTCGAGGGCCTGGGCAAGGAGGAGCTGCCCGGCCAGCTCTGCGCGTTCACGGCGGGCGTGCTGCGGGCCGAGGCGCGGCACGAGCCGGGCCACTACGACGTGGTGCACTCGCACTACTGGCTGTCCGGCCAGGTCGGCTGGCTGGCCCGGGAGCGGTGGGGCGTGCCGCTGGTGCACACCGCGCACACCCTGGCCAAGGTGAAGAACGCGAACCTCGCGCTGCGCGACACCCCCGAGCCCCGGATGCGGGTGATCGGCGAGGAGCAGGTGGTCGCCGAGGCCGACATGCTGGTCGCCAACACCGACGTGGAGGCCGCCGAGCTGGTCAAGCTCTACGACGCCGACCCGGCGAAGGTCCAGGTCGTGCCGCCGGGCGTGGACCTCGACCTGTTCACGCCGGGCGACCGGGACGCGGCGCGCGCGGCGCTGGGGCTGCGCCCGGACGACCTGGTGCTCACGTTCGTGGGCCGGATCCAGCCGCTGAAGGCCCCGGACGTGCTGCTGCACTCGGCCGCCGAGCTGCTGCGCCGCGCGCCGGGCCTGCGCGAGCGGCTGGTCGTGCAGGTGGTCGGCGGGCCGTCCGGGACCGGCGTGAAGACCCCCGAGGAGCTCAAGCGGCTGGCCGGCGAGCTCGGCATCACCGACGTGGTCCGGTTCCTGCCACCGCAGGGCGGCGAGCACCTGGCCCGGGTGTACCGGGCGGCCGACGTGGTCGCCGTGCCCAGCCACAACGAGTCGTTCGGCCTGGTCGCGCTGGAGGCGCAGGCGTGCGGGACGCCGGTGGTCGCGGCAGCGGTCGGCGGGCTGCCGGTGGCCGTGCGGGACGGGGTGTCCGGCGTGCTGGTCGACGGGCACGACCCGGTGGCGTGGGCGCGGGCGCTGGAGTCGGTCGTGCTGCACCCCGCGCACCGGGAGGAGCTGGCGGTGAACGCCGTCGGGCACGCCCGCCGGTTCTCCTGGGACCGGACGACTGATTCCCTGCTGGCGGGGTACGCCAGGGCACGGGACGTGTTCCGCGAGGAGGTCTTCGCTTGAGCCTGGACGAGGTCATCGGGTCCGCTTTGGACGAACGCGAGCTGACCTACACCCACGACGAGCCGGGGAAGTTCTTCGTCACGCTGCCGGGGACGAAGAAGCTGCAGACCAACTGCTGGCTGGTGGTCGGCCGGCACGCCGTCGTGGTGGAGGCGTTCGTGTGCCGCCGGCCGGACGAGGCGCACCAGGACGTGTACCGGTTCCTGTTGCGGCGCAACGCGAAGCTCTACGGCGTGCACTACACGCTCGACGCCCAGGGCGACATCTACCTGGTGGGCCGGATCGCGCCGCACGCGGTGACGGCGGACGAGCTGGACCGGGTGCTCGGCCAGGTCGTGGAAGCGGCCGACGGCGACTTCAACACGTTGCTGGAGCTCGGTTTCAAGGGCGCGATCCAGCGCGAGTGGGACTGGCGGGTCTCGCGCGGCGAATCGCTGGCCAACCTGGAAGCGTTCCAGCACCTGGTGTCCGAATCGTGATCGACCCCGCGCAACGCCTCCTTCCCATCCCTCCGTCCTGGGTCTGATCGACCTGCCTCCGGCAGGTCGGCGGAGCCGCCCGGAAGTTCCGGCACGGCTTCGCACGGCGTGGGATGCGGGAGGGGAACATGGGCAGACGGGTGGGAATCGCGGTAGCGCTGCTGGGTCTGGTCGTGCTGGCCGGGTGTTCGGCGAGCCAGAACAGCGGCAGCTCGCAGGCCGCCGCGCCGGCCGAGCGGCAGGACGCCGCGCCGCAGGTGGGCAAGCAGACCCAGGCCCCGGGCAAGCAGGAGAACGCGGTGGCCGAACCCGCCGCGCAGAACCGGCAGCTGGTGCGGACCGGGTCGATGGAGCTGCGCGCGGCGGATGTGGCGGGGACGTTGACCCGGGCGAAGGACGCCGCCATCGCGCAGGGCGGGTTCACCGGCGCGGAGAACCTCACCGACCAGCGGGCCACCGCGACCCTGCGGGTGCCGGGCGACCGGCTGGACGCGGTGATGAAGGCGATCGGCGAGCTGCCGGACGTGACGGTCGGCGAGCGGACCGTGCGCACCGAGGACGTGACCGACCAGGTGGTGGACGTCGAGGCGCGGCTGGCGAACCAGCGGGCCAGCGTGGAGCGGGTGCGCGGGCTGCTGGACCGGGCCTCCAGCACGTCGGAGATCACCCAGATCGAGGCCGAGCTGACCAAGCGGCAGGGCGAGCTGGAGTCGCTCCAGCGGCGCTACGACTCGTTGCGCGGCCAGGTCTCCATGTCGACGTTGACCCTGTCGGTGTCGCGGACCGCCGAGGTCGTCCAAGGCGGGGACAAGGCCGAGGACGAGAACTTCCTGACGGCTCTCGGCGACGGCTGGGGCGCGCTGACGAAGGCCGTTTCGTGGTTGCTCATCGTCATCGGGAGCGTTCTGCCGTTCGCGGTGGTGCTCGCAACGCCCCTGATCGCATACCTCGCCTGGCGTCGTCGCCGCAAAAGCGCGGTTACTCCCTGACACCTGAATGAGCCACGGTTCCTGACGGAAATTCTACTGAGAGTGGCATCGGGCGGGAGCGCGGGGCGGCTTGGGAGAGAGGGGGAGTCGCGAGCTCAAGCCGCCCCACGTCAGTCCCCGCTACTGGTGGATCCGGGCGGGGGGAGCCCGGGAATCCCAGCGGGCCGCGGTTCGACGGGGGGATTGCGAACCGCGGTGGTGCCTACCGGGTCGTTGGAGTGCGTGGGAGCCGACCCGTTCGGCCCTGTCAACTTGGCAGATCGCCGGCGATCACCACAAGGGCTGACGTTGCTCCATTCGAGTGTTATTAGCGGGGTTAAGTAACGCTCTCGTGATCTTCGTTCTGCCTTGACCGGGGATGTGTTGTGGCTCACCATGGCGAGATTGTCGTTACTAGTGAGTAGTGAGGCCGCCGCATGGTCTTCCGCAGTCCGTACCCCGATGTCGAGCTGCCCGACGTGTCGCTGCACGAGCTGTTGTTCGCCGACCTCGGCGAGCGCGCGGACCGCGTGGCGCTGGTCGACGGCTCCTCGGGCGCGTCCCTCACCTACGCCCAGCTCGCCGGGGCGATCGACCGCCTCGCCGCCGCCCTCGCCGAACGGGGCATCGGCAAGGGTGACGTCGTGGGCATCCTCAGCCCCAACACCCCGTACTACGCGGTCGTCTTCCACGGCATCCTCCGCGCCGGCGCGACCGCGACCACCGTCAACGCCCTCTACACCGCCGACGAGGTCGCCCACCAGCTCGTCGACGCCGGCGCGAAGATGCTGTTCACGGTCTCCGTGCTGCTGCCCAACGCCGCACCGGGCGCCGAGAAGGCGGGCATCTCCGACGTGGTCGTGCTCGACCAGGCCGAGGGGTACCCGAACCTGACCCAGCTGCTCGCCGCCACCGGGCCGGTGCCCGAGGTGGTGGTCGACCCGGCGCAGGACGTCGCCGTGCTGCCGTACTCCTCGGGGACCACCGGGCGCGCCAAGGGCGTGATGCTGACCCACCGCAACCTGGTGGCCAACATCGTGCAGTGCGGCCCGCTGCTCAAGGTCGGCGGGAACACCCGGATCCTCGCCGTGCTCCCGTTCTTCCACATCTACGGGATGCAGGTGCTGATGAACAACGGCCTGCACGTCGGCGCGACGGTGGTGACCCTGCCGAAGTTCGACCTGGCCGAGTTCCTGCGGGTGATCCAGGACCACCGCACCGACCGGGTCTACATCGCGCCGCCGGTCGCGGTCGCGCTGGCCAAGCACCCGCTGGTGGACCAGTACGACCTCACCGGCATCGACACGATCTTCTCCGGCGCCGCGCCGCTGGACGTCGACCTGGCCGCCGCCGTCGCCGAGCGCCTGGGCTGCCGCGTCTCGCAGGGCTACGGGATGACCGAGATGAGCCCGGTCAGCCACGCCATCCCGGACGACCGCGACGACATCCCGGTCGGCACGGTCGGCGTCATCGCCCCCAACATGGAGTGCCGCTTCATCGACCCGGCCACCGGCGAGGACGTCGGCGTGGGCGAGCGCGGCGAACTCTGGTGCCGGGGCCCGAACGTGATGAAGGGCTACCTGAACAACCCCGACGCCACGGCGGCCACGCTGGACGAGGACGGCTGGCTGCACACCGGCGACGTCGCGGTGATCGACGCCGACGGCCTGGTCACCATCGTGGACCGGGTCAAGGAGCTGATCAAGTACAAGGGCTACCAGGTGCCGCCGGCGGAGCTGGAGGCGTTGCTGCTGACGCACCCGGAGATCGCCGACGCGGCGGTGGTCGGCGTGCGCGACGACGAGGGCGAGGAGGTGCCCAAGGCGTTCGTCGTCCTCCAGCCCGGCGCGGCCCTCGACGGGACCGGCGTGATGGCGTTCGTGGCCGACAACGTCGCACCGCACAAGAAGGTCCGGGTCGTCGAGTTCATCGAAGCCATCCCGAAATCGGCCGCCGGCAAGATCCTGCGCAAGGACCTGCGCGCCCGCGAGGCCCGCTGATCTCTCCGCCGCTCGCGGAAACGCTCGGCGACCGGCGAAGGCCCCGGCAGCGGTCGACTGCCGGGGTCGGTCGGGAACGTGCGGAACCGGCTACCGCGTCGCGAGGTGTGCCGCGGTGATCGGGGAGTCGACCGTCCACCCGAGCTTTCCGTACAGCGCAAGACCTTCCTCGGTCGCGACCAGCACGCCGCACACCGCGCCGCGGGACGCGGCCACCCGTGACAGCTCGGACATGACGACGCTGCCGAGACCGCGCCTGCGGTGCGCGGGATCGGTTTCCACCATGTCCATGACGGCGGCGGGGCCGCGCACCGCGACCCGTCCTTTCGCCGCCCACCCTTTGCCGGTGGTGACGACGACGTCGTGCACGTCGCCGGTGCTGTGCAGTTCCACGGTGTAGGGGGCCGGCGGGGTGGTGGGCGGCCGCGTCCCCAACCCGGTGCTCATCAGGTACTCCGGTTCGCGGATCGTCCACCGGGAGCCCAGTGCGGACCGCACCCGCCCGACCGGACCGCAGACCTTCAGCCAGGTGCCGGGTTCGGTGAGGGCGGCGGCACGCGGGCCGACCGAAGCCGGGTCCGGCAGGACGTAGCGCACCCGGTGCTCGGGCAGCCCGACGTCGACGCGGTAGCCGTCGGGCTCGGTGACGGGATCCGGGGTGCCCCGGGACAACGCCCAGCCCCACACCCAGTCGGCGACGACCTGGCCGGTTCGCGACACGTCCGCCGGGGTCCAGGAATCGATCACACCGCGATCCTGCCACGCCCACCGGCCGTCCCGTGGACCGTCCCGTCGATGGCGACGGTCGGGATGGTGCTGGGAACCGTTCTCCGCCAACGGTTCGCGTGCGCGGGTCCCGGCGAGCTTCGGGCGGTCTCCCGTCGTCCTCGTCCCGGAGGCCGGTCCGAGGCGGGTGGTGCGCGGAAGGGTGGTCCGACGTCACACGTACGGGTTGATCCGGTGGTTTCGGGTCGCGGGTCGGGCGGGTGAGCCGCCAGCATCGTCGGTTGTTCGGCAACACCCCCCATTGGTTCGGAGCTCATATGCGCACCCTCGGCAAGATCGCCGCCGCGACCGCCGCGACCGCCGCCGCCATCGTCGTCACCGCACCGGCCGCCGGCGCGGTCCCGGTGTCCGGCCTCACCAGCCCGGTGACGTCCAGCGGCCCGTTCAGCCTGGTCCAGCCGGTCACCAACCTGCTCGGCCTCGGCGGCCTCGGCAGCCTCGGCGGCTGATCACGCCCGACAGCACCCGAAAGGCCCCCGACCGGCGGTCGGGGGCCTTTCGGCGTCCTCAGAAGGCCGCGACCGCCTCGACCTCGACCAGGTACGCCGGGTTGGCCAGGCCGGAGACGATCTGCACGGTGATCGCGGGCGGGTTGGGCCGGTCGCCCCAGAGCCGCTGGAACGCGCCGAAGCCGGGGCCGATCGCGGACCGGTCGGTGATCAGGATCGTCAGCTTGATCACGTCGGCGAGGGTGCCGCCGGCCGCTTCGACGGCCAGTCGCACGTTGTCCAGCGCTCGCGCGGACTGCGCGCCGGCGTCGTCGCCGACCACGGAGCCTTCGGCGTCGACGCCGTTCTGGCCGCCGATGAACAGCAGGGTGCCGGGGCCCTCGACCTTGACCGCCTGGGTGAAGGCGGGGTTGGTGTGCAGGGTCGGCGGGGTGAGGTGGGTGACGGTCGACATGGCACCAGTTATAGTGGTGCCATGTCGACGAGTCAACGGGTTCCCGTCGCCGAGCGCCGCCGGTTCCGCACCGGGCGGCCCTGCCTGGACTTCACCCACACCGGCGGCGAAGGTCCTTACGCGGTCTGGGAGTTGCTGCACGGCCCCGCCGACGTCGCCCGGTACGTGGGCGCGCTGCTGGACGTCGAACTCGACGCGGTGGACGCGGACTTCGGCGAGCTGCGCCCGCTGCGGACCGCGCTGACGAACGTCGCACGTGGTGCGGCGCAAGGAGATCCGCCCGCCGAAGCGGACATCGCGGTGATCAACGCGGCCGCCGCCCACGCCCCGCTCGTACCCCGGCTCGACAACGGCGAGGCGGTGCTGGGCAGGGGGACCGTCCGGCAGGCACTGTCCACGTTGGCCCGTGACGCGATCGACCTGCTGGCCTCGCCGCTGCGCGACCGGATCAGGGTGTGCGCGGCGGAGGACTGCGGGCTGCTGTTCGTCGACGCGTCCCGCCCCGGCCGGCGCCGGTGGTGCTCGATGCAGCGCTGCGGCGACCGGGCCAAGAAGCGCAACGCGCGCGGACCCGCCTAGCGACCGGACCCGCCTGGCGACCAGACCGCCGGCGACCGGACCCGCCGGGACCGCCAGGACCTCCAGTTGGACCAAGGTCGACTGCAACGATCCAGCGTCCCCTGTCACAGCCGATGCGACCCGGTCGGGCTCATCTGGCAGGCTTGCCGCATGGCTGTCGGAACCCTCGTGCTGCTCCGCCACGGCGAGAGCGTCTGGAACGCGGAGAACCTGTTCACCGGCTGGGTGGACGTCCCCCTGTCGGAGAAGGGCGTGCGGGAGGCGACGCGCGGCGGTGTGCTGCTGCGCGAGGCGAACCTGCTGCCCGACGTGGTGCACACGTCGCTGATGCGGCGCGCCATCACCACCGCCAACCTGGCGCTGGACTCGGCCGACCGCCACTGGATCCCGGTGCGCCGCGACTGGCGGCTCAACGAACGCCACTACGGCGCGTTGCAGGGCAAGAACAAGAAGCAGACGCTGGAGGAGTTCGGCGAGGAGCAGTTCATGCTCTGGCGGCGCTCGTACGACACCCCGCCGCCGCCCATCGAGCCCGGCTCGGAGTTCAGCCAGGACACCGACCCGCGCTACGCCGACCTCGGCCCGGACCTGCCGCTGACCGAGTGCCTGCTCGACGTCGTGAAGCGGATGATCCCCTACTGGGAGAGCGCGATCGTGCCGGACCTGCGCGAGGGCAGGACGGTCCTGGTCGCCGCGCACGGCAACTCGCTGCGGGCGCTGGTGAAGCACCTCGACGGCGTGTCCGACGAGGCCATCGCGGGCCTGAACATCCCCACCGGCATCCCGCTGCGCTACGACCTGGACGAGGAGCTGCGGCCCCTCAACCCGGGCGGCACCTACCTGGACCCGGACGCGGCGGCCGATGCCATCAAGGCCGTCGCCAACCAGGGCCGCTAGACCGGGGCAGCCAGACCGGGGCAGCTGAACCGGGGTAACCAGACCGGGGCCGCTAGACCAGGCCCAGCTCACGGGCGCGCGCCCCGGCCTGGAACCGGGAGGACGCGCCCAGCGCGGTCATCAGATCGGCGACGCGGCGGCGGTACGTGCGCAGGGACATCCCGAGCGCACGGGCCGCCGTCTCGTCGGTCCAGCCCTCGTTCAACGCCTCCAGCACCGCCGGCACCACCGGCCGCAGCTCCGACATCTCGGCGTCGTGCACGGCCAGGTCCGTCCCGCCGCGCCAGGCCGCCTCGAACAGCGAGGCCACCCCGTGCACCAGCTCGGGCCGGGTGATCACGGTGTAGCTGCGCAGCCCGTGCGACGTGTCGCCGGCGACGATCGCGACCCGCCCGTCCAGCAGGATCGTCTCGTTCACCTCGTGGGCGCACACGCGCACCTGCGCGCCGTGCGAGGCCATGATCCGCGCGTGCTCGGCCCAGCGGGGTTCGAGCATGGTGCTCAGCCGGAACAGCTTGCGGACCTTCTTCGGCGTCCGCTCGGGCATCGTCGTCGGGTGCGTGCCCATCCACGTGCGCAGCGCGTTCGCCGCGCACGCCAGCTCCTCGGTCGCCGCCTCGAACAGGTGCGCCGCGCGGGCGAACAGCTCCGCCTCGCCGCGCACCACGACCACGCTCTCCATGCCGTCGAGCATGGCAGCATCCGGCCAATCCGAGCGTCGGGGAGGGCGCGTGACCAGAGTCGTGGGCATGCTGAACCTCAACCGCATCGGCTACGGCGCGATGCAGCTCGCGGGCCGCGGCGTCTTCGGCCCGCCCGCCGACCCGGAGAACGCGAAGGCCGTCCTGCGGCGTGCCGTGGAGCTGGGGGTGGACCACGTCGACACCAGCGACTTCTACGGCCCGCGCGTGGTCAACGAGCTGATCCGCGCGGCGCTGCACCCCTACGACGGGCTGACCGTCGTCACCAAGGTCGGCGTCCGCCGCACGCCCGACGCGGGCTGGGTGGTGGCCGTCAGCCGCGACGAGCTGCGCGAGGCCGTCCACGACAACCTGCGCGCGCTGGGCGTCGACCGGCTGGACGTGGTCAACCTGCGCATCGCCGGCCGGGACGCGGGCTCGGTCGAGGAGCCGTTCACCGCGCTCGCCGAACTCCGCGAGGAGGGGCTGATCGGCGAGCTGGGCCTGAGCAACGTCGGCCCGCGGCACATCAGGGAGGCGCAGGCGATCGCCCCCGTCGTGTGCGTGCAGAACCTGTTCAACATCGCCGACCGGGCCGATTCGGACGTGCTCGACCTCACCACCGCGGCGCAGGTCGCGTACGTCCCGTTCTTCCCGTTGGGCGGCTTTTCGCCGGTTCAGCACAAAGCGTTGGAGCAGGTTGCGGAAAGTAATGGCGCGACCGCCCGGCAGGTGGCTCTGGCGTGGTTGTTGCAGCGCGCACCGAACGTGTTGCCGATCCCCGGAACGTCGTCCCTGCGACACCTGGAAGAGAACCTGGCGTCGGCGCGACTGCGCCTGTCGGAACAGGACGTGTCCCGGTTGGACACGATTGGGTGAACTAGAGCCGTCCTGGGGGAAAACATCATTGCCAGTCGGTGTCGCAGGTGTCACGAACCACGCGTGCGGGCTAGGCCGCACCCGCCCTGACCTGCTTACGATGCGTCCGTGACCGCAACGGGTTACCTCCTCCTGTCGATCGGCGTTCTGCTGATCGGCGGCGCGGCCTTCTTCGTCGGGCGGGCCACCGCGCGCCCGCGCAGCGAACGGCCCGCCGGCCTCACCGTCGCCGACCTGATGGGGATGGTCGTCCAGTCCGCCCACGACGGCATCGTCGTCCTGAACGTCTTCGGGGACGTCGTGCTGCACAACCCGCGCGCCGAGGAACTCGGCGTCGTGCGCAACAACCGGGTCGACGACCGCGCCCGGCGCGCGGCCGAACTCGCCCGGGAGACCGGCGAGGTGGTCGACGTCGACCTGTCCTCCCTGGAGGTCAAGGGCCGTCAGCCGGAAGCGGTGCACGCCCAGGTCAAGGTGATCACCGACGGCTTCGTGGTGGTGGACGCCTCGGACGAGTCCGAGGCGGTCCGGCTGGAAGCCACCCGGCGGGACTTCGTCGCCAACGTCAGCCACGAGCTCAAGACCCCGGTGGGCGCGCTCGCGCTGCTCGCCGAGGCCGTCCTGGACGCGTCGGACGACCAGGAGGAGGTCCGCCGGTTCAGCGCCAAGATCATGCAGGAGGCCACCCGGCTGGGCACCCTGGTCACCGAGCTGATCGCGCTGTCCCGGCTGCAGGGCGCGGAGAAGCTGCCCGAGCTCAACCGGGTGGGCGTCGACGTGGTGATCGACGAGGCGATGAGCCGCTCGAAGCTCGCCGCCGAGTCGGCCGGCATCGGCATCGCCACCGACGACCCCAGCGGGCTGGAGGTCGAGGGCGACCGGACCCTGCTGGTGACCGCGCTGAGCAACCTGCTGGACAACGCCGTGGCCTACTCGCCGCCGGGCAGCCCGGTCTCGGTGAGCAGGCGGCTGGTCGCGGGCTTCGTCGAGATCGCGGTCACCGACCGGGGCATCGGCATCGCCGAGGACCAGCAGGCCCGCGTCTTCGAGCGGTTCTACCGCGTCGACAAGGCCCGGTCCCGGGCCACCGGGGGCACCGGCCTCGGGCTCGCGATCGTCAAGCACGTCGCCGCCAACCACGGCGGCGAGGTCAAGCTGTGGAGCCTCCCGGGCACCGGCTCCACGTTCACGCTGCGCATCCCGGCACACCCCGACCGGGACGAGCGCACCGCCGACCTGCCCAGACCGGAACTCGCTGTCCCTGTGCCGACCAGCGCGGGCAAACTCGGAGGAGAGCTGTGACCAGGGTGCTCATCGTGGAGGACGAGGAGTCCTTCGCCGATCCGCTCGCCTTCCTGCTGCGCAAGGAGGGCTTCACCGCGGCGCTCGCGGCCACCGGCCAGGAGGCGCTGGAGGAGTTCGACCGCAACGGCGCGGACATCGTGCTGCTGGACCTGATGCTGCCCGGCATGAGCGGCACCGACGTGTGCAAGCAGCTGCGCGCCCGCTCGGCCGTCCCAGTGATCATGGTCACTGCCCGGGACAGCGAGATCGACAAGGTCGTGGGCCTCGAACTGGGCGCCGACGACTACGTCACCAAGCCCTACTCGGCCCGCGAGCTGATCGCCCGGATCCGCGCCGTGCTGCGCCGCGGCGGCGAGAACGAGGAGCTGTTGCCGCAGGTCCTGGAGGCGGGCCCGGTCCGGATGGACGTCGAGCGGCACGTCGTCACGGTCGACGGCGGCGAGGTCAACCTGCCGCTGAAGGAGTTCGACCTGCTGGAGTACCTGCTGCGCAACGTCGGTCGCGTGCTCACCCGGGGGCAGCTCATCGACCGGGTCTGGGGCGCGGACTACGTCGGCGACACCAAAACGCTGGACGTGCACGTCAAGCGGCTGCGGTCGAAGATCGAGCCCGACCCGTCCACGCCGCGGCACCTGGTGACGGTGCGCGGACTGGGCTACAAGTTCGAGTCCTGACCCCGCCGACCGGGTACGGTGCACGCCGTGCGCCTAGGGGTGCTTGATGTCGGGTCCAACACCGTCCACCTCTTGGTGGTGGACGCTCATCGGGGTGCCCACCCGACGCCGATGAGCTCGGAGAAGTCCGTCCTGCGGCTGGCCGAGCAGCTCGACGGGGACGGCCTGCTCACCAAGGCGGGGGCCGACCAGCTGGTCCGGACCGTCGCGGCGACCAAGGCCTCCGCGGCCCGGCTGGGCTGCGCGGACCTGATGGCGTTCGCCACGTCGGCGGTCCGCGAGGCGGGCAACTCGGCCGAGGTGCTCGACCGGGTCCGCACCGAGACCGGGGTGGAGCTCAAGGTCCTCTCCGGCGAGGACGAGGCCCGCTACACGTTCCTGGCGGTGCGCCGCTGGTACGGGTGGTCGGCCGGGCGGCTGCTCTGCCTGGACATCGGCGGCGGTTCGCTGGAGCTCGCGGTCGGCGTGGACGAGGAGCCCGAGGAGGCGTTCTCGGTCCCGCTGGGCGCGGGCCGGCTGACCCGGACCAGGTTCAAGCACGACCCGCCGAGCCGCTCGGAGATCCGGGAGACCACCGAGTGGCTGGACGACCAGCTCGCGCCGGTGGCCAAGAAGCTCCGCCGCGCCGGTTCACCCGATCGGGTGGTCGCGACGTCCAAGACGTTCCGCACGCTGGCCCGGCTGACCGGGGCCGCCCCGTCGTCGGCCGGACCGAGGGCCCGCCGGGTGCTCACCCACGCCGGGCTGGGGCAGCTCACGGCGTTCGTCTCGCGGATGTCCGCGCACGACCTGGCGGAGCTGGAGGGTGTCAGCCCGAGCCGCGCGCACCAGCTCGTCGCGGGGGCCCTGGTGGCCGAGGCCACCATGCGAGCCCTGTCACTCGGAGAGCTGGAGATCTGCCCCTGGGCGCTGCGGGAAGGTGTCATCCTGCGTCGGCTGGACCACACTAACGGCCCGGACAACGGCGAAGCGCGGGAGATCCCCACGGCCCGCACCCGTCGGCCGGGTGACACTGGACGGACTGGCCGCCACGGGGCACGGTGGAGTTGATGAGTCGAGAGAGCGAGTCGGAGCAGACCCAGCGCACGGTCGCGGAGTTGCTCGCCCAGTACGGCGCGGGCTCCGGCGAGGTCGCGCCGCGTCGGCGACGCCGTCGTGCCGAGGACGCCTCGGACACCGCTCCGCAGGCGATCATCGACCGGGTCAACTCCGACAGCGGCCGGCTGCTGCCGATCCGCGACGAGCCCGCCGCGCCGCCGCCCGGCCCGCCGCCGGTGCCCGCCGGTCCGCCGCTGCCGCAGCGCGCGCGGCCGACCGAGCCGGAGCGCACCGCCTACCAGCAGCCCGTCCGGCCCGAGCCGGCGCTGCCCGCGGTCCAGCCGGGCGCGGGCCGCCCGGACCACCCGCCCGGCGCGCGCCTCGACGTGCCGCAGCCGCCGCCCGGCCGGGTCGAGCCGCCGGGCCGCCCGGACCCGCGCGCCCGGCTCGACCCGCAGGCCGGCAGGCCGCCCGCGCCGCCCGCGCCCAGCGCGGCGGAGGAGACCCGCCAGGTCCCGCCGATCACCGACGACTTCCCGGACGACTACGACTTCGCGGGTGAGGCGTCCCGGTCGAACCTCGGCCAGGCCGATCTCACCCAGACGAATCTGGCCCCGCCGAATCTGACCCCGCCGAACCTGGCCCCGCCGAACCTGGCGCCGCCGAACCCCGGGCCGCCCAACCAGCTCTCGGGCAGCCACCCCAAGCCGAACATCCCGCCGGCCGGGCCGCCGACACCGCCGCCCGCCGAGGCGTCCCGGGCCAACCTGGTGCGCCCCGGCCCGCCGGTCCGCGACCCGGTCACCGAGGTGCTGCCGCGGATCACCGACAAGCTCACGCCGAACGTGCCGCTGGAGTCGCTGCCCACCGAGTCGGTGCTGATCGTGCCGCCCGCGCCGGCCACGCTGCCCGACCCGCTGCCCGACCAGTCCGCCGAGGACTGGTTCGGCGACGACGAGGACGAGCCGCGCCCGGCCGAGCCGGAGAGCACCCAGTTCCACCCCTACGTCGACCTCGACGAGGAGGAGGACGACCAGGACGACGACCACCGCCGTCCCGCGCGGGCCGACTTCGACCCGGCGGACTTCGACGACGAGCCCGCCGGGCTGGCCGACGTGGACGCCGACCCGGAGGAGCCCGTCGAGCGGTCGCCGGGCAAGGAGTGGCTGGTCATGATCGGCCAGCTGGCGATCGGCGTGGTCGGCGGCGCGGCGCTGTGGCTGGGCTTCAGCTTCCTGTGGCGCACGCTCGCGCCCGCCGCGCTGGTGGTGGCGCTCGCGGTCACCGTCGGGCTGGTCATGCTGGTCCGCCGGATCCGCCGCGCCGACGACCTCCAGACCACCATCCTGGCCGTGCTGGTCGGTCTGATCGTGACGGTCTCACCGGCGGCGATGCTGCTGGTGAAGTCTTGATCCCGGTAGGACTGTCGACAGCGGCCGTGTGGCCGCAGCCCGCCGGTGCCGCGTTCCAGGCGGCCGCCGAGCTGGGGTACGACGGTGTCGAGGTCATGGTGTGGGCCGACCCGGTCAGCCAGGACGTGCGGGCCGTGCGCCGGCTGTCGGACGGGCTCGAGGTGCCGGTGCTCGCGGTGCACGCGCCGTGCCTGCTGATCAGCCAGCGGGTCTGGTCGCCGGACCCGGTGGAGCGGCTGCGCCGCAGCGTCCAGGCCGCGCAGGACCTCGAAGCGCGCACGGTCGTGGTGCACCCGCCGTTCGTCTGGCAGCGCAAGTACGCCGACGGCTTCGCCGACCTGGTCGCCGAGCTGGAGGACGGCTCCGGCGTGGCGATCGCGGTGGAGAACATGTTCCCGGTCCGCCGCCCGCTCGGCCGCGGCCGGTCCGTGCAGGTGACGGCGTTCCGGCCGTCGATCGACCCGACCGACGTCGGCCACCGCAACTACACCCTCGACGTGTCGCACGCCTCCGCCGCGCACGTGGACACCATGGAACTGGCCAAGCGGATGGGCGACGGGCTCTCCCACGTCCACCTGGCGGACGGGACGGGCCTGCCGAAGGACGAGCACCTGATCCCCGGACGGGGTAGCGAGCCCTGCGCCGAACTGTGCCAGTGGCTGGTCCGTTCGGGCTTCTCCGGGCAGGTTGTGCTGGAGGTCAACACCCGCAAAGCGCGGACAGCCGCCGAGCGCCGGGAACTGCTCGCCGAGTCCCTGCGGTTCGCCCGGCTGCACCTCTGACCCGCTGCTTTCCCGTCAAGCAGCGACTAGGGTCTTGATCGTGAATCCGTTGCGCACGTTGATCCTCGCCGCCGCGGGCAACGATGCGGTGCGGCGGGCCGTCGCGACCGCCCCGGTCAGCCGGGACGTGGTGCGCCGGTTCGTGGCCGGCGAGACGGTCGCCTCGGCCGTCGACGCGACCGCCGACCTGGTCGAGCACGGCCTCCGGGTCACCCTGGACTACCTGGGCGAGGACACCTCGGACCGGACCGTCGCCGAGCGGACCGTGCGGGCCTACCTGGCGCTGCTGGACCAGCTGCACGAGACCGGCCTGGCCTGCGACGCCGAGGTGAGCGTGAAGCTCTCCGCCGTCGGGCAGGCCCTGGACGAGCGGCTGGCGCTGGACAACGCGTCGCGGATCTGCGCCGCGGCCGAGCAGTGCGGCACGACCGTCACGCTCGACATGGAGGACCACACCACCACCGACTCCACGCTGCGCGTGCTGGCGGAGGTGCGCCGCGCCTGGCCGGCGACCGGCGCGGTCCTCCAGGCGTACCTGCGGCGCACCCTGGAGGACTGCCACGCCCTCGAAGGGGCCCGGGTGCGGTTGTGCAAGGGCGCGTACGCCGAGCCCGCCTCCGTGGCGTTCAGCGACCCGCACGAGGTCGACCTGAACTACGTGCGCTGCGCGAACGCCCTGCTGGCCGGCTCCGGCTACCCGATGTTCGCCACGCACGACCCGCGGCTGGTGGAGATCGTCGCCGAGCGCGCCCGGTGGCACGACCGCGCGCCGGACTCGTTCGAGTTCCAGATGCTGTACGGCATCCGCCCCGCCGAACAGGCGCGACTGGCGGCCGAGGGCCACGTGGTGCGGGTCTACGTGCCCTTCGGGGAGCAGTGGTACGGGTACCTGATGCGGAGGCTGGCCGAACGCCCGGCCGCTGTGGCGTTCTTCCTGCGTTCGCTGGTCAGCCGCTCGTGAGGAGCCCCGTGTCGTTCTCGGTAGCCAGTGCCGTCCGTCCGCTCGGCGATGGCACGTACACCGCGACCCTGCCGGCGGAGTGGACCATCGGTCCCAAGCCGCACGGCGGGTTCCTGCTCGCCCTCGCGGCGCGGGCGGCCGTCCACGCGGCCGGCGGCGCGATGCCCGGGACGGAGGAGCTCTCCCCGCTGGCGGTCAGCGCCCAGTTCCTGCGCGCGCCGGAGGTGGGCCCGGTGCTGCTGCGCACCGAGGTCCGCAAGGCCGGGCGGACCGCGACCGTGGTGACCTCCACCCTGGAGCAGCGCGGCCGGGCGTGCGTCGAGTCGACCGTGACGGTGGGGCGCATCCCGGCGCAGACCCCGGACTACGCCGACCTGCCCGACGTGCCCGCGGTGCCGCCGGCGGACGCCGTCGACCTGGCCTCGCTGGGGCCGGGCGGGGTCTACAAGCTCGGCTCGGTGTGCGACGTGCGGCTGGACAAGCAGGGCGCGGGCTTCCTGACCGGGCGCTCCGGCGACCCGCTGGTGCTGCGGCTGTGGGTGCGGCCCCTCGGCGAGCGCCCGGACCCGTACTTCGCGCTGGTCGCCGGTGACATCTCGATGCCCGTCACGTTCAACCTGGGCCGGTTCGGCTGGTCGCCGACCGTGCAGCTCACGGCGTTGCTGCGGGCCGCGCCGGCGTCCGGGTGGCTGCGCGTGCAGGTGTCGTGCAGCGCGGTGCACGGCCAGTGGTTCGACGAGGACGCCGTGGTGATCGACTCGGCCGGCCGGCTGGTCTGCCAGGCCCGCCAGTTGGCGCTGACCCCCGCCGGCTGACCCCCGTCGGGTGGCGTCGGCCGAACGGCGCAGCCGTGGCAGGCTTGGCGCATGACGACGATCGCGGTGCTCGGGGCGGGGAAGATCGGGGAGGCGCTGCTGTCCGGCCTGTTGCAGGGCGGGCGGCCGGCCGACGAGTTGGTGTTCACCGAGAAGCACCCGGAGCGCTCCGCCGCGCTCAGCGAGCGGTACGGCGTGAAGGGCGTGGACGTGGCGTCGGCCGCGCAGCTCGCCGACGTGCTGGTGGTCGCGGTCAAGCCGCAGGACATCGAACCCCTGCTGGACGAGCTCGCGCCGGTGCTGCGGCCCGGCGCGCTGATCGTGTCGCTGTGCGCCGGCCTGCCCACGTCGCTCTACGAGCGCCGGCTGCCCGAGGGCACCCCCGTGGTCCGGGTCATGCCGAACACGCCGATGCTGGTCGGCGAGGCGATGAGCGCCATCTCGGCCGGGCGGTTCGCCGGGTCCGGGCACCTCGACCTGGTCGAGGAGCTGCTCGGCACGGTCGGCAAGGTCGCCCGCGTCCCGGAGAACCAGCAGGACGCCGTCACCGCGCTGTCCGGCTCCGGCCCGGCGTACTTCTTCTTCCTGGTCGAGGCCATGATCGACGCCGGGATCCTGCTGGGCATCCCGCGCGAGCTGGCCGCGACCCTGATCATCCAGTCCGCCGTCGGCGCGGCCCAGATGCTCAACCAGGGCGACCAGCACCCGGTGATCCTGCGCGAGGCGGTCACCTCGCCCGCCGGGACCACCATCATGGCCATCCGGGAGCTGGAGCGGCACGGCGTCCGGGCGGCCCTGCTGGCGGCCATCGAGGCCGCTCGCGACCGTTCGGTGGAGCTGGGGCAGGCCCACGAGGCGGAGTGATACCGCCATTGGCCGTCGCACCAGTCCCACGAGTCCCGTTACTCTCAGGGGAGCACGTGCGTGTCGAACCGTCGGTGGGGAAGCTGACGGCACGACGCGTGTCGAAGGACACGGTGAACCATGCCGGAGGACAACGATCGAGCGCCCTTGGTCCAGGTCAAGTTCCTGACCGTCGCCGAGGTGGCGCTGGTGATGCGGGTGTCGAAGATGACGGTGTACCGGCTGGTGCACTCGGGCGAGCTCACCGCCGTGCGCGTGGGCAAGTCGTTCCGGGTGCCCGAGAAGGCGGTGCACGAGTACCTGAGGAACGCGTACTTCGACGCCGGGTGAGGGCCCGCGCCGGCCGCCGGGTAAACTGACAGGCCGTTCGTGCCTGGTGTCGGCGCGCCCTACCTGATGGGTGTCTCCACCGGCGCGTGGAGAACCGCCATCGTCTAGTGAGTGAGGGACCCGCATGGGCTCGGTCATCAAGAAGCGCCGCAAGCGCATGTCGAAGAAGAAGCACCGCAAGCTGCTGCGCAAGACCCGCGTCCAGCGTCGCAAGCGCGGCAAGTAGGCCTACGGGTTTCCCGGCGCCGATCCCCGTCCGCGGGGGTCGGCGCCTGCTTTTTTCACCGCCCGGGGCGGGTTCCGCCGGGCGTTCTCCGCTGTGGTTCGAGTGGCCGTCCGGGTGAACGGCGCGGCGACCCGCACCAGGACCGCACACGCGCGACGATCAGGTCTGGTGACTGCGTGGGTAGCATCCACGTCGTCGCACCGCACCCCACGCACGGAGTCGCATGGCGCCCAAGGTCGTACTCGTCACCGGTTGCAGCCGCTTCCTCGGCGGCCACCTCGCCGCGCGGTTCGCCGCCAACCCCGACGTGGACCGGGTGCTCGGCGTGGACACCGAGCCGCCGCCGCGCGACCTGCTGCGCCGGATGGGCCGGGCCGAGTTCGTCCGGGCCGACATCCGCAACCCGCTCATCGCCAAGGTCATCGCCGCCGCGCACGTCGACACCGTCGTGCACGTCTCGGTGACCGCCAACCCGGCCGGGCCCACCGGTCGCGCGGCGATGAAGGAGATGAACGTCATCGGCACCATGCAGCTGCTGGCGGCGTGCCAGAAGTCGCCGCACGTGCGCAAGCTCGTGGTGAAGTCGACCAGCGCGGTGTACGGGTCCTCCTCGCGCGACCCGGCGGTGTTCACCGAGGACATGGGGCCCAAGGACCTGCCCTCCAGCGGCTACGCGAAGGACGCCGTCGAGGTCGAGGGCTACGTGCGCGGGTTCGCCCGCCGCCGGCCCGACGTCGACGTCACCGCCCTGCGCTTCACCAACTTCATCGGCCCGCGCATCGACACCGTGCTGACCAGGTACTTCGCCCTGCCGGTGGTGCCGACGATCATGGGCTACGACGCCCGCGTGCAGCTGCTGCACTCCGAGGACGCGCTGGCCGTGCTGGAGCGCGCGGCCCTGCACGACCTGCCGGGCGTGTTCAACGTCGGCGGCGACGGGGTACTGCTGTTGTCGCAGGCGATCCGCCGGGCGGGCAAGCTGCCGCTGCCGGTGCCGAGCGCGGCGGTGCCGACCGTGGGCAGGCTGTTCCGCGGCGCCCGGCTGGTGGACTTCTCGCCGGACCAGATGCGGTTCCTGAACTGGGGCCGTGTGGTGGACACCGGTCTGCTGCGGCGCGAGTTCGGGTTCACCCCCCGGTGGACCACGCAGCAGGCGTTCGACGACTACGTCAGCGGCCGGGGGATGCGGCCGCTGATCGATCCCGACCTGGTGTCGTCGGTCGAGCGCGGCGTGCTCGACGCGGCGGCCCGACTCCGGTGAACCCCGCCGAGGAGGTGCATGTGGCAGAGGCACGGGTCATCCCGCTGCACGCCCCGGACCGGGACGCGTCCCGGCGACGCGGTCCGGTGTCCGCCGCGCCACCCGTCCCGCCGGAGCCCGTCCCGCCGGAGCCTGCCCCGTCACCGGACTGGGAGCGCCGGCTGGCGGGCCTGCTGTCGTTCGCCCGGCGCCGGCTCCAGGGCGACTACGAGGTCGACGAGTTCGGCTTCGACCCCGACCTGACCGACAACGTCCTGATGCCGCCGCTCAAGCCGCTGTACGAGAAGTGGTTCCGGGTGGAGACCATCGGCCTGCACAACGTGCCGGCCGAGGGCGGCGCGCTGATCGTGGCCAACCACTCGGGCACGTTGCCGCTGGACGCGACCATGACGGCGTACGCGGTGCGCGCGGACCACCCGGCCCGCCGGCACCTGCGGATGCTGGGCGCGGACCTGGTGTTCAAGACGCCGGTGCTGGGCGCGCTGGCCCGCAAGTCCGGCCAGACCCTGGCCTGCAACCCCGACGCCGAGCGGCTGCTGCGCTCGGGCGAGCTGGTGGGCGTGTGGCCGGAGGGCTTCAAGGGCATCGGCAAGCCGTTCAAGGACCGGTACAAGCTCCAGCGGTTCGGCCGCGGCGGGTTCGTCTCGGCGGCGCTGAACACCGGGGTGCCGATCATCCCGTGCTCGATCGTGGGCGCGGAGGAGATCTACCCGAAGATCGGCGACATCAAGCCCCTGGCCAGGCTGTTCGGCTTCCCCTACTTCCCGGTGACCCCGCTGTTCCCGCTGCTGGGCCCGCTCGGCGCGATCCCGCTGCCGTCCAAGTGGTACATCGAGTTCGGCGAGCCGATCCGGACCGACGTGCACGGCGAGCACGCGGCGGACGACCCGATGCTGGTGTTCAACCTGACCGACCAGGTCCGCGAGACCATCCAGCAGACCCTCTACCGCCTGCTCACCCAACGCCGGAACGTCTTCCTGGGCTGAGGCGCGTGACGCCGGCGAGCCGGCCCTGACCCCAAGGTCGTGCGCGCCACCCCCACGACGGGCCTGGCTGCCCTGGAGACGGCTCTGAGAGGCGCGCTGGACGTCGAAGCGGGACTGGTCACGATCGTCGGCTTCGCGTCCGGGCCGTCGGTCCTCCGCGGCGCCGACGCGGTCCGGTGCCGCGCGGTCAGGGGCGGGGCTTGGCGATGACCTGCTCGTCGTCCTCGTACACGATCACGCCCGGGTCGTCCGTGGTCACGCGTTCGCAGCCCACGCCGTGCGCGGCCAGGACCGTCAGGTAGCCGTCGACCCGGCTGATCAGGTGCTGCGCCGACGACTTGAACCAGGCCACCGCGCCGGGGTGCAGGTCGAGGTCGTAGACGGTCGGGTCGACGGTGGTCGGGGTGAGGTAGGCGGCGTCGTACCAGGCGTTGTTCACCCGGCGGAACTCGTCCTGCCCCGGGGTCAGCCTGCCCTCCCGCGCCAGCCGGTTGACCAGGCCGAACACGCCCGGGTAGAGGCCGCGCGCGTTGGGCGTCGTGGCCTGGAACCGGACGTAGCGCGCGGCGGGCGCCTGCGGCTCAGCCACGGCGGCGGTAGGCCAGGCCGACGGCGATCGCGCCCGCGACGGCTCCCGCGCCGAGCACCGACGGCACGCCGATCTTCGCGGCCTTGCGCCCGGTGCGGAAGTCGCGGATCTCCCAGCCGCGCTTGCGGGCGGTGTCGCGCAGGCCCGAGTCGGGGTTGACCGCGACCGCCGTGCCGACCACGGACAGCATCGGCACGTCGTTGACCGAGTCCGAGTAGGCCGTGCAGCGGCGCAGGTCCAAGCCCTCCTTGGCGGCCAGCGAGCGCACCGCGTGCGCCTTGGCCCGGCCGTGCAGCAGGTCGCCGACGAGCTTGCCGGTGTAGATGCCGTCCTCGCTCTCCGACACCGTGCCGAGCGCGCCGGTCAACCCGAGCCGGCGGGCGATGATCTGGGCCAGTTCGACCGGGGTGGCGGTGACCAGCCACACCCGCTGCCCGGCGTCGAGGTGCATCTGCGCCAGGGCCTGGGTGCCGGTCCAGATCTTGTCGGCCATCAGCTCGTCGAAGATCTCCTCGCCGAGGCTGACCAGCTCCGCGACCGACCGGCCGGCGACGAACGACAGCGCCTGCTCGCGGGAGGCCTGCACGCTCTGCGGGTCTTCCCGGCCGCCGACCCGGAACTTGATCTGCTGCCAGGCGAACCCGGCCAGGTCCGAGTTCTTGAAGTACTTGCGCGCGGCCAGGCCGCGCGCGAAGTGGAAGATCGACGCGCCCATCATCATCGTGTTGTCCACGTCGAAGAACGCGGCGGCGGTCAGGTCGGTGGGGGAGTCGACGCCCGGACCGCGCACCGAGGCCAGCGCGGCCTCGGCCGAGGCCTCGCCGGCCAGTTCGGCGAGCCGCTCCCGTTCCGCCGAGCCCTCCACCACACGCCTTTTCACCACGTCAGCGCCTCCCAGCGTCCGCTGGGGACAGGGTAGCGATCAGCCGCTGAGACCGAGCAGCGGCGGCAGCGTGATGGGCAGCGAAGGCAGCTGGACGGGCGGTTCGACGGTGACCGTCACCGACGGGAGCGGCAGGCCCGGCTTGCTGGTCGGGGGCGTGGTGCCGCCGCTGCCGGGCGCGGGTGCGGTCGCGGTCGGCGCGGGCGCGGATGTGGACGTGGTGGGTCCGGCGGGCGTCGGGGTGACCGCGATCGACGTGCCCGAC
Organism: Saccharothrix espanaensis DSM 44229; assembly: GCF_000328705.1. NCBI lineage: Bacteria > Bacillati > Actinomycetota > Actinomycetes > Pseudonocardiales > Pseudonocardiaceae > Saccharothrix > Saccharothrix espanaensis. The sequence goes on along the minus strand of NC_019673.1, from coordinate 8,905,334 downwards.
GGTTGCGTCGCGGACGGGCTGGGGGCGATCGGCGGCGCGCTGCACTCGCCGGTCGCCGGGACCGGGCCGACCTCGTCGACCTCGCCCGTCGTCACGGTCGCGCAGCGGCTGCGCGCGGCCAGGTCGGCGGCCCGCTGCGCGATGCGGCCGAGCAGGTCCAGGGACGTGCCGGAGCGGGTCGCCGCCTCGGCGGGCAGCCGGTCCCGCAGGTCGCCCAGGCGGGTGGTCTGGGAGGTGGCCCACTCGCGCAGCGAGCCGAGCGTGCGCTCGTCCGAGCCCGTCCCGTCCGAGCCCGTCCCGTGCGCGGCCAGCACGCGGGAACCGGCCGCGGCGTCGGCGTCGAAGTCGGTCAGCGCGGTGAGGTGGCCGCCCAGCGGGCCGCCGCCGGAGTCGCGGTAGCGGTCGACCAGGGTCTCGATCTCCGAGATCCGGGCCGCGGCGAACTCCAGCCGCTTGTAGCCCTTGGACTCCTCGCCGAAGGTCAGGCCCAGCGAGGCCGACTCGGCGGTGCGCTTGACGCCGTAGAGCGCGTCACCGGGCAGCGCGTCGCGGGACAGCAGCAGGCTCATCCCGGCCAGCGAGAACACCAGGCACAGCGCGGCGGCCAGGGCTACCGCTAATCGCCCACGGGCTCCGCTGCGCGGACGGATGCTGTCGATCTTGGCGGTCGGTGGCGGGGAGGCGTTGAGCACCCGCTCCCGCATCCGGGCCTTGGCCGCCTCGTCCGGGCCGCTCGTGACTGCGGCTTTCCGCAGCAGGGCGACCACCGCGAGCTCGTCCGCGAAGGCCGGGTCGGCTTGTTCGGGCAGCGCGTCGACGGCGCGGGCGAACTGCTCGCGCTGCCTGTGACGCCCTAGCGGCGTGATCCCTCTGCCCACCATCCCGCACCAGACTCGTCAGGAGTTCCTGCCCCGAGTAACGAACCCGCGGGTGCCGGGGTTACGCGGGCACGAGCGACGCGTCCCAGGACCACGCGATCGTGGCAACCGGTCACCGCAGCCAGTTCGGCAGCAGTTGGGCCAGCCTGCGCACAGCGCGGTGTTGCAGGGCCTTGATGGCGCCTTCGTTGCGACCCATCTTCGCGGCCGTCTCCGCCACGGACAAGCCCTGGATGAAACGGAGAGTGATGCATTCCCGCTGGTCGTCACCCAGTTGGGCTACACATTTGAGGAGTTCCGCGTTCGCCGCGTCGGTCAGCACCTCCTGCTCGGGACCGCTCGTGACCTCGCGGTTGTCCGCCGGCTCGGCCGTCGTGACCTCCAGCCGGTAGCGGCTGGACTTCACGTGGTCGAAGACGATGTTGCGGGCGATGGTGACGAACCACGCACCCACGTCCCGGCCCTGGTAGCTGATGGAGCCGATGCTGCGCAGCGCGCGGAGGAACGTCTCGCTGGTGACGTCCTCGGCCAGGGTGCGGTCGCCGACCCGGAACAGCACGTACCGGAAGACCACGTCCACGTACCGGTCGTAGAGCGCGCCGAACGCGTCCGTGTCGCCGGACTGGGCGGCACGCACGAGGTCCCACGGCTCTTCGACCGAGTCGTTCTGCACACCCTCGATCGTGCTGGACCGGCCGCCCGCACTCCACATCGAGCGGAGTGTCCGGTCCGTCTTGTCGCGCGCCCTTGCGGTCATCGGCTCGCGGCACCTCCACAGAGTCGCCGTCCGGGCAGCATACGTGTTGTTACTCCGTAGTAGGTAGCGGCAACCGGTCTCGAACCCACCACGCGTTCGCCGGGCACTGCGTGACGCCACCCGCCCGTGACAGACTGCGCTGAGGTCCGCAGAGGTAAACCAGGAGGTCGACTTGACCGCTTCCGCACGCAACGTCGCCGACCTGGTTCGCGCCTCCGCGCACCGTGGACCCAAGCACGTGGCACTGGTCGATGTCACGACTGCGAACAGCTACACCTGGTCGGAACTCGATTCGTTCGTGGACCGCGAGGCCCACCGACTGGTGGACGCGGGCGTCGAACCGGGTGACCGGGTGGTCGTGCGGCTGCCCACCGGCCCGGCGTTCTGCGTGGCCGTGTTCGGCGTGCTGCGCGCGGGCGGTGTCGTGGTGCCGGCCGGGCCGGGCCAACCCGCCCGCGAACTCCAGCGGCTGGTCGCCGACAGCGGCGCGCGGCTGCTGGTCGGCGACGCCGGCGACACGGACGCCACCGCGCTGCCCGAACCCGAGCTGCTGCCCGGCGACGAGTTCGCCACCACCGGCTCCGGCGAGGACCTGGCCGTGCTCGGCTACACGTCCGGGACCTCCGGCGTGCCGCGCGGCGCGATGCTCTCGCACCGGGCGCTGCTGGCCAACGTCGACCAGTGCGCGTCCCTGCGTCCCGCCCCGGTGACCGCCGGCGACCGGGTGCTGCTGGCGCTGCCGCTGTTCCACGTCTACGGCCTGGGGCCGGGCCTGCTCCAGGTGGCGGGCGCGGGCGCGACGGCAGTGCTGCTGGAGCGGTTCGACCCGGACGCCGCGCTCACCGCGATCCGCGAGCACCGGGTGACCACGCTGGTCGGCGTGCCGCCGATGTACCAGGCGATCGTGGCCCAGCCGGCCGAACGCCTGCGGGAGGACCTGGCCACCGTCCGCCTGTTCACCTCCGGTGCCGCGCCGCTCGCGGCGGGCGTGCTGGACGGCGTGCGCCAGGCCGTCGGCCTGCCCGTGTACGAGGGCTACGGCCTGACCGAGACCGGCCCGGTGCTGACCTCCACGCTGGTCGGCGGCACCCCGAAGCCGGGTTCGGTGGGCCGGGCGCTGCCCGGTGTCGAGGTGCGCCTGGTGGACAGCGACGGCCGCCCGCTCGACCTGGACGAGGACGAGCCGGGCACCGGCCTGGTCGCGGCCCGGGGCGCGAACCTGTTCAGCGGCTACTGGCCGGACGGCGCGCACGGCCCGGACGCCGAGGGCTGGTTCCGCACCGGCGACGTCGGCTACCTCGACGAGGAGGGCGACCTGCACCTGGTGGACCGGGCGGGCGACCTGATCATCGTCAACGGCTTCAACGTCTACCCGCACGAGGTCGAGCAGGTGGTGGCGGAGCTGGCGGGCGTGGCCGAAGCGGCAGCGGTCGGCGTGCCCGACGAGCGGACCGGCGAGTCGGTGAAGGTCGTGGTGGTGCTCGGTGACGACGCGGACCTGACCGAAGACGCGGTCAAGGACCACTGCGCGGCCCGCCTGGCGAAGTTCAAGGTCCCCACGGCCGTCGAGTTCGCGACCACCCTCCCGCACTCCCCCACCGGCAAGCTCGCCCGAGCCCGCCTCCGCCTCCCCCTCTCCTGACCGCCCCCGCTGTCGTCCGCGCGGCCCCGCCTCGGCCCTCGTCCCGGCCCCGTCGAGGCGGGGATTGTCGGTGGTCCGTGGGACCATGGAACCGGGGGCCGGAGGCCACGTCGGCGCTGTGGGGCGGTGCGCGATGATGGGCGTGTGAGCCACCACGTGACCCTGGTCAGCCGCGTCGACTGCCACGCCTGCGAGCAGGCTCGGGCCGACCTCGAACGGATCTGCGGCGAACTGGAGGTGCCGTGGGACGTGCAGGACGTGGACAGCGACCGCGAACTCCGCGCCGAGTACGGCGACCGGGTGCCGGTGATCCTGGTCGACGGTGCCGAGCACGGCTACTGGTCGGTCGAGGAAGACCGGCTCCGCGCCGCCCTGGCCTGACCCACCGCCCGATCCGGTCTGCTGCCCGGCCCCGCCCGGCCCCGCCCGCCGCCCGATCCAGCCCGCCGCCCGATCCGCCGCTCCCGATCCGTCGAAGCCCAAGGGGCGAGCGGGGCCGATCCGGGGGTCCCGGAGCCCGAGATCGGGGGAGTGGATTACCGGGGGCTTACGAATTCACCGAACCGGGGCGGCTCCGGTGTCGAATTACCCGTATGTCGCGTTGGACCGCAGCCCTGATCGGCCTTCTCGGTGTCGCCGCCGCCCTCGCGGCCGGGCACCTCGTCGCGGGGCTGGTCGGGCCCACCGCGTCGCCGTTCCTGGCGGTCGGGAACACCGCCATCGACTTCACGCCGACGCCGCTGAAGGACTTCGCGGTCCGCACGTTCGGCACCTACGACAAGCTCGTCCTGCTGGTCGGCATGGCCGTGGTGATCGCCGCCGTCGCGGTGGTCGCCGGGCTGCTGTCGCGCACGAGCCCGCTGCCCGGCACGATCCTGGCCACCGCGCTCGGCGCGCTCGGCGTCGCGGCCGTGCTCTACCGGCCCGACCTGGGCCAGCTGGCCGTCCTGGCGCCGGTCGCGGCCGGGGTGGTCGGGGTGCTGGTGTTCCGGTGGCTGCACCGGGCCGCGAGTGCGCCCTCGGCACCGGGGGAGGGGCGGCGGACGTTCCTGATCGCGGCGGGCGCGAGCGTGCTCGCCGGTCTCGGCGGGCAGTTCATCGGCACCCGGACCGACGTCGAGGGCTCGCGCAGCGCGGTCGGCGAGCTCAAGCCGACCACCCCCGCGCCCGCGATCCCGGCCGGCGCGGACTTCGTCGCGGACGGGACACCCTCGTTCATCACGCCGAACCGGGACTTCTACCGGGTCGACACGGCGCTGAGCGTGCCGCGGGTGCTGGCCGAGGACTGGACGCTGCGCGTGCACGGGCTGGTCGACCGCGAACTGACCCTCTCCTACGACGACCTGCGCCGCCGTGACCTGGTCGAACGCACGATCACGATGACCTGCGTCTCCAACGAGGTGGGCGGCCCGTACGTGTCGACGGCGAACTTCGTCGGCGTGCCGCTGCGCGACGTGCTGCTGGAGGCGGGCATCAAGCAGGGCGCCGACCAGCTCTTCTCCACCAGCGTGGACGGGTGGACCGCCGGTTCCCCGGTCGACGTGGTGCTGGAGCGCGACCGGGGCGCGCTGATCGCGCTGGGCATGAACGGCGAGCCGCTGCCGGTCGAGCACGGGTTCCCGGCCCGGCTCGTCGTCCCCGGCCTCTACGGCTACCTGTCGGCCACGAAGTGGGTGGTCGACCTGGAGCTGACCACGTTCGCGGACAAGCGCGGGTACTGGCTGGAACGCGGCTGGGGCCAGAAGGGCCCGGTCAAGGTCATGTCGCGGATCGACACCCCGCAGGGCTTCGCCACCGTGCGGGGCCGGGCGGTGGTCAGCGGGGTGGCCTGGGCGCAGCCGACCGGGGTGGGCAAGGTCGAGGTGCGGACCGACGGCGGGCCGTGGCGGGACGCCGAGCTGGCGACCGCCGTGAACGGGTCGACGTGGCGGATGTGGCGCGCCGAGCTGGACCTGCCCGCCGGCGGGCACACCGTCGAGTGCCGGGCCACCGACCTCAAGGGCTTCACCCAGCCCGCGGAGCGGGTGGCCCCGATCCCGGACGGCGCGACCGGCTGGCACTCGATTTTTTTCACGATCGAGTGATTGGGTCGAACCGGATCGACCCCGGCTTCGAACACCTCAGTGAATACCGAATCCGGTAAAACGAGGAGTGATTCCCAGTGCGCAAGCTCGCCATCGCCGGTGTCGCCGCCGCAGCCGCCCTGTCTCTCGCTGCCTGCGGAGGTGGCGACAGCGCCTCCAGCACGAGCACCACCGCCGCGGCCACCACCACGACCGCCGCCACCGCGTCGTCCTCGGCCATGGCCGACGGCGTCACCCAGACCACCGACGTGTTCGGCGCGGGTTGCGCCAGCGTGCCGCAGGACCCGTCGAACAAGGGCTCCCTGCAGGGCATGGTCAGCGACCCGGTGGCCATCGCGGCGAGCAACAACCCGCTGCTGACCAAGCTGGTGGCGGCCGTCAAGGCGGCCAACCTGGTCGACACGCTGAACTCCAAGCCCGCGATCACCGTGTTCGCGCCGTACGACCCCGCGTTCGCCGAGCTGGGCGACGCCAAGTTCCAGGAGCTGGCCAACGACCCGACCACCCTGGGCAAGATCCTGGCCTTCCACGTGGTCGACAAGCGCTACGACGCCAAGGGCCTGGAGTCGGCCGGCACCGTGAAGTCGCTCACCGGCCAGGAGCTCAAGGTCGCCGGCACCGGTGACGCGATGACCGTGAACGGCGCGCCCGTCCTGTGCGGCAACATCCCGACCAAGAACGCCACCGTGTTCGTGATCGGCAAGGTCCTCACGCCGCCCGCGGCGTGACCCCGGCCGGTGGGGGCGGACCTCCCCCGGAACGCCCCCACCTCCCCTGCACTGCCCCGGATCCGGCGGCCCTCGGGCCGCCGGATCTTCGGCGTCCGGGCACCGGCGCGGCCGGTCCCGCCGGGTTCACCCGAAGGAGGGTGACGAGCCCGGCCGGTCCGGCGGGTATCCACGCGGCGACCCGGCCCACCTTTCCCACGGGGGGATGTTCCATGGGGGTCGCACGCGTTCAGGTGCCCGCCCGGCCGTCAGGTCGCCGACTTTGTGCACACGTTCACAAGCGGTACGGTGGGTTTATCACTCCGCTGGTGACGGTGCCCGGCGGGTCAGTGCTTCGGATGTCGAGGAGAGCCAGCGTGGTGGATCGGCGGGGCGAGGGTGACGAGGTCGTGACCACCACCTCGAAGCCGCCCGCCGAGTCGGTCGCGGACGTCCGGGAACGGGCGCGCGCGATCCCCGAGGCGGCGGTGGCACGGCTCGCGGTCTACCTCCGGGTGCTCTCCGGGATGGCCGAGCAGGGCGTGACGACCATCTCCAGCGAGGAGCTCGCGGGCGCGGCCGGGGTCAACTCGGCGAAGCTGCGCAAGGACCTCTCCTACGTCGGCTCGTACGGCACCCGGGGCGTCGGCTACGACGTGGAGGTGCTCGTCAGCCACATCGAGCGGATCCTCGGGCTCACCCGCAAGCACTCCGTCGCGGTCGTCGGCATCGGTAATCTTGGTCACGCGCTGGCCAACTACGGCGGCTTCCCGAGCCGGGGCTTCCCGGTCGCCGCGCTGTTCGACATCGACCCGGACCTCACCGGAGTGCCGGTAGGCGGCATACCCGTCGACCACATCGACGACATCACGTCCATCTGCGCCGCTCGCGAGGTCTCGATCGGCGTCATCGCCACACCGCCCCAGGCCGCCCAGGCCGTCTGCGACCGTTTGGTATCCGCCGGCGTGCAGTGCATCCTGAACTTCGCACCCGTCGTGCTCCAAGTGCCGGACAACGTCGAGGTGCGCAAGGTCGACCTGGCGGTCGAGATGCAGATCCTGTCGTTCCACGTGGCGCGGCGGGCCGACGAAGCCGCCGTCGACGTGGTCAACGGCGTCGGTGTGGACGGGGTGGTGATTCGCCCGTGATCGTGCGGGTAGTGGGCCGGACGGCTCCGGTCTCTTCGACCGGACCGGCGACGGGCCTCCAGACGTGCCCCGGGATGTCCTCGGCGACGTCCGCTGTGTCGTCCGCTGTGACGTCCGCTGTGACGTCCGCTGTGTCGTTCTCTGTGTCGTCGTCCGCTGTGTCGTCGTTCTCTGGGGTGCTCCCCGGGACGGGCCCGGTGCGGTCATGAGCGTCCTCGTCGTCGGGCTGTCCCATCGCACCACGCCGGTTCCGGTGCTGGAACGCGTCGCCGTGGCCGACGCCGACCTCGGCAAGCTGCTGGACCAGCTGCTCGCAGCGCCCAGCGTGTCCGAGGCCGTGCTGCTCTCGACCTGCAACCGGGTCGAGGTCTACGCCGTGGTCGAGACCTTCCACGGCGGCATGAACGAGGTCGTGGAGGTGCTCGCCCGGCAAGCCGGCGCGGAGCCCGCGGACCTGTTCGAACACCTGTACGTGCACTACGCCGCCGCCGCCGTCGAGCACCTGTTCTCGGTCGCGGGCGGCCTGGACTCGATGGTGGTCGGCGAGGCCCAGATCCTCGGCCAGCTGCGCACCGCCTACACCCGCGCGGACGAGGCCGGCGTCGTCGGCCGCGTGCTGCACGAGCTGACCCAGCAGGCGCTGCGGGTCGGCAAGCGGGTGCACACCGACACCGACATCGACCACGCGGGCGCGTCCGTGGTGTCCGAGGCGCTCGCCGACGCCGCCACCGAGCTGGACGGCCTCGCCGGCCGCACCGCCCTGGTGGTGGGCGCGGGCTCGATGGGCGGCCTGGCCGCCGCGCACCTGCGCCGGGCCGGCATCGGCGAGGTGGTCATCGCCAACCGGACCGCCGCCAACGGCGCGCGGCTGGCGAACGCGCTGGTCGCGGACGGCGTGCCCGCCCGCTCGACCGGCCTGGACGACCTGGTCGCCGAGATCGCCGCCGCCGACGTGCTGTTCGCCTGCACCGGCTCGGTGGACGTCGTGGTCGGCGCGGAGCTGATCGGCGACCGCGCGCCCGGCCGGCCGCTGGTCGTGTGCGACCTCGGCCTGCCCAAGGACGTCGACCCCGCCGCCGAGCTGCTCGCCGGCGTGCGCGTGGTCGACCTGGAGACCCTGCAACGACGGCTGTCCGACGCCCCCACCGGCCAGGACGCCCTGCGCGCGGCGGAGATCGTCGCCGAGGAGGTGCGCGGCTACCTGGCCGGGCAGCGCTCGGCCGAGGTCACGCCCACCGTGACGGCCCTGCGCAAGCGGGCCGCCGAGGTCGTGGACACCGAGCTGCTGCGGCTGGACTCGCGGCTGCCCGAGCTCGACGGCGCGGTCCGCGACGAGCTGGCCAAGACCGTGCGCCGGGTGGTCGACAAGCTCCTGCACACCCCGACCGTGCGGGTCAAGGAGCTGGCCGCCGCGCCCGGCGGTGCCGGGTACGCCGAGGCGCTGCGCGAGCTGTTCGGCCTCGACCCGCAGAAACCGGCGGCCGTGAGCACCCCCCATTCGACGCGACCCAAAGGTGAGAAGCGGTGAACCGCACCCTGAGGATCGGTACGCGCGGCAGTGCGTTGGCACTCGCGCAGACCGGTCACGTGGCCGACGCGTTGCGCGCCGCCGGCGCCGACGTGGAGATCGTCACCATCTCCACCCCCGGCGACCGGTCGTCCGCGCCGATCGCCGAGATCGGCGTCGGGGTGTTCACCTCGGCGCTGCGCGACGCCCTCGCCAACGGCGAGATCGACGTGGCCGTCCACTCGTACAAGGACCTGCCCACCGCGCGCGACCCGCGCCTGTCCCTGGCCGCCGTGCCGCCGCGCGAGGACCCGCGCGACGCGCTCGTCGCCCGTGACGGCCTGACCCTGGGCGAGCTGCCCACCGGTTCGACGGTCGGCACCGGGTCGCCGCGCCGCGCCGCGCAGCTGGCGGCGCTGGGCCTGGGCCTGGACGTCGTGCCGCTGCGCGGGAACGTCGACAGCCGAATCCGTAAGGTGGCCGAGGGCGTGCTGGACGCCGTGGTGCTGGCGCGCGCCGGCATCGCCCGACTCGGCCGCACGGCCGAGATCACCGAGACCTTGGAGCCCATCCAGATGCTCCCCGCGCCCGCACAGGGCGCACTCGCGGTGGAGTGCCGGGTCGACGACGTCGACGCCGAGCACCTCCTCCAGTCCACTCTGGACGATTCGGCCAGTCGGGCCGCTGTCACCGCCGAGCGGGCCATGCTGGCCGAGCTCGAAGCGGGGTGCAGCGCGCCGGTCGGCGCACTGGCCGATGTGGTGGAAGACCTTGACGACCAGGGAGCGGTAGTCCTCCGCCTGTCCCTGCGCGGGGTCATGGCGACGGAGGACGGCGACCTCCTCCGTGCGTCCGCCACCGGTGACTTGACCGCAGCAGAGGAACTCGGCCGCGCGCTGGCCGTCGAGTTGCTCGACCTCTCCGGCCTCGCCGCTGCGCGGTCGGAGGGGCGTAGTTGATGGGGAGTGCCCTGATGACCCGCGCACGCAAGACCCCCGGCCGTGTCGCCTTCGTGGGCTCCGGCCCCGGCGACACCGGCCTGCTCACGGTCCGCGCCCGTGATCTGCTGGCCAAGGCGGAACTCGTGGTGACGGACCCGGACGTGCCGTCCGAGGTGGTCGCCCTCGTCCCGGACGGAGTGGAGATCCGACCGGCGGTCGGTGATCCGGCCGACGTGGCGAAGGACCTGGTGACCGAGGCGAAGAACGGCCACGCCGTGGTCCGGCTGGTGGCGGGCGACCCGCTCACGCTGGACTCCGTGGTCAAGGAGGCGCAGGCGGTCTCGAAGACGACGATCGCCTTCGACGTGGTGCCGGGTGTCCCGGCGGGCACGGCGGTGCCCGCGTACGCGGGTGTCGCGCTCGGCGCGGTGCACACCGAGGCCGACGTGCGCGGCGTGACGGACTGGGCGAGCCTGGCCGCCGCGCCCGGCACGCTGGTCCTGCACGCGACCGGCAGCCACCTCGCCGAGGCGGCGTCCTCCCTGGTGGAGAACGGCGTCGCGCCGCAGACCCCGGTGGCGGTGACCGCGGACGGCACCGGCTTCGGCCAGCGCACCGTGGACACCACGCTGGCGTCGCTGGCCGCCGACGCCGGCGACCTGGGCGGCCCGCTGGTCGTCACGGTCGGCAGCGCCGTCGCCGGCCGCGCCAAGCTGTCCTGGTGGGAGTCCCGCGCCCTCTACGGGTGGCGGGTGCTCGTGCCGCGGACGAAGGAGCAGGCGGGCGCGATGAGCGACCGGCTGCACTCGCACGGCGCGATCCCGGTGGAGGTGCCGACCATCTCGGTCGAGCCGCCGCGCAGCCCGGCGCAGATGGAGCGCTCGGTGAAGGGCCTGGTCGACGGCCGCTACCAGTGGGTGGTGTTCACCTCGACCAACGCCGTCCGCGCGGTGTGGGAGAAGTTCCGCGAGTTCGGCCTGGACGCGCGGGCGTTCTCCGGCGTGAAGATCGCCTGCGTCGGCGAGTCGACCGCGGCCAAGGTGCGCTCGTTCGGGATCATCCCCGAGCTGGTGCCCTCCGGCGAGCAGTCCTCCGAGGGCCTGCTGGCCGACTTCCCGCCGTACGACGACATCCTGGACCCGGTCGACCGGGTGCTGCTGCCGCGCGCCGACATCGCCACCGAGACCCTGGCGGCGGGCCTGCGGGACCGCGGCTGGGAGATCGACGACGTGACGGCCTACCGCACCGTGCGGGCCGCGCCGCCGCCCGCCGACACCCGCGAGATGATCAAGTCGGGCGGGTTCGACGCGGTGTGCTTCACCTCGTCGTCCACGGTCCGCAACCTGGTCGGCATCGCGGGCAAGCCGCACGCCCGGACGCTCGTGGCGTGCATCGGACCGCAGACCGCCGAGACGGCCCGCGAGTTCGGCCTGCGGGTCGACGTCCAACCGGAGGAGGCCAACGTGCCGGCCCTGGTGGACGCGCTGGCCCAGCACGCGGCCAGGCTGAGGGCGGAGGGCGCGCTGCCCCCGCCGCGCAAGACCAAGCGCCTGCGCCGTTCGTGAAGCAACCAGGTCGGGGCCTCTTCCGGGGCCCCGACCTCTTCTCGTAGGGAGTGCCCGCGTGTTCCCCGCCCACCGTCCCCGCCGGCTGCGCACCACGCCCGCGATGCGCCGCCTGGTCAGCGAGACCAGCGTGCGGCCCCGGCAGCTCGTGCTGCCGATGTTCGTCAAGGAGGGCGCGGCCGCGCCGGTCCCGATCTCGGCCATGCCGGGCGTGGTCCAGCACACCCGCGACTCGCTGCGCAAGGCCGCCGTCGAGGCGGTCGAGGCGGGGGTCGGCGGGCTGATGCTGTTCGGCGTGCCGACGACCCGGGACGCGGTCGGCTCCGGCGCGACCGACCCGGACGGCATCCTCAACGTCGCGCTGGCCGACCTGCGCGCCGAGCTGGGCGACAGCACCGTCCTGATGTCGGACTGCTGCCTGGACGAGTTCACCGACCACGGCCACTGCGGCGTGCTCACGCCCACCGGCGAGGTGGACAACGACGCCACGCTGGAGATCTACGGCGAGATGGCGGTGGCGCAGGCGCGCGCCGGCGCCCACCTGGTCGGGCCCAGTGGCATGATGGACGGCCAGGTCGGGGTCATCCGCAAGGCGCTGGACGAGTCCGGGTACGCCGACACTGGCGTCCTGGCCTACTCGGTGAAGTACTCGTCGGCGCTCTACGGGCCGTTCCGCGAGGCCGTCGAGTCGCAGTTGCGGGGCGACCGCAAGACCTACCAGCAGGACCCGGCCAACGCGCGGGAGGCGCTGCGCGAGGTGGAGCTCGACCTCGCCGAGGGTGCCGACCTGGTGATGGTCAAGCCCGCGCTGCCCTACCTCGACGTGCTGCGCGCGGTGCGGGAGGTCGCCGACGTGCCGGTGGCGGCCTACCAGATCTCGGGCGAGTACGCGATGGTCGAGGCCGCCGCCCGTAACGGGTGGATCGAGCGCGAGCGGACCGTGCTGGAGACGTTGACGTCGATCCGACGTGCCGGCGCGGACGTCGTGCTCACCTACTGGGCGGCGGAGGCGGCGCGGTGGCTGGACCGCGGGTGAGCCGGCCGTCCCCGGTCGGGCGCAGACCGGCCCGGCCGAAGCCGACCCCGCCGAAGCTGGTCGACCTGGCCCGGTGGCTGTGGATCGGCAGCGCCCTGGTCGGCCTGGGCCGGTTCCTGTTTCAACTGGCCGACCGCGGGATGCTCATCGACATGCTGCGCGAGGACCAGCAGCGCAACGGCGTCACGATGAGCCAGGACGAGGTGGACGCCGCGGTGTCCGGCGGGATCCTGATGGGCCTGCTGATGGGCGCGCTGCTGGTGCTGGTGTACGCGGTGCTGGCGAACCGGGTGGCCGGCGGCCGGAACTGGGCGCGGATCGTGCTGACCGTGTTCGGCGCGGTCGGGATCGTGGTCGGGGTGACCCGGCTGATCCTGGTCGCCTCGGGTCTGGCGGCCGCGATGAAGCTGCAGGTGGCCACGCCGGACCTGGTGTTCGGCACCATCACGATGGTGCTGGACGCGGCGGCGATCGTGCTGATGTATTTGCCGTCAGTTTCCGGGTACTTCCGATCACAGCGTTCCGTCGCCGATAAAACACCCCGGGTAGCTAACGGATTGTGATTTCCGGTCGACTCGACCGGCCCGTCCTCTTACGGTCCGCGCATGACCACTCCTCAGGACCCCTACGGCCAGCAGGGCGGCTACCCCCAGCAGCCCGGCGGCCACCCCCAGCAGGGCGGCTACCCCCAGCAGCCCGGCTACCCGCCCCAGGCGCCGCCGCTGTCCCCCGGTGAGCTGAGCCGCCCGCCGCGCCCGAAGTCCGTCGACACCGCGTTCCTGCTGTGGATGGTCGGCGCGGGCATCGGCATCCTGTCCAGCATCATCAGCTTCATCACCGCGCAGGCGCTCTACGACGAGCTGACCAAGGGCCTCGATCCGTCGCTGCGCGGCTCGCTGGGTGGCGGCCCGGCGTACGGCACGGCGATCTTCAGCATCATCCTGTTCGCGGTGTGGGTGCTGATCGTGTTCCAGATGCGCAACGGCGCGAACTGGGCGCGGATCGTGCTGGCGGTGCTCGGCGGTATCGGCGTCATCTCCGGCCTGGTGGGCCTGGCCGGTTTCGGCCTGCTGTTCAGCATCGGCTTCTTCGGCGTGATCCAGGCGCTGCTGTCGCTGGTGTCCCTCGCGGTGACGGTCGGCGCGCTGATCTTCATGTTCAAGCCCGACGCGAACCACTACTTCAAGTCCGCCTGACCGCAGTCTCGCGCGTGTTGCCCGTCACCCGACGGGCAACACGCCCCCTACCTCGAACGACCTAAGTCGCACGCCCCGACGACCTTCGTCGGAAATCGGGGTCGCGGTCCGTCGCGCGCCGGCCCGTCGCGGTGGACAGTGGCGCTGGGTGGTTCTAGCGTTTCCCGATGTGACGACCCCACAGGACCCGGACCGCGGGCCGCAGCAGCCCCACATCCCCGCGCCCCCGCCGCTGAGCGAGTCCGAGCTGCACGGCACCCCCTCCGCCGCGGGCCCGGCGCTGCCGGTGCCGAAGGAGGTCCAGATCTCGTTCTGGATCTGGATCGCGGGCGCGGTGCTGTCGGTGATCGGCGGGTTGCTGGCCTTCGCCCAGCGCGACGCCGTGGCCGACGCCCTGCGCCGCGCGCCGCAGACGGCCGACCTCTCGGCCGAGGAGTTCGACGCGCTCGTCAGCGCCAACATCATGATCACCGCGGTGGTCGGCGTCGTCATGGCGGGCCTCTACGTGCTGTTCGCGTTCAAGGCGCGGGCGGGCCGCAACTGGGCCCGGGTCGTGCTCGCCGCGCTGACCGTGCTCGGCCTGCTGTCCACGCTGCTGGTCGGCGCGGGCGTCTCGGGCCTGCTCACCTCGCTGATCAGCGTGGTCGCCGTGGTCCTGCTCTACCTGCCCAACTCGAAGGCCTACTTCGACTCGGTGAAGCGGGCTCGGTGACCGCACCGCCGTCGACCGCGCGCGCGGCGGTGGCGCTGTGGTTCGCGCTCGCGGCGTTCGGCCTGCTGCACGTCGGCTACCTGTGGCTGCGCCGGGACGAGTGGACCGGCGCGGGCCAGGACGGCTCGGCGGTGACCGAGCGGCTCGTGCAGCTCACCACCGTGGCGCTGGTGTGCGGCGCGGGGTACGTGGTGTTCGCGCTGCTGCTGCGGCGGCGCACGCGGTGGGCGCGGGGCGCGCTCACCGCCGTGGCCGTGCTGCACGTGCTGTGGATCGTGCTGACCGCGTCGGCCGGGCCGAACCTGGTGCTGCTGCTCCTGATCGGGGCCGGTTTGGCGTTCACCTGGCTGCGCGGTACGGCAGAGTGGGTGACGCAGCACTAGAACCCCCCGCCGGAGAGCGCCCATGTCCGAGCCAGACCCGTACGCCTCGCCGTTCCAGCCGGTCCACCTGCCCGGCGAACCGGCCGCGCCGCCGCCCGGCCACCCGGTGGACGCCGGTCACCCGGGCTACTCGGGCTACGCCGGCTACCCGCTGCCGATGCCGGCCGTCGACCAGGGCGGGCTCGCCCCGCGCCGGCCCGCCGCGCTGACCGTCGCGTCCTGGACGTGGCTGGCCGGCGTCGTGCTGGTGGTGGTCGGCCTGCCCGCCCTGTTCTTCACCGGCGGCGACGCGTTCGCCGATCAGCTCTACCGGGACTCCCAGGGCGGGCCCGAGCCCTACACCAGGGAAGAGGCGCGGTTCGGCGCGCGGCTCACGCCCGTGCTGTTCGGGTTCGGGTTCGCGGTGCTCGCCGTGCCGTTCGTGCTCGGCGCGCTCAAGCTGCGCTCCGGCCGCAACTGGGCCCGGGTCCTGCTCGCCGTGCTGGCCGCCCCCGCCCTGCTGCTGTGGCTGGTGGTGGTGACGGGGTGGGAGACCGGCGACCTGAGCGCGTACGCGAACTGGTGGGCGGGCATCGTCTGGTGCCTGCTGTTGCTGGGCGTGCTCCTGCTGGGGGTCGTGGCGATGTTCCTGCCCCCGGCCAACGACTACGTGAGGTGGGTGAACCGCCGATGACGCAGCCGCCGTTCGACCCGTTCGACCAGCCGATGCGCCCGGTGCACCTGCCGCAGGCCGGGCCGCCGCAGGGGTCGCCGTACGGGCCGCCGCAGGGCTCGCCTTACGGGCCACAGCCGCTCGGGTTCCCCGGCCAGATGCGCGGCATCGACCAGCAGACGTCGGCCGTGGCACGGCCCGGGGCGGTCGTCGCGGCGTTCGTCCTGTGGCTGCTCGCCGCGCTGATCTGGCCGGTGGGCACGGTGGTGCGCGAACTCGCCGAGCAGGGCGGGTTCGTCGGGTTCGGCGCGGTGATGACGCTGTTCGCCACCGGTTGCCTCGCGGTCGGCGGGGTGTGGGGCGCGGTGGCGTTCCTGGGCGGCAGCTACTACGCCCGGATCGCGCTGTGCGGCGGATACCTGGTGCTCGGCATCCTGGCCGTGGCGGCGGCGGTCGTGGCGTCCAGGTCCGGCGGCACCGAGGCCGCGTCGTGGGCGGTGATCGTGCTGCGGCTGGTGCTGCCCGCCGCGGCCGGCGTCCTGAGCTTCCTGCCGGGCACCCGGCACTACTTCGCCGGGAACCTGGGCTGATGGACCAGCCGGTGCTCTACCGGGAACCCGGCGCGTCCTGGTGGCCGGTGCTGTGGGGGCCGGTGTTCGGCCTGGTCGGCCTGGGCGTGGAGGCGCTGACCGGCGCGGTGTTCCCGCTGCTGTGGCTGCTCGTGGCGGCCGGGCTGAGCTTCGCCGCGCTGGTCTGGGTGCAGGGCCGGCGACGGCTGCACGGCGTGCTGCTCACGCCCGCCGCGCTGCACTTGGGCCGCGAGGAGGTGCGGGTGCGCGACATCGCGGAGGTGTCCGGCGTGGAGCCGCGCGCCGGCGCCCGGATCCTCGGCGGCGGCTGGACCGAGCCGCGCGGCACCGGGCCGGTGCCGGTGCGACTGGCCGACGGCGAGGTCGTGCTGGGCTGGGCGCGTGACCCGGAGGCGTTGCGCGCCGCGCTGGACGGGTTGCTCGCGACGCGCGCTCCGCGTCGCGGCGAGGGGTGAGGCGTCGTGACGTGCTGGGCGGCGTGGCCCGGACGCGTTGCGCGGCGTCGGACCGGCTGCTCGCGACCCGTGCCCCGCGCCGTGACGAGGCGTGAGAGGCTGAGCCGGTGACCGCTGCCACCTCCGAAGCCCCCGTCGCGGACGCCCCGGGCCCGGGGCTGCACCAGCCCCTGCGCGCCGCCGTGGCGGCCGGCGAGGTCGTCCTCGCGGTGGCGCTGGTGGCGCTCGCGGTGTGGTGCTGGAACCGGGGTGTGCTGCGCTACAGCTACCCGGTGGAGAACCACGCGCCGCTGGAGTCCACCCGCTACCTGGGCAACTGGGTCGGCGGCGCGCTCGGCCTGGGCACGGTGGCCGGTGTGCTGCTGCTCGACGCGGTCCGGCAACTGCTGCTCGCGGTCCGCACCCGTGGTCGCGAGAAGGTCGCCGAACCGGACGTGTGAGACTGGACCCCGTGACTTCCACGCGATCCCAGGCACTGTTCGAGCGCGCGGCGGCGGTGATCCCCGGTGGCGTCAACTCGCCGGTCCGGGCCTTCCACTCGGTCGGCGGCACGCCCCGGTTCATGGTCCGCGGCGAGGGCCCGCACCTGTGGGACGCCGACGGCAACCGGTACGTGGACCTGGTGTCCTCGTGGGGGCCGATGATCCTCGGCCACGCCCACCCGCAGGTCGTCGAGGCCGTCCGCACGGCCGCCGTGAGCGGCTTGTCGTTCGGCACGCCCACCGAGGGCGAGATCGAGCTGGCGGAGGAGATCATCGCCCGCGTCGCGCCGGTCCGGCAGGTGCGCCTGGTCAACTCCGGCACCGAGGCGACGATGAGCGCGATCCGGCTCGCCCGGGGCTTCACCGGGCGGCGCAAGGTCGTCAAGTTCGCCGGCTGCTACCACGGCCACGTGGACGCCCTGCTCGCCGCCGCCGGCTCCGGCGTCGCGACGCTGGGCCTGCCCACCTCGCCCGGCGTGACGGGCGCCCAGGCCGCCGACACGATCGTGCTGCCGTACAACGACCTGCCCGCCCTCGAAGCCGCGTTCGCCCAGCACCCGGACGAGATCGCGTGCGTGATCACCGAGGCCGCGGCAGGCAACATGGGCGCGGTCGCGCCCCGGCACAACGCCGGGCTGCTGGAGCTGTGCCACGCGCACGGCGCGCTGCTGGTGATGGACGAGGTGATGACCGGCTTCCGGGTGTCCCGGGCCGGCTGGTACGGCCTGGAGCAGGTCGCCGGCGACCTCTACACGTTCGGCAAGGTGATGTCCGGCGGGCTGCCCGCCGCCGCGTTCGGCGGGCGCGCCGACGTGATGGCCAAGCTCGCCCCGGCCGGCCCGGTCTACCAGGCCGGCACGCTGTCCGGGAACCCGGTGGCGGTCGCCGCGGGCCTGGCCACGCTGCGCGCCGCCACCGACGACGTGTACCGGGCGCTGGACGCCAACGCGACCCGCCTGGGCGCGCTGTTCACCGCCGCCCTGACCGAGGCCGGCGTGCCG
Source organism: Saccharothrix espanaensis DSM 44229 (assembly GCF_000328705.1). Classification (NCBI taxonomy): domain Bacteria; kingdom Bacillati; phylum Actinomycetota; class Actinomycetes; order Pseudonocardiales; family Pseudonocardiaceae; genus Saccharothrix; species Saccharothrix espanaensis. Next base: position 8,887,598 of record NC_019673.1, on the reverse strand, counting down.
CACCGGGTGCAGTTCGCGGGCAACCTGGTCAGCGTCTTCTTCACCGAGGACGAGGTGGTCGACTACGCGGGCGCGCAGGCCGCGCAGACCTGGCGCTTCCCACCGTTCTTCCACGCCCTGCTGGAGCGCGGCGTCTACCCGCCGCCCAGCGCGTTCGAGGCGTGGTTCGTCAACGCCGCCATGACCGAGGAGGACTTCGCGGTGATCGCGGACGCCCTGCCCCACGCCGCCCGTGCCGCCGCGGAGGCCAAGCAGTGAAGACCGTCGTGCACCTGCTCCGCCACGGCGAGGTCCACAACCCGACCGGGGTCCTGTACGGCCGGCTGCCGGGCTACAAGCTCTCCGAGCGGGGCCAGAAGCAGGCGCTCGTCGTCGCCGAGCACCTCGCCGACCACGACATCGCGCACGTCGTGGCGTCCCCGCTGGACCGGGCGCAGCAGACCGCCGCGCCGATCGTCGACTCGCACCGCCTCGACCTGGCCACCGACAACCGGCTGATCGAGGCGGGCAACAAGTTCGAGGGCCTCAAGGTCGCGGTCGGCGACGGCGCGCTGCGCTCGCCCAAGCACTGGCCGAAGCTGGTCAACCCGTTCAAGCCGTCGTGGGGCGAGCCCTACCTGGAGATCGCGCACCGGATGCTCGGGGCGGTCCAGCGGGCGCGCGCGGCGGCCGAGGGCCACGAGGCGGTGTGCGTGTCGCACCAGCTGCCGATCTGGACGCTGCGCCGGTTCCTGGAGGGCAAGCGGATGTGGCACGACCCGCGCCGCCGGGAGTGCTCGCTGGCGTCGCTGACCAGCCTGGTGTTCGAGGGCGAGGAACTGGTCCGGGTCGTCTACACCGAGCCCGCCGGGGCGACCAGCCCGCGGGTGACGGGCGCGTGAAGCGGCTCGCAGCGGCGCTGTCGGCACTGTCGCTGCTGCTCGTGGCGACGGCGTGCGCGACCGGCGACGACGCGGTGGTGACCGGCTCGGACTTCCAGTTCGTCGCGCCCGACGGCCAGGTCCGCATCCGCTACGACGGCGACCAGCGCAAGGCGGTCCGCGTGCTGTCCGGGCCGGACGTGCGGGAGGACGGCCGGACGGTCTCGCTGGCCGACTACGCGGGCAAGGTCGTCGTGGTCAACATCTGGGGCTCGTGGTGCGGCCCGTGCCGCACCGAGTCGCCCGAGCTGCAGAAGGTGCAGGACGAGACCGGGTCGCTGGGCGTGCAGGTGGTGGGCATCGCGGTGAAGGAGAGCTCCGCCGAGCAGCCCCGCGACTTCATGCGCGACCGCGACCTGAGCTACCCGTCGATCTACGACGAGTCCGGGCGCACCCTGCTGGCGTTCAAGGGCCTGCCGCCCAACACCGTGCCCTCGACGATCGTGCTGGACAAGCAGCACCGGGTGGCCGCGGTGTTCCTGGAGACGTTGATCGCGACCGACCTGGTGCCGCTGGTGAAGGAGTTGGCGGCCGAGGCGTAGGCAGGGGGAGCGCCGCGCACCGGGTCAGCGGATCTCGGGGATCTTGGTCTTGAAGGCGTCGACCATCGCCTCGCGGCCGACGAGGTTGAACTCGCGGCCCAGCGTGCGCATGATCGAGTTCTCGGTGGGCCGGTAGAGGCCGTACCGGTAGTACCGGCTGCCCTCGTACGCGCCGACCGTGCCGCCGTCGGGGGAGGTCTGGCCCAGGTAGCGGGACCACTTGGCGCCCGACGGGTCGGCGGTCGCGTTCGGCTCGAACGGCTCGCCGCCGGAGTACCGGTCGTACGGGTAGTCGTACTCGTCGGCCAGCCCGCCGATCGAGTGCCCCAGCTCGTGCACGGCGATCTGCCCGGCCTGCGCGTTCGCGCCCGCCGCGGTGGCCACCCCGCCGCCCGCGCCGCCGTACTTGGCGGTGTTGCCCAGCGCGATCACCTGGTCGGCCTCCGGCGCGAGCGCGCCGAACTGCGCGGCCTTCGCCTGGTTCACGCACAGCAGCCGCTCGGTGTTGACGTCCCGGCCCTGGCACCAGAAGCCCATGTCCAGCGCGGTGTCCCTGGCCGAGCCCAGCGCGGGGTCGTTGTCCACCCCGGACTCGGCGGACACCACGTTGACCTGCCACACGTTGAAGTACTGCTTGTAGGACTTGAACGGCTCCACGGCGGACAGCTCGTCCCACTTGCCCACGACGTGTCGGTGATAGGTGTCCAGTTCGGACGAGGTGTACCCGTCCCCGACGAACACCAGGTCGAACCGCTGGTCACTGGGCCCGGTCTGCTGCACCGGCACCACGTCGGCGACCACCTCGGACACCGCGGCTCTCGGCTCCGCCGCGACCGGGACGGCGACCCGGGTGATGGTGCCGTCCGGCGAGAACGCCTCCCGCCACTCCACCGGGTTCGACTCCACCGGGGACTCGACCGCGCCACCGCTCGCAGGGGCGGTGGCGACGACGAGTGCGACGGCCAGGACCGGCAGGGTCAGTCGGCTCACGCGCATGGGACTCACGCTATGAAGTGGGTCACTCACTCACAAGGGTGGAAAGTCGGGTTTAACCGATGGGGGAACAGAGCGTCTCCGGACGGGTGTGACCCAGGTCGCGGCTAAGGGAGTCCGGTGAGCGGCTCTCAGCGGCCCGTACCTACCCTGTGGCCGTGGACCCGACGACGCAACTGGCGATGTCCGGGCCGCTGGGACTGGCGATGGGCCTGGCCGTGCTGGCCGGCGCGATCTCGTTCGCCTCGCCGTGCGTGGTCCCGCTGGTCCCCGGCTACCTCGCCTACCTGGCCGGCCTGGTCGGCGCGGAGGCGCCCGCCGTGGATTCCGGCGAGGGCCGCAAGTCCGGCCGCTGGCGGGTCGCGGGCGCGGCCCTGTTGTTCGTGCTGGGCTTCACGATCGTGTTCAGCCTGACGTCGTTCGTGGTGCTCGGGCTCACCGACACCCTCTACTTCGACGCCGACGTGTTCCAGCGGATCGGCGGCGTCGTCACCATCGCCATGGGCCTGGTGTTCATCGGCCTGGTGCCGGGGTTGCAGAAGGACGTCCGGCTGCACCGCACCCCGCGCGGCGGGCTGCTCGGCGCGCCGGTCCTGGGCGGCATCTTCGCGCTCGGCTGGACCCCGTGCATCGGGCCGACGCTGGCCGGCGTGCTGGCCCTGGCCCGCAGCACCGAGGTCGGCTCGGCCACCGCCCGCGGCGCGGTCCTGGTCGTCGCCTACTGCCTCGGCCTGGGCCTGCCGTTCGTGCTGATCGCGCTGGGCGCGCGGTGGGCGGTGCGGGTCACCGGCTGGCTGCGCTCGCACGTCCGCCAGGTGCAGGTGTTCGGCGGCGTGCTGCTCATCGCGGTGGGCGTCGCGCTGGTCACCGGGCTCTGGGGTGATTTCGTCTTCTGGCTGCGCGACGCCGTGGTCAGCGATCTCGAACTGCCGTTGTAGTGCGCGCCCTCCTCGCCTTCCTGCGCAACACGTGGCGCGGCCTCACCGCCATGCGCACCGCGCTGACCCTGCTGTTCCTGCTCGCGCTGGGCGCGATGCCCGGCGCGCTGCTGCCGCAGCGCTCGCTCAACCAGCAGAAGGTCACCGAGTACATCGCGGAGAAGGGCTGGTGGGGCGGGTTCCTCGACCGGCTCCAGTTCTTCGACGTCTACGCCAGCGCCTGGTTCTCCGCCGTCTACGTGCTGCTGTTCGTGTCGCTGATCGGCTGCCTGCTGCCGCGCACGTGGGAGTACTTCGAGCAGATGCGGGCCAAGCCCGTGCTCACGCCGCGCAACCTGGCCCGGATGCCGCACCACGCGTCCGCCGAGAGCGCCGCCTCCCCCGACCTGGTGATCGCGGCGGCGAAGCGGCGGCTCAAGGGCTGGCGGCTGGTCGAGCGCGCGGAGGAGGGCGGCGCGCGCAGCGTCAGCGCCGAGCGCGGGTTCCTGCGCGAGACCGGTAACCTGGTCTTCCACTTCTCCCTGCTGGGCCTGCTGGTGGCGTTCGCGCTGGGCAAGATGTTCGGCTACGAGGGCCAGGTCATCGTCCAGTCGCAGGGCGGCCAGTACTGCAACTCGGGCGTGTACAACTTCGACACGTTCCGGCCCGGCCTGCGGGTCGACGGCACCGACCTCAACCAGTTCTGCGTCAAGGTCGACGACTTCCACGCCACCTACCTGCACAACGGGCAGGCGCAGACGTTCCAGGCCGACATCCAGTACCAGTCCGGCGACGACCTGGAGACCGGCACCTGGCGGCCGTACCCGTTGCAGGTCAACCACCCGCTGCGGACCGCCGGCGACCGGCTCTACCTGCTCGGCCACGGCTACACGCCGCTGTTCACGGTGACCTTCCCCAACGGCGAGGTGCGCACCGGGTCCACCCAGTGGCGGCCGGTCGACGAGCTGACGCTGGCCTCCGAGGGCGCGACCAAGTTCGACCCGCCGGGTGTGACCGACGACGAGCAGCGGCGCAAGAACCAGCTCGCGATCACCGGCCTGCTCGCGCCCACCGCCGTCTTCCAGGGCGAGCTGCTCGACTCGGCGTTCCCCGAGGCGCGCGACCCGGCCGTGGCGGTCGACGTCTACCGGGGCGACCTCGGCCGGGACTCCGGGCGCGGCCAGTCGATCTTCACCCTCGACCCGAAGGTGGTGAAGGACGGCAAGGTCACCAAGGTGGCCCGGCAGAACCTGAAGGTCGGCGAGGAGATCAAGCTGGACGACGGCACCGCGATCCGGTTCGACGGCGTGCGGGACTGGGTGTCGCTCCAGGTGTCGCACGACCCGACGCAGATCTACGTGCTGGCGTTCGCGGTGCTGGTCATCCTGGGTCTGGTGGTGTCGCTGACGGTCAAGCGCCGGCGGATCTGGGTGCGGGCGACCCCCCAGGAGGACGGGCGTACGGTTGTCGAGGTCGGTGGCCTGGCGCGCACCGACCAGGCCGGGTACGGCGAGGAGTTCGGCTCCCTGTCCCGGGACCTGCTCAAGGAGGAGAGCTAGATGCCGGTCAACACGACGCTGGCCACGTTCAGCGACTGGACGTACGGCGCGGCCGTGGCGATCTACGTGATCGCGGCCGTGTTCTACCTGTGCGAGCAGGCTTTCGCGAAGAACACCGCGAAGAGCGCCGCGAGCGCGGACAAGGCCAAGGAGCTGGTCGGGGCCGGCCCGCAGGTCGCGGGCACCGGCGACGACGGCGGGTGGCGACCGGGCCTGGTCGTGCGCACCGAGCGGCCGCGCGCGGAGAAGCTCGGGCGGATGGGCGTCGCGCTGACCCTGCTCGGCGTGCTGCTGCACGCCGGTTCCCTCGTGCTGCGCGGTCTGGCGACCCAGCGCGCGCCGTGGGGCAACATGTACGAGTACACGGCGCTGCTGACGCTCGCGGCGGTCGTGGGCTGGCTGGTGCTGGTGCGGATGTTCCCGGTGCGCAAGCTCGGCGGGTTCGTGCTGACGCCGATCGCCCTGCTGATGTTCCTCGGCGGCACCGTGCTCTACGCCGAGGCCGCGCCGGTGCAGCCGGCGCTCCAGTCCTACTGGCTGGTCGTCCACGTCTCGGTGATCTCGGTGTCCAGCGGCCTGTTCCTGCTGCCGGGCGTGGCCAGCGTGCTGTACCTGCTGAAGTCCTCCGGCCGGGCGCGGTTCGCGAAGCTGCCCGACTCCGACGTGCTGGACCGGCTGGCCTACCGCAGCACGGTGTTCGCGTTCCCGCTGTTCACGCTGGGGCTCATCTGCGGCGCGATCTGGGCCGAAGCGGCGTGGGGCCGGTTCTGGGGCTGGGACCCCAAGGAGACGGTGTCGTTCGTGGCCTGGGTGGTCTACGCCGCCTACCTGCACGCCCGCGCCACCGCCGGCTGGCGCGGCCGGCCCGCGGCGTGGATCAACTCGCTGGGCTTCGCGCTGACCGTGTTCAACCTGTTCTTCATCAACCTGGTCACGACCGGATTGCACTCTTACGCGGGTGTGAACTAGACCCCCTACCCAGTGTCGTGGAACCGCTGCACGCCGACTACCGTCGCAATCGTGAGGTCGGGGAGTGCTCGATCCGCTTCGCTCCAGGGAGGACCCCAGCGGTGACCGGTCGCTACGAGAACCCTGAATCGTCGTGGCAGCCGCCCTCGGGCGGGGAGGGGCAGCCCAACCCGAACCAGTCGGGCGGCCACCCGGTCGAGCCCGCGGTGGACTCCCCGTACGTCGAGCCCGCGACGGTCAACTTCGACCCCGCCCCGTCCGGTCCGGTGACCGGCCCGCCGTCGGGCGGCTTCCCGGCCCAGGGCACGCCGTCCGGCTCCTACCCGGTCGGGCAGAGCGGTCCGCACCCGGTGCCCGGCCAGCCCGGACCGCACCAGTCGGGACCGCACCAGTCGGGTCCCCACCCGGGTCCGCACCAGTCCGGCGCGTACCAGGTCGGCGGCCAGTCCGGCGCGTACCCGGTGCCCGGCCAGTCCGGTCCCTACCAGGTCCCCGGCCAGTCCGGCCCGTACCAGGTGGGCGGCCAGTACCAGGCCGGCCCGCACCAGAGCGGCGCGTACCACGTCGCCGGCCAGAGCGGGCCGCACCAGTTCGACCCGAACGCGCAGCAGCAGTTCGGGGGCGCGTTCCCGAACAACTTCCCGCAGAGCATCCAGTCCCAGCCGCAGCAGGCGAGCGCGCACGACGTGTCCTCGCACCAGTTGATCAAGCGCGCGAAGCGCCCGCCGCAGTCCGGCTGGCGCAAGACCGTGCACGCGGTGACCGGCGGCCTGGTGAACCTCGGCGAGAGCCCGGCGGACGTGCGGCGGCGCGAGCTGATCGCGCGGATCAACCAGCCGCTGCGCGGGTGCTACAAGATCGCGATGCTGAGCCTCAAGGGCGGCGTCGGCAAGACCACCACGACCACCACCCTGGGCTCGACGTTCTCGTCGCTGCGCGGTGACCGGGTGATCGCGGTGGACGCCAACCCCGACCGGGGCACGCTCGCGCTCAAGGTGCCCCGCGAGACCACGGCGACCGTGCGGCACCTGCTGCGCGACGCCTCGCGGATCACCAAGTACAGCGACGTCCGCGCGTACACCTCGCAGTCGCCCAGCCGGCTGGAGATCCTCGCCTCCGAGCAGGACCCGGCGGTGTCCGAGGCGTTCAGCGACCAGGACTACCTGCGGACCGTCACACTGCTGGAGCTGTTCTACAACATCGTGCTCACCGACTGCGGCACCGGCCTGATGCACTCGGCGATGAAGGGCGTGCTCGACCAGGCCGACTCGCTGGTGCTGGTGTCCTCCGGCTCGGTGGACGGCGCCCAGACCTCGGCGGCGACGCTGGACTGGCTGGAGGCGCACGGCTACCGCGACCTGGTCGCCAAGTCGGTGGCCGTGATCAACTCGGTGCGCCCCGGCTCGGGGAAGGTCGACCTGGACAAGCTGGCCGCGCACTTCGCCCAGCGCTGCCGCGCGGTGGTCCGGATCCCGTTCGACGCGCACCTGGAGGAGGGTGCCGAGATCGAGCTGGACAAGCTCGGCCCGGAGACCCGGCTGGCGCTGCTGGAACTGGCCGCGACGGTGGCCGACGACTTCCCGAACAAGGTCACCTGAGCGCGTTCACGCGCGCCGACGCGACGAGGGGCCTCGACGAAAGGCCCCTCGGCACCGCGCCCGTCACTCTTCGTCGGGACGCTTCTTGCTCTGCTCACCCAGCTTGCGCAGGAACTCCGGATCGTCGTCCGGCGCGATGACGCGGCGGCTGGGGGCGGTATCGACCCGGTCCGGCCCGAACGCGCGCCACAGCAGCACGGCGATCGTGAGCGCACCGATCAGCGCTAGCACGTAGAGCATGGTCGCCACCTCCTTTGCCACGACATTACCCGTGTCACCGAGGTGAACGGCGTCAGTGCCGCACCGGTTCGGTCGCCTCGGTCGTCAACTGGGAGAGCAGGGCCTGGACCTCGGACTCCCGGAAGCGGCGGTGACCGCCCGGGGTCCGGATCGAGCCGATGCGCCCCGCCGTGGCCCAGCGGGTCACGGTCTTGGGGTCGACGCGGAAGAGATTGGCCACTTCGCCCGGTGTGAGCAGCCGTTCCCCCTGGTGTCCCTGCGTCACGGTCACGGTCTTCCTCCCCGATGCCGAACAGACGTACCGGACGCATGGTGGCATCCCGACCTTCGGGTACTCGAACGCTTGGGTGATGGTAAAGAGGTAGTAAGGGACGAAGTGGGCGGTTCGGACATCGTGGTCGGTGGCCCTAGGCTAGGCCCGGTGGACGCACTCGATCGCCAGATCATCGCCGCCCTGCGGGCGAACGGCCGAGCCACCTACGCCGATCTGGGCCGGAAGGTGGGCCTGTCCGCCTCCGCCGTGCACGAGCGGGTCGGCAAGCTGGAGGCGACCGGCGTCATCGTCGGCTACCACGCCGTGGTCGACCCGAGCGCGGTCGGCCTCGGGGTCACCGCCCTGGTCAGCATCCACCCGACGGACACCGCCGACGACGACGAGCTGGCCCTGTCGCTGGGCGAGCTGATCGAGGTCGAGTCCTGCTACCGGGTGGCCGGCGACGAGTCGTTCATCGTGAAGGTCCGGGTGGCCACCGTGGACGACCTGGAGCGGTCGCTGGGCAGGCTGCGGCGCATCCCGGGCGTGGCCCGCACCCGCACCACGGTCGTGCTGTCCACGCGTTTCGAGGGGCGGCCGAACACCGCGGCGGGCGAGCCCGAGGGCACGGCGTAACCTGGGCAACCGTGCACCTGGGTCGTGATGTGACGCTTTACGTGGGCGCGCGGCTGGGCATGGTCGCCGCGGTCACCGCGCTGCTCGTCCTGCTCAACGTTCCGCTGCTGGTCGCCTTGGCGGTCGGCGTGGTCGTCGCGCTGCCGCTGTCGCTGTTCGTGTTCCGCGGGCTGCGGACGCGGGTGGCCCGCGGCCTGGAGGAGAAGCAGGCCGCGCGCCGGGTCGAGCGCGAGAAGCTGCGCTCCCAGCTGCGCGGCGAGCCCGGCCCCTCGGCCTGAAAGCTCCGGCCGGCCGACATCGGCGCCCTAGATGACCAGCACGATCACCCCGCCGAGGTTCGCGATCAGCATCACCGCGAGCACCGCACCGAGGTGCCGGCTCTCGCGCAGCCGCAGGGCCAGGGCCAGCACACCGACCGGCAGCATGACCGGAGCTTTGCGGGTGTTCGCCGTGCGCACCGCGCCGAAGGCGACGCCGAACGGCGAAAGTCCCAGCTCACGGGCTCCGAGCACGTCCGCGCGCCACTGTTCCAGGTAGCGTTCGCGGTCCTTGCGCGGCAGCAGCGCCGCCGCCCACGTGACCAGGACGAGCGCGAGGCGCGTCATCCCGCCACCTGCGGCCGGGTCGCGCGGGCGGGCCGGGACTTGCGGGCGCACACCTTGACCGCCTCTTGGGCCCCGTCCGGGGTGAGCACGTACATCCGCCGGCGCGGGCCGCGGCGTTCGGCGTCGTCGTCCCAGCTCGACGTCACCCAGCCCGCCCGCTCCAGCCGGTCCAGCAGCGGGTAGACGCTGCCGGACGGGCGCCCGGTCAGCTTGATGATCTCCAGCCCCCAGCGGGGGTGGGCACCGTCGAGCAGCACTTCCAGCACGTCGACGGTGGCCTTGCCGATGCGTTCCAGCGGTTCCACGACGCTAATGCTACCTATGTAGATTAGTGCCGTCCAGGGTGCGGGGCTCAGCGGCCGAACACCTCGCCCGCCTCGTCCGCCAGCCGACCGATCACGTCGGCCAGTTCCAGCGACTCCAGCCAGTGCGCCGGCAGCGCGCCCGCGCCGTCCCGCGCGCCCAGCAGGTTCCCGCACAGCGCCCCGGTCGAGTCGCTGTCCCCGGAGTGGTTCACGGCCAGCAGCAGGCCGTCCGCGAGCGTCTCGGCGGCCAGCGCGGTGAGCACCGCGATCGCCAGCGCCTCCTCGCCGACCCAGCCGCCGCCCAGCGCCGTCTCGATCACCTCGGGCGTCGGCCGCACGCCGCGGGTGCCCATCTCCGCGGCCAGGTCCAGCAGCACCAGCTGCTCCTCGTGGCCCTCCCAGCGCTGGAGCTCGTCGCGCGCCACGTCGATCGCGCCGGTCAGCTCCGCGCCCTGCCACAGCTGCTGGACCAGCACCGCGAGCACGCCCGCCGACAGGTAGCCGCTGGGGTGGCCGTGGGTGAGCGCGCCGGTCGCCGCGGCCAGCGCGAACACCTCGTCCGGCCGCTCCGACCACAGCGCCACCGGCGCGGCGCGCATCACCGCGCCACAGCCCTTCGAGTCGTTGATCGGCGCCTCGACCGTGCCGAGCAGGCCCGAGCGCAACGCCGTCAGGCACGTGTTGCCGGGCGCGCGCGTCTGGTGCAGCTCCGGCACGTCCAGCAGCCACCCGTCCGCCGCCACCTCCGGCCCGCCCTGGGTGCGCAGCCAGCGGCCGTAGGCGACCCGCACCTCGTGCACCGGGTCGCTGCCCCGGCGGCGCGCCAGCACCAGCCCCTCCAGCGTGAACAGGGTCATCTGGGTGTCGTCGGTGATCGCGCCGAGCCGCCCGTACGCGGGCGCGTAGTCGGTCAGGCCGGACGGGCCGAAGCGGCCCCGGATGCGGTCGATGCGGTCGAACTCGATCGACCCGCCGAGCGCGTCGCCGACCGCGCCCGCCAGCAGGCAGGCCCGCAGGGCGTCCCGCGCTGAAGTGCTCCCACGTGAGGTCACGTCGCAGAAGTTATCGTGCCGGCGTGACCATTTCGGTAGACCGATGTAGCTCCCGCACCAGGGAATGGGTGTGCGAGGCAGTCTCGATCATCGAGGCGGACGCCAACCGCAGCGCCGACACGCACCTGCTGCACTTCCCCCTCCCACCGGAGTGGGGGATCGACCTTTACCTCAAGGACGAGTCGACCCACCCCACCGGCTCCCTCAAGCACCGCCTGGCCCGATCGCTGTTCCTCTACGCGATCTGCAACGGCTGGGTGGTCGGCGGCACGCCCGTGATCGAGGCGTCCTCCGGCTCCACGGCCGTGTCCGAGGCGTACTTCGCCCGGCTGCTGGGCCTGCCGTTCATCGCCGTGATGCCCCGCTCGACCAGCGGGGAGAAGGTCGCGCTGATCGAACGCCAGGGCGGCAGGTGCCACTTCGTCGACGAGCCCGGCGCGATCTACGACGAGTCCCGCAGGCTCGCCGCGGACCTCGGCGGGCACTTCATGGACCAGTTCACCCACGCCGAGCGCGCCACCGACTGGCGCGGCAACAACAACATCGCCGAATCGGTGTTCCAGCAGATGTCCCAGGAAGCCTCGCCGGAACCCGAGTGGATCGTGGTCGGCGCGGGCACCGGCGGCACCAGCGCCACCATCGGCCGCTACATCCACTACCGCAAGCTGCGGTCGCGGCTGGCCGTCGTGGACCCGGAGCACTCGGTGTTCTTCGACGCGTGGCGCGACAGCGTCCCCGACCTGGTCGGCACCCGGGGCTCCCGGATCGAGGGCATCGGCCGGCCGCGCGTCGAGCCGTCGTTCGTCGGCCACGTCATCGACCGGATGATCAAGGTGCCGGACGCGGCGTCGATCGCGACCATCCGGCACGTCGAGCAGGTCATCGGCCGCCGGGTCGGCGGGTCCACCGGCACGAACCTGTGGGGCGCGTTCCAGCTCATCGCCGAGATGCGGGCGTCCCGGTCGCGCGGCAGCGTGGTGACCCTGCTGTGCGACGGCGGCGAGCGCTACGCCAACACCTACTACGACGACGAGTGGGTGGCGGCCCAGGGCATGGACCTGTCCGACCACCTGACCACCCTGACCCGATTCCGCTCCGCGGGGACTTGGTCGTAACAATCTCGGCACCCGTGGGAACGCGGGCCGGGCGTCGTGCGTCGCAGCGTGGATCGCCAGTCGGAAGGGGTTGCCGTGGGCATGTGGCGGACCGCGGAGGTAAAGACCGCCGAGGACGTGCTGGCCAAGTCCGTGGCAGCCGCCGACCAGGCCATGCGCGACGCGGCGAAACTCCGCTACCCGGCCCGTGAACCCTCGGCGGAGGACGTGCGCAGGGTGATGCGGTTCGCCAAGTCGAACGAGGCGTCACCCGAGCTCCAGGCGTTGCAGCGGCGGATCGCGGCGGGCTACCTGAGCTGGCGCCAGGTCCTGCTCGGCGAGGCGGCCGGCGACCGGGGCGTCCGCGCCGCCTTCGAGAAGGACCGCGACCGCCTGGCCGCCCTGTGCCGGGGCGAGGAACCCCGCATCACGCCGCCGAAACCCCAGCGCCGCGACGACGACGAACCGATGAGCTTCACCGAAGACGCCTGGTAGCCACCCGAATCCGCCCGCAGTGACCCGCCCGCAGTGACCCGCCCGCAGCGATTCGCCCGTCAGGCGAGGAACAGCGTCGCGGTGGTGGCGACCGCCCACACCAGCATCGCGAAACCGGTGTGCTGGAGGACCGGGATCAGGTCACGGCCCTTGCTGCCCTTCAGCACGCGGAGCACGCCCAGCGCCACCAGCGGCAGCGCGAGGAACCCCAGCAGGGCAAGGGGGACGCGCAGGCTGATCGCCAGGGTGATCACGAACGGGATGGTCACCAGGCCCAGGTAGAGGCGGCGCGAGTCCTTGTCGCCCAGGGTGGTGGCCAGCGTCCGCTTGCCCGCTTGGACGTCGGTCGGGATGTCGCGCAGGCTGTTCGCGATCATCACGCCCGTGGAGAACGCGCCCATCGCGATCGCGCCGCCGATGCCGATACCGGTGATCTCGCCCGCCTGCACGTAGAGCGTGCCCAGCACGGCGGCCGGCCCGAAGAACAGGAACACCGCGAGCTCGCCCAGCCCCGAGTACCCGTACGGCTTGCGCCCGCCGGTGTAGAACCACGCCGCGGCGATGCACACCGCGCCGAGCGCCAGCATCCAGTACCGACCGGTCAGCACGATCAGCACGAGCCCCGCGACAGCCGCGACGCCGAGCGCCGCGAACGCCGCCAAACGCACTGACCTGGGGTTGGCGGCACCTGAGCCGACCAGGCGGAACGGGCCGACGCGGTGCTCGTCGGTGCCCCGGATGCCGTCGGAGTAGTCGTTGGCGTAGTTCACGCCCACCTGCAACGCCAACGACACGACGAGCGCCAACAGCGACCACGTCAGGTCGAACCCGTCGATGTGGTGCGCCGCGCCCGCGCCCACCAGGACGGGCGCGATGGAGTTCGGCAGGGTGCGGGGTCGGGTCCCCGAGATCCACTGGACGACTGTCGCCATGCCGCCCATCCTCCGACATGGATCGCGGCGGCCCCGCAGCGGGTTTCGGCTAGGCAGCGGGTTTCGGCTAGCAGGCGGGCACGTCCGGGACGTCGACCAGGTTCGCCCGCTCCACGTACCGGTCGGGGGCGAGCCGCAGCCAGACGTCCGACGTGCCCTGCGAGCCGGTGACGGACTGGCCGGTGACCCGGCACTCGATCCGGACCTGCGCGTGGTCGGCGGCCGCGCCGACGTCGGGAGCCTCGGTCGACGGGCCGGTCCGGACCGTCACCGTGCCGTGCGGGGTGTCCACGAAGGCCGTCGGGCCGGAGCCGGTCCACAGGTAGGTGACGGTCACCCAGGCGTTGTCGGCCAACCGCAGGCCGTGCCAGAACGTGCCGTCGGCCAGGTCGATGCCCGCCGGGTTGGCGACCCGGCGGCCGAACTGGTCCTTGCCGTCGTTGTAGGAGTCCTGGTAGGCGGCCTGCGCCTGCGGCTTGCCGTGCGGGAGGTCCTGCCACATCTCCCGGGCGTCCGGCGGGTTCCAGTGGTCGTCCCGGGTGTTCCACGGGCCGACGTCCCACACCGGGGTCCACTCGCAGCGACCGTTCTCGGCGCACACCTGGACGCTGTACGAGCCGGTGTCCTTCGTGGACAGGCCACGCCGGGACGGCAGCGCCGCGAAGTGGTCGTTGTCGACGATCACGTGACCGTTCGCCGTGGTGCCGCCGACCAGGCCCTCCCGGGTGGCGAAGACGCGGAACGTGGAGCCGGGACCGTCGGCGATGGAGATCCGGCCCGACGGCCCGGTGGACGGCGTCAGCGCGACCTCGTCGACAGCGGGGCTCTGGTCGGCGGCGGTGAGGTTGACCCGGACCTGGACGGTGCGAACCACCGCAGGCAGCACAGCCGGCGCATTTACCCCCGCCTCCACCCACTCCGTCCACCGCCCCCCACCAGCCCGCTCGCTTTCGGCCTGCTCGCCTTCGGGCAACCGGCCGTCAGCCGACCTGCCAGCCCGCTGATGGTCGTCATCCAGCGCGCCGCGCACGTCGACGGTGATCCCGGCACCGGTCGGGATGTCGCCGCGCACGGTGGCGGCGATGGTGTTCGCGGGTGCGTCGAGGTGGTGCGGCGCGAGGTGCAGGAAGCCCGTGCGCAGTGCGACGCGCGCGCCGGCCGGGGTCGGAGCGGAGCGGTCGAGCCGCACGGAGCGGCCGTCCGACGTGACACCGACGTCGTCCGCGTCCACCACGGACAGGTCGGCGTGCCAGGCCCCGGACCGGGCGGCGGTGGCCGGCGCGGTGAACGCGCTGGTCAGAGCGGCGGCGACGGTCAGGGTCGTCAGCACGTAGCGCCTCGGCATCGCAGCACCCCTCGCCCGGACGGGCGAAGCGGAGGTACCGCTAACCGGGGTACCCGTACGGAGCCCTGAGCCAAGCGCGGTGCCCCGTTAGCTGTCAACCAACAACCTCGACCGTGTGAGAAAAACTCACTCGAACGAGCGAGCCACCACCCTCCGGTCTACCTTCCCGGGTCCCCGGACGGGCAGTTCGGGCAGGAAGACCACCCGCTTGGGCATGGCGTACCGGCCCACCGCGTCCCGCACGGCCGCACCGAGGGCGTCCGGATCGGGCGGCGACCCCAGGTCGTCGGGCACGACCGCCGCTGCCACCACCTGCCCCCACTCCTGGTCCGGGATGCCGACCACGCACACCTCGTGCACCCCGGGCTGGGCCGCGAGCACCCGCTCGACCTCGGTGGGCGACACGTTCTCGCCGCCGCTGATGATCACGTCGTCGGCGCGCCCGACCACCTCCAGCCGGCCGTCGTCGGTGAACCGGCCGAGATCCCCGGTCCGGAACCACTCGCCGAAGGGCTCGCCGTGCTGGTAGCCCAGGGCCAGGACGGGGCCGGCCAGCTCGATCCGGCGGTCGGCGGCGAGGCGGACGCGGACGCCGTCGAGCGGGACGCCGTCGTAGACGCAGCCGCCCGAGGTCTCGCTCATGCCGTAGGTGGTGACGACGCGGACGCCGGCGTCACGGGCGCGGGCCAGCAGGGACGGAGGAGTGGCGGCCCCGCCGATCAGGACGGCGTCGAACTCGCGGATCGCGGCCAGGCCGGGCCCCTCGGTGGCGACCAGTCGGGCGAGCTGGGTCGGGACGAGGGCGGTGTAGTGCGGCCCCGGTCGGGCCAGGACGGGCCGGGCGGCGGTCGCGAAGCCGGATGCCCGGAACCCGGTGGCGAGGTCCATCAGACCGGGCTCGGTGCCCGCGACGAGCGAGCGCACGAGGACCTGGAGCCCGGCGATGTGGGTGGTGGGCAGCGCGAGCAGCCAGGTGCCAGGGCCACCGAGCCGAGCGTGCGTCGACTCGGCCGAAGCGACCAAGGCAGCCGCCGACAGCAACACCACCTTGGGCTCCCCGGCGGACCCGGAAGTTCCGACAGCCACCGCCGCCCCCACCTCCCACCCCCGCAAAACCCCCAGCTCCCGCCCCCCGGGCAACGCCGCCACCACCCCAGCACCGACCACCCCAGCGCCGACCGGCTCGGTGCCGACCACCCCAGCGCCGACTGGGTCACCGCCAGCCGCGCCGCCAGTCGTGCGGCCGCTCGCCCGGCCACCGCTATCGGCCGCGTTGCCACCGGTGGAGCCACTGTCGCTCGGGCCGCTGCCAGCCGCCCCGCCGCCGGTCGTGCCGCTGTTCGCCGAGCCGCCGGCCTCGCCGCCGCCAGCCGAGCTGCCGCCGGCCTCGCCACTGCTGCCGGCCGCGCTGCTCCCGGTCGTGCCGTTGGGCATGTCGCCTGCGGTGCCGCCGCCTGCGGTGCTGCTGTCGGTTGCCCGTCCCGCCTCGCTACCGGCCGCGCCAAAGCGGGCCGCGTTGCCTGCCGTGCCGCCGCTTGTTGTGCTGCTGGTGGCGGTGGCGGTGCTGGTGCTGGCCGTGCGGCTGCCGGCGGGGGTGGGGGGTGAGGTCAGGGCTTTGCGGAGGGCGGCCAGGGTTTCGGGTGGGGTGGGGGGTGTGGTCATGAGGGGTGTGGGGTCAGTAGTGGTAGGGGTAGGGGGACCAGTCGGGGTCGCGTTTTTCCAGGAAGGCGTCTCGGCCTTCCACGGCCTCGTCGGTCATGTAGGCGAGGCGGGTGGTCTCGCCGGCGAACAGTTGTTGGCCGACCAGGCCGTCGTCGATGAGGTTGAACGCGTACTTCAGCATCCGCTGGGCGGTCGGGGACTTGCCGTTGATCTCCTTCGCCCACTGGAGCGCGGTGGTCTCCAGCTCGGCGTGCGGCACCACCTCGTTGACCGCGCCCATCGCGTGCATGTCCGCCGCGCTGTACGTCCGGCCCAGGAAGAAGATCTCGCGCGCGAACTTCTGGCCCACCTGCCGCGCCAGGTACGCCGAGCCGTACCCGCCGTCGAAGCTGCCGACGTCGGCGTCGGTCTGCTTGAACCTCGCGTGCTCCTCGCTGGCCAACGTGAGGTCGCACACGACGTGCAGGCTGTGCCCGCCACCCGCCGCCCACCCCGGCACGACCGCGATCACGACCTTCGGCATGAACCGGATCAGGCGCTGGCACTCCAGGATGTGCAGCCGGCCGGCCCGCGCCGGGTCGACCGTGTCGGCGGTCTCACCCGAGGCGTACTGGTACCCGCTGCGCCCCCGGATGCGCTGGTCGCCGCCCGAGCAGAACGCCCACCCGCCGTCGCGCGGGGACGGGCCGTTGCCGGTCAGCAGGACGCACCCGACGTCCGGGCTCATCCGGGCGTGGTCCAGCGCCCGGTACAGCTCGTCCACGGTGTGCGGGCGGAACGCGTTGCGCACCTCAGGGCGGTTGAACGCGATGCGCACCGTCCCCTGGTCCACCGCGCGGTGGTAGGTGATGTCGGTGAAGTCGAAGCCTTCGACCGGCTTCCAGCGGGAGGGGTCGAACAGCTCGGAGACGCCGTGATCTGCCACGGCACGGACAATATGCCCGCGCGGAAGCTGAGAACGGCCCAGGCCGCCCGATGGTCGGGACGGGGTGTTGACGCAGTGTGATGCCCATGTGTCCATGATCCGAACATGTGTTCGACTCAGCAAGGGGAATCACCTGTTCGTGGACTAGGCGACAATGTTCAGGTGAACCCGTCCACCGCGCAGGCCAGGGTGCTCGTCGACGAGCTCCTCCGCAACGACGTCCGGCACGTCGTGCTGAGCCCCGGATCGCGCAACGCTCCGCTGTCGTTCGCCCTGGCCGAGGCCGCGGCTGCCGGGCGGCTCACCCTGCACGTCCGGATCGACGAGCGGACCGCCGGCTTCCTGGCCCTGGGCCTGGCCCGCGGCAGCGGCGAGGTCACCGCGGTCACCTGCACGTCCGGCACCGCCGTGGCCAACCTGCACCCGGCCGTCCTGGAGGCCCGGCACGCGAAGGTCCCGCTGATCGCGCTCACCGCCGACCGCCCGGTCGAGCTCTACCGCACCGGCGCCAGCCAGACCGTCGACCAGCAGCGGGTGTTCGGCATCGACACCCTCCAGTTCCCCATCGCCGAACGCCGCGCGGGCCAGAACGGCCTGTGGCGCTCGCTGGTCTGCCGAGCCGTCGCGGACGCCCGCGATCACGGCCCGGTGCACGTCAACGTCCCGTTCCGGGAGCCCCTGGTGCCCGAGGGCGGCCCCGAAAGCGGCGGCCAGTGGGTCGAGCCGCTCGACGGCCGCCCGTTCGACATGCCGTGGACCCGCGTGGCGACCCGCGCCACGACCTCGCTGCACCCCGCGGACCACCTCGGCCCGCGCACGCTGGTCGTGGTCGGCGACACCCGCGAGGACATCACCGACCTGGCCGAACGCGCGGGCTGGCCGGTGGTCGCCGAGCCGACCGCGCACGGCCTGCGCCACGGCACCCTGCTGCTCAACGCGGGGGAACTGCCCGCGGAGCTGAAACCGGACGCCGTGGTGGTGGTGGGCCGCCCCACGCTCTCCCGCGGCGTCATGAAGCTCATCGCCTCCACGGGTGTCGTGCACGTGCTCTCCGACGACCCGGACTGGCCGGACCCGCAGTTCGCCGCCACGCACGCCTCCAGCGGCCTGGTGCTGGGCGAGCACGAGGTGGACGACCGCTGGCTCACCGCGTGGCAGCACGCCGACAAGGCCGCCGCCGACGTGGTGGACGAGCTGCTGGCCCGGCAGCCGTGGCCGACCGGGCTCCAGGTCGCCCGCGACCTGGTGGCGAACCTGCCGGTCGGCGCGAACCTGTTCCTCGGCTCGTCCAACCCGGTCCGCGACGTCGACCTGGTCGCCGAGTCCCGGCACGACGTCCGGGTGCACGCGAACCGCGGCGTGGCGGGCATCGACGGCAGCGTCTCCACGGCCGCCGGTGTCGCGCTGACCGCGGGCCACGCGTTCGCGCTGATCGGCGACCTGACCTTCCTGCACGACGCGAACGGCCTGCTGATCGGCCCGGACGAGCCGCGCCCGGACCTGACCGTGGTCGTGCTCAACGACGACGGCGGCGGCATCTTCACCCTGCTGGAGCAGGGCGCGCCGGAGCACTCGGACGCTTTCGAGCGGGTTTTCGGCACCCCGCACGGCACCGACCTGGCCGCGTTGTGCGCCGCCTACCGGGTGCCGCACACAATGATCGAGAACGCCGACCAGCTGAGCCGGGCGCTCACCGCGCCGCACGGAATCCGGGTGCTGGAAATTCGGGCGGAACGTGCCGAATTGCGTGATCTGCATGCCCGGTTGAAGGTCGCCGTGTCAACCGCGTTCCAATAACCAGGAACCTACGGACGGGGGTACAGCGGCACCCCCGGGCGTGGCAGTTTCGGCCCATGTCCCTCAGAGCGAAGCTCACGCTAGGCACCGCCGTCGCGGCTTCTCTGCTGCTGCTGGCCGGTACCGCGACCGCTGCGACACCGGGCGCGCCGGGCATCGGTGACCCCTACTACCCGAATGCGGGCAACGGCGGCTACGACGTTTCCCACTACGACATCCGGCTCAACTACCAGCCGGCGGGCGACCGCCTTTCCGGCACCACCACGATCCTCGCGAAAACGACCCAGGACGTGACCAGGTTCAACCTGGACTTCCTGCTCAAGGTGAGTTCCATCCGGGTGAACAACAAAGTCGCCGCGTTCTCCCAGCAGGCCGGCGAACTGGTGGTCGACCCGAGGGGCACCCTCCGCAAAGGTGCCGACCTGACGATCGTCGTCACCTATTCGGACGTGCCGTCCAGCCATTCGGTGGACGGTTTCACGGCGTGGAAGCGCACCGCCGACGGCGCTCTGGCGATCAACGAGCCGGACGTCGCCCCCTGGTGGTTCCCGAGCAACAACCACCCGCGGGACAAGGCCACCTACGACGTCTCGCTGTCGGTTCCGGACGGGCTGGAGGTGCTGTCCAACGGCCTGTTCCTGGGCACCACGAAGCTGATCAACGGCCGGACCTGGTGGCGGTGGCGCAGCCTGAAGCCGCAGGCCAGCTACCTGGCGTTCGTCGCGATCGGCCAGTTCGACATCCGCCAGTCGAGCGCGCCCGGCGGCCGGCCGGTGGTCAACGCCTACGCGCCGAACCTGGGCGCCGACGACGCGGCCGCGAAGGCCAGCATCGAGCGGACCTCCGAGGTGGTCGAGTTCCTGGAGGAGAGCTTCGGGCCGTACCCGTTCGAGGCCGAGGGCGGCGTGGTCGTGGGGCCGGGCCTGCTGGGCTTCGCGCTGGAGAACCAGACCCGCTCGACGTACGACCCGGCGTTCTTCCGGCGCGGCGCGAACACCTACGTCGTGGCGCACGAGAACGGTCACCAGTGGTTCGGCGACTCCGTGTCGGTGCACAACTGGCGCGACATCTGGCTCAACGAGGGCTTTGCGAGCTACGCCGAGTTCCTCTGGTCGGAACACGTAGGCGAGGGCACCGCGCAGGAGAACGCCCAGTACACCTACGACCTGTACCCGGCGGACAGCCCGTTCTGGCAGGTCCTGCCCGGTGACCCGGGCGTGGACCACCAGTTCGACGGCGC
Organism: Saccharothrix espanaensis DSM 44229; assembly: GCF_000328705.1. NCBI lineage: Bacteria > Bacillati > Actinomycetota > Actinomycetes > Pseudonocardiales > Pseudonocardiaceae > Saccharothrix > Saccharothrix espanaensis. The sequence goes on along the minus strand of NC_019673.1, from coordinate 8,867,519 downwards.
GGTCTACGACCGGGGCGCGCTGGCCGTGCACGCGCTGCGGGTCGCGGTCGGCGACGACACCTTCTTCACGATCCTGAAGAAGTGGACGCAGACCAAGCGCTACGGCGACGCCACCATCGAGGAGTTCATCGCGCTGGCCGAGGGGGTGTCGGGCAAGCAGCTCGACGACCTGTTCACGACCTGGCTGTTCACCAAGGGCAAGCCGGCGGCGGCACCGGGCGGCTCCGCGCTCGCCACCGCCTCGGTGGCCGAGCCGAAGTCGTTCCAGAAGATCCGCGAGACGCACGTCCTGCTCGACCGCTCGAAGCACTGACCTCGAAAACCGGAGAACCCGAAACCCGGAAAACCCGAAAACGCCCCGAGGCCGCCTTCCCCCGTGAAGGCGGCCTCAGGTCCCTCGGCAGGTCAGCCGGTCTGGCCGATCCCGTTCACGACCTTGGTGGTGATGGAGCTGAACCCGGTGACCGTGCCGGGCGGGATCCACGCCCCGCTCGGCTTCGGGCCGGCCACGGACCGCTCACCGATGAAGTCGCCGGTGGCCGGGTCCACGATCAGGTCGCGGCGCTCCTGCTCGTCCTCCAGGCCGATCGCGATGCCGGTGCGGCCGTCCAGCGTGGCCGCCTCGTCGTAGACCTTCACGCCGTCGAGCGTGGCCAGCGCCCGGTACCAGCCGGCGCGCAGGTCGGCGGGCATCAGGCCGGCGCGCAGGATCTCCACGCCGAAGTGGAACATCACCGGCGGGGTCGAGCCGCGGTGCGCGGTGGTGGTGCGCAGGTACTCCACGATCGCCTGCGGGTCGCGCGGCAGCCCGACGTAGAACTCCGGGTGGTTCCAGTCGCTCGGGTCGCCGCACTGGGTGGTGCCGCGCGACTCCGGGAAGAAGTTGCCGCACTTGCCGCGCCGTTCACCGGTGTCGGTGTCCATCGCCTGCGGCTCGGGGGCCTCGGACTGCGGCACGGAACCGCCGAGCCACTTCACGCCGGGCAGCCAGCTGCGCTTCTCCAGCCAGTCCTGCGACTGGTCCTGCGGGATCCACGTCTCGCGGGCGGTCTCCTTGAGGTAGGTCCAGCCCTTGATGGTCTGGTCCGGGTTCTCCTGGGAGACGCCGAACATCTGGCCGCGCGAGTACCAGGCGTGCTCGGCGATGTACCGGTACTGGCCCGGGGCGAGCACCGGGTCGACGGTGTTGATCGCGGCGGCGGCGTCGTCCAGCACCTGCTTCGCGGACAGCAGCGACACCTTCGGCTGCGACGGCGTGGTGGTGGCCGCGTCGGTGCCGGGCTGCGCCTGCGCCGTGGTGCCGGGCTGCGGCGCGCCGTCCGGGCGGGTCACCACGACCCCCACGACGAGGGCCGCCGCGGCCGCGACGGCGACGGGCAGAAACCACCGGGCGGTGCGTCGGGAGCGCCGCGGGGACTCCTCGGCGGCAGCGGCGGCCAGCACCTGGGCGCGGACGTCGTCCAGCGGCGCGTTCGCCGTGCGCGCGGTGCGTTCGAGCTGGTCGAGGGCTTCGTCGAGATCGCGCATCAGCGGGACTCCTCGGTGAGCAGTGCTTGCAGTCTGGTGCGCACCCGGTGCAGCCGGGAGCGGATCGTGCTGGCGGGTTCGCCGAGCGCCTCGGCGACCTCCGCGGGGGTGAGGCCGGCCCAGGACGTCAGCAGCAGGACGTCCCGGTCCTCGTCGCGGAGTTCGGCGAGGGCCTGCTTGAGCACCCGCGACGCCCGTTCGGCGTCGACCCGGTCGGCTACCACCGCGTCGTGGTCGGGTTCGGGCCGCCCCACGGCGCGCAGGTTGGCCCGGCGGCCCCGGCTCTCCTTGCGCAGGTGTTCGCGCACGAGGTTGGTCGCGATGCCGTACAGCCAGCCCTTGATGGGGGCGCGCTCCGGGTCGTAGGAGTGCCGCTGCCGCAGGGCCACCAGGAACGTCTCGGCGACCAGGTCGTCGGCGGTCGACTCGCCGACGCGGCCGGCGAGGTAGCCGCGCAGTTGCCGGGCGTGCGTGTCGAACAGCTCGGCGAACACGGCCGTGACGTCCGCCCCGCGAAGGTCCGGAGGTTTGTCCAATGCTGTGGTCACGTACCGATTGGCCGCTGGGTCCGCCGGCGTCCCCGTGTCCCCGGTCACAGCCCCACGGTCACATACCTTCCAGCGCTTCGCGGAACGGGCGCAGCTTGGCGTGCGCCTCCCGGACCTCGGAGTCCGGGTCGGACTCGGCGACCAGGCCGCAGCCGGCGAACAGCCGCGCGGTGGCCCCCTCGACCTGCGCGCACCGCAGCGCCACGCCCAGCTCTCCGTCGCCGTTGGCGTCGATCCAGCCCACGGGGCCCGCGTACCGGCCCCGGTCCATGCCTTCCAGCTCCTCGATCACGGCCAGCGCGTCCGCGCGGGGCGTGCCGCCGACGGCGGCCGTCGGGTGCAGGGCCGCGCCGAGCGCGAGCAGCGACGGGGTGCCGGTCAGGGTGCCGATCACGTCGCTGGACAGGTGCGACACGTTGGGCAGCCGGAGCACCGACGGGCCCTCGACCGACAGCGACGCGCAGAACGGCCGCAGGGCCCCGGTCAGCGAGGCCACCGCGTACTCGTGCTCCTCGCGGTCCTTGGCCGACGACAGCAGCGCGGCGGCCAGGTCGTCGTCCGGCACGCCGTCGTGCGGCCACGTCGTGCCGGCCAGCACCCGCGAGTCGACCACCCGGCCGGACCGGCGCAGCAGCAGTTCGGGGGTCGCGCCGATCAGCCCGTCCACCGCGTACACCCAGCACTCGGGGTAGCGCCGGGCCAGGCCCTCCAGCACGAAGCGGTGGTCGATCGGCTCGTCGGCGACGGCCAGCAGGTCGTGCGCGAGGACGACCTTGGCCGGCCCGCCCGCCCGCATCCGGGCCACGGCCGCGCGGACCGCCTCCCGGTAGGCGGGCACGGACAGCTCGCCGTCGGAGTACCGGACGGTCCGGGGCCGGCGGACCGGCCGCACCTCGGTGGACCGGCCGTCGCCGACCGTGGTCAGCCACGCCTGCCCGTTGCGGACGCCCGCGACGACCTCGGGCACCACCAGCACCGAGCGGCCGGGGCGGTCGGCGAAGGCCAGCGAGACGAACGCCACCGGCCCGCTGCCCGGCACGCCGAGCCCGTCCTCGACCTCCAGCGTCGCGGTGAACTCGCGCCACCACCGGTCGGCGGCGGCGAACCGGTCCGGCCCGGACACCTCGAACCGCGCCGCCTCACCCCACCCGACCAGGCCCGATCCGTCCCGCACCCAGGCCAGCGCGCCGGTCGGCGCGGGCAGCCTGCCCAGCAGGCCGGCGTCGGTGGCGCGCTCGGTGCGCACGCGCAGCCGGTGTCGGGTCCGGGAGACGGGGGCTGAGGTCACGAGGTCGAGGGTATGGACTCGTGGCTGAGATCCCGCGCCGGGTCGGCCCTAGACTCCTCAGCTGTGGTGGACAACGCAGTGCGGGTCGGCGGTCGCCGGAAGATCAGGCTGCTGGCCCGGTCGCTGCTGGTGCTCGGCGGGATCGTGACGTTGATCGGGGTGGTCCTGCTGGCCGCGTGCCTGAAGGACGACCTGACGATCGAGAAGCGGCTGGGCAAGGCGACCGCCGAGGTGGTGTCGGTGGACTTCCAGCGCACGGTGGTGCGCTTCGCGACCCCGGACGGCGCGGTGCACAGCCCCGAGCAGGGCGTGCTGTACCCGGCCGGGTTGGAGCGCGGGCAGCTGGTCCGCATCGAGTACGACACCGCCGACCCGGAGCTGGCGCGGGTCGCCGAGCGCACCTGGACGCTGGCCGTCCTGCCGATCTCGACGTTCCTGATCGCCGTCTGGGCGGTGCTGTTGCCGCTGGTCTGGTGGGTCCGCCGGCGCTTGTGACACTTGTTCCCGAAAACCGCCACCAGGTGTAACATCGCTCGCATGGACCTGGAGGCGGAGTTCGAGCGCACCGTGGCGGCGGAGCACCGCGTCGAGCCGCGCGACTGGATGCCCGACGGCTACCGCAAGACGCTGATCCGGCAGATCGCGCAGCACGCGCACTCCGAGATCATCGGAATGCAGCCGGAGGGGAACTGGATCAGCCGCGCGCCCTCGCTGCGCCGCAAGGCGATCCTGCTGGCCAAGGTCCAGGACGAAGCCGGTCACGGCCTCTACCTGTACGCCGCGACCGAGACGCTGGGCGCGGACCGCGGCGACCTCACCGAGAAGCTCATCGAGGGCCGGCAGAAGTACTCGTCGATCTTCAACTACCCGACGCTGTCCTACGCCGACGTCGGCACCATCGGCTGGCTCGTGGACGGCGCGGCGATCTGCAACCAGGTGCCGCTGTGCCGCACCTCTTACGGCCCGTACGCCCGCGCCATGATCCGCATCTGCAAGGAGGAGTCCTTCCACCAGCGGCAGGGCTACGAGCTGCTGATGACCATGATGAGCGGCACGGACGCGCAGCGCGCCATGGTGCAGGAGTCCGTCGACCGGTTCTGGTGGCCCTCGCTGATGATGTTCGGCCCGCCGGACGCCGAGAGCTCCAACACCGAGCAGTCCATGGCGTGGCGGATCAAGCGCAACACCAACGACGAGCTGCGGCAGAAGTTCGTGGACATGACCGTGCCGCAGGCCGAGAAGCTCGGCGTCACCCTCCCCGACCCGGAGCTGGCGTGGAACGCCGAACGTGGCCACCACGACTTCGGCCGGCCCGACTGGGACGAGTTCTGGCAGGTCGTCGGCGGCAACGGGCCGACCAACGCGCAGCGCGTGGCGCACCGGCGCAAGGCGCACGACGACGGCGAATGGGTGCGTGCCGCAGCCGCCGCCCACGCCGCGAAGCGCGCTCGCGACGAAGGTCGTTCGGAAGTCCGGGCAGAGGAGGGTGCGGCGTGAGTTCTTCCTGGCCGTTGTGGGAAGTGTTCGTGCGCGGCAAGCGCGGCCTCAACCACGTGCACGTCGGATCGCTGCACGCCCCTGACGCGGAGATGGCCGTGCGCAACGCGCGTGACGTCTACACGCGCCGCAACGAAGGCGTGTCGATCTGGGTCGTGCCCGCGTCGGCGATCACCGCGTCCTCGCCGGACGAGAAGGACCCGTTCTTCGAACCCAGCGGCGACAAGGTCTACCGGCACCCGACGTTCTACGCGATCCCCGAGGACGTGCCGCACCTATGAGCTTCGACAACGCGTACGAGTCGCTGGTCGACCACGAGGACGAGCACTGGGCGTTCGGCACGGGGTTCGCCGAGCCGCTGGCCGGCGTCGACCGGGAGATCCCGTCCGCAGTGGACGCCGGCGACCTGTTCGAGTACTGCCTGATGCTCGGCGACGACGCCCTGGTGCTGTCCCAGCGGCTGGCCGAGTGGTGCTCCCGCGGGCCCGAGCTGGAGGAGGACGTGGCACTGGCCAACATCGCCCTCGACCTGCTCGGCCAGGCCCGGCTGCTGCTCACCCGGGCCGGCGAGGCCGAGGGCGCGGGCCGTGACGAGGACGCCCTGGCGTACCTGCGCGACGAACGCCACTTCCGCAACGTGCACCTCGCCGAGATCGAGTGCGGCCCGTTCGCGGGCGGCGACTTCGCGACGACCATGGCGCGCCTGCTGGTCTTCTCGTCGTGGAAGGTCGCGCAGTACCAGCGGCTGCTCTCGTTCGCGGACCCCGTGGTCGCCGCGATCGCCGCCAAGGGCCTGAAGGAACTCGCCTACCACCGCGACCACGCCGCCCAGTGGGTCGTGCGGCTCGGTGACGGCACCCCCGAATCGCACGAGCGGATGCGCGCCGGCGTCCTGCGCGTGTGGCCCTACCTGGACGAACTGTTCACCGCGCACCCCGTCGAGCTGCGCCTGGGCGTCGACCCGGCCGCGACGCGGGCCGAGGTGGACCAGGTGCTCGACGCGGTGTTCGCCGCCGCCGGGCTCGACCGGCCCGACCCGGTGCCCGCCGCGCGGGTCAACGGCCGCGCGGGGCGCGACGGCGTGCACACCGAGGCCATGGGCTACCTGCTCGCCGAGTTGCAGCACCTGCACCGCTCCCTGCCGGGTGCCACGTGGTGACCGCGCCGGCCGAACGCGCCGCGTTCGCCGAAGGTGCCGCGCCGGTCGAACGCGCCGCGCCAGCCGTGCGGACCGCGCCAGCCGTGCGGACCGCGTCGGACGTGCGGACCGCGCTGGAGGTCGCCGCGCAGGTCAGGGACCCGGAACTGCCCGTGCTGACGCTCGCCGACCTGGGCGTGCTGCGGGACGTGGCGGTCGAGGACGGCCGGGTGCTGGTCACCATCACCCCCACCTACTCGGGGTGCCCCGCCGTCGACGAGATGGGCGCCGACCTGCGGCGGTCCCTGCGCGCGGCGGGGTTCGAGCAGGTCGAGGTGCGGCTGTCGCTCTCGCCCGCCTGGACCACCGACTGGATCACCGACGACGGCCGCCGCAAGCTCGCCGACGCCGGCATCGCGCCACCGTCCCGGCTCGGCCCGGTCGCGGTGGGCCCGGTGCCGTTGCGGCTCACGCCGCCGCCGTCGCGGGTCGCGTGCCCGCGCTGCGGGTCGCCACGCACGGTCGAGCTGTCCCGGTTCGGTTCCACCGCGTGCAAGGCGCTGCGGCGCTGCGAGGACTGCGCCGAGCCCTTCGAGCACATCAAGGAGATCTAGATGGCGCGGCCGGTGTTCCACAAGCTGACCGTGGCCGCCGTCGACCGGCTGTGCGACGACGCGGTCGCCGTCACGTTCGACGTGCCCGAGGGCTCGGTCGCCGAGTTCGCGTTCCGCGCCGGGCAGTACCTGACGGTGAAGCTCGGCGAGGAACGCCGCTCGTACTCCATCTGCGCCCCGGTCGGGGCCGCGCCCCGGATCGGCGTGCGCCGGGTCGACGGCGGCCTGTTCTCCGAACACCTCGTGGACCGCGTCCAGCGCGGTGACGTGCTCGAAGTGCTGCCGCCGCTGGGCAACTTCACGCCCGGAGCCGGCGAGCACCACGGGCTGGTCGTCGCCGGGTCCGGCATCACGCCCGCGCTGTCCATCGCCGCCACCGTGCTGGCCTCCGGCGCGCGCGTCACCCTGCTCTACGGCAACCGGCGCGCGGACACCGTGATGTTCACCGAGGAACTGGCCGATCTGAAAGACCGCTACCCGTCGCGGTTCCAGCTCGTGCACGTGCTGTCCCGCGAACCACGCGACGTGGAGCTGTTCAGCGGGCGTTTGGACGCCGAGAAGCTGCGTGCGCTCTTCGACACCGTGGTGCCGTTCGACTTCATCGACCAGTGGTGGCTGTGCGGGCCTTACGGGCTCGTGCGCGACGCGCAGGACGTGCTGTCGGAACGGGGCGTGGACGCCTCGGCCGTGCACCACGAGCTGTTCTACGTCGACGAGCCGCCGCCCCCGCCCCGCCGGGCCGAAGAGGTGCTGGAATCGGCCGCCGAAGGCACGGTGATCCTCGACGGCCGCACCACGACCGTGCCGCTGCCGCCCGACACGCCGATCCTCGACGCCGCCCAGCGCGTGCGCTCCGACCTGCCGTTCGCCTGCAAGGGCGGGGTGTGCGGGACGTGCCGCGCGCTGGTCGTGTCCGGGGAGGTCGACATGCGCCGCAACTACGCCCTGGAACCCCGCGAAGTCGCGGCGGGCTTCGTCCTGACCTGCCAGTCCGTGCCCGTGACGCCCTCGGTGACGATCGATTACGACGCCTAGTCCGGAGCATCTGGCACGATGGGTGCCATGGGGAGATCGGTGCTCGCGGGCCTGATCATCGGCACTTTGTCGGTGGCGATGTTCCTCATGCTCGTGATGGGTGCCTCGACGGGCGGTTCGAGCGGGTCGCCGCTGGCCCAGCTGATCGCGGTCGGGATCGTGTCGCTGTTCGGCGGCGGCATCCCCGGCACGCTGATCGGGGTCGTCGTGGGCGCCGCCAAGAACCGCCGCGCCCAGGCCCTGCCGCCGCCCACCCTGATCCGCCCGATGGTGCTGCCGCCACCGCCGCCCCCGCCCGTCGGACGGGACCGCTGGGCGGGGGCGGTCGGCCGCGCCGAACTGTCCGTGCGGCGGGTGTACGCGGTGGTCGAGACCGTGCCGCCGTCGCCCGCGCGGGACTGGATGAGCCGGATCGCCGGGCAGTTCGAAGCCGAACTGGGCAACGTCCGGCGCATCGCCGACCTCGGCCGGGCGCTCGACGCCGACCACGACCACCCGGTCGGCAAGCGGCTGCACGCCGCCGTGCGCGACTTCACCGCGTTCGAGGACCAGGTGGGCGGCGTCGCGCTGCGCATGGTCGACCACACGTCACTCGACGCGGCCCGCGTCCACCTCGAAGTGCTCGAACAACAACTGCCCCACCTGGGCAACAGCTAGCCCGCGCGGGCCTGGGGCCCAGGGCTCAGAGCTCAGAGCTCAGCGGACCATCGAGGACTGCCACCACTCCAGGACCTCCTCGGCGACCTGCGGCATCGCCACCAGCAGCCCGTCCACCGGCAGCGGCGCGTCCTCGCCCCGCCGGTCCAGCACCGCCGCCCCCGACTCCACCGCCAGCGCCACCGCACCCGCCACGTCCCACTCGTGGTAGCTGTGCAGCACGGCCGCCGCCGCGTGCCCCAACGCCACCTGGGCCACCGCCAGCGCCTTGGACCCCAGCACCCGCACGCCCGTCCCGGACACCGCCGCCCGCGAGATGAACTCGCCCATCCCCGGCCACGGACCCGTTCGCGTCATCTCCGTGCACACGATCGAGCTCACCGCCTGGCCGCCGAGCTTCACCGGCGTCCCGTTAGCCCGCATCCCGCGCCCGCGCGCGGCGGCGTAGATCTGCGCCCGGTACGGGTCCGCCACCACGCCCACCACCGGGCCCCAGCGGTCCACCAGCGCCAGGCTGTACGCGCACCACGGAACCCCCGCCACGTAGTTCGCCGTGCCGTCCACCGGGTCCACCACCCAGCGGAACTCGGCGTCCGACGACACGTCCACGTCGGTGTCCTCGCAGAACACCGGGATGTCGGGGAACTCCGCGGTCAGCACCCGCCGGGTGTGCCGCTCCAGGGTGCGATCGGTGTCGGTCACCCAGTCGAACGGGTAGGTGTCGTCATCGGGCTGGGCACCGCGGCCCGCCGTCGCCATGATGACGTCCGACGCGTCGTTGGCGAGGCGGCCCGCTATCTCCAGCGCGATCGACACCAGTCCGGGATCGACGGGCTGGGCGGGCCGGGACGACAAGACGGTCATGCCGCACTAGTGTCACCGCTCCCGGTGACCGCGACACGTCCACCAGGTGAAGCGATGACGATCTCCGGGTGCACGTCAACCGTGACGCGAGGAGTTCGACCTTCGTTCCTCGATCCGTCACGCCCCCGTGTCCTTGGCGGCCCATGGTTCTCGGCGTGCGAGTAGCGATCGTCACCGAGAGCTTCCTGCCCCAGGTGAACGGGGTGAGCAACTCCGTCCTGCGCGTGCTGGAACACCTGCGCGCGCACGGCCACCAGGCCCTGGTCGTCGCACCCGGAGCGGGCGAGGACCAGCACCACGGCACCCCCGTGGTGCGCGTCCCCGCCGTCGACCTGCCGCGGTTCAGCTCTCTGCCGGTCGGGGTGCCGACCCGCAAGGTGCTGACCGCCCTCGCCGACTTCCAGCCCGACGTCGTGCACCTGGCGAGCCCGTTCGTGATGGGCGCGCGTGGGGTGTCGGCGGCGCGGCGGCTGGGGCTGCCCACCGTCGCCGTCTACCAGACCGACATCGCCGGGTTCGCCGGCCACTACGGGCTCGGGCTGACCGCGCGGGCCGCGTGGCGGTGGACGAGACGGCTGCACAGCCAGGCCGACCGCACGCTCGCCCCCTCGACCTGGGCCGTCGAGGCGTTGCGGGAGCACGGCGTGCCGCGCGTGCACCGGTGGGGACGCGGCGTCGACGTCGACCTGTTCCACCCCTCCCGCCGCGACGACGCCCTGCGCCGCTCGCTCGCGCCGGACGGCGAGCTGCTCGTCGGGTACGTCGGGCGGCTGTCGCCGGAGAAGCAGGTCGAGCGGCTGCGCGTGCTCAACGACGTGCCCGGGGTGCGGCTGGTCGTCGTGGGGGAGGGACCGGAGGAGGCCGTGCTGCTGCGCGAACTGCCCACAGCGGCGTTCCTCGGGTTCCGGGGCGGGGTCGAGCTGGCGGCGGCGTACGCGTCGCTGGACGTGTTCGTGCACACCGGGCCGCACGAGACGTTCTGCCAGGCGGTGCAGGAAGCTCTGGCCAGCGGGGTGCCCGTCGTGGCGCCGAACGCGGGCGGACCGCGCGACCTCGTCCAGCCCGACACCGGGTACCTGTTCGGCGACGACGACGAGCTGTGCGCGGCCGTGCTGGAACTGCGCGACCCGTTGCGGCGCAAGCGGCTGGGCAACGCGGCGCGGCGGTGGGTCCGGGGACGGACGTGGGCGGCCGTGTGCGACGAGCTGCTGGGCCACTACGCCGCCGTGCTCGGCCTGCCGGAGCGACGCGCGGCATGACCCCCGCAGCGGGGCGCGCGGTGTGGGACCGGTGATGAGGGCGGTGTGGGGCCGGTGATGAGGATCGTCCAACTGGCCAACTTCTACGGCCCGCGATCCGGAGGGCTGCGCACCGCGCTGCACCACCTGGGCAGCGGGTACGCGGCGGCCGGCCACCAGGTAACGCTGGTCGTGCCCGGCCGCCGGCACGCCGACGAGCGACTGGCCCCGAACGTCCGCCGGATCACCCTCACCGCCGCCGGCATCCCCGGCACCGGCGGGTACCGGGCGGTCGACCCGTGGCGGGTGCGGGCCCTGCTCGACCACCTGCGCCCCGACCGCCTGGAAGTGTCGGACCGGGTGACCCTGCGCGGGATGGGGCGCTGGGCGGCGGCACGCGGCGTGCCGAGCGTGGTGATCTCCCACGAGCGGCTGGACCGCCTGCTGGAGCAGTTCCTGCTGCCGCCGGGCCTGGCCGCGCGGGTCGCGGACCGGGCGAACCGGCGGATGGCGGCGTCGTACGACACGGTCGTGTGCACGACGGAGTTCGCCCACCAGGAGTTCGACCGGATCGGTGCGCGCAACGTCGCACGGGTGCCGCTGGGCGTGGACCTGCGGACGTTCACGCCGAGCAGGCGCGACCGGGGGCTGAAGGCGAGCCTGGCGGACGGGGCGGACGCGCTGCTGGTGCACTGCGGGCGGCTGTCGCCGGAGAAGCACGTGGAGCGCAGCGTCGACACAGCCGCCGAACTCCACGCCGCCGGCCACCGGGTGCGCCTGGTCATAGCCGGCGACGGCCCGCGCCGCGAGGCGCTCGAACGCCGGGCGGCCGGCCTGCCGGTGACGTTCCTGGGCTACGTCGGGAAGCGGACCGACGTGGCGACCCTCCTGGCGACGGCCGACGTGTCCCTGGCCCCGGGCCCGCACGAGACGTTCGGCCTGGCGGCGCTGGAGGCGCTGGCGTCGGGCACGCCGATCGTGGTGTCGGCGTCATCGGCCCTGCGCGAGATCGTGCGCCCGGACTGCGGAGCCGCCGTCCCGGACCACGCCCCGGCGTTCGCGGGAGCCGTGAACGCCCTGCTGGACCACCCGGAACGAACGCGCCGCACAGCCGCCAGAGCCCGAGCCGAGCACTACCCGTGGCAGGCAGCCGTAGAAGGAATGCTCACCGCCCTCCGCATCCCGTAGCCCGCGATGCCTCCCCTGGCCACTACGCGACGGCCGAGGCGCGTGTGGCCGGTCCGGCGCGCAGCGCGCGGCGGGCTGGTGTGAGGTGAGCTGGCGCGCGGCGAACGGCAGGCCGCACGTGGTGGGGAGCAGGCCACACGTGGTGGGCGGCGGGCAGTGCGTGGCGACCAGCGGTCCCGAGTGCGGCGGCAGGTCCTGCGTGCGGCCTGCCGGGGCGCAGAGGTCAGGGCTGCGTGGCGCGCGTGCGTGCGTGGCGAGGGGAGCCTGATGTCGGCTGCATGGGCGAATGACGGGCAGCGGGTCCCGTAGCTCGCGTCCCGCGTGACGGGCGCCGCGTCCACACCCCGCGTCCACACCCCGCGTCCACACCCCGCGTCCACACCCCGCGTCCACACCCCGCGCAGCCGCGTCGCGCGCACTAGGCAGGTGCGGTCCCGTGCCCCGTGTTCCGTGCCCGGGTGGCCCGCGGGTGCCCCGAGTGCCCTGGGTGACGCGGGTGTCCCAGGTGGCGCGGGTGGCGCGGGTCGCGCGTGGACGCGCGTGGCGGGTTCCGCGTGGCGCGATGGTGGGGCGCGCAGTGGAGGGCCTGGATTTGGGCAGGCTTCAGCCTGGTGATGCGTGTGCCTGGTGCCTCAGTGCCTCCCGCCGTGCCGCCTCCTCTTCTTTACGGCAACGAAAGCCGGGGGCGGATAGTGCCCGGATCCTCTGCCATTCGTCACATCTGGTGATCTTCGTACGGGGTGACAACCGTTTTCGAGGCGCGTAATTCAGGCGTTTCCGCTGTTCAGGGCATGTCCATTCGCGCGCGGGTGAGGATGGGGTCGGGGGGTTGGGGGGCGTCACTTAGGCTTTCGTCCATGTCGCGTGCCGGTCTGGACAAGAACCCCCGCGAGGTCGCCGAGATGTTCGACGGCGTGGCCAAGGGCTACGACCGCACGAACTCCGTCATGACGTTGGGGTTCGACCGGCGCTGGCGGGAGTGGAGTCGGCGGGTGCTCGACGCCCGTGCGGGGGAGCGGGTGCTCGACCTCGCGGCCGGTACGGCGGTGTCGACGGTGGAGTACGCCGCGTCCGGCGCTTGGTGCGTGGCGGCCGACTTCTCGCTCGGCATGCTGCTCGGCGGCGCGCACCGGCCGGTGCCCAAGGTGGCCGCCGACGCCTTGCACCTCCCGTTCGCCGACAACTCCTTCGACGCCGTCACCGTCTCCTTCGGGATCCGGAACTTCAGCGACACCGAGGCCGCCCTGCGGGAGATGGCTCGGGTGGTCCGGCCCGGTGGCCGGTTGGTGATCTGCGAGGTGTCCACGCCGACGTTCCGGCCCTTCCGGTTCGTCTACATGCGCTACCTGCTGAAGATCCTGCCGTTCATCGCGCGCTTCGTCTCGTCCAACCCCGACGCGTACAAGTACCTCGCCGAGTCCATGCGCACGTGGCCCGACCAGCGCGCCCTCGGCGAGATCATCGCCCGCGCCGGGTGGGACGACATCGCCTGGATGAACCTCACGGGGGGCATGGTCGCGCTGCACCGGGCGATCAAGCCCGAACCGGCGGGCGAAACGGCGACCGTGGGTGAGCCGGAACCCGGCGAGTGAAGCGGTGCCCGCAGGCGGAGGCGGAGCGGAACCGGGGCGTGGTCCCGGCGGCCGACGGCGAGGGTCTCAGCTCCCCGCAAGTAGACTCGGCACGGACTTTGTGAACTGACGCACAAGGAGCGGGGATGACGACTCCCAGCCGCCGCAAGGCAGGCGAGGACGCCGAGGTGATCGTGGTCGGCGCGGGTCCGGCGGGCTCGACCGCGGCCACGTACCTGGCCCGCGCAGGCCTGGACGTGCTGCTGCTGGAGAAGTCCAAGTTCCCCCGCGAGAAGGTCTGCGGTGACGGGCTGACGCCGCGCGGCGTCAAGCAGCTGGTCGACCTCGGCATCGACACCCGCGAGGAGGCCGGCTGGCTGCACAACCGCGGGCTGCGGGTCGTCGGCGGGGGTGTCACGCTCGAACTGGACTGGCCGGACCTGGCGACGTTCCCGCCCTACGGCGTGGTCCGCCCGCGCCAGGACTTCGACGAGATGCTCGCCAGGACCGCCCAGCAGGCGGGTGCGCGGCTGTTCGAGCAGACCACCGTCACCGGCGCGATCACCGAGCGCGGCCGGGTCGTCGGCGTCACCGCCAAGACCGGGCCGGACAAGCGCGAGGTCACCTACCGGGCCCCGATCGTGATCGGCTGCGACGGGGTGTCCGCGCGGCTCGCGCTCAGCGTCGGCATCCAGAAGGACGACGGCAAGCCGATGGGCGTGGCGGTCCGCCGCTACTACGCCAGCCCGCGCACCAAGGACGACTACCTGGAGTCGCACCTGGAGCTGTGGGACCGCGAGAACGACGTCCTGCTGCCCGGCTACGGCTGGATCTTCGGCATGGGCGACGGCACGGTGAACGTCGGCCTGGGCATCCTGAGCACCTCGAAGGCCTACGGGACTACGGACTACCGAGCCCTCTTGAAGTCGTGGCTGGACGGCACGCCCGAGGAGTGGGGTTTCCGCGAGGAGAACGCCACCGGGAAGATCGGCGGCGCGGCGCTGCCGATGGGCCTCAACCGCAAGCCGCACTACCGGGACGGCCTGCTGCTGGTCGGTGACGCGGGCGGCATGGTGAACCCGTTCAACGGCGAGGGCATCGGCTACGCGATGGAGTCGGCGCGGATCGCGGCGGAGTGCGTGGTGCAGGCCCTGGCCCGCACCGGTCCGAGCCGGGAGCGCGCGCTGCACGGCTACCCGGTGCGCATCGAGCAGGCGTTGGGCAGCTACTTCCGGATGGGCAACCTGTTCAGCCGGCTGATCGGCCACCCGACCATCATGCGCACCGCGACGAAGTACGGTCTACCTCGCAAGACGTTGATGAAACTGGTGCTGAAGCTGCTCGCTGGGCTTTACGACCCGAAGGACGGCGACTCGTTCGACCGCATCATCACCGCGGCCACGAAGCTCACCCCAACGGCCTAATCGGCTACCGGCTATCCGTCGCAGCACCGGCTTGTGGGCCGGTGCTGTTTCGTTTTGGGTGTGCTCCCGTTCACCCCAGGGCCGCAAAGCTGTTGATCTGCACCGAGTAAGACCAGGTCAGCAGGTGTGTGGGGGGTGCCCGTGGCGGCTGTGTGTGACGTTCTACACTGGCCCCCAGGTCTTGTGAATCAGTTCACAACCGGCTGAGATGCCTTGTGAAGTGTTTCACAAGCGACCTGCGGAAAGTTAGGTGCGCCTAACTTCCGAAGGGGGCAAGAACACCCTTAGGGTGCGCAACGGTCGGCGGTGCACCACCACCGCGACACGCGAGGAAAGGACGACGGAGAGTGCTGGACCCTTACCTCCCCCTCGTATTGATGTTCGCCCTCGCCGGCGCCTTCGCCCTGTTCTCCGTGACGGCCGCGCCGTACATCGGCCCCCGCCGCTACAACCGGGCGAAGCTCGACGCCTACGAGTGCGGCATCGAGCCGTCACCGCAGCCCGTGGTGGGCGGTGGCCGGATGCCGGTCGCCTACTACCTCACGGCGATGCTGTTCATCCTGTTCGACATCGAAATGGTGTTCCTCTACCCGTTCGCGGTCTCCGCGGACCGGCTGGGCCTGTTCGGCCTGGTGGAGATCGCACTGTTCGTCGCGACGGTCGGCTTCGCGTACGCCTACGTGTGGCGGCGCGGCGGCCTCGACTGGAACTGAGGGGGAAGACCCGTGGGTCTCGAAGAGAAGCTCCCGAACGGCATCCTGCTCGCCAGCGTGGAGAAGCTGGTCAACTGGACCCGCAAGTCCTCGCTCTGGCCGGCCACGTTCGGTCTCGCCTGCTGCGCCATCGAGATGATGACCACCGGCGGTCCGCGCTACGACCTGGCGCGGTTCGGCATGGAGGTCTTCCGCGCGTCCCCGCGCCAGGCCGACCTGATGATCGTGGCGGGCCGGGTGACCAACAAGATGGCCCCGGTGCTGCGCCAGATCTACGACCAGATGCCCGAGCCGCGCTGGGTGCTGGCGATGGGCGTGTGCGCGTCCAGCGGCGGGATGTTCAACAACTACGCGGTGGTGCAGGGCGTGGACCACGTCGTGCCGGTCGACATGTACCTGCCGGGCTGCCCGCCGCGGCCGGAGATGCTGATCGACGCGATCCTCAAGATCCACGCGAAGATCATGGACGAGCCGCTGGGCCCGACGCGGGCCGCGCTGCTGGCCGAGCAGGGCCACACCACGGATCTCATCCCGTCCTCCCAGCGGTTCGCGAAGAAGTGAGCGGTATGGCTGACGACAAGCGCGAGGTCGAGAAGACCCCCGGCGCGGACAACCCCTCCCCCGGCAACGGGGCGTTGAGCTCGGCGAGCATGAGCGAGGCCGAGCACGAGGAGCACGAGGCACGCGGCGGGGTCGTCGCGGGCAAGGCCCGCAAGGGCATGTTCGGCACGTCCGGCTCCGGCGACACGTCGGGCTTCGGCGGCCTGCGGCTGCCCGCGCACGTGGCCGCGCCCAGCGAGCGCCCGTTCGGCGGTTGGTTCGACGAGGTCGCCGACGAGCTGCTGGCCGCGCTGCACGAGAAGGACCTGCCCGCCGACACCGTGCAGCAGATCACCGTGGACCGCGGCGAGATCACGTTCTACCTGCGCCGCGAGCACCTGGTGGAGGTGGCCCGGGTGCTGCGCGACGACCCGGCGCTGCGCTTCGAGCTGTGCAGCTCGGTGTCCGGTGTGGACTACGGCGAGGCCGCCGCGCAGCGCCTGCACTCGGTCTACCACCTGACCTCGATGACCTACCGCCGGCGGATCCGCCTGGAGGTCGCGGTCGACGTCGAGGACGCGCACGTGCCCAGCGTGGTCTCGGTGTACCCGACCGCGGACTGGCAGGAGCGCGAGACCTGGGACATGTTCGGGATCGTCTACGACGGACACCCCGGCCTGACCCGGATCCTCATGCCGGACGACTGGGACGGCCACCCGCAGCGCAAGGACTACCCGCTCGGCGGCATCCCGGTGGAGTACAAGGGCGCGGAGATCCCCCCGCCAGACCAGAGGCGGTCCTACTCATGACCGAACGGCTTTCCGACGTCACGACCGGCACCGACACGTCCCCGGCCGGCCGCGACAGCGTCCCGCGCACGGACCCGCGCGAGACGTCCGACCCGTACGCCGACTCCCGCCGGACGACCGAGGGCACCGTCTACACGGTGACCGGCGGCGACTGGGACGAGGTGCTGGCCGACGCGGCCGGTGACGAGCGCATCGTCATGAACCTGGGCCCGCAGCACCCGTCGACGCACGGCGTGCTGCGCCTGGTGCTGGAGCTGGAGGGCGAGACCGTCACCCAGGCCCGCAGCGTCATCGGCTACCTGCACACCGGGATCGAGAAGAACCTGGAGTACCGGAACTGGACCCAGGGCGTCACGTTCGTGACGCGGATGGACTACCTGGCGCCGCTGCACAACGAGGCCGCGTACTGCCTCGCGGTGGAGAAGCTGCTCGGCGTCACGGTCCCGGAGCGCGCGCAGACGATCCGCGTGCTGCTCATGGAGCTCAACCGGATCAGCTCGCACCTGGTCGCCCTGGCGACCGGCGGCATGGAGCTGGGCGCGCTGACCGGCATGACCGCGGGCTTCCGCGAGCGCGAGGAGGTCCTGCACCTGCTGGAGTTCCTGACCGGGCTGCGGATGAACCACGCGTTCATCCGGCCCGGCGGCCTGGCGCAGGACCTGCCGGTCGACGCGCCGCAGAAGATCCGGGACTTCATCAAGGTGATGGACTCGCGGCTGCCGGACTACGACAAGCTGCTGACCGGCCAGCCGATCTGGCGCAACCGGTTGGAGGGCGTCGGCTACCTGCCGGTGGACGCCTGCCTGGCGCTGGGCATCACCGGCCCGATCCTGCGCTCCGCGGGCCTGCCCTGGGACCTGCGCAAGATCGAGCCGTACTCGGGCTACGAGAACTACCGGTTCGACGTGCCGACGGCGAACGAGGCCGACTCGTTCGCCCGCTACCGGCTGCGGGTCGAGGAGATCCACCAGTCGCTCAAGATCGTCCGGCAGGCGGTGGACCGGCTGGAGCCGGGCCCGGTCATGGTGCAGGACGCCAAGATCGCGTGGCCCGCGCAGCTCACCATCGGCGCGGACGGCATGGGCAACTCGCTGGAGCACGTCCGCAAGATCATGGGCCAGTCCATGGAGTCGCTCATCCACCACTTCAAGCTGGTGACCGAGGGCTTCCAGGTGCCGGCCGGCCAGGTGTACGTGCCGATCGAGTCGCCGCGCGGCGAGCTGGGCTACCACGTGGTCTCCGACGGCGGCACCCGGCCGATGCGCGTGCACGTGCGCGAACCCAGCTTCGTGAACCTCCAGTCGATGCCCGCGATGTGCGAGGGCGGCATGGTCGCCGACGTCATCGCGTCGGTGGCCTCTATCGACCCGGTGATGGGTGGTTGTGACCGATGACGCAGACCCAGGAAAACCCGAGCCAGGCCGCCGAGGTGTTCGGCGCGGACACGGTGGCCCGCGCGCGCGACCTGATCGCGCGGTACCCGCAGCCCCGGTCGGCGCTGCTGCCGATGCTGCACCTGGTGCAGTCGGTGGAGGGCTACGTCAGCCAGGCGGGCATCACGTTCTGCGCCGACCAGCTCGACCTGACCAACGCCGAGGTCAGCGCGGTCGCGACGTTCTACACCATGTACAAGCGCCGCCCGTGCGGCGAGCACCTGGTGAGCGTCTGCACGAACACGCTGTGCGCCGCGCTGGGCGGTGACGCCATCTACGCGAAGCTGCGCGAGCACCTGGGCACCGACGGCAAGCCGCTGGGCCACGAGGAGACCGCCGGCGAGCCGGGCGCGCCGGGGTCGATCACCCTGGAGCACGCCGAGTGCCTGGCGGCCTGCGACCTGGCCCCGGTGCTCCAGGTGAACTACGAGTTCTACGACAACCAGACCCCGGAGCAGGCGCTGGAGCTGGTGAAGTCGTTGCAGGCCGGGCAGAAGCCCGACCCGACGCGCGGCGCGCCGCTGACCGACTTCCGGCAGGCGGAGCTGCAGCTGGCGGGCTTCTTCGAGGGCCGGGAGGCGGACCTCGACGGCCCGTCGGCCGCGCCCGAGACGGTGCGCGGCGCGGCGCTGGCCGCGGACCGGGGCTGGACCGCGCCGGCGATGCCGGAGAACGCCGAGTTCCCCGCCCTGCCGGAAAAGAAGTAGGGGGAGGCACCGATGGTCGACCAACTGACTCCCGTCCTCACCAAGCGCTGGCTGTCGCCGCGCTCGTGGACGCTGAAGACCTACGAGCAGCTGGAGGGGTACACGGCGCTGCGCAAGGCGCTGACCGCCCACCCGGACCAGCTGATCCAGCAGTGCAAGGACTCCGGGCTGCGCGGTCGCGGTGGCGCGGGCTTCCCGACCGGCCTGAAGTGGGGCTTCATCCCGCAGGGCGACGGCAAGCCGCACTACCTGGTGATCAACGCCGACGAGGGCGAGCCGGGCACCTGCAAGGACATCCCGCTGATGATGGCGGACCCGCACTCGCTGATCGAGGGCATCATCATCACCTCGTACGCGATCCGGGCGAACTTCGCCGCGATCTACGTGCGCGGCGAGGTGCTGCACTGCATCCGGCGGCTCGACGCGGCCGTGCGGGAGGCCTACGCGGCGGGCTACCTGGGCAAGGACATCCTCGGCTCCGGGTTCGACCTCGACCTCGTCGTGCACGCCGGCGCGGGCGCGTACATCTGCGGCGAGGAGACGGCGCTGCTCGACTCGCTGGAGGGCAAGCGCGGCCAGCCCCGGCTCAAGCCCCCCTTCCCGGCGACCGCCGGTCTCTACGCCTCGCCCACCGTGGTGAACAACGTCGAGACGATCGCCTCGGTTCCCTACATCGTCAACGGCGGCGCGGACTGGTTCCGCACGATGGGCCGCGAGCGGTCGCCGGGCCCGAAGATCTACTCGCTGTCCGGCCACGTCGAGCGGCCCGGCCAGTACGAGGCCCCGATGGGCGTCACGCTGCGCGAGCTGCTGGACCTGGCGGGCGGCATGAAGGACGGCATCCCGCTGAAGTTCTGGACGCCGGGCGGCTCGTCCACCCCGCTGTTCACCGCCGAGCACCTCGACGTCCCGCTGGACTTCGAGGGTGCGGCGGAGGCCGGGTCGATGCTGGGCACCACGGCGCTGCAGATCTTCAACGAGACGGTGTCCGTGCCGTGGGCGGTCATGAAGTGGACCGAGTTCTACAAGCACGAGTCGTGCGGCAAGTGCACGCCGTGCCGCGAGGGCACCTACTGGCTGGTCCAGATCCTCCAGCGGATGAACCGCAACGAGGGCACCGCCGCCGACATCGAGACGCTGCTGGACATCTGCGACAACATCCTGGGCCGCTCGTTCTGCGCGCTCGGCGACGGCGCGGTCAGCCCGATCACCAGCGGCATCAAGTACTTCAAGGACGAGTTCCTGGCCCTGTGCGAGCAGAACTCACCCACGAACAAGGAAGCCGCGGCCCTGGCGGGAGCAAGCGCATGACGATCGCACCGGACAAACCCACCGCCGAACTCGTGGTGCCCGAGGGCCACGTCAAGCTGGTCATCGACGGCCTGGAGGTCGTCGCGCCCAAGGGCGAGCTGCTGATCCGGACCGCGGAGCGGCTCGGCATCGTCGTGCCGCGCTTCTGCGACCACCCGCTGCTGGATCCCGCGGGCGCGTGCCGGCAGTGCCTGGTCGAGGTGGAGATGGGCGGCCGGCCGATGCCGAAGCCGCAGGCGTCCTGCACGATGACCGTCGCCGACGGCATGGTGGTCAAGACCCAGCTCACCTCGCCGGTCGCGGACAAGGCGCAGCAGGGCGTGATGGAGCTGCTGCTCATCAACCACCCGCTGGACTGCCCGATCTGCGACAAGGGCGGCGAGTGCCCGTTGCAGAACCAGGCGCTCAAGCACGGCCGCGCGGACTCCCGCTTCCACGAGCACAAGCGGACCTTCCCGAAGCCGATCGCGATCAGCACCCAGGTGCTGCTCGACCGCGAGCGGTGCGTGCTGTGCCAGCGCTGCACCCGGTTCTCGGCGCAGATCGCGGGCGACCCGTTCATCGAACTGCTGGAGCGCGGCTCGCAGCAGCAGGTCGGCGTGGCGCAGGAGCAGCCGTTCCAGTCGTACTTCTCCGGCAACACCATCCAGATCTGCCCGGTGGGCGCGCTGACCTCGGCCGCCTACCGGTTCCGGGCGCGGCCGTTCGACCTGGTGTCGACGCCGAGCGTGTGCGAGCACTGCTCGTCGGGCTGCGCCGAGCGCACCGACTGGCGGCGCGGCAAGGTGCAGCGCAAGCTCGCCGGCGACGACCCCGAGGTCAACGAGGAGTGGATCTGCGACAAGGGCCGCTTCGCCTTCCGCTACGCCACCGCCGACGACCGGATCACCCGGCCGCTGGTGCGCGACAAGGAGTCCGGCGAGCTGCGCGAGTCGTCGTGGACCGAGGCGTTGCAGGTCGCCGCGGCCGGGTTGGCCAAGGCCCGGGACGGCAAGGGCGCGGCGGTGCTGGCCGGTGGCCGGCTGACCGTCGAGGACGCCTACGCGTACTCGAAGTTCGCCCGGATCGCCCTGCGCACCAACGACGTCGACTTCCGGGCCCGGCCGCACTCGGCGGAGGAGCTGGAGTTCCTCACCTCGTCGGTGCTGGGCACCACGCCGGCCGACGGCGTGACGTTCCGGGGCATCGAGGCCGCGCCCGCCGCGCTGCTGGTGGCCTTCGAGCCCGAGGAAGAGGCCCCGATCGTCTTCCTGCGGCTGCGCAAGGCGGCCCGCGCGAAGAAGACCAAGGTGTTCCACCTGGGCCAGTTCACGACGCCCGCGGTGGAGAAGACCTACGGCACGCTGCTCGCGTGCGTGCCCGGCGGCGAGCCGGCCGCGCTCAACGCGCTGCCCGAGCACGCCTCCGACGTGGTGGCGGAGCTGGCCAAGCCGGGGTCGGTGATCCTGGTCGGCGAGCGCGCCGCCGAGGTGCCGGGCCTGTTCTCGGCGGTCGCCGCGCTGGCCGGCCGGACCGGGGCGAAGCTCGCCTGGATCCCGCGCCGCGCCGGTGAGCGGGGTGCGCTGGAAGCCGGTCTGCTGCCCACGCTGCTGCCCGGCGGCCGGCTGGTGTCCGACGCCGCCGCGCGCGCCGAGGTCGAAGCGGCCTGGGGCCTGGCCGCCGACGCGCTGCCCGCGAAGCCCGGCCGCGACACCAACGCGATCCTGGTCGCCGCCGCGAGCGGCGGGCTGGACGCGCTGGTGGTCGGCGGGGTCGACCCGTTCGACCTGCCGGACCCGGGGCTGGCCGAACGCGCGCTGGAGCTGACCGGTTTCGTGGTGAGCCTGGAGCTTCGGCACAGCGCGGTCACCGCGCACGCCGACGTCGTGCTCCCGGTCGCCCCGGCGGTGGAGAAGGCGGGCAGCTACCTCAACTGGGAGGGCCGGCACCGCCCGTTCCCGCTCACCCTGGAGGGCACCAGCGCGCTGCCGGACGGCCGGGTGCTGGACACGCTGGCCGTCGAGATGGACGCCGACCTGTTCACCCAGACCCCGGCCGCCGCGATGGCGGACTTCGAGCGCCTGGGACGCGGCACGCTCACCGCCGCCGCGCCGACCGTGCCCGCGCCGCTGCTGTCCCAGCCCAAGCCCGGCCAGGCCGTGCTGGCGACCTGGCGGCGGCTGCTGGACAACGGGTCCGGGCAGGACGACGAGCCGAACCTGGCGGGCACCGCGCGGCCGGTGGTCGCGAAGCTGTCCGAGGCCACCGCGCGGCACCTCGGTGTCGAGCCGGGCGGCCTGATCACGGTGTCGACCGACCGGGGCGAGGTGTCGCTGCCGGTCGAGGCGGCGGACCTGCCCGACGGCGTGGTGTGGCTGCCCGGCAACTCCGGGGCGGTCACCGTGCGGCGCAACCTGGCCGCCGGCCACGGTTCCGTGGTGGCCGTGGCGAACGCGCCCGAACTCACCTCGCGCGGAGGCAAGGCATGAACGCGGGACAGCTGCTCGCGGACGACCCGTTCTGGCTGGTCGTCATCAAGGTCGTGGGGATCTTCGCGTTCCTCGTCGTGATGACCCTGTTCATGATCAACTGGGAGCGCAAGGTCGTCGCCCGGATGCAGCAGCGGCCCGGCCCCAACCGGGTCGGCCCCAACGGCTGGCTGCAGTCGCTGGCGGACGGGCTGAAGCTGGCGTTCAAGGAGGACATCCGCCCGGTCCTGGCGGACAAGTGGGTGTTCTTCCTGGCCCCGGTGATCTCCTGCATCCCGGCGTTCGTCGCGTTCTCGGTGATCCCGCTCGGCGGCAAGGTCTCGATCTTCGGCGAGGAGACCGTCCTGCAGCTGGTCGACCTGCCGGTGGGCGTGCTCGTCGTGCTCGCCTGCTCGTCGCTGGGCGTCTACGGCATCGTGCTCTCCGGCTGGGCCTCCGGCTCGCCGTACCCGCTGCTGGGCGCGCTGCGGTCGGCCGCGCAGGTGATCTCCTACGAGATCGCGATGGGCCTGTCGATCGTCGCGGTGGTGATGAGCTCGCACTCGCTGTCCACCGCGGACATCGTGGGCAGCCAGTCCGGCACGATCGCGTGGGGCGCGCTACCGGCGTGGAACGCGATCCTGCTGCCGGTCAGCTTCGTCATCTACGTCATCTCCATGGTCGGCGAGACCAACCGCGCCCCGTTCGACCTCCCCGAGGCCGAGTCGGAGCTGGTCGGCGGCTTCCACACCGAGTACAGCTCGCTGAAGTTCGCGCTGTTCTTCCTCGCCGAGTACGTGAACATGGTGACCGTGTCGGCGCTGGCCACCACGCTGTTCCTGGGCGGCTGGCAGTTCCCGTTCGTCGGCCCCGACCACGTGCTCAACTCCAACGGCTGGCTCGGGCTGATCTGGTTCGTGATCAAGACCCTGGGCTTCCTGTTCCTGTTCATCTGGCTGCGCGGCACGCTGCCCCGCCTGCGCTACGACCAGTTCATGCGGCTGGGCTGGAAGTTCCTGGTCCCGATCGCCCTGTTCTGGTTCGTCGCGGTCGCCTTCACCCGCTACTTCAACCTGGAGCGCGAGGCCGACCGGTTGAGCACCGGCGTGCTGCTCGCCGTCTTCGGCGTCGTGCTGGCGGTGATCGTGCTGGTCGCGTTCCTGCTGCCGGACCAGCGCGAGCAGCGCGACCCGAACGCCGTGCCGGTCACCGGCGGCGGGTACCCGGTGCCGCCGCTGGACCTGCAAGTGCCCAAGTCGCCGCCGCGCCGGCAGGTCCCGGTGGCGCAGCTGCCGTCCTCCGACGGCAGTGCGCGACCGCCGTCCTCCGACGGCGATCGGACAACCGCGCCCGCACCCGCGAGTGTGTCAGCTAAGGAGGCCGGCGATGGGGATGTTTGATCCCGTCAAGGGTTTCGGGGTCACCTTCGGGACGATGTTCAAGAAGGTCGTCACCGAGGAGTACCCCGAGGTCAAGAAGGTCACCGCACCCCGGTTCCACGGGCGCCACCAGCTCAACCGGCACCCGGACGGGCTGGAGAAGTGCGTCGGCTGCGAGCTGTGCGCGTGGGCCTGCCCGGCGGACGCGATCTTCGTCGAGGGCGGCGACAACACCGACGAGGCGCGCTTCTCGCCCGGTGAGCGGTTCGGCGCCGACTACCAGATCAACTACCTGCGCTGCATCGGCTGCGGCCTGTGCATCGAGGCGTGCCCGACCCGTTCGCTGACCATGACGAACGAGTACGAGCTCGCCGACGACGACCGGCAGAAGCTGATCTTCACCAAGGAGGACCTGCTCGCGCCACTGCTGCCCGGCATGGAGCAGCCGCCGCACCCGATGCGGCTGGGCGAGAACGAGCAGGACTACTACGTCAACGGGCCCCGGCTGGCCGCCGAGCACGAGGCGCGGGAGGCCGGGCGATGATGCTGCTGCTCCAGCCCGAGGACGCCGCACGCGTGGTCGACGTCGTCACCACCGGCGAGGCCGTCGCGTTCTGGGTCCTCGGCCCGCTGGCCCTGGCCGGCGCGCTGGGCATGTTGTTCGCCCGCAACGCCGTGCACTCGGCGCTGTGGCTGGTGCTGGCGATGCTCAGCCTCGGCGTGCTGTACATGGTGCAGCAGGCCCCGTTCCTGGGCTTCGTGCAGATCATCGTCTACACCGGCGCGATCATGATGCTGTTCCTGTTCGTGCTGATGCTGGTCGGCCGGGACAGCTCGGACTCGGTGGTCGAGGTGCTGCGCGGGCAGCGGCTCGCGGCGAGCGTGCTCGGCGTCGGCTTCGCCGGCCTCGTGGTGGGCTCGCTGGCGCGGGCGCTGACCGACGTCGAGCCGGTCGGCCTGGCCCAGCAGAACACCCAGAACGGCGGCAACGTCGCGAACATCGGCGAGGCCCTGTTCACCGACTACCTGTTCCCGTTCGAGCTCACCTCGGCGCTGCTGATCACCGCGGCGGTCGGCGCGATGGTGCTGGCGTTCACCCAGAACGTCGGCAAGGACCGCAAGAAGACCCAGAAGGAACTGGTCGAGGAGCGCTTCCGCGGCGACCGGGTCGGCTCGCTGCCCGGCCCCGGCGTGTTCGCCACCGCCAACTCGGTGGCCACGCCCGCCCTGCTGCCCGACGGCTCGGTCGCGGCCGAGTCGCTGTCCGAGCTGATCGAGACCACCGCCAAGGAGACCCTCGACGGCGACGTCGCCGAGGTCGCCGGCACCGGTCCCGAGGCCGACGCGCACGCCCTCAAGGGGGACCAGTCGTGACCGCCCGGCTCACCGGGACCGCCCGGCCCGCCGGGTTCCTCCGGTTCACCGTGCGCCCGGCGGTCGGTGCCGCCCGGTTCGCCGAGCGGGCCTCGGCCCGCCCCGAGGTCCGGTTCGGCCGGCCGCGCGCCGTGCCGGCCAACGCCCGTGCGATCGAGGGAGTGCAGTCGTGACCCCCACCTACTACCTGCTGCTGTCCGCCCTGCTGTTCAGCCTCGGCGCGGTGGGCGTCCTGGTGCGGCGCAACGCCATCGTCGTGTTCATGTGCGTGGAGCTGATGCTCAACGCGGTGAACCTGAGCCTGGTCACGTTCGCCCGGATCAACGGGGCGCTCGACGGCCAGGTCATGGCGTTCTTCGTGATGGTCGTCGCCGCCGCCGAGGTCGTGGTGGGCCTGACGATCATCATGGCGATCTTCAAGACGCGTCGCTCGGCCTCGGTCGACGATTCCAACCTGCTGAAGTACTGAGAGGTCACCGGTGACGGAACCTGTTGCCGCCAGCGGGATCGGCGGTCTCGCCTGGTTGTTGTTGGCGTTGCCCGCGTTCGGCGCGGCGGTGCTGCTGATCGGTGGCAAGCGCACCGACAAGTGGGGCCACCTGCTCGGCACCGCGACGGTCGTCGCCGCGTTCGGCTACGGCGTGGCGCTGTTCTTCGACACGATCGCGCGGTCCGGCGAGCGGACCAGTGAGCTGCACCTGTTCGACTGGGTGTCGGTCAACGCGCTCACCGTCGAGTTCGCGCTGCGCCTGGACCCGCTGTCGCTGACGTTCGTCCTGCTGATCACCGGTGTCGGCGCGCTGATCCACATCTACTCGATCGGCTACATGGCGCACGAGGCCGGGCGGCGGAAGTTCTTCGCCTACCTGAACCTCTTCGTCGCCGCGATGCTCCTGCTGGTGCTGGGCAACGGTTTCGTGACCCTGTACTTCGGCTGGGAGGGCGTCGGCCTGGCCTCGTACCTGCTGATCGGCTGGTACCAGCACAAGCCGGAGGCCGCGTCCGCGGCGAAGAAGGCGTTCCTGATGAACCGGGTCGGCGACCTGGGGCTGGCGATCGCGATCTTCATCCTGTTCAAGGAGCTGGGCACCACCCAGTACACCGAGGTGTTCGCGCGGGTCGGCGAGCTGTCGCCGGCCACGGTGACCGCGGTGACGCTGCTGCTCCTGCTCGGCGCGTGCGGCAAGTCCGGCCAGTTCCCGCTCCAGGCGTGGCTCCCGGACGCGATGGCCGGCCCGACCCCGGTGTCCGCCCTGATCCACGCGGCGACCATGGTCACCGCCGGCGTCTACCTGATCGCCCGGTCCAACCCGATCTACAACCTCTCGGGCGACGGCCGGCTGGTCGTGATGTGCATCGGCGCGTTCACGCTGCTCATCGGCTGCGTCATCGGCTGCGCGTACGACGACTTCAAGAAGGTCCTGGCGTACTCGACGGTCTCCCAGATCGGCTACATGATCCTGGCCGTGGGCCTCGGTCCGGTCGGCTACGCGCTGGGCATCATGCACCTGCTCACGCACGGCTTCTTCAAGGCCGGGCTGTTTCTCGGCGCCGGTTCGGTCATGCACGGCATGAACGACGAGGGCGACATCCGCCGGATGGGCGGCCTGTGGCGCAAGATGCCGGTCACCTTCGTCACCTGGACGCTGGGCTACCTCGCGCTGATCGGCTTCCCGTTCCTTTCCGGCTACTTCTCCAAGGACGCCATCATCGCGGCGGCGTTCAGCGAGCAGGGCTGGCGCGGCTGGGTGTTCGGCGGCGTGGCGGCGCTGGGCGCGGGTCTGACCGCGTTCTACATGACCCGCCTGCTGTTCCTGGTGTTCCTGGGCAAGGCCCGGTGGACCGACCTGAAGTCCGCCGACGGCCGCGCGTACCACCCGCACGAGTCGCCGCTGTCGATGACGGTGCCGATGATCGTGCTGGCGTTCGGCTCGGTCGGCGCGGGCGCGTTCTTCGCCTCCGGCGACAACCTGGCCGGCTGGCTCACCCCGTCGCTGGGCGAGCTGCGGGAGCAGCACGGCGTGCTGGACCACAACGCGGTCAACTTCCTGGTGCTCGGCCTGTCGGCCCTCGGCGTGCTGGTGGCGTGGCTGCTGTTCGGCCGCAAGCCGCAGCCGGTGCAGCGGCCCGCGCGGGTGTCGTTCCCGGTCCGCGCGGCGCGCGCCGACCTGTACGGCAACGCGCTCAACGAGGCGCTGTTCGCGCGGCCGGGCACCTGGCTCACCCGCGCGCTCGTCTTCGTGGACAACAAGGGCGTGGACGGCCTGGTCAACGGGTCGGCCGCGCTGCTCGGCGGTAGCTCGGGCCGGCTGCGCAGGTTGCAGACCGGGTTCGTGCGCTCCTACGCGCTCTCCATGCTCCTGGGTGCGATCTTCGTCCTGGGCGCGCTGCTGATGGTGAGGTTCTCGTGAGCTGGACGCTGATCGCGCTGCTCCTGCTGCCCCTGGTGGGCGGCGTGGTGGTGGCCTTCCTGCGGGGCAACGACCGGCTGGCCAAGGTGGTCGCGCTGGCCGTGTCGCTGGCCGAGCTGGCGATCGCGGTGGTCGCGTGGGTCGGCTACGACACCTCGTCGACCGAGCGGCTCCAGCTGACCAGCTCGGCGGACTGGATCCCGTCCTTCGGCGTGCACCTGTCCTTCGGCGTGGACGGCATCGCGCTGGTGATGATCGCGCTGATCGCCTTCCTGGTGCCGGTGGTCATCGGCGGCTCGTGGGCGGACAAGCTGCCCGAGGGCCGCAGCGCGGGCGGGTTCTTCGCGCTGCTGCTGGTCATGGAGACCGGCATGGTCGGCGTGTTCGCCGCCACCGACGTGTTCCTGTTCTACGTGTTCTTCGAGGCCGTGCTGGTCCCGATGTACTTCCTGATCGGCCGCTTCGGCGGGCCGAACCGGCAGTACGCGGCGATGAAGTTCTTCCTCTACTCGCTGCTCGGCGGCCTGATCATGCTGGCCTCGGTGATCGGCGTGTACGTGGCCGCCGCCGACAAGCTCGGCTCGGGCACGTTCGACTGGGCGACGCTGGTCACGGTCACCCGCGAGCTGCCGCTGTCGCACCAGATCTGGCTGTTCCTCGGGTTCTTCGTCGCCTTCGCGATCAAGGCCCCGCTGGTGCCGCTGCACACCTGGCTGCCCGACGCCGGCGCCGAGGCGCCGGTCGGCGCGGGCGTGCTGCTGGTCGGCATCCTGGACAAGATCGGCACGTTCGGGTTCCTGCGCTACTGCCTGCCGATGTTCCCGCTGGCCAGCCAGGAGCTCGCGCCGCTGGTGCTGGTGCTGGCCGTGGCGGGCATCCTCTACGGCTCGCTGCTCGCGGTCGGCCAGTCCGACCTCAAGCGGTTCGTCGCCTACACCTCGATCGCGCACTTCGGCTTCATCGCGCTGGGCATCTTCGCGTTCAGCTCGCAGGCCGGGGCCGGCGCGGTGCTCTACATGGTCAACCACGGCATCTCGACCGGCATGCTGTTCCTGGTCGTCGGCATGGTGATGGCCCGCGGCGGGTCGCGGCTGATCGAGGACTACGGCGGCATGGCGAAGCTGACGCCGGTGCTCGGCGGCCTGTTCTTCGTGGCCGGCCTGTCGTCGCTGGCGCTGCCCGGCACCAACTCGTTCGTCAGCGAGTTCCTGGTGCTGGTCGGCTCCTACCCGACCCAGCCGGTCTTCACGATCCTGGCCGCGCTGGGCATGGTGCTGGCCGCGCTCTACATCCTGTGGCTCTACCAGCGGGTGTTCCAGGGCCCGGTGCGCGGCACGGCGCTGATCGGCGCGACCGGCGGGCCCGGCGCGACGGTCGACCCGCGGCGCGCCCCGGTGAAGGACCTGGACAAGCGGGAACTGGCGGTGCTCGCGCCGCTGGTCGCGCTGATCCTGGTGCTCGGGTTCTACCCGAAGCCGGTGTTGGACGTGATCACCCCGTCCGTCGGGGCGACGCTCAGCGAGGTCGGGGTCGCGGACCCGGTCACGCAGGAAGGCAAGTGACGTGGAGACGTTCCTCGCTCAGACCCAGCGGCTCCAGGCCCCCGAGATCGACTACCTCGCGGTCGCGCCGATCCTGATCGTGCTCGGCGCGGCCTGCTTGAGCGTGCTGGTCGAAGCCTTCCTGCCCAAGCAGCAGCGGTGGTCCAGCCAGGTCGTGCTGACCTTGGCGACGCTGCTCGCGTCGGGCGTGGCGCTGGCCGCGTACGGCAGCGCCGAGGACACGCCCGCGCAGGGCAAGACCACCCTCTCCGGGGCGATCGCGGTCGACCAGCCGGTGATCTTCCTGTGGGGCACGCTGCTGGTGCTCGGCTTCGGCGCGGTGCTGCTCATCGCGGACCGCTCGGTGGAGCCCGGCGGCGCGTTCGTCGCCGACGCCGCCATCCGGCCCGGCACCGTCCAGGACCGCGCCCAGGCCGGCCGGTTCGGGATGCAGACCGAGGTGTTCCCGCTGACGCTGTTCGCGCTCGGCGGCATGATGGTCTTCGTCGCGTCCAACGACCTGCTGACCATGTTCATCGCGCTGGAAGTGCTGTCGCTGCCGCTGTACCTGATGTGCGGCCTGGCCCGCCGCCGTCGCCTGCTCTCGCAGGAGGCCGCGGTCAAGTACTTCCTGCTCGGCGCGTTCGCGTCGGCGTTCTTCCTCTACGGCGTGGCCCTGCTCTACGGCTACTCCGGCTCGGTCAAGCTCGCCGACATCGCCACCGCGACGGCCGGCACCGACCGCTCCGACACGCTGCTCTACGCGGGCTTCGGCCTGCTCGTGGTCGGCCTGCTGTTCAAGGCGTCGGTCGGCCCGTTCCACGCCTGGACCCCGGACGTCTACCAGGGCGCGCCGACCCCGATCACCGCGTTCATGGCGGCCTGCACGAAGGTCGCCGCGTTCGGCGGCATCCTGCGGGTGCTGTTCGTGGCGTTCGAGAAGTCGAGCTGGGAGTGGAACGGCGTGCTGTGGGGCGTGGCGATCGCGTCCATGGTCATCGGCGCGGTGCTCGGCCTCACCCAGACCGACGTGAAGCGGATGATCGCCTACTCGTCGGTCGCGCACGCGGGCTTCCTGCTGGTCGGGTCGATCACGCTGACCAGCGAGGGCCTGTCCGGCACGATGTTCTACCTGATGGCCTACGGCTTCACCACGATCGCCGCGTTCGGCGTCGTGTCGCTGGTCCGCAACGCGGACGGCGAAGCCACCCACCTGTCCCAGTGGGCCGGGTTGGCCAAGCGCTCGCCGATCACCGCCGCGGTGTTCACCTTCCTGCTGCTCGCGCTCGCGGGCATCCCGCTGACCAGCGGGTTCATCGGCAAGTTCGTGGTGTTCGCGGCGGCGATCCAGAGCGGCATGGCGCCGCTGGTGGTGATCGCCCTGGTCGCCTCCGCGGTGGCGGCGTTCTTCTACCTGCGGGTCATCGTGCTGATGTACTTCAGCGAGCCCGCGCCGGACGGCCCGACGGTGACCGTGCCCGGCGCGTTCACCACCGTGGCCATCACCATGGGCGCGGCGATCACCCTCGTGCTGGGCGTCTGGCCGGCTTTCGCCCTCGATTGGGCGGGTGCCGGCGGGTTCGCCTTCTAGCGGTACGTAGGCTTCAGGAGTGACCAGTAGCGAGCAGGCGGGGACGGGGTTCCGGTTGACGGACCCCGTGCTCGCGGAGGTGGTGCAGGCCGGGCTGGCCGAGGTGGAGGAGCTGCTGCACAAAGTCGTGCAGAGCGAGTTCCACCCGGTGATGGAGACCTCCCTGCACCTGGTGGAGGCGGGCGGCAAGAGGATCCGGCCGCTGTTCACCATCCTGTCCGCGCAGTTGGGTTCCTCCTGGGACCGGGACAGCGTCATCAAGGCCGCGGCCGTGGTGGAGCTCACCCACCTGGCGACGCTGTACCACGACGACGTGATGGACGAGGCCACCATGCGCCGCGGCGCGGAGTCGGCCAACGCGAAGTGGGACAACAGCATCGCGATCCTGACCGGCGACTACCTGTTCGCGCACGCCTCGGCGCTGGTCGCGGACCTGGGCACGCGGGCCGCGCGGATCATCGCCGAGACGTTCTCCGAGCTGGTCACCGGCCAGATGCGGGAGACGATGGGCCCGCGCGGGGACGAGGACCCGGTCGCGCACTACCTGACCACGATCGCCGAGAAGACCGGCTCGCTGATCGCCACCGCCGCCCGGTTCGGCGCGATGTTCTCCGACACCACGCCGGCGCAGGTGGAGGCGCTGCGCGGGTACGGCGAGGTGATCGGCGCGGCGTTCCAGATCTCCGACGACGTCATCGACATCGCGAGCCCCTCGTCCGAGTCGGGCAAGACCCCGGGCACGGACCTGCGCGAGGGCGTGAAGACGCTGCCCATGCTCTACGCGCTGGAGGACGAGCCGGCCTCGCGGCTGGCGAAGCTGCTGGCCCAGCCGCTGACCGACGACGCCGAGGTGACCGAGGCGCTGGAGCTGCTGCGCTCGTCGGCCGGCCTGGAGCGCGCCCGGCGGACGCTGGACGACTACGCGGCGCGGGCCCGTGCCGCGCTGGCCGACCTGCCGGCGGGACCGGCCCGGGAAGCGCTGGAATCGGTCAGCGAGTACGTCGTGACCCGCTCCCGTTGACCCGCGACCCGCTCCCGTTGACCCGTTCCCGTTGACCCGTTCCCGTTGAGCGCTGACGGGTGGCTTCCGGCCGCTCGGCGGCCTGACCGCGTCCGGCCGGTGGCCTACTCGACCGGCGCGAGCAGCCGCGGCCTGCGCCGGATCCGCAGCGCGTCGACGGTGAACACGACCAGCGCCAGCCACACCAGCGCGAACCCGAACCACCGCGACGGCGGCATCGGCTCGTGCATGACGAACACGCCCCACGAGAACTGCAGGATCGGCGCGATGTACTGGAGCATCCCCATGGTGATCAGCGGGATGAGCCGGGCCCCGGCGCCGAACAGCACCAGCGGGATCGCCGTGACCAGACCCGCCGACACCAGGATCAGCGCGTGGCCGACGCCGTGGTCGGTGAAGGTGCCCGCCGGGCCCAGCCAGACCAGGTAGCCCACCGCGATCGGGGCCAGCACGACGCTCTCCGCGGTGAGGCTGGCCGTGGCGTCCAGCGGCACGGTCTTCTTCAGCAGGCCGTAGAGGCCGAACGAGCAGGCCAGCACCAGCGAGATCCACGGCGGCTGCCCGTAGTCCACGGCCAGCACGACCACCGCGACCAGCGCGATGAGGATCGCCGCGAACTGGGCGCGGCGCAGCCGCTCGCGCAGCACGACCACCCCGAGCAGGACGCTGACCAGCGGGTTGATGAAGTAGCCGAGCGCGGCCTCGACCACGTGGCCGGCGTTCACCGAGTAGATGTAGACGCCCCAGTTGACCGCGATCAGCACCGACGCGGCGGCCACCATCAGCCAGCCCTTGAGCGAGAGCCCGCGCAGCCCCGCCCACCGGCCCAGGACCGCCGTGAGCAGCACCATCACCACCAGCGACCAGGCGATCCGGTGGGCCAGGATCTCCACCGCGCCGGCCGGGGCCAGCAGCGGCCAGTAGGCGGGCACGATGCCCCACAGGACGTAGGCGCCGATGCCGAAGGCGACGCCCCGGTTCGTGTGGTTGGTTTCCGCCGAGATCGCGGAAGAGTTCGTCAACGGCGGCACAGCGGTCACTCTACGCTGCCGTTTTGCCAGGTCAGTCGGTCCACGTGGCTTATTATTCGACCAGCGGCCGACGTCGGGGCGGCAAAGCGCGCGCGGACGGGTGGTCAGGGTAGTTTTGCAGCCGCTCCACTACCGGGTGAACCTGGCAGCGGAGCGTGTCGGGGTGTGACAGGACGTCGCAGTGGGAGGGTCTCCCGTGGGTTCGCTGTTCGGACAGGTCTGGCTGTGGAGCCTGCTGTCGTTCGTGGCAGGCGTCGCGCTGACCTGGCTGGTCCTGGTCCGCCCGGCGAAGAAGGAGCTGGAGGAGCTGGAGGAGCGCCTGCTCACCTCCCCGCGCCCCGCTCCGGCCCCGGCTCCGGTCCCCGTGCGCGAGGACTACGACGACTGGCCGGAGGAGCCCCGCTCGCCGGTCGACGCCCTGGTGCGCGACGAACCGCCGCGCTACGACGTGGCGGGCTTGGAGCTCGACCGGCGTGACGAGCACCGCGACGAGCTGGACGACGAGCACCGCCCGCTGTCGGACTTCGAGGAGCGGCCCTACGCCGACCAGCCCTCGCCGGGGCGATCGTCCGCCGACCGGTCCTCCCCCGACCAGTCCTTCCCCGGGCAGCCCTTCCCCGACCAGTCCTTTCCCGGGCAGGAGGAGGAGCGCCCGCGCAGCCTGTTCGAGCGGCTCACCCCCGAGGTCGAGCCGGAGCCCGCGCGCCGGCCGGCCGAGGACGCCGGGCACGCGGCCGAGCAGACCCGGCTGCTGCCGCCCGCCGTCGCGGCCGAACCCGCCGTGCCGCAGCCCGAGCCGACCGCGCCGCCCGAGGTCGAGGCGTTCCAGCCGCGCGAGGTGTGGCGCGAGGAGCCCGGCGTGCCCGAGGTGTACGGCGAGGACGCCGACGAGCCCGGCGACTCCGCCTCGCACGAGGAGGAGGACGAGCCCGAGCGCCCGTCCGAGACCACCACGCTCATCCCGGCGACCGCGCTGGCCCAGGCCATCGCCGAGGTCGACGGCCGGTCCGACGACCGCTCCCGGTCCGAGCACTCCCGCGCCGACGACCTGCACGCCGACGAGCAGTCCCGCGCCGACGACTTCCACGCCGAACTCGCCCGCGCCCGCGAGGACGAGACCCGTGAGCCGGTCGCCGAGCCGCGCAACACCTGGCACACCGAGGACCCCCGGCCCGCGTGGCGCTCCGAGGACGCGCAGCGCTGGCCGGACCACGACCTGACCGGCGAGTACCCGGCGATCCGGCCCGACCTGCCGCCGTCGGAGTTCTCGGAGCCGGAGCCCACGCGCTCGAAGGCCGACCGGCTCTCGCCGCGCACCGAGTACATCTCGCCGTTCGGCGCGGACCTGTCCGTCGGCCCGGAACCGTTCACCCCCCAGCCGTTCACCCAGCAGCCGTTCACTCCCCAGCCCGAGCCCCGGCACATCGAGCCCGAGCCCTTCGAGCCGGTGCACGTCGAGCCCCTGCACTTCGAACCCCGGCACGCCGAGCCCGCGCACAGCGAGCCCGTGTACTCCGAGCCTGAGCGCACCGAGCCCGAGTTCGTCGAGCCCCAGCACGTCGAGCCCCAGCACGTCGAGCCCCAGGGCGCCGAGCCGAAGCATGCCGAGCCAAAGCATGCCGAGCCCGAGCACACCGAGCCCGAGCACGCGGAGCCCGAGCACGCCGAGCCCGAGCACGTCGTACCGGCCCACGCCGAGACCACCTACGTCGAGCCGGTGGCCACCGAACCCGAACCGGTGGTGGCACAGCCGGAGCCGGCCGTCTCGCTGTTCACCGAGCCCGACCGCGAAGCGCCCGCCGAACCGGTGTCGATGTTCACCGCACCGGACTTCGAGCCCGAGAACGGCGGGTCACCGGCCCACGGCGACGCTCCCGCCCCCATCGAGCGCCCGGCCCGCGAGCGGCCCGCGCCGCGTCCGGCCAAGCCCGAGGTGCCCCGCGAGCCGCGCGAGCCCGGCCGGCCGCGCTCGCTGTTCGAGCCGCTGCTCACCCCCGAGGACATCGACGACGAGCCGCCGATCCCGCCGGTCACGCCGCGCCCCTCGGCGCCCGGCAACGACCAGCCGTTCGTCCCGACGCTGGCCCCGGAGCTGCTGGCCTCCAGCGGCGGCGGCCTGCCGCAGCGCCCCACCCGCCCGGCCAACAGCCCGCGCACGCCACCGCCCGCGCCGCTGTCGCCCCAGCCGGCCAGTCCGCCCCCGCAGCGCCCGGTCCGCCCGCGCCCGGTCGGCTTCAGCCCCAGCACGGGCGGCCGCCCCGCCGCCGGCACCACCCGCTACCAGCAGCCCGAGGGCTTCAACCCGCGCTCGCCGTTCGGTCCCGGCTCGGTGCTGCCCAAGTCCGACGGGATGGCGCCCGCCCCCGACTTCCACGTCAAGGCGACCCTCACCGGCCGCCGCTACTACACCGGCGAGTCCGCGAACTTCCGCGAGACCCGCGCCGACGTCTGGTTCCGCACCACGTCCGACGCCGAGAAGGCGGGCTTCCGGCCCGCGCCGTGACACCCCCGGTCCCGGCGGGGACCGGGGGGTCTCGTTTTCACCCGGACCACAAGTGCCGCGTGGGATAGTCCTCCACGGCGCACAAGAGCTCCCTGGGGAGGGAACGCGAAGGGCCCCTGTTCCGGGAGGCGGAACAGGGGCCCTTCCGTGTGTCCGGCAGGTTCGGCTAGACGACGGTCCAGGTGTCCTTGCCGCGCAGCAGCGCGCCCAGGTCCGGGGCCTTGGCCGCCTTGGCCGCCTCCACCTGCGCCCGCGCCGCGTCGTCGTACGTGGTCCGCGCGACGTTGCGGAACACCCCGGTCACGGTGTGCTGGAGGTCCTGGGTCGAGAGCCGGGACAGCGCGAACGCCAGGTTCAGGTCGGCCGCGTCGTGCACCACGACGTCCTCCGCCGCCACGTCCGCGGTCTTGGCCACGCCCAGCCCGAACCCGTCGCGCACGACGGCGAACTCGCCGCCGCCGAAGGTGATCGGCTCCCCGTGCACGACGTTGATGATCCGCCGGGCCGCCTCGTCGGCGTCCTTGAGCACGTCGAACGCGCCGTCGTTGAAGATCGGGCAGTTCTGGTAGATCTCGACCAGGGCCGTCCCGCGGTGCTCGGCGGCCTGCCGCAGCACCTCGGTGAGCCCCGCCCGGTCCGAGTCGACCGCGCGCCCGACGAACGTGGCCTCCGCGCCCAGTGCCAGCGACACCGGGTTGAACGGGTGGTCCAGCGAGCCGAGCGGGGTGGACTTGGTGACCTTGCCCTCCTCGGAGGTGGGCGAGTACTGGCCCTTGGTCAGGCCGTAGATCCGGTTGTTGAACAGCAGGATCTTGAGGTTCACGTTGCGCCGCAACGTGTGGATGAGGTGGTTGCCGCCGATGGACAGCGCGTCGCCGTCACCGGTCACCACCCACACCGACAGGTCGGGTCGGGCCACGGCGAGACCGGTCGCGATGGCCGGCGCCCGTCCGTGGATCGAGTGCATCCCGTAGGTGTTCATGTAGTAGGGGAACCGGGAAGAGCAGCCGATCCCGGAGACGAACACGATGTTCTCGCGCTTCAGGCCCAGGGTCGGGAGGAACGACTGCACGGCGTTGAGCACCACGTAGTCGCCGCACCCGGGACACCAGCGGACCTCCTGGTCCGACTTGTAGTCCTTGGCCTTCTGCGGCTCGTCGGAGGTGGGAACGCCGACCAGGCCCCCCAGGCCCGGCAGCCCCAATTCGATGGCCGTCACGCGGACACTCCCTTGATCACATCGGCGAGCACGTCCTGGAGCTCCTCCGCCTTGAAGGGCAGGCCCTGCACCTTGGTGTAGCTGATCGCGTCCACCAGGTACTTCGCTCGCAACAACAACGCCAGTTGACCGAGGTTCATCTCCGGCACGACGACCTTGTCGTACCGGGCGAGCACGTCCCCGAGGTTCTTCGGGAACGGGTTGAGGTGGCGCAGGTGGGCGTGCGCCACCGGCATCCCGAGCTTGCGCACCCGGCGCGCCGCCGCGCCGATCGGGCCGTAGGACGAGCCCCAGCCCACGACCAGCACCCGCGCTTCGCCGGACGGGTCGTCGACCACGACGTCGGGCACCTCGACGCCGTCGACCTTGCGCTGCCGCAGCCGCACCATGTGGTCGTGGTTGGCCGGGTCGTAGGAGATGTTGCCGTCGCCGTCGGCCTTCTCCAGCCCGCCGATGCGGTGCTGGAGCCCGGCGGTGCCGGGCACCGCCCACGGGCGGGCCAGCGTCTCCGGGTCGCGCAGGTACGGCCAGAACTCGCCGTCCGGGCCGTTGGGCTCGGTGGCGAACTCGACGGTCAGGTCCGGCAGGTCCTCGACGTCGGGGACCAGCCACGGCTCGGAGCCGTTCGCGATCGCGCCGTCGGAGAGCAGCAGCACCGGCGTCCGGTAGACCAGCGCGATCCGGGCGGCCTCCAGCGCGGCGTCGAAGCAGTCCGCGGGGGACTGCGGCGCGACGATCGGCACCGGCGACTCGCCGTTGCGGCCGAACATCGCCTGCAGCAGGTCGGCCTGCTCGGTCTTGGTCGGCAGGCCGGTGGACGGGCCACCGCGCTGCACGTCGACCACGACCAGCGGCAGCTCGGTCATCACCGCGAGGCCGATGGTCTCGGACTTGAGCGCCACACCGGGACCGGACGTCGAGGTCACGCCCAGCGCGCCACCGTAGGAGGCGCCCAGCGCCGCGCCGATGCCCGCGATCTCGTCCTCGGCCTGGAGCGTGGTGATGCCGAAGTTCTTGTGCTTGGACAGCTCGTGCAGGATGTCCGAGGCCGGGGTGATCGGGTAGGTGCCCAGCACGACCGGCAGCTTGGACAGCCGGCCGGCGGCCACCAGCCCGTAGGCCAGCGCCGTGTTGCCGGTGATCTGCCGGTAGGTGCCCTGGTTGAGCTTGGCGGGCGCGACCTGGTAGGTGACCGCGAACGACTCGGTGGTCTCGCCGTAGTTCCAGCCCGCGCGGAAGGCCAGCACGTTGGCCTCGGCGATGTCCGGCTTCTTGGCGAACTTCTCCCGCAGGAACCGCTCGGTGCCCTCGGTCGGCCGGTGGTACATCCACGACAGCAGGCCGAGCGCGAACATGTTCTTGGCCCGCTCGGCGTCCTTCTTGCCCAGGCCGGTGTTCTCCAGCGCGCCGATGGTCAGGGTGGCCATGGCGACCTTGTGCACCTGGTAGGTCTCCAGCGAGCCGTCCTCCAGCGGGTCGGCGGCGTACCCGACCTTGACCAGGTTGCGCTTGCTGAACTCGTCGGTGTTGACGATCAGCATCCCGCCCTTGGGCAGGTCGCCGATGTTCGCCTTGAGCGCCGCCGGGTTCATCGCCACCAGCACGTCGGGGCGGTCGCCGGGGGTCAGGATGTCGTAGTCGGCGAAGTGCAGCTGGAAGCTCGAGACCCCGGGCAGCGTCCCCTGGGGCGCCCGGATCTCGGCCGGGAAGTTCGGCTGCGTCGCGAGGTCGTTGCCGAAGGCCGCGGCTTCGGAGGTGAACCGGTCGCCCGTGAGCTGCATGCCGTCGCCGGAGTCGCCGGCGAACCGGATCACCACGCGGTCGAGCTTCCGGACGGTGCCGGTGCCGCGGTCCTTGGCGTTGCCACCTGGCGCGGGGCCATTACCAACGTCGGTAGTCATGTCCTACGCCGATCCCTCTCTTCACGCCCGCCTGAGGGCAAGTCGCCCCTCCCCTCCGCGAGGGTAGTCGTGCCCGCGCACGGGCCGGTTTCTCCTGTACCACTCTGCGGGACGGTTCGTCCCACCTGGTGTGACAAGGGCCAACCAGGCGGTAATCGCCGCAATTTCGGATGTACCGGTTAGTAACTGTTACCGGAAGTTACAGGTAGCGTCCGGCCCTGTCCAGGTTCACGGCCGCCCGCTGATCCGGGCCTTCATCGCGGCCAGCCTGGCCGCGAACTCCGGGGTCTCGATCGAGGCGACCTGCGGGACGACCTCGGTGTCCACGGCGTCCGCGTGGGCGTCCAGGACCGCCGTCGTCCTCATCGTGGCCTTGATGGTGCGGACCAGGTCCCGCGGAGCTTCGGCCGAAGCCCTCGCGAACTCGACCGCCGAGGCGACCAGCTCGTCGTGCCCGCCGTCCACCCGGTCCCACGCCAGCCCGTGCCGGACCGCCGCGTCCGCGTCCAGGACCTGCCCGAACAGCGTCATCGCGGTCGCCGCCTGCGGGCCGACCAGGCGTTGCAGCAGCCACGTCATCCCGCCGCCGGGGTGGATGCCCAGCTGGAGGAACCGCGCGTCGAACCGCGCCTTGGGGCCGGCCAGCCGCACGTCGCAGGCCAGCGCGAGGTTCAGCCCCGCGCCCACCGCCGCGCCGCCCACGGCCGCGATCGTCGGCAGCGCGCAGTCCGCCACCGCGAGGAACCCGGCGTAGATGCGCCGCAGCCCCTGCTCCCGGGCCTCGCCCAGGGCCGTCAGATCGGCTCCCGCGCAGAACGCCGGGGGAGCGCCGGTCACCACCACGGCGTGGACATCGGCATCCTGCTCGCAGGTCTTGACGGCCGCGACGAGTTGGTCGGACAGGTCGAGCGTCAACGCGTTGCGCCGCTCGGGGTCGTGCACGGTGATCACGCCGACCCGGTCGGAACGCTCCAGCAGCACCTCGGACATGGCGCGACTCTAGGGCGCGGTCGCGCCGGCCGGTCCCGCCGCCGGTCGGTCAGGGTGCCGGCGGCCGGTCGAGCAGGCGGGAGAGCACGACCGTGGAGACGGTCCGGTCGATGATCTCGACGGCGCGCAGGCGTTCCAGGGCGGTCTCCAGGTGGTGGATGTTGGCCGCGCGGAGGTGGACGATCGCGTCGGCCGCCCCGGAGACGGTGTAGGCGGCCAGCACCTCGGCCATCGGTTCGAGCCGCTGCTGGATGTCGTGGGGGGCGACGTTGCCCCGGCAGTGCACCTCCACGAAGGCCTCGGTACCCCATCCGAGCTGCTCAGGGTCCACGACGGCGGTGAAGCCGCGGAGCACGCCGGTGTCCAGCAGCTTGTCCACCCGGCGCTTGACGGCCGGGGCGGACAGGCCCACCTCCTTGCCGATGTCGGCGTAGCTGGAGCGGGCGTTGGCCATCAGGCACGAAATGATTCGCTGGTCGATCGAGTCCACACGCAACATTCTGCACCAACAGACGCAATACTGCGGCGTTGTTCGCTGGTCAGATGGGAATTTACCCTTCGATCCATGACCTCGGTTTCCCTCCTGGGCCCCGGCGACGAGCCGATCGTGCTGGGCGTCACCACGCCCGCCGCCCCCGTGCGCGTGCCGACCACGCGCCGGTACCTCATGTGCCCGCCGGAGTACTTCACGGTGGAGTACGCCATCAACCCGTGGATGGACCCGACCCGGCCGATCGACACCGGGCTGGCGGTCGAGCAGTGGAACGCGCTCAAGGAGACCTATGAGCGCCTGGGCCACCGCGTCGAGCTGATCGAGCCCGTCCCGGGCCTGCCCGACATGGTCTTCTCGGCCAACTCCGGCACCGTCGTCGACGGCCGGGTCCTGGGCTCCCGGTTCCGCGCCGAGCAGCGCGGCCCGGAAGCCGACCACTTCCGCCGGTGGTTCCTGGCCAACGGCTACAAGTCCGTGGTGATGCCGGAGCGCACGAACGAAGCCGAAGGCGACTTCACGTGGACCGGCAAGTACCTCCTGGCGGGCACCGGTTTCCGCACCGACCCCCTGGCCCACTCGGAGGCGCAGGAGGTCCTGGGCGTGCCGGTGATCTCCCTCCAGTTGGTGGACCCGCGCTACTACCACCTGGACGTGGCCCTGTTCGTGCTGACCGACGACCTGATCGCCTACTACCCGGAAGCCTTCTCCCCGGGCACCCGCGAAGTCCTCCGCCGGCTGTTCCCCGACGCCGTCATCGCCACCGCCGAAGACGCCGCCTGCCTGGGCCTCAACGCCGTCTCGGACGGCCGCAACGTGATCCTCCCCGTGGAGGCGACCGCCCTGGCCGACCAAC
The DNA here is from genome assembly GCF_000328705.1 of Saccharothrix espanaensis DSM 44229. NCBI lineage: Bacteria > Bacillati > Actinomycetota > Actinomycetes > Pseudonocardiales > Pseudonocardiaceae > Saccharothrix > Saccharothrix espanaensis. Next base: position 8,826,663 of record NC_019673.1, on the reverse strand, counting down.
TGACCCGCCGCGGCTTCGACCCCGTTTTCGTGGACATCTCCGAACTCCGCAAGTCCGGCGGCGGCCCCAAGTGCTGCACGATGGAACTGCGGAACTGAAACCCGACTATTCGGACACCCGTGGTTCGCGCTGGTCAGCGTGGAATAGCCATGCCGACCAGCGCAAACGGCTGGTTCGCCAGCTCGGCGGTAGGTGAGTGGCTGTCACTTACTGCGGCGATCTGCCAGGGCTCACGGAACATGCACGGAACAGCGAAGGCCCCCGGAAAGATCATTTCCGGAGGCCTTTTCGCTGGTCTTGCCACCCATGACCGTCACCCGTCGTCGTTCAACAGGCCCTCGATCTTGCGGTTCGACGGCTCCCGCTGGCCGTCGAGCACCTTCGCGTAGACCTTGAGCAACACCTCCACGGTGTGCCCGGCCCGCTCCGCGACCTCAGCGGGGGAGACCCCGGCGGTGAGCCAGGTCGACACCGCCGCATGACGAAGGTCATACGGGTCTTCGCCCAAGGGTGACCGGGCCTGCTGAGGGCTGAGACCGACCAGCCGGGCCTTGCGCCACACGTCGCAGTACACCGACGCGCCCACCGGGTCACCGTTCTTGAGGCCGCGAAACAGCCGCCCGTCCGAGGTGACCCCGAACCTCTCGATGTGCTCGCGAAGGATCACGACCAGGTGGGGCGGGATCGGAACAGGCCGCACTGTGCCCTGAGCCCGCCGCTTGAGGTTGCGCGCCTCCCACGTCTGTCCGGAGTCGACATAGCGACTGGGCGCGCGTGACGCCGACTTCTCCAACAGCAACTCGCCCCAACCAGAGTCGGGCAGCTTGCAGTCTTCCTCACGGACCCGGTTCACCTCGCACGGCCGCAGACCCGCGTAGTACATCGAGGCGAAGAAGCCGTACAGGTAGTCGAACCTGCCTGGCCTGCCACCCGCGTACGTCACGCCCGCCAAACAGTTCCGCGCTTGCGCCGGATTCAGCACGACGCGTGGATCCACCTCGCTGTTCCCGCGCTGAAGTGCAGCCCGGCTACCCACCACTGGGTTGAACCCGAGTTCGCCGACGTCGACCGCGTAGCTCAGCAGGTTGTGCAGCGTTCCGCGCCGGGTTCGCACGGTCCAATCGGCCGCTGGCTTGCCGTTGAGGTTCCGACCGAGCGTGCGTAGGAGCGAAGCCGTTTCGATCTTGTCCAGCTCGCGGACCGGCCGTGAGGCCGCCTCGATCCACCGCGCCGCCGCTTCCTCCTCCGTTGTGAGTTCACGGTTACGTGCGTTAGGCGGGACCAGGAGATAGCCCGTCAACGTCCGCCGCAACGTTGCGATGTCCGGCGCACCCTTGGCCGAGCTGACGAACGCGGCCACGGGAATGGCCAAGGTGTCCACGTTCCGCTTCCGGGTGTTCGGTGCCGCGCCCTCCCACTCGTGATTGATGAACTCCTGTGCGAGCCGCAGCAGCGACCGAGCCGCCGCTTTCTCCGCTTCTGACTTCGGCAGGCCGCTCTCGACGTCGAACGGCTCACCGGCTTCAGTGGCGCTAATCAGCTTGTTCCGCCGCCGATCGGCGAGTGTCTTGGTCCGGTACCACTCGGAGTGCTCACGACCAGCCGTGATCCAGCGGACCCCGTAGGGCTTGGGCCGCTTTCGCCCGTCCTTGCCTGGCTTGAGGGTCTTCAGCTCCCAGATGTTGACCTTGTAGGTGAGGTTCACGCGGCCTCACTCCTCAGCGTGGTCAGCCAGGCGTTGAAGTCGGTGCCGGAGATGCGCAGTGACCCGTTGGGCAGCTTGTGGGCGATGGGGGCGGCTCCGGGGATCTGCCGCCACTTGTAGAAGGTGTCTTTGGAGATGCGGAGCTTGGCGCAGAACTCGACCACGGTCAGGAAGGTGTCCGGGTCAGGTAGCGGCGACAGGTCCATCGGGTTCCCCCTCTCGTGCGTACGTGCGTTGTCGTTGGTTGCGGAGTCGTTCGCCGAGCGCGGTCGCCAGTTCGCGTTCCGCGTCGTTGGCGTAGCCCGAGCCGCTGAAGGCCCAGTCGTTGACGACGACCACCGATTCGACTTGGAGGCCGAGCCGTTCGAGGACTTCGGCCGCGCGGAACGCCCGGCGGTCTTCGCGGATGCGTTTGAAGGTGGCGCTGTAGTGCTTGGATTTGGTGAGGAAGTGGCCGCGGAATCCGAGCATGTGAGCCCACTTCCGCAGGTTCAGCTCCGCGTAGAACCCCAGGCCACCGAGGTCCCATGCCGTTTGGATCATGCGGCGGTGGTGGGTCGACACACGCAGGTGGTCGATGTCGAGCTGCGACCTGATCGGCCGGTCTGGGGTGTCCCGCGCTCCGGTGCCTTTGGTGGCGTACTTGGCGACGTAGCCGGCGAGTCGTGCGTCACTGACCGCGCCCGCCTGGTCCTCCAGCTCCGCCGCCGTACTGGCCCGGATGGGCCGGACGTCGACCTGGTCGCCCCACGCGAGGTCGAGCACCACTCCGTCAGGTCGGTGCGTGACCACCAGGACCGACCGGGCCGCTTGGCGCACCGCGTGGTCGACCAGGTCCACGGTCGCCCAGGCCGGGGCCGGGTCGGTAGAGCCGGCCGGTCCGTCGACGCGGATGACGGCGTGGAAGTGGACCAGGCCGCGCCGCTGGTACTCGGCGACCTTCGCGTACGAGATCCGGGCATGGTGCCGGAACTCCCGCACGGTCAGCCCCGCCGCACGGGCCAGGTGGCGTCGGAGGGCGATGGTGAACCGGTGCCACAGTTTGCCCGCGTGGGCCTGCCACAGCACCGCGCCCACGTAGTCGTAGCCGCCGGGGTCGACCGGCCCGCCGAGCCGAGGGTCGTCGGGGTGGTGAAACCCCTGGCACCCGGTGCACGGCCGTGCCTTGCCGGTCTTGGTGGTGGGCCGGTTGTGGACCGGGCCGAACGAGGGGGCCGTCAGGGTGGCGAACACCCGTGGTTTCTCGGCGACAGTGACCGGTACACCCTTGCTGCCACCGGTCAGGCCCGCCCTCATCAGGTGGTAGGCGTCGGCTGAGTACCGGTCGGAGCAGGCTTGGCAGACCGAGGCCCGCCGGTTGCCGCAGGGGACCATGACGTCCCCGCCGAGCTGGGCCAGGAGTTGGTTGGTGTCGTGGTGGTGGAGCTGCCAGGAGCCGAACAGCCGGATCGGTTGGGCGCACCCGCCGGTGGCGGTGACCTTGTTGCGCCAGTCCCGGTAGTCGGCCCGCCGGACCCTGTCTGCGATGCGGTCGTTGAGTGTGAGGACCAAGAGGCTTCCCCTTCCGGTAGTGGTGGAGAACGACGAAATGGCGGGGGCATGACCCGGTGGTGCTGGTCATGCCCCCGCGTGACGAACTAGGGATGGATCAGGCTGCGTTGAGCTGGTCGGCCAGACGGACCGCGTAGGCGTCCGGGACGTTGACCGCGGCCTGGACATCGGCAGAGGTGACGTCGCGGCCTTCCTTGCGGACCTGTGCCGCCTTCTCCGCGAGCTGCTGTTGCAGGTGGGCGGGAAGCTTGACGGGCGTCCGTGGCGCGGCCGGGGGTCGTTCAGCCGTCGAGGTCGAAGGAGTCGGCCGCAGGGCTGGCGAAGCGGCTGGTTGTGCGACTGCCAAGGCTTGATCTCGGGCGTTGTTGCAACGGTGTTGGATCACCGGCATCACTTCGGCGATGAAGAACACCACCAGCGGGATGACGACGTGCAGGAAGACCATCCCGCTGTTGACCTCGCCGGACGCCGGTCGAAGCGACGCCCATACGTTGGTGATGAGAGTTGCGCCAAGCAACAGGCGCTTGAGCCACAACACGGGCTTGGCGTCGACGGCCAGGCCGCGGGAGAGCATCTCGGCTTCCCAGCGCAGCAGGGTGACCAGGATTCCCGCCAATCCGGGCTCTACCAGCCAGGCACCCCACCACATCGGATCCGCCGGCGTGAGGTGGCCCGCCAGGAACTCGTGCACACCGGTGGTGGTGAAGCCCAACCCGAGGGCGAGGAAGAACCACATGGACCGGGTGACGGAGGTCCGGAAGCGTTCCAGGTGCACCGCTTGCAACAGCGGATCATCGGTCAACTCGTGGAGCTGCCTAGACTCGGCAAGCCGGGCACGCAGCCGTCTTACCGCCCGGGTCTCGCCAGATGGCTGACTCTCGTTGGACTCGTCAGACACGCGGCCTCCGTCTACTCGTCACGAGCGGCCGAGCGCGGGTAGTGGATGGCTTTGCGTTCACGGCCGGTCAGTCCGCCGACAAACCCAGCCGGGCTGTAGCGGCGGGCCGCCGAGCCGTGTCGCTCCCAAGCGAGCTGATCGGTTCGGCACTGTTCCCGCACTGGGCAGCCGCCACACACCTCCGCAGCGCGTTCGGGGTGGCTGGCATCGAAGAACAGTTCGGTGTCTTGCCCGCCGCAGGCCGCCGAGGTACGCCAACCTGACGGCTGGCCGCTGGTGCCGAACAGCGCGAGCATCAGAGCGCGGTATCCGTGGTAGCCGGGGTCTGCGAGCCCGTTCACGCCGCCACCGCCCCGGAAGCGGCCTGACGAGGTCGGACCACCGCGCGACCGACGTGGACCAGACGGGCCACCTCCTCGAACGTCACCGGCTCCACGACCATGGGCGCGACGCGGAAGACACCGGCGAGGACCACCAGGCCGCTGCCAACGTCACCGGCCGGGACGCCGCCCAGGTCCGCGACCGCAGCCGACGCGGTCAGGCCGAACACCAGGCCCGAGCCGTTGCGAGCGGTCGCCGCCACGGTCAAGGTCCGGTCCGGCCGCAGCGTCCAGGTCAGCCGCACGCCATCTAGTCGGGTGACCCACAGCAGCAGCGCCGCGAGCCGATCCGGTGCTGTGCCGGAGCTGAACTCCGCGTGCACCGACCCCGACGACGTCGACACGACCAAGCGGTCCGGACGTGGCAGCCGGTACGAGCGGATCAGGGACAGCAGCGTGCGAACGATCCGGTCGAGGGATCGAGGGCTGTTTGAAGGCATGGCAAATCTCCCTACGTAAGGCAAAGGTGGCGGTGTGTATGAAGAAGACTCAGGCGACAGCGCGCAGACCCGAGCCGCCATCGGCGGGACCGGCCTTCACGAACGCCACGAGCTCGTCAACGTCCGCATCGGACGTGTAGGCAGCTCGCACCCGCCGGGGGACGCGCGAACGCGGGTCGACCCGGAAGCCGATACCGGCGCTCGACTCGTCGGCAGAGATCTCATCCGCGATAGCGCCGCGCTCACGGGCACCGTCGCCCAGGACCATGTCCGGGTGCCGTTCGCTGGTGACCCGCAGGCACACCCTGTGCGGCAGCAGGTCCCGGATCGGAACCACGTCCTTGGACGGTTCCTGCACGTAGACATCAAGAATGTCGTTGGTAGCGCGCCCCATGCTGGAGATCACCGAGCACGCCGAGGTGATCTCGTGCGCGTGCTCCGCGTTGTAGGCGAGCAGGAACCCCACCTCATCGACAATCAGCCAGTCCAACGGGTTCTCCCGCGACACCGGCAGGCCGCGCTTCTTCTTGCGCTGCAACCGCTTCTGCTTGCGCTGCATGTTCTCCACGAACCGCGCGATCAACTCGGCGCAGTCCTCCGGCGTGTCCGCGTACCGACCATCCAGGATCGGCCGCAGGGCCACGAACTCGAACAGCTTCGGGTCACACACCCACGGCCGCACCAACCCGTCACGAATCATCGGCGCGACCGCCCGCAGCTTCGCCATCACGACGGAGTTCTTGCCCGCCCCGGTAGCACCGGCCGTCAGGTGGTGGGTACCGATCAGCGGTTCACGCCACTCCCCGCCCAGCTCCGTCTCTCCGAGGCACAACGACCGCAGGTCGACCGCCTCAGAGGACTCTGGCATCTCCGGAGCCGGGATTACCTGCGTGAACGGCTCGTCCCGCTGCACGATCAACACGACCTCACCAGGCCGCCCCTGCTCGACCGCGACCCGTTCGGCCTTCAACGTCGCCGCCAACTCCGGCAGCACAGCGGAGAAGGCCCGCAACGCCTGACCAGGCACCATGCGCACCCGAACCGTGTCGATCGACGCCGACCACGACCGGACCCGCAGCACACGCGGCACCAGCAGTTCACCGTTCTTGTGGTGCGGCTTGGTCAGCCCGCACGAGCCCATCAGGCTCACCCAGCGACGCCCGGTGTAGGCACCGGCCCACCGACGTCGCCACGCCCGCAGCACCGGAGCCGCCCAGGCGTCGAAGGTGTCGGGGTGCCCGCGATACCAAGCCGCCGTGCCAACCACGGCCCCGCCGACAATCCCGCCGGTCACGGTCGGGCCGAGCTCGGCCAGCGACGCCCCCAGCCCGCCACCGCCGGCCACCGCGCCGGGATGACGTACAAACCACCGCACCGTGCGGAACTCCCATCCCGCCGACCGCCGAGACGTTCCCACCACCGAATTCGACATCCCCGATCCCTCCTTCCCGCACGGCAGCGGCCGACCACCACATAAGTGACCGGCCGCTGCGGAACGTTCTCTGATTGCGCCTATGCGCGCCGACGTCGCCGCGGTTCGAGCTGGGACCGCGAGTAAGACAACGCAACCCTCAGCCGAGCCACCGACTTGACGAACGCCAAGTGGTCCGAACGAAACCCTTCACGCCGATACGGCACATCTCGCAGCGCAAGACGGAGCTGCAACATGGCCTTGTCCAAGGACTCCAACACGATGTTCAACTGCTGTGACATGCCGGTCAGACCTTCCACTCGCGGGTCTTCAACTCGGTCTCGTACCTGACCGCCGAGTCCTTCAACGCGCTCAACTTCTCCAGAACGCCGGCGAGCATCTTCTTCAACTCGTCCGGCGGTGTCACCCGCCACGAACCGGGCGGGGCCGGGTTGTCCCGCATCTTGTCGACCAACTTCCCGACCGGCCCGAGCTGGTCAGTCACGAAGTCCATCGAGTTGACCAAGTTCCCGTAGCGCTGCTCAGCGCTCCTGCCCATGTGTCACCTCCAGACGCTCGAACACGTCGCGATCGACCACGCCCCAAAGCTTCACCGGGATGTCGCCGATGACTCCCACGTACTCGATCACCCCCGGACATGTACTTCCCTGGGTCACAACGAGGCCGAAGGCGTCCACCCACTCGTTCACCACCGTCAAGCCCTCGTCGTCGGAGTAATCCGATCCGGGAAAGGCTGAAACCCGTAGTCGACCGGCGAGCCAGTCCAATTCATCTACGGACCACGTGAGCGGTCTGCATTTGCTGGAAAGCGCATTCATGATCTTGCCCAGTTCATTGCCGAGTGCAATGTCGAGACGTGTCAGAACTTTCATCAAACCTCCAACCTGAACGGGACGCACGGCAGATGCCAGGACCGTTCTGCACGTCCTGGCACCGCCGAACATCCCGGCGCACCGCTTAAGCGCGCCGGATTTAGGCATGGCTCTACCCACTGTGTAATTCTCAAAGAACAAGCAGTCCAGTAAACCGGCTTATAGGGTCAATTCATTGGAGTCGGATACGAGAACGGCCGTCAGGCCGCGTTGGGCACCACCGAAGGGCGTGCCGCCGGCTTCAGTCCGGCCGCCTTGAACCACAGACCCGCCGACGCGATCACGCGCGGGTTGTTGCGGTCCGGAATCTCGTACGTGTTCACCACCGCGTTCACCAGCTCCACGTACATCCCCTCCTCGAACCCCTCACCGGGGTCGCCGGGCAGGTTGACGCGGATCTCCTCCCCCTTGCCCGCCCGGCGGCCGTCGACCGGCAAGGGCTTGGCGAACAGCGTCACCACGTACTGCTCCTCACCCGACACCCGGTCCACGACCGGCGTCATCGAGCCGTCTTCCAGCTCCTTGAGCTTCACCGAGGGCGCTTCAGTGATCATCAGCTTGAAGCCACCCAGCATCACCGGCAGATCCTGCAAAGCCATCCGAACCTCCACGTCGATCCTGATACGTACTAGCACAAGTAAACCTTGATACGTACTAGTACGTCACTACTCCATTTGTGTGGTGCTCGCACGTACTAGTACGACCTCGCTAACCTGCCTGCATGGACCTTGAGTCGTCCGGCCACCCGTACCAGCAGGTGGCGGCCAAGATCGCGGCGAAGATCGCGGGCGGTGACCTGCAACCGGGGGAGCGGCTGGCCCCGATCCGGCAGCTCGCGGCCGAGTACGGCACCACCAACGCCACGATGCAGCGTTCGTTGGCGGTACTGGCCGACGATGGCTGGATCACCCGCGTCCCCAACGTGGGGGTGTTCGTGCGCAACCCCGATGCCACGACCCCGGCAACCACCGCCGAGGTCATGCGGGCTCTTGAGGATCTTGGGGCCGCAGTGGCTGACCTGCGTCAACGGGTCGAACGACTCGAAGGCGACGGCGTCGTTCAAGCCGGCCGACAGCCTCACTGACACCCGCCACCTCAGCGGCCAGGGACCGGAGCCGGTCCCGGATGATTTCCAACTCGCTTGGCTTGTCTGTCATAGGAACAGCAAACGCCAGGTCACGGGGTGTGTAACAGTGTGCTCAAAGGGGTGCATTGGGACATGAAGGGGGTGCACGGGGTGTGCCTGATGGGGTGCGCACCTACGTGTCCAGGGTGATCACATGGCCGTGACGAAGGAGCCGAACCGCCTCCTATCTGCGGTGATGCAGGAAGCAGGCGTCAGCAACAAGGGCCTGGCCGCACGGGTGCGCGAACTAGCAGCACGCGACGGCGAGTCGATCGCAGCCGACCACGTGTCGGTTAAGCGGTGGCTCGACGGCACCAGCCCCAAGGCCACCACGCAGCAGTACATAGCCCTGGCCCTGGGCGCGAAGCTGGGCAGGCCGATCAAGCCCGCTGACCTCGGGTTCACCGCGAACCTCCAGGCCGTGGGCATGGACACCACAGCCGACGCCGTCGAGTACTCCGCAACCCCGACCGAAGCACTTGACCAGCTAGGCAGGCTCACCGCGGCCGACCTCGAAGACCAACCAAGCCTGATCACCGCCACGTGGAACCCGGCATCAACCCCCGGAGCCATCACGGGCTACCTGTTCGGCGATCGGCTGGAGATCGTGGCGGACGACCCCGCGATGCACTCCGGGGTCACGGCCGCAACGGCGATCCGCACGACCGCCGCGCACCTGATGGACCTCGACTTCAAGTTCGGGGGCGGGCACGTCCGCCGAATGCTCCTGTTCTACTTCAAGACCGAGATCACGCCGTTGCTCCGCCAGGACCACCCCGCGCCGGTCCGGCGAGAACTGTTCAGCGCCGCCGCAGACGTCGCCCAGCTACTCGGCTGGAGCGCCTACGACGCCGGCCGACACGCTGCCGCTCAGCGCTACTTCATCCAGGGCCTACGCCTCGCCAGAGAGGCCGAGAGCCCGGTGACCGGCGCACGACTGCTGTCCAACCTCAGCCACCAGGCCAACTACCTCGGACGCCACAACGACGCCGTCCAGTTCGCCCGCGCCGCCCAGTCCGCCGCACAGGGCGTCGCCACGCCCGCCGTGCAATCGATGCTGCTGGCGATGGAGGCGCGAGCGTTGGCCGGCGGTGGCGACGGCCAGGAGTTCGCCCGCGTGCTGGCCAAGGCCGAACTCGCGTTCAGCAAGTTCGACCCCGCCAACGAACCCAAGTGGATCAGCTACTTCAACGCCGCCGAACTCGCCGGCGAGGCCGCCCACGGCTTCCGCGACCTGGGGCAGCCCGCCGAGGTCAGCCAGTTCGCGACCCTCGCCGTAGCGCCCGCCGACACTCCGCCGCGCACCAGGGCGTTCATCGGGATGGTGTCCGCAGCCGGAGCCTTGACCAATGGCGACGTGGACCAGGCCGTAGAGCTGGCGATCAACGCCATCGACACCGCCGGCGCACTCCAGTCCAGCCGCTACGTCCGCTACCTCTTGGACTTCCACCAGGCGCTCACCGAGGCCCACAGCCGCCACCCGCTGGTGGGCCAGCTCGCGGAACGGATCATCGGCACCTACCCGGAGGTCACGCTGGGCACCGCCGTGGTCCTGTCGCGCGTCGCGTGAGCCCCTAGAAGGTGTTCCACCCGCCGATGTTCTCGCGGTCCCGCAGCGTCGCGATGCGGAGCGCGTACTCCTCAGCGATCTTCGGCGACGTCTGGACGTTCTGCATGAGCCACGTCGTCATCTTCAGCTCGTGGGTAGCCCGCACCACTCCGAACCCGTCCCACGACGTCACGTCGAAGCCGTACGCGTCCACGAACTCGCGGTACTGGTCGGCCGTCCACCAACCCGCCGTCATGTACTCCGTGGCCGTCACGCCGAGATCCCACTCGGGATGCCCCCACGAGAACGCCTCGAAGTCGATCAACGTCGGTGCGGACCCCGTGAACATGAGGTTCTGCACGTGCGCGTCACCGTGCACGGGACCGACCGGAAGCTCATAGTTCAACCCGCCGATCTCCGAGCCGAGCCGATCGCAGAGTTCCAGCAGGAAGTCCTTGTCGCCGGCGTCGATCGGAGACGACTCGATCCGCGGTTCGACCCTTGCCAGCAGGTCCTGTTGCGGAAGCTCGAACGAGCCAGGCCGGGGGAGTGCGTGCAGCCGCCGCAGCAGCGCCCCCAACGTCCCGACGTCCCCCGGCTGGCCGTTCCTGCCATCGATGAACGCCCAGAACGTCACTGGGTAGCCGCCGTCAACCAGGAGCGGTTGCGGCACATCGGTCGTGCGTGCACTCGGGAAGTCGTTGCGGCCCAACCACTTCGCGACGTTCACTTCCTTGACCGCGTCATCCCAATGCGTGTCGTTCCGCGCGATTCGGACGACGGTCCCGGTGCCGTTCAGACGGAAGATGGCGTTCTCGCCCAGACGGAGGAGTTGGGGGTCGGCAACTTCCAAGTTCGCCGCCGCACAGGCGCGGACCAGCGCGGCACGTGCCGCCTGCTCATCGAACCCTGCCGCCAAGGCCCCGGACCTCTCGTCTTGGTCGTCGTTGTCGATCATTTCACGCACGAAGTCTCACCTGCCGAGTCCAGGTTGGCCGTAGACGGCCCGGACAGCCACACGACGTGGGCGCTCACGCTCTCGTCATCGAAGTAGCGCAAGACGTCCTCGGGGCTGGTGGTCTGCACGCGGAAGGTCCCGTCGCGGGAGATGGCCTCCGTGTACCCGTCGAAGGCCATGCCGTAGGCGGCGACGTGCGCGTCATGGCGTTCGCCGTACTCCAGGCCAACCGCGAACAGGCGCGGCGCGTCGTCCTCCGCCAGGCCCCGGAGGAAGGCCGCGAACCCCTGTTCGTCCCACAACGGGCTCGTGGTGTGGCTACTCATGCTCCGGCCTTCTCCAGGTTGTTCAAGAGTTCGGCGAACTCACGTGCCACGAGCAACTTGCCCTCGGTCTCCCAGGGCGAAACCAGCCAGGTCGCGGTGGTCTCCCCGGCGGTGGTCGGGGGGAGTGGGACCAACGAGCCGTCACTGAACCGGCGGATCTCGTCCTGGCCGAAACCGGCCGGGAACGGCGGCCGGACGACGAACAGCGCGATGGGCATTCCTGGCATGACCAATACGGGCGTCGGCCTGGTGGTGAACCACCGATGGACCATGATCTGCTCTGTCCGGTCGGCGCTTACGGAGACGACGCCGAACGCCGGCCCGGTCACGCCGAGGATCGCGGGACTGAAGTCCCCTCCGGCGTTCCACCACTGATGAACCAGGGCCACGTCAGTGGTCGCTTCCTCCCGTGGCCGCAATGGCACATCGTCCACCGGTTCGCCGGTCACCGGATGGACAAACGCACCGTCATGCCATACCGCAGATGGCAGCACAGGCCATCCGAGTTTGGCGTAGCTGACAGCGGCCTGTGCGACTGTCGGCAGGGTGTCATCCGTAAGCATGTTTTCTGTCATTTCCTTACCTCGCTTCAGAAATTTGGGATCTCTGGTTTCGGGGTACGCGGCTGCACCGCCGAGGACTCGACGGGAAACGCCAGTCCGGCCGCCTTGCGCAGCAACGCGGTGCCCAGCTCGACCAGTTCGTTCCCGAGTTGGGTCTCCACGTCGGGCAGGGCAGCGGTGTAGCTGGTGGTGGCCAGGGGGTTGGCTTCATCGAGACGTCGGACGACGTAGCGGCCCAGACGATGGTTGACGCTCGTCAGCCAGGCGTTGAACAGCAACTCATCCCTGGTCATGGAGTTCGCTCCGACTTCTGGTCCGGTACGACCACGAAAAGGTCCTCGAACCGCAGTGGGTCCAGCGCGACCAGGGCACCGCCGATGAACGCAGGTCCGGGCTGGAGTTCGGAGTCGATGACACGACTCAGCGTCGACCGGTTGATGCCCATCTTCTTGGCCAGCGCGTAGTCCGAGTTCAGGCCGGCCAGCCGGGCGGACCGGATCAGCTTGGCCACATCGAGCCTTACGGTGAACGACATGTCTTGGCCGCCCTGCTACTTCGTGGGCCCGTACAGCATGAACAGGACCCGCCCCAGTCCCGCCAAGGCGAGCAAACACGCAACCAGTCCCCACTGGTCGAACCACCACGGATCAGATGTCATGTCCGTTCACATCCTCGCCTTGCGGACGACAAGCGGCTAAAATTCCTCATTCCGCGCCACTCAATCCGGCCCGCTAACCCCTGAAAAGGGCAGATATGTCGCAATAACTACGCACTTTTGTCGCCAAGCTATGCTTGACCTGTGGGAACGTGATCCGCAGCACACCGCAAGCCGGGCCAGGAGGTCACCCGATGGCAGTACGGCGCACTGGACTGGCCAAGGCCCGGAAAGCGGCCGGCTACACCCAAGAGTCGTTCGCCGAAGCTGCCCACGTGGATCGGGCGACGATCGCACGATGGGAAGCCGGCGAGCGCTCGCCGCGACCCTACAAGCGGTCGATGCTGGCCAGGCTGCTCAAGATCGACATGGCCAAGCTGGACGAACTGCTGACCGTCGCGGACGTCGAACCAGCACCCTCACCAGGGAAGACGAGCGGCGTGCTGTTGCCGGTTGTCGTAGGTGGCCGACGTGTTCTCATCCCGCTGGCCGCCAAGACCGTGGCGAACAGCGAACTAGGCACACTGCTCGAAGGCCAGCACCCCGAGGACGACGGTCCGGTCAATCAGACGGGCTCCCTGTCAGAGGTCGTGAGCACCGTGAACCGGCGGTCTCTTCTCGCACGCGGGATTGCGATCGCCGCGTTGCCCAGACTCGGTCTGGACGAGCTGCAACGGGTAGCGAGCGCGATGGAAGATCCACGCCGGTACTTGGACGGGCCGGTGATCGACTACTTCCGTCGCCAACTGGTCCTGTGCAAGACCGATGACGGGAGCTTGGGACCGGCCGCGGTGCTGCCCGTGGTGCTGGGCATCCTCGGGGCGATCGAGACTCACGCCCGCGAAGTCACGCCAGACGTGCGCCGGTCTCTGCTCCTGGTCGGCGCTGACGCCGCCGAGTTCGCCGGCTGGCTGTACCGCGACTCCCACGACGCCGCGACCGCGGGCTTCTGGCACGACCGGGCGATTGAGTGGGCGCAGGAAGCTGGCGACATGCCGATGCAGGGCTACGTGCTGCTGAAGAAGTCTCAGATGGCCTACGAGGAGCGTGACGGGCTACGCGTCCTCACGTTGGCACAAGCCGCCCAGTACGGCCCGTGGCAGCTGCCGCCGAAGGTGCGCGCCGAGGTCACGCAGCAGGAGGCGCGCGGCATGGCGATGCTCGGCGAACCGTTCAGTGCGGTGCAGCAGAAGCTCGATGACGCGCGCCGCCTGGTCGACGTGGCCGATACCGGTGACGAGCGACATGCCCACCTCGGGATGTACTACGACGAAGGTGCGCACACGCTCCGTGTGGCGAGTTGCTACGTCGAAGCAGGCAAGCCCGCCCAGGCCGCCGCCCTGTTCGCGGATGTCTTGAACACCCAGGCACTGTCGCGGCGCGACGAAGGCTATTTCCGCGCCCGACGTGCAAGCGCCCTGGCACTCAGCGGCGAACCGGACGACGCCGCTCAGGAAGGTCTGACGGCCATGGGGTTGGTCGCGGAGCTGGGTTCTAGTCGCACCAAGCGCGAACTCACCCGAGTCCTCGAAACCCTGACCCCGTGGGCGAACCGGTCAGGCCCGCGGGCTCTGCGTGAAGCCGTGAGGTCCTGACCAAGCACTCATGGGGTTTCGGTGAACCACTCGGCCACGGTTCGGATCACGAAGGCTTGCCACTCCTGGGTCTGCGGGTCGCGGTACTCGGGATCTTCGTGGACCGCGAAGCCGTGTTGCGCGCCCTCGATCTCGACAAGCCGACGCTCAGCTCGGAACTCACGTACAGCGGCCCGTGACGCCTCGATCGGGACGAACGTGTCCTTGGTGCCGTGCACGATGAGCGTGGGGGCCGTGATCTCGCCCAGTACCTCATTGGGCCGGATCCAGAAGACCTCGTTCAGGAACGCCCGACTGTGCTGCACGGTGGGCGAGTGGTCGATGAAGCCGCGGTCCGCCAGCTCTTGGGCCTTGGCCGCGTCGAGGAAGTCTCCCGACCAGTACGGCTTCTGGTCGATGTAGCGGTTCTTGTAGTTGAGCTGCGGGTTCAGCAGAACGAGCCGCGTCAACCCTTCCGGCCGCTTCGCCGCGTAGTAGGCCGCCAGACCGCCGCCGAAGCTGGTGCCAAGCAGGTTCACCACCTGCGCACCGGACACTTCCCTGAGGTGGTCCCGCGCCACACGGATGTCGTTCAAGTGGGCTGCCAGCGACGACTCCTCAGGCCGTCCATCGCTCTCACCATGCCCACGCAGGTCGTAGCGCAACGTCGCCACACCAGCCTCAGCGAGCCCGTCAGCGAGCCGGCCGAAGAAGCCACCTTCCTCCCGAGTCACACCACCACCGTGGACCAGAAGCACGGCTTGCTCTACCGGTGTGGGCGGCGCGGTCACGGTGGCGCGAAGCTTCAGACCGTCCAGGGTACGGATGACGGTCTCGGTGCTCTGCTCAGGCATAGCGCTCCTCGTCGGCTAGAGGTTGCCAGCCCATGCTTCCAGCTCTCCCACCCGCACCGCATGAATGCTGGACTCAGCCCGCAGCTCTCCCCTCCACCCCGGCCGCAGGCCTGGCCTGCATAAATCCGCCGATCGCGGCCGTCGTGTTCAGAGTTTCTTTTCTTGGTCAAGGCGGCCCCCTGCGGGGGCCGCTGGCCGTTCGTGTCTGTTCAGGCTGTTGCGGGCAGGCTCCGGCGGTGTTGTCGGTCGCGCCAACGTGGGCCTGGCGGCCCACGGGCGCGACACGCGAGGCACCGGAGCCTGCCCGCAACAGCCGGAGGCTACGGCCAGCAACCCCCACAGGGATCCGCTTTGACCGGCTCGTCCGCTTGTGTTGGGGGTGTTGCTTCCGGCTCTTGGGCTTGGGACGAGCGCCGAGGGGTTGGCTTGGTCGGGCTGGTCTTGGCGCTCGGCTGCCGCACCTGTGGACAGCTCGACGCCTTGACGGCATCGACCAGCCCACAGCCTTGCCAACGTGCATTTCAAACTACAGTTCAGGTCAAACTGATCAACATTGCTAATCTGTAGAGCGTATCTTAGTGTGAATCCCACAAGCTCGCGCCCATGCACGAATAAACTTGCCCACCGAGAGTGTAGTAGTCTCTGCCCATTCAGCTCCAAGCGCATTCCGATGGGCGGTTCCGAGTGACAGTGGAGAAAGGCCGGGTGATGCTTCCAGTGCTGCAAAAGCTTCGCGCATGCCCCTCTGCCGTTCGACGACTTCCCGGAGTCGCTCCACATCTACTGCACCACTGGAGAGGATGCTTCTGTCGGACAGGGAAATGCGTTCACCGTCATCGGTATCCACCAAGCCTAATGCCATTAGGTTTCGAACGGCAGTCCCAAAGCCTCGACGCAACGGTCGGACGTGCGTTGAGGGGTCGGAGAGATGCAGCAGAAGCTGAAGGGCGGGGCCAGGGCTGGCGGCAGGAAAGGCACCTCGTATTCGAATCGGTACCGCTCCGCTCAGGAGACGGCCAGGAGGTTCGCTATCGCCGTCCACCATTCTGCTCATGCCGTTCGGCAGAAGCCGGACCAAACTGGCATATTCCAGCCATTGGCAAAAAGAGCGAGCATAAGTAATCCAGCTATCGCTCTTTGCCGTAACGGCTCTAAATTCGGCCGCCAGGGTAGACGCAAACTGTTGGATGGATACGATGTCTTCACGGGCAAGCATGTCGGCTGCGAGTTTGTACATCTTGTGCCTCCGCAGCGCCTGGGAGACGCGCGCCCTAATAGCTTCTTCCTTGTCGGGGGAGGTGAGGAGGTCTGCCTCAAGCGTGACGCGATTCGGCTCGGCATTCAGAACACCGAAAAGGCGAAGTTCCCGGGAGTAGTTAAAGACTACCGTAGCCGTTGTATCGAGCTGAGTGGCGGCATCTGGAACTGATATGCTTCCGCCTTGGGCGATGACTACGCGTAGAAGGCGGCTAGCGCCGAGCGGTGCATAACGAACTACATACGAATCCTCGATCGCTACGCTACCGTTATTCAGATAGTCCCGGAAGGTGTCCCAGTAGATATCGATAGTGTGACCCACCTGCACCACTAGCCGTTGGTGAAGCAGGCTATCTAATACTGTCCCGGTAGAAACATCGAAATCGAGATCCGCTATGGCAACCGGTGCTGCTCGCGCGATGGTCCGAAGAACGGTTTGCTCACTCGGGCTTAGTCGCGCCAAGTCTGTTTCGAAAAGGCTGCGAGCGTTCAATGCCTGCTTGGCAAGATCATCCTGGGACACTCCGCCATCGATCTCGGCAATTATATGTGCACCGAATTTCTTGAATAGCCATGGCAAGCCTTGTGAATTATATTCGCGCAACCGTTGGCGTAGGTCGCGATTTAGTTTGCCGCCGACCGATTTCTCAAGTCGTCGCAGCAGTGCTTCAACTTCACGTGGGCCAAAGGGGTCCAGAAGGGACACTACCGATGCGTCTCGAATATCATTTCGCAACCCGAAAGGGTAGCCTTCGGTCCATGCAACAACGTCCGTCTTCCAAGAAAAGCTGATCGTAAACGGCGCTTTGACTTCGCGGATCAAAAATGACAAGTCGCGGAATTCGCGCGTCAGATCGGGGTCTCGGAAGATGTTTTCAAACTGGTCGAAAGCGAGAAATACTGGCCTGAGCGGCGATGGCCATTTGGCGCGCTTGAGTGTTTCTACGATGCTGTGAAGACTGCTGAAGGCGGCCTCTGGTGGGAGTTCGAGTACCTTCTTCTCGACTGCTTTCTGGATAATTCTTTCCATTGCGGCGGAAACGAAGTCAGATCGCTCTGCCGTCCTCGAATCGATCACCGTCCCGACGCCGCCAGCCTTCTCCACTTCCTTCTGAAGATGCAGTACAAGGGAACTTTTGCCCCAACCGGACTTGGCATTGATGACCATCGATCCGGCCGTGCGACGGCCTACAAGTTTCTCCAACAGTGATTGAGTAAGAACTTTGCGACCGATGAAAAATTCTGGTGCCGCAGGAAGCTGATACTCGAAGTCGGAGGTGCTTCCTTGCACCTCAACAATCTTGGGAAGCGATGGTACATGCATAGGGACCGCCCCCACCTCGCGACCTGAGGCGACAACCGAAAGCCCTTTCGAAAGGTGGCGTTCAATCAAGCGGATTACGGGAGATGGAACGTCCTGTCCGCGTGCCCATACAACCCATCGGGAGGCCCTGCGGGTGTGAGTGTCAAGCTCGCACGCAGCCAGTGCAATCCCGTGCTCTGTAACGACGACAGTCGGTTCTGACCGGATCCTAGGACCTTCGTCCCAATTGGGCAGCAAGTTTGCCTTCTGCAGCAATTCACATATTTCGTATGAGCCTAGGTATCGAAAACCAGGTAATTTGACCTGGGCGGCGTCTGCCGTTTCTTTCGCATCGGCGGTCAACCGAGGCAGTGCGACAAACAGGCCGTGAATTCGCTCATCATCGGCTCGTGCAAGCGCGAACTTGCCTAGGAATGACTTCAGCAATGGTACTCGGACGTTGGAAGTGTATGCTTTGCACTCACAAATAAGTCGCTCACCGGTGACGGTGTGGCGAGCTGCAATGTCGAGCTCGACGCCTTCGCTGGTTATGTTTAAAGATTCCGGGTGGGGATCACCGTAGCCTTGCGTTGCGAGAAGCTTTGCAATGAATTTTTCGAAGAGGTGACCGCGCTTATTAGATAGATCGCTAGTCGATGAGCCCTCCGCGAGAACTACGACAGCTGCCGTGTCAACGGTGATCTGGTCCACGGAAGCAGGGTACGCGTTGAGGGTGATGGGTGCCCCCCCGCATGGTGTGGTGATCGAGCTCCTTGCATGATGTGGTCCTGCCAGTCGTTGCAAGAGCACAGCGATCTGAGATCATGATCAATCCCTGGCGAGGGCTACTAGCGAGCACGCAGGCTCATACGTGATCGGCACTCGTGTTTGCTGAACTTGCGGGGTGCAGCTCACCTTGTTGGGGCAGCAGGCATCGATCGAGTTTGGCTGGCGAGCACAGAAGCAAGTGAGAGTGCATCGCCTGGGCGAATCATCTGCCGAAACGTTGACCGCATCGGCCGTTACGACGAGCACCACCCCTGTGGTGGGGCCGGAACAGGCGGGGAGAGCGAGAGCTTGCGCCTGCTGGCGATGTGATGGCGGTTGCGCGCTCGACTTCCGACTGTCCTCGTACAGCAGCGAAGTACAGCAACCGCATCGGTCGGAGGAGGCCACGAGGAACCTGGATCGACCGTACGACCTCAGGAAAGTCTTAGAAGACCTTGCTGCCGACAGTCCGCAGCGAAGAGACTCGGAGCACCGATTCCCTGTGCGGCCTGACGCTGCGGTAGTGCTGGTCCAGTCCCGACTCCCGACCTACAAGATCAACGCCTCATCCCACCCGCAAATCGACGACAGACGGTGATCGGCCACTGTCCACAGTGGTGACTCTGTCGTCGTATCCGTGCAAGTGAGAAAGGGCGTGGAGGTATATGGCCAGCAACCGCAAAGATCAGCGGAGAATCCGCAGGTTGAAGGTATGGGCGCAGCTACGTGGACCTGGTGGTTCGCACTGGGTCGGGTTGTCGGTGTGGGTCGTTAGGTTGGGTGGTGTTGGTGGACGTGGTTCGGCTTGACGTTGGGGTGCCACTTGGCCGAGCGGTTGGGGATCGAGCTTCGTCGGGTCGGTACCACCGCGATCGGCTGACCTTCACCAAGGCCGGCGAGGCCAAGTTGAGTGAGTGGATGGACGCGCACGCCCAGGTGGCGTTCGTGGTCGAGGACGAGCCTGGACGCTTGAACACCACCTCATCACCAACGAGACGTTGCTGTTGAACCTGGAGCACAACGGCCACAGCCCGCACCGCCAGGCGTTGACAGCGCTGCGCGCCCAGTGCCGAGCAGCGGCGCGAGCCCTTCCTGTCACTGCCTAGTTGAACTCCGAGGCGAGCCACAGCGCTTACGGAACATGGACGGAACGGCGCTGTGGTTGCGCACCTCAAACCGGCCTCTAGCTGCGCAAACGGTCAGCGCCGCAACGCTGCACGATGGAACTGCGGGACTGAAACCCGACCATCCGGACGTTCTCGTTTCGCGCTGGTCAGCTTGGAACAGCCGTGCAGCGTTGCCCGGCCTTTGTGTTCGTGCTGCCTGAGGGATGTCGATTCGGGGGTGTCCGGCTCGGCCGGCCGACGGCCATGATGGGTGGCATGGATGTCGGTCTGGTGGTGTCGGTGGGCGCGACCGGTCTTGTTCTGGTCGGCTTGCTCGTGCTCGTGGTGGTGGACCGGCGGTCCACGAAGCCGGCGTCGGAGTACGACACGCCTGGGCCCGAGACGTCCGGTGGGGGTGGAGGCGGCTGAGTTCGTCTACCAGGAAACGACGGGATCGTGCGGTCCTTCACCCATAGGGCTGATCGGGCTGGCGGGTCGACCCCAGACAGTGCTCCGATCGACGGCACTCGCTGTCGACCAAGGTAGGGAGCCGCGCCATGAACGACCTCGAAGACCGGGTGCCGTCGCCTCAGCAGCGACCGGAGGAGGACCGGGTGGAACGCGACCAGACAGAGGTTCCCCAGCAGCTCACCGGCTTGGAGTGGCTGGTGCGGCAGGCGAAGCGGCAGCGCAAGGACTAGGCCGCGCGGGGCCCGTCCGCCGTGGCGGGCGGGCCCGTGGGCGCGGGCGGGCGCGGACTCGGGCCGGGGCGGCACGGGCGGGCGCGGTCGGCATCCGGGTGAAATCCTCGGGGAGCACCCGCTTCAGTCGGAGACCTCGCGCTGGAACGCCGCCCACAGCAGGTTCAGCGGGTGGTCGGCCGGGAACTTGGCCCGCTCCTCCTTGCGCGCGAACACCCCGACCAACCGCTCCAGCACCGGCTTGCGGTCGTTCTTCAGCGCCACCACGCGCAGCCCCGACCCCTCGCGCAGCTCGTTGTTCGCGGCCACCACGCCCAGCCCCGACGTGACGATCATGCAGCCCTCGACCAGGCCGGACCGCAGCAGCGACATCCCGTACTGGATCTCGTCGATCTCGGCCGCGATGTCCAGTTCGTTCTGGTAGTCCGGTCCGAACCAGCCACGCAGGAACTCCGCGATCAGCCCGTCACCCGGCACGACGAGCGGCAGCTTCGGCAACTCCCCGGTGCCGACGCTGTCCCCCAACCGATGCTCGGGCAGGTTCGTGAGCAGCGCCAACCCGCCGCGCCGCCACTCGATGACGTCGAAGTCGGCGAAGTCCGACCCGCCGCCGGCCGGGGTCACCACCGACCCGCAGACGATGTCGACCTCCTTGCTCTCCAGCTTGTGCCAGATGTCCTTGGTCCGGATGTGCACGACCTTGAGCTCCACGTCCCGCCGCCGGAAGTCGTCCGCGACGTGGTGCCACGCCTTCGCCAGCGAGTCCAGCATGAACCGCGTCGTGCCCACGGTGAGCGTCGTGCCGAGCTTGCGCCGGCACTCGTGAATCGAATCCAGCCAGTGCCCCAGCGTCTCCTTCGCCAATTCCACCAACGTCTCGCCGGTCGGGGTGATCAGCACGTCTTTCCCCCGGCCCTGCTTGACGACCAGGGGCTCGCCGCAGAGCGACTTGAAGCTGCGGTTCAACGTGTCGATCTGCTTCTGCACGCTCGACTGCTCGCGGCCGAGCACCCGCGCGGCGCGCAGGGCCGAGCGCGTCTCGTGCACCGCGATCAACGTCCTGAGCTGGTCCAACGTCGTGTCCAGCAGCAGTGGCGAGGCGTGCAGGAGCCTGCTGAGCTGGTTGCCCGCGGGGAGCAGCAGCCGGGCCGAGGTGGACATCGGGGCCTCTCGGGTCGGAACGAAGTGATCTACCGATTAGTTGTACTGAACTTGACCGCAGTTTGTCGTGAAATTATCCCAAGATCTTGGTGGATTTCTCTGGACAGGTATACGCGATCCGTAAGAGACTTCTGCCGCAACCAGGTGGTAGTTCGCGTGGGAGCAATCAGGGGGAGTATTGGGGGGTTGGGGGCCCGCCGGGCGTGAGCCGGGCGGGCCCCCACGTATTAGCCTCATCCGGTGTGACGGTTTCCACGCTCGACTGGGGTACGACATACCGGGTCACCGTGCTCGACCTCGGACTCGCCTGCTGCGGCGTCGAGGTCATGGCCGCGCTCGAAGGCGACCGGCCGCACGACCTGGCGGCGCTGGGGGTGGACGTGGCGCACGCCGCGGGCGAGGCCCACGTGCTCGTCGTCTCCGGCACGGTCACCGACGTCATGTTGCCCGCCGTGATCGCCACGTACCAGGAGATGCCGGAACCCCGTTACGTGCTGTCGGTCGGCGCGTGCAGCAACACCGGCGGCCCGTACTGGGACTCCTACAGCGTGACCAAGGGCATCGACCAGGTCCTCCCGGTGCACGTCGCCGTGCCCGGCTGCCCACCCCGCCCCGAGGCGCTGCTCGACGGCCTCGCCGCACTCCACCGGCTCGTCTCGTGACCGCCGCGTCCGCCGAATTCGCCGCGCTGGTCCCCGACGCGCAGCCCAAGACCGCGTTCGGCCAGACCACCGCGCACGTCGCCGTGGAGCACTGGCTCGCCGCCGCCCGCCACGCGCACGACGTGCTCGGCTGCGCCGCGTTCGACTGGCTCGGCGTCGAGGACGCGGGCCGGCCCGGCGCGTCCGGCCTGCGCCACGCGGTCCTCCTGCACGTCGTCCACCCCGGCACCCGCCAGGGCCTGCTGCTGCGCACCGAGGTCGGCGACGAGCCGCTGCCCAGCGTCGCGGGCCTGTGGGCGGGCGCGGCCTGGCACGAGCGGGAGGCCGCCGAGATGTTCGGCATCGCCCTGGTCGAGCCCGCGCCGCGGCTGCTGCTGCCCGACTCGTTCGCCGGCCACCCGCTGCGCAAGGACTTCGTGCTGGCCTCCCGCGTGGTCCGGCCGTGGCCCGGCCGGCTCGAACCCGGCGAGGACGGCACGTCCGCGCCCAGCCGCCGGCGCACCGCGCCGCCCGGCGTCCCCGACCCCTCGTGGGGCCCCCGACGTGAAGGTGAGAACCATGCCTGACCTGCCGCCACGCACCCGGGGCGTGATCGCGCTGCTGGAAGCCAACTGCACGGTGTGCATGATCTGCGCGCGCGAGTGCCCCGACTGGTGCATCCACATCGACTCGCACACCGAGACCGAGCAGCAGCCCGGCTCGGCCCGGCCCCGCGCGCGCAACGTGCTCGACCGGTTCGCCATCGACTACGGCCAGTGCCTGTACTGCGGGATCTGCGTCGAGGCGTGCCCGTTCGACGCCCTGCACTGGGCCCCGGACTTCTCCTACCCCGGCACCGGCACGCCCGACGGTGCCGGTGCGGTCGCCGAACTCGTCCACGAGCGGGACGTCCTGGGCACCTGGGTGGCCCACGTGCCGCCGCCGCCCGCCCTCGACCCGGCCGCCGAACCCGCCCCGGAGAGCACGACCGCACGCCCTGCACGTGGGGGTTCCGGAACCCCGGGGCGTCCTGGCGCGTTGAGGGGGAGTACGTAAGGCACCGGAGGCGAAGCAACGTGCACAAGCACTACAACGGTTTGAAGACCGCGTTGCTGCTCGGCGCGATGAGCGCGCTGATCATCGGGATCAGCTCGTTCTTCGGACGGACCGCCCTGATCATCGGCGTGCTCCTGGCGTTCGGGGTGAACGCGTACGCGTACTTCAACTCCGACAAGCTCGCTCTGCGGGCGATGCGTGCGCGCCCGGTGTCCGAGGTCGAGCAGCCCGCGATGTACCGGATCGTGCGGGAACTGGCGATGGCGGCCCGGCAGCCCATGCCCCGGCTCCACCTCAGCCCCACCGCTGCCCCGAACGCCTTCGCGACCGGCCGCAACCCGCGCAACGCGGCGGTGTGCTGCACCACCGGGATCCTGGAGCTGCTCGACGAGCGCGAGCTGCGCGCCGTGCTCGGGCACGAGCTGTCGCACGTGTACAACCGCGACATCCTCATCTCCTGCGTCGCGGGCGCGCTGGCCAGTGCGGTGAGCATGCTGGCGAACCTGGCGATCTTCGCGGGCGTCTTCGGCGGCGACGACGAGGAGCGCCCCAACCCGATCGCGCTGCTGCTCATCGCGATCCTCGGACCGATCGCGGCCGGCATCGTGCGGATGGCGGTCAGCCGGTCCCGCGAGTACCAGGCCGACGCGTCCGGCGCGCAGCTCACCGGCGACCCGCTCGCGCTGGCGTCGGCGCTGCGCAAGCTGGAGCACGGCACCCGCGCCGCGCCGCTGGCCCCCGAACCCGCCGTGGTGGCCCAGTCGCACCTGATGATCGCGTCGCCGTTCCGGGCGGGGGAGAACCTGACCAGGCTGTTCTCCACCCACCCGCCGATCGCCGACCGCGTGCGCCGACTGGAGGAACTGGCCCGCTCCTGACCACCCCGGTCGCGGGCGGGGTCCCTAGCGGGACTCGCGGGCCACGTTCATCAGGTACTGGCCGTAGCCGGACTTGGCGAGCTTCTCGCCCAGCGCGTAGCACTCGTCCGCGGTGATGTAGCCCATCCGCAGCGCGATCTCCTCCGGGCACGCGATCCGCACGCCCTGGCGGTGCTCCAGCACCTGCACGAACTGGCCCGCCTCCAGCAGCGAGTCGTGCGTGCCGGTGTCCAGCCACGCGAACCCGCGACCCAGGTCGACCAGCTGCGCCCGACCCTCCCGCAGGTAGGCCAGGTTCACGTCGGTGATCTCCAGCTCGCCGCGCGCCGACGGCTTGAGGTGGCGCGCGATGTCCACGACCTGGTTGTCGTAGAAGTACAGGCCGGTGATCGCCTTGTTCGACTTGGGCTTGGCCGGCTTCTCCTCGATGGAGACCAGCTTGCCGTCCGCGTCGACCTCGCCCACGCCGTAGCGCTCGGGGTCGCGCACCGGGTAGCCGAACAGCACGCAGCCGTCCAGCGTCGCCACGTGGTGCTGGAGGACCTTCGAGAAGCCCTGGCCGTAGAAGATGTTGTCGCCCAGGACGAGCGACACGTCGTCGTCGCCGACGAAGTCCGCGCCGATCACGAACGCCTCGGCCAGCCCGTTGGGCTGGGCCTGCTCGGCGTAGGAGATCCGCAGGCCGAACTGCGTGCCGTCGCCGAGCAGCCGGCGGAACAGCGGCAGGTCGATCGGCGTCGAGATGAGCAGCACGTCCCGGATGCCGGCGAGCATCAGCACCGACAGCGGGTAGTAGATCATCGGCTTGTCGTAGACGGGCAGTAACTGCTTGGACACCGCCTGGGTGATCGGGTGCAGCCGCGTGCCGCTCCCGCCGGCCAGGATGATGCCCTTCACCGGTAGTTGGTGAACTGGAGGGCGATCCCGAAGTCGGAGCTCTTCAGCAGGGCGATGACGTCCTGGAGGTGGTCCTTCTTCTTGCCGGAGATGCGCAGCTGGTCGCCCTGGATCTGCGCCTGGACGCCCTTGGGCGCCTCGTCGCGGACCTTCTTGGCGATCTCCTTGGCCTTCTCCGAGCTGATGCCCTGCACCAGGGTCCCGGTGACCTTGAACACCTTGCCGGACAGGACCGGGTCGCCGATCTCGAAGGCCTTCATCGAGATGCCGCGCTTGACCAGCTTCTCCTGGAAGACGTCGATCGCCGCGCGGCAGCGCTCCTCCGTCCCGGACTGGAAGGTGATCGCCTCCTCGCCCGCCCAGGACACCTCGCTGCCGGTGCCCCGGAAGTCGAAGCGGGTGCTCAGCTCCTTGGCGGCCTGGTTGAGAGCGTTGTCGACCTCCTGCCGGTCAACCTTGCTCACCACGTCGAACGACGGGTCTGCCACGTGCCCGGTACCTCCGCGTCGGTGGGTCTGGAACCGCCCGGGAGCCTACCGGGGTATCCCGGTTGCGAACCCCCGTGCGGGCTTATGTATTCTCTCCTCCGCACCCGGTGATGCCGGGCGCGGGGCGGGTTGCCCGAGCGGCCAATGGGAGCGGACTGTAAATCCGTCGCGAAAGCTACAGAGGTTCGAATCCTCTACCCGCCACGCGAGCAAGAAGACCCTCGTGACCAGTGAGTTCCGGTCACGGGGGTCTTCTCGTATGTCCGACCGGAACCGGTGCTGCCCATCAATGCGATCCGACGTCGGGTGCGCGGTCTTGCAGGCGTAGTTCCGCGAGCCGGTCTCGGGCGACCGAAACAGTGTCTTGGCCCACTGGCACCTTCGCCGGGCCGATTGACCGGATGTGATTCAGCACTCACGCCAGGGCGTGTCGCGGAGCATCGGTTGCGCCGATGTCCTCGAACGCGGGGGGTCAACGGGCCCGCCCTCCGCCGCGCGGGTCGGTTGACGTTCGGGCTCAGGACGCAGGCCGGCAGCGCCACGCCCGCCCAGCATCAGTGCGTACGCCGTCAGGTGGCCGCAGCGGGTGTTCGCGGGGGAGTGGAGCTGCTCAAAGATGGGGCCGACGCGCAAGCGCTTCCTCTCGCTTGCGTGCCGGCCCCACGACTACAGCATAACCCATATCGAACGTGTGTTCGAGGGTTACGCGATAGCGGCTCTGCCCGCGTCGGTGAGCTCCGCGTCCGAGCGCTCGTCCAGCCCCACCGCGCGTCTCGCGCGCAGCAGCCCGGCGCGCACCAGGTCGTGGGTGACCATCTGGTCGCAGCACGGCAGGCCGTCGACGTAGAGGTCCGGTTCCCTCCCGCCGGACAACTCGCCCCTGCCCGCGGCCACGGCCCGCAGCATCGCTTTGGCCCTGCCGGAGAGTTCCTTCGCAATGGTCATGGCGACCCCCTCGCCCGTCCTTCCGGTACCCCTCGTTCCTGTAGGAGGCCCCGACCCACCCGCTGAGTACCGCCCGAACGGGTGGTTCACCGCGGCCGACGCGGGTCGACGTGACCCACCTTCCCCCGCGCGGCCGTCCGGATCACGCCGCCACGCCGACCGGTTGGGCTGTTCGGTCCAGCCGGGGTCCGGTCGACCTCTCGGCCCGGACCCGCGCCGACCTCCGGCAGTCACCTCGACGTGCGGCAGGAGCTAGTGGCCGCCTAGCGCGGGCCTGCGCTGCCAGGTCGTCCACAGCGGCCGATAGCCGCACGAGTACCAGAACGGCGTCGAGTGCGGGTTGGGCAGCGCGTGGTGCAGCATTGTGAGCGCCACGCCCGCCTCGTCCAGTTCGCGGTGCGCGTGGGCGGCGAGCGCGCTGCCCACGCCGGTGCCGCGCGCCGCCTCGGGCACGCCGAGCAGCCCGAGGTACGCGACCGGTGACGCCGACGTCAGCCCCGCGATCCAGTCCGAGCGCGGCGGCAGGTCGTAGTACAGGGCACCCAGCCGTTCGCCGTCCCGCTCGGCGACCAGGACGCCGGGCACGTCCCACGTCATCCGCTGCGCCACGTGCTCGCGCAGCCGCTCGCCGGTCGACGCCCGCTCGGTGACCATCCCGAACCAGGCGTCGTAGCGGGTCGTCTCCAGGTTGACCTCAGCCACGAAGTCCACGTCGGCGGCGGTCGCCGGGCGGACCGCCACGTCGGACGCCGGCCGCCCGTCACCACGTCCGGCCGGCCGCGCGGCGGTCACCATCAGGGGCGCGAAGCCGTGCCGGGCCAGCACGGCGGCCGCGTCGACGGCCCGGCTGGGCACGGTCACCACGGCCGCCGTGTCCGGATCGCCCGCCCCGGTCAGCTCCCAGCGCCGCAACCGGTCTTCCAGGTCGACGTCCGGGTGCCACTTCAGGGAGTGGGCCCGCAACGCGCCCCAGGTCGCGTTCAGCTCATCGGCCGACAGTTCGCCGTACGAGTACGGCGAGCCCTCGGCCGGAAAAGCGGGCAGCAATGAGTCCATGCCCGAAAGTAACCTCGTCCCGTGCGTATTCACGTGGTCGACGCCTTCACCGACCGGGCGTTCGCGGGCAACCCCGCGGGCGTGGTGCTGCTCGAAGAACCCGCGCCGGACGCGTGGATGCAGGCCGTCGCGGCGGAGATGAAGCACGCAGAGACGGCGTTCGTGCACCTCCCCGCCGACACCGCCGAGACCGACCACGCCGACGACACAGGCGACCGCCCGCTGAAGTTGCGCTGGTTCACGCCGCTCAAAGAGGTGGACCTGTGCGGCCACGCCACCCTCGCCGCCGCGCACGTCCTGGGCGGCGACCGGCGGTTCGACACCCGCAGCGGCATCCTCACGTGCACCGCCCGCGACGGCTGGGTGGAGATGGACTTCCCGGCCGATCCGGCCCAGCCGATTGAGATCACACCGCCGCTGCGGGCGGGCCTGCCGGGCGTCACGATCACCGCCGCGGCACGGGCCGTGTCCGACGTCCTGGTGCAGGCGGCCTCCGCCGCGCAGGTCCGCGCGCTGACCCCCGACCTCGCCGCGCTGAGCGAGGTGCCCGGCCGCGGCGTGATCGTCACCGCGCCCGGCGACCGACCCGGGCTGGACGTCGTGAGCCGCTGTTTCTACCCGTCCTACGGGGTTCCGGAGGATCCGGTGACCGGTTCGGCGCACTGCACCCTGGCCTCCTGGTGGGCTCCGAAGCTCGGTCGCGCGGAGCTGTTCGCCGAGCAGGCGTCGCCGCGCGGCGGGCAGGTCCGGGCGACCTTGACCGGTGATCGGGTGCGGCTCGCCGGGCGGGCGGTGACGGTGCTGGCAGGAGAGCTGATCGTGTGAGCCGTTCTGTTACTTCTCGTGGTAATCGGCTCATCGACCTGCCATTTCGTCGCCCAACCGGGGTACATTGGCACCCCTGGAGGGGTCTCGGTCGGTGTTCGGGACCCCTCAGTCACGCCAGGAGCTCGTAGGCCGTTACCCGGCCGTCCGCGACGCAGGCCGACGAGGAGGCTGGATGTCCGACCACGCGTCGGTCACGGCGCCGGGCGCGCCGACCCGGTCCACGAACCGCGCGTTCAGCGTGTTCGCGGTCCTTCTCCTCGCGGCGGGCGCGCTGTCCGCGTTCGCCGTCGGCTCGTGGCTGCCGAAGGACGACGACCGGTTCGACCTGTTGTGGGCCGGGCCGCTGCTCGTGGTCGGGTTCCTGCTCGCCGAACAGCTCGCCATCAACGTCGACGTCCGCAGCGGGGTGGCGTGGACGATCTCGTTCACCGAGATCCCGCTCGTGCTCGGGCTGCTCGTCGCGCCGTTCGAGGTGGTGCTCGCCGCGCACGTGGTCGCGGGCGTCGGCACCCTGCTGGGCAGGCGCGTGCTGGACCGGGCCGTCTACAACGCCGGCCTGATGTTCATGGAGATCTCGGTCGCCTTCGCGGTCGCCTACTCGGTGAAGGAGTTCGTCGGCGACGGCGGGCCGTTCTGGGCGGGCGCGTTCCTGGGCACCATCGCCGTGCCGCTGCTGGCCAGCGTGCTCGGCCTGACCGCGCTGCGGCTGATGGGCAAGGGCATGCGGGTCGCGCCGAGCCTGCGCCTGGTGCTCCAGACCCTGGTCGTGGCCCTGCTGAACACCTCCGCGGGCCTGGCCGGCTACGAGATCGCGACCAAGGCCCCGTGGGGCGGGCTGCTGATCGCCCTGGTGTTCGCCGGCATCACCGCCATCTACCTGGCCTACTCCGGCCTGCTGCGCGAGCAGCGCGACCTGGAGGCGCTCAGCGAGGTCTCGCTGCGGGTGGCCCGGTCCGGTCGGCACGCCACCGGCCCGCGCGGCGCGTCCGCCGAGGACGGCGACGGGCAGGCCGAGGACGACGAGTGGCAGCTGATCGCCGAGCGGATCCGCGAGCAGCTCAACGCCAACCGGGTGGTGCTGCGGCTGCGCACCGACCCGCAGGCCCCGATGCGGATGCTGGTCGCGGGTGAGCCGCTGCCGCCCGGGATGCGCCGCGACGACCCGCGCCAACTGCGCGAGGACGCCATGCTGCAACTGCCCGGCTCGCAGGTGCGGTACTTCCGCGTCGTCGACGCCGGCGAGGACGTGTCCGAGGCGCTGGCCCGCCGCGACGCGCAGGAAGCGCTGGTGGTGCCGCTGCGCGGCGCGACCCAGCTGCTCGGCGCGGTCGAGGTGCACGACCGGCTCAGCCGGTGGCGCGGCTTCGGCAAGGCCGACCTGCAACTGCTGCGCACGCTGGCCAGCCACCTGTCGACCGCCGTGGACAACCGGCGGCTGCTCGCCCGGCTGCGCCACGACGCCTACCACGACCCGTTGACCGGCCTGCTCAACCGGCCGGGCTTCCGGGAGGCCGGCAACGAGCCGATGCGGCAGGCCGACACGTCGGTCGTCGTGCGGATCGACCTGGACGTGCTGTCCACCGTGTCCGACGCGCTGGGCCAGGCGTGGGGCAACCGGATGGTGGTCGCCGCCGGCCGCAGGCTGCGCGACGAGCTCGGTCCGGAGGTGCCGCTGGCCCGGCTGGAGGGCGGCGCGTTCGCCGCGCTGCTGCTGGACCGGCAGGCCGAGCGGATCCGGGAGATCGCCGAGCGGCTGCGCGCCGCGCTGTCGGTGCCCTACCCGGTGGACCGGCTCACCGTCGAGGCGGGCGCGGTCGTCGGCTGGGCGTCCACGGCCGACTGCGAGATCGAGGACCCGGACCCGGACGCGCTGCTCCAGCGCGCGGACGTGGCGGTCCGGGCGACCAGCGAGGCCGAGCCGCTGCGCGCGTACGCGCCGTCGATGGGCCAGATCTTCCTGCGCCGCTTCCAGCTCGTGACCCAGTTCCGGTCGGCGCTGGAGAACGGCCAGGTGTCGGTGCACTACCAGCCCAAGGTCGCGCTGCCCAGCCGGCAGGTGGTCGGCGCGGAGGCGCTGGTGCGCTGGAAGCACCCGGAGTTCGGCCGCGTCGACCCGGACGAGTTCGTGCCCGCCGTCGAGGCCACCGGCCTGGTCGACGTGCTGACCGACTTCGTGATGGACAAGGCGCTGGAGCGGGTCCGCCGGTGGATCGACCGCGGCCTGCGGATGTCCATCGCGGTGAACCTGTCGGTGCGGACGCTGGCCGACGAGGAGTTCCCGGACCGGGTGGCCGCCGCGCTGGTCAAGCACGAGGTGCCGCCGGAGCTGCTGACCTTCGAGCTGACCGAGTCCGGCGTCATGGCCGACCCGGAGCGGGCGCTGCCGGTGCTGCGCCGGCTGCACACCATGGGCGTGGTGCTGGCCGTGGACGACTTCGGCACCGGCTACTCGTCGCTGGCCTACCTGCGGCAGCTCCCGGTCGACGAGGTCAAGATCGACAAGTCGTTCGTGCTCGGCATGGGCACCGACCTCGGCGACATGGCCGTGGTGCGCTCGATCGTCGAGCTGGGCCACTCGCTGAGCCTGATCGTGGTCGCCGAGGGCGTCGAGGACGACGCCGCCCGCGACCAGCTCGTGGCCATGGGCTGCGACGTGGCGCAGGGCTACCTGATCTCCCGCCCGCTGTCCGAGGAGCGCTTCGAGGCGTGGCTGCGGGCGCGGACCGTGCAGGTCAGGGGTGCGCGGGATGAGACGGTGCTCACCCTCGTGCATTGATCCGCCCCCCGGATTTCACTCTCGCGGGGAGGTTGTGTAGAGTTCTACTCGCTCCGCAAGGAACGAAAGAGCAAGCCCCTTTAGCTCAGTCGGCAGAGCGTCTCCATGGTAAGGAGAAGGTCTACGGTTCGATTCCGTAAAGGGGCTCCACGACTTGGCCGCGGTGCACAAGCATCTGCGGCCAGCTGTCGTGTACAGCGGTGTAGCTCAGTTGGTAGAGCAAGCGGCTCATAATCGCTGTGTCGCCGGTTCAAGTCCGGCCACCGCTACTCGTAGATCGATCCCCGCCAGGCGGTAAGCCCGCACTGGACGCTCCGGGGTACGCGCGCTCTAGAAAGGCAAGGACCGTGGCTGCAACCGACGTACGCCCGAAGATCACCCTCGCGTGCGAGGAGTGCAAGCACCGGAACTACATCACCAGGAAGAACCGGCGCAACGACCCGGACCGCCTGGAGATCAAGAAGTTCTGCCCGAACTGCAAGACCCACCGGGCGCACAAGGAAACCCGCTGAGGGTTCCCGCCAGGCGTTCGACGAGGCCCGTCCCCGATCCGGGGGCGGGCCTCGTCGCGTAACCTGCTGCGGTGCCTCTCGACCAGTCGTTCATCGGCCGGGTGTACCCGCCGTCACCGCCCTACGAAGTCGGCCGCGAGAAGATCCGCGAGTTCGCCGACGCCGTCGGGGAGACCAGCCCGGTGCACCGCGACCCGGAGGCCGCCCGCGCGGCCGGCTACCCGGACGTCATCGCGCCGCCGACCTTCGCCGTCATCGTGTCGCTGAAGGCCAACGACGTGCTGGTCGAGGACCCGGAGCTGGGCTTGGACTACACCCGCGTGGTGCACGGCGACCAGACCTTCACCCACGTGCGCCCGATCACCGCCGGCGACCGGCTCGTGGTCGAGCTGCACGTGGACGGCATCACCTCGCGGATGGGCAACGACATGCTCGCCATCCGCGCCGAGGTCGGCACCGACCAGGGCGAGCCGGTCTGCACCGGCCGCTGCACGCTCGTCGTCCGCGGGGAGGACGCGTGATCCGCGCCGCCGACGTCTCCGTGGGCGACGAACTGCCCCCGCTGTCCCTGCGCATCACCCGGGCCGACCTGGTCCGCTACGCCGGCGCGTCCGGCGACTTCAACCCGATCCACTGGAGCGAGCGGTTCGCCACCGGGGTGGGGCTGCCGGGCGTCATCGCGCACGGGATGCTCACCATGGGCCTGGCCGGCCGGATCGTCACCGAGTGGGCGGGCGACCCCGGCGCGGTCGTGGAGTACGGCGTCCGCTTCGGCCGGCCCGTCCCGGTGCCCGACGACGACGAGGGCGCGCTCGTGGAGGTCACCGGCAAGGTGACCAAGGTCCTGGAGGACGGGACGTTCAAGGTCAACGTGACGGCCTCGTTCGAGGGCAAGTCCGTGCTCGGCGGCGCGTCCGCCCGGGTCCGCCTGCGCTAGCCCCGCGCACCGGCGGCGCGCCACCCGGCCCGCCGCCGGAACGCCCCGGCTGGAACGGCCTCCGCCGGAACGCTTCCGCCGGGACGCTCACGGATGCCCCGGCGGGACGCCCACGGACGCCCCGCCGGGACACCTACCCCGTCCCGGTACCGCGGCTCCGACAAGATCGTGCTGCGGTACCGGGCGGCGACCCACCTGCCCGCGAGCCGCCGAACGCGGCTAGAAGCCGCCGCACAGGGCGCTGGTGAACGGTCCGGTGGCGGTGGCCGAGCGGCGTTCGACGCCGTCCACCCCGACCTTGCAGCCCACCGAGCCGCCGTCCGGGCCGATCGTCACGGTGAGCACGCCGCCGCGCACGTCGTCGCGCACCACGCGCAGCTCCCGGGACCACGGGAACGAGGTCAGCTCCACCTCCTGGGTGGTGCTGCCGTTCCGGTCGAACGTGGAATACGTGACGGTGGCGCTCTTCGCCTCGCCGAAGACCTCGTAGACCACCACGGACGGTTCCTCCGGTCTGGCGACCCACAGGGCGAGGACCAGCGCGCCCAGCACCAGCACCGCCGATCCGGTGATCACCGGCCAGTGGCGGGTCGGGCGTTCAGGGGGCTCCGGTAGGGCGGACTCCGTCATGCGCAGCTCTCCTCGGGCGAAGATCCGTTGATCTGAATAGACCATCGGTGTAGTTCTACCGACGGTTACTCGATTCACCCATACGGATTATGCTGGGTGCGTGCAAAAGGCCACCCCGGCGGGTGCGGAGGGATCGCCGGGGTGGCCTTCCGTGCGGAGGAGGTCAGAAGTTGCAGGCCGCCACGGCGGAGGCCCCGGTGGCGGTCGCGGTCTTCTTCTCCACGCCGTCCACGCTGATCTTGCAGGTCACCGAGCCCCCTTCGGGGCCGGTCATGGCGGCCAGGCCGGCGCCGCTGAGCAGTCCGGTCACCGTGACCTCCTTGGTCCACGGCAGCTTGGTGATCTCCTCCTTGTTCGACGAGCTGTCGCCGCCGCTGTAGGTGGTGTAAGTGGCCGACGCCCTGGCGGCCGTGCCGCTGATCTCGTAGACCACCCTGGACTCCTTGCCCGCCTGGCCCTTGAGGTCGTTGAGCTGCGGGGTGGCGTCGCTAAGCGCCTGGCTGAACACCGCCACCCAGAGCACGCAGACGACCAGGCCCGCCGCGGACAGCACGACGCCCGCGACCGCGAGCCCCTTGCCGCCCGACCGGCGCGCCCGCGCGATCCCGACGCCGCCGAGCACCAGGCCGAGGATCACCAGCGGCCAGGCGACGACGCCGATCAGCGGGACGAAGCTCGTGGCCAGGCCGAGCAGCCCGAGCACGAAACCCGCGATGCCGAACCCGTTGCGCGGAGGGGCGGGTGCGGCGTGCTGGTGGTGTTGCGTGGTCGGCGGTTGGGGTAAGGCCATGTGCGCTCCTCGGGGGGATGCGGCTCGGCGAGCCGGACGTTCGGACGGACGGGCGGGTGCACGACGCGGGGGCCGCCGAGTGCCCGTACGGGTCCGAACACGACGAAAGGCACCCCCGGTTGGAGGTGCCTTTCGAATGGGGTTGTGAATATCTACAACTTGATCTCGCCGAGCAGTTCCGCCATTCGGGTGATGCCGGTCTTCAGGTCGTCGTCGCCGAGGGCGTAGGAGAGCCGCAGGTAACCGGGGGTGCCGAACGCCTCGCCGGGCACCACGGCCACCTCGGCGTGCTCCAGGATCAGCGCCGCCAGCTGCACCGTGTCCGTGATCTCCGCGCCGCGCAGCGTCTTGCCGACCAGCTCCTTGACCGACGGGTACACGTAGAACGCGCCCTTGGGCGACGGGCAGTGCACGCCGGGGATGGCGTTGAGCAGGTCCACGATCGTCCGCCGCCGGCGGTCGAACGCCTCGCGCATCTCGTGCGCGGCGTCCAGCGGGCCGGACACGGCCTCCAGCGCGGCGCGCTGCGCCACGTTGGACACGTTCGAGGTGAGGTGCGACTGGAGGTTCGCGGCGGCCTTCACCACGTCGGCCGGGCCGATCAGCCAGCCCACCCGCCAGCCGGTCATCGCGTAGGTCTTGGCCACGCCGTTGAGCACGATCGTGCGGTCCGCCATCGCGGGCACGGCCACCGGCAGCGACACCGACTCGGCGCCGTCGTACACCAGGTGCTCGTAGATCTCGTCGGTGATCACCCACAGGCCGTGCGCCAGCGCCCACTCGCCGATCGCGGTGATCTGCTCGCGGGAGTACACCGAGCCGGTCGGGTTGGACGGCGAGCACAGCAGCAGGACCTTGGTCCTCGGGGTCCGCGCGGCTTCGAGCTGGTCCACCGACACCAGGTAGTCGGTCGCCTCGTCCGCGGTCACCTGCACCGGCACGCCGCCCGCGAGGGTGATCGCCTCGGGGTAGGTGGTCCAGTACGGCGCCGGCAGCAGCACCTCGTCGCCCGGGTCCAAGACCGTGGCGAACGCCTGGTAGACGGCCTGCTTGCCGCCGTTGGTGATCAGCACCCGCGAGGCGGGCACGACGTACCCGGAGTCGCGCTCGGTCTTCCTGGCTACGGCTTCCCGCAGCTCGGGCAGGCCCGCGGCGGGCGTGTAGCGGTGGTTGCGCGGGTCGGTGCACGCTGCCTGGGCAGCGGCGACGATCGCGTCCGGGGTCGGGAAGTCGGGTTCGCCCGCACCGAAGCCGATCACCGGTCGACCGGCCGCCTTGAGCGCCTTCGCCTTCGCGTCGACCGCCAGGGTGGCGGACTCGGCGATGCCGGAGATCCGCTGGGAGATCCGGGGGAGGTCGGGGGTGCCGGGGGCGGAGGTCGTCTCAGGTGATGCCATGCCCCAATCGTGGCAGACGGCACAGCGGTGGGAGTTGCCGGCACCCCCTCTGACCGGGCCAGTTGGAAACAGTGCCCCCCGGTGCCGTATGCTTCGACTCCGGAACGTCCGGTCGCTGCCTCACGAGCCACGTGAGGAGAGTGCAAGGCGTCCTCAGCCAGGGGTTCTCCTCCGGGGGATCCCAAAGGGGTGTAGCTCAACTGGCAGAGCAGCGGTCTCCAAAACCGCAGGTTGCAGGTTCAAGTCCTGTCGCCCCTGCGTCGAAGCGCGACGTGCGATCGCGATGGTGAAGCGGAGGACGGCATGAGCGAGGGCCGCGAGCAGGATCAGCCGGACGAGCGCGAGAGCGCGTCCCGGCCGGTCACCGCCGCTGCACGTCGTGAGCGTCGGGGCTCCGCGCGCCCGGCGGGCCGCAAGGACTCCAGCGCGCGTCCCGAGGCGAAGAAGTCGGCCGAGGCCGACGCCGACGCCGCGGAGGACAAGAAGGGTCGTCCCACGCGGGCCCGGGGTGACCAGGAGAAGCGGGTCGGCGTCTTCGCGAGGCTCGTCCGCTACATCCGCGAGGTGGTCAGCGAGCTGCGGAAGGTCATCTGGCCGACCCGCAAGCAGATGGTCACCTACACCTCGGTCGTGTTGGTCTTCGTTGCCTTCATGGTGGCGTTGGTGTTCGGCCTGGATTCGGCCTTCGCCTGGGGCGTGTTCAAGGTGTTCGCCTAGAGTCGAACACCCCGGCCGCCGCCCGCGGGCGGCGGCGGGAGCACGTGATGCATGAAAGGAAGCGAGACCCACAGTGACCTCCGAGAACGGCGTTGACGCCCAGGAGCTGACCGACCTGACCGACGAGCAGGACCTCGACCGTGGCGTCGAGGACGTCGAGCAGGACGAGGCGGCGGAGGACACCGAGGAAGTCACCGCCTCCGACTCCGCCGACGACTCCGACTCCGCCGACGACTCCGGCTCCGCCGACGTCGAGGCCGACCCGTTGGACACCGACGCCGAGGCCGCCGCGGGCAGCTCCGACGACTCGGACGGCTCCGCCGGTGACGACGCCGAGGTCGACGTCATCGCGCTCGACCCGACGCCGATCGACGAAGAGCCCGCCGACCCGGCCGCCGAGATGCGCGAAGCCCTGAAGTACGCGCCCGGTGACTGGTACGTCGTGCACTCGTACGCGGGGTACGAGAACAAGGTCAAGACCAACCTCGAGACGCGCATCCAGACCCTCGACATGGAGGACTTCATCTTCCAGGTCGAGGTGCCGACCGAGGAAGTCACCGAGATCAAGAACGGCCAGCGCAAGCAGGTGCAGCGCAAGGTGCTGCCCGGCTACATCCTGGTCCGGATGGAGCTCAACGACGCCTCGTGGAGCGCGGTGCGCAACACGCCGGGCGTGACCGGGTTCGTCGGCGCGACCTCGAAGCCGTCGCCGCTCACCCTGGACGACGTGCTCAAGTTCCTGCTCCCGCAGGTCGAGCGGGAGAAGCCGGCCGCCGGCAAGAAGGCCACCTCCGCGCCCGCGAAGACGACCGTCGAGGTCGACTTCGAGGTCGGCGAGTCGGTCACCGTCATGGACGGCCCGTTCGCCACGCTGCCCGCGACGATCAGCGAGGTCAACGCGGACGGCCAGAAGCTGAAGGTCCTGGTGTCGATCTTCGGCCGCGAGACTCCGGTCGAGCTGTCGTTCAGCCAGGTCTCCAAGATCTGACCGGTCCCCACGCGGGACCGGCAGCCACGCTGCGGCTGGCAGGGCCGCGCGCGGACACCGCAATAAAGGAAGCTAGAGATGCCACCCAAGAAGAAGAAGCTCGCAGCGATCATCAAGCTGCAGATCAAGGCCGGGGCCGCTAACCCCGCGCCGCCCGTTGGTCCCGCGC
The DNA here is from genome assembly GCF_000328705.1 of Saccharothrix espanaensis DSM 44229. Lineage (NCBI taxonomy): Bacteria > Bacillati > Actinomycetota > Actinomycetes > Pseudonocardiales > Pseudonocardiaceae > Saccharothrix > Saccharothrix espanaensis. The sequence goes on along the minus strand of NC_019673.1, from coordinate 8,789,779 downwards.
TGGGTCAGCACGGCGTCAACATCATGGAGTTCTGCAAGGCGTACAACGCCGCGACCGAGTCGCAGCGCGGCACCGTGGTGCCCGTCGAGATCTCCGTGTACGAAGACCGCTCGTTCGACTTCAAGCTCAAGACCCCGCCGGCCGCGAAGCTGATCCTCAAGGCCGCCGGTGTCGAGAAGGGCAGCGGCGAGCCGCACCGGGTCAAGGTCGCCAAGGTGACCATGGACCAGGTGCGCGAGATCGCGCAGGTCAAGATGGTCGACCTGAACGCGAACGACGTCGACCAGGCCGCGAAGATCATCGCCGGCACCGCCCGCTCCATGGGCATCACGGTCGAAGGCTGATAGTTCACCGATCTCTCGTGGGAGAGCCGTCGCTTCGGCTCGCTACCACAACTGTGGGTTAAGGACAGAGGAATGAAGCGCAGCAAGGCGTACAAGAACGCGGCTGAGCTGGTGGACCGGGAGCGGCTGTACTCGCCGCTGGAGGCCGCCAAGCTCGCCAAGGAGACGTCCAAGGTCAAGCTGGACGCGACCGTCGAGGTCGCCATCCGGCTCGGCGTCGACCCCCGCAAGGCCGACCAGATGGTCCGCGGCACCGTGAACCTGCCGCACGGTACGGGCAAGACCGCCCGCGTGATCGTCTTCGCGACCGGTGACAAGGCCGCCGAGGCCGAGGCCGCCGGTGCGGACGCGGTCGGCTCGGAGGACTTGATCGAGCGCATCCAGGGTGGCTGGCTCGACTTCGACGCCGCGATCGCCACGCCGGACCAGATGGCCAAGGTCGGCCGCATCGCCCGCATCCTCGGCCCGCGCGGCCTGATGCCGAACCCGAAGACCGGCACGGTGACGCCCGACGTCACCAAGGCCGTGACGGAGATCAAGGGCGGTAAGATCAACTTCCGGGTCGACAAGCAGGCCAACCTGCACCTCGTCATCGGCAAGGTGTCGTTCGACCAGGACAAGCTGGTGGAGAACTACGCCGCCGCGCTGGACGAGATCCTGCGGGCGAAGCCGTCCGCCGCCAAGGGTCGGTACCTGCGCAAGATCACCGTCTCCACGACGATGGGCCCCGGCATCCCGGTCGACCCGAACCGCACCCGCAACCTGCTGTCCGACGAAGCCACCGCCTGATCCGGCTTCCGCTCAGCTCGACGAGCCCCTCGGCCTCCCGCCGGGGGGCTCGTCGCATGTCCGACCACGCCCGGGTCGCCGGTCAGCCCGGCAGGCAGTCGGCGGGCTCGGCCCGGTAGCCGGTGATCACCCAGGTCTTGTTCTCCTGCATGGAGAGCACGAACTGGCCCAGCCGCGGGCCGCCGGTGACCTGGAGCTTGCACGAGCTGACCGTGACCGGGCCGGTGCTCGGCGTTTCGCGCATGTCGACCGGGAAGCCGACCTGGCGGTACTGGGCCCCGTTGACGACCTTGGCCGAGAGCGCGTGGACGGCGCTCTCGCAGTCCTTGGCCTGGAACGCGGCCGCGAAGTCCTGCCGCGCCCTGTCCTCGCTGAACAACAGGCAGGCGCGGCCCGTGTCGTCGTTGATGACGTGCTTGTACAGCATGGCGACGGTGCCCTGGAGGCCGTACGGGCTCTGCGGTGCGATCACGTTGCCCTTGTCGCCGCCGCTGTCCTTCGCGATCGAGCCGGTGTCCTCGCCGCCGAAGTACTTGTCGTAGAAGTAGCCGACGATGAGCAGCACCACCAGCACGTAGATCAACCGCCGGAACAGCTTGCTGCCCAACAGGACCCGCCACAGCGGGGTGCCCCTCGGCTTGGCCGGCGGTGGCGGTGCGATCGGCGGCGGGGTGGTGCCGGGCGGCAGGGCGGGGGTGCCGGACGCCGGCGGGAGGGCCTGCGGGCCCTGCGCCTGCTGCTGGAACCGCTGGAATTCCTGGAACCGCTGGAACTCCTGGAACTGCCGGAGCTGTTCCGGGTCGATGTCCGGGGGCGGCGGGTTCCGCGGGGGCTCTTCGGTCACAGGTCACATCATGCCGATTTGGAAGGCGCGGGACACATCCCGTACTGTCTGCGGTGGTTCCACCGAAGACCGCTGGTCTCCTCCCGCCTCCGGGCGTGGGGACGAAGGGTTCGCACGGCGAACGGCCCGCGCAGGAGGACGAGGTTCCCAGGACGTTCCGCGTCCCGACCGCCCCGTGCTGCTGTGCGCCGGGGCGTTTTTCATGCCTTCTCCTCGGTATGGCCGGTGGTCACCCCCTAGCCCAGAGAGGAGGCGATCATGGCGAAGCCCAGCAAGGTTTCGGCCGTCGCCGAGCTCACGGACAAGTTCCGTGGGAGCTCGGCCGCCGTCGTCACCGAGTACCGTGGCCTCTCCATGGCGCAGCTCACCACGCTGCGTCGCGCTCTCGGCGCGGGCACCACGTACACCGTTGCGAAGAACACGCTGGTCAAGCGGGCCGCCCAGGACGCCGGTGTGGAGGGCCTCGACGAGCTGCTCGTCGGCCCGACCGCCATCGCCTTCGTGGAAGGCGAGCCGGTCGACGCGGCCAAGGCGCTGCGTGACTTCGCGAAGGACAACAAGGCCCTGGTCATCAAGGGCGGCTTCATGGAAGGCCGCCCGCTCTCGGTCGACGAGGTCAACCGCATCGCGGACCTCGAGAGCCGTGAGGTGCTGCTCGCCAAGCTGGCGGGCGCGATGAAGGGCAACCTGGCCAAGGCCGCGGGTCTGTTCAACGCCCCGGCTTCCCAGGTCGCTCGCCTGGCCGCTGCCCTGGTGGAGAAGAAGACGGCGGAAGAAGCCCCCGCCGCCGACGCTCCCGCCGAAAGCTGATCACCGACATCCGCGTCCAGTTCGGGCGTTGACAAGAAAGGACCGCCGATCATGGCGAAGCTCAGCACCGACGAGCTGATCGAGAACTTCAAGGACATGACCCTCCTTGAGCTGTCGGCGTTCGTGAAGCTCTTCGAGGAGACCTTCGAGGTCACCGCCGCCGCTCCGGTCGCCGTCGCCGCTGCCGGCCCGGCCGCCGCTGCCGCCCCCGCCGAGGAGGAGAAGGACGAGTTCACCGTCGTTCTCGAGGGCGCCGGCGACAAGAAGATCCAGGTCATCAAGGTCGTCCGCGAGGTCGTCTCGGGCCTGGGCCTGAAGGAGGCCAAGGAGCTGGTCGAGGCCGCTCCGAAGCCGCTGCTGGAGAACGTGGCGAAGGACGTCGCCGACGCCGCCAAGGAGAAGCTCGAGGCCGCCGGCGCCAAGATCTCGCTCAAGTGAGCTGAGCGCCTCCGGGCGCTCGCGCTGGACGCTCGAAAGGGCGGGCACCCATCACGGGTGCCCGCCCTTTCGCCTGTCCGCCACCCGGCGCGGGCCGGTTTCCGCAGCTAGCCGCGGTGCCGCCGACTCACCGTGACGCACGTGGCACCGTTACCCTTCCGTGACCGGCGCTAACCCAACTGGGGAGTAACCACGACGCTGCGGGCTCGTTGCAGGTGTATGGCGTCCCGCCGCGCGGGGCGCGCCCTGGCGAGGTGGCCGGTGACCTGGAGGTGCGATGGGCGTCGAGGTGGTCGTCGAGGGCCTGACGAAGTCCTTCGGCAAGCAGACCATCTGGCGTGACGTCACGCTCACCCTGCCGCCGGGCGAGGTCAGCGTGATGCTCGGCCCCTCCGGCACCGGCAAGTCGGTGTTCCTCAAGTCGCTGGTCGGTCTGCTGAAACCCGAACGCGGCAAGATCACCATCAACGGCACCGACCTGGTCCGCTGCTCCGAGCACAAGCTCTACGAGATCCGGAAGCTGTTCGGCGTCCTGTTCCAGGACGGCGCGCTGTTCGGCTCGATGAACCTGTTCGACAACGTCGCCTTCCCGCTGCGCGAGCACACCCGCAAGACCGAGGCCGAGGTCCGGCGGATCGTGCTGGAGAAGATGGAGATGGTCGGCCTCGTCGGCGCGGAGAAGAAGCTGCCCGGCGAGATCTCCGGCGGTATGCGCAAGCGGGCCGGGCTGGCCCGCGCGCTGGTGCTCGACCCGGAGATCATCCTGTGCGACGAGCCGGACTCGGGCCTCGACCCGGTCCGCACCGCGTACCTGAGCCAGCTGCTGATCGACCTCAACTCGCAGATCGACGCGACGATCCTGATCGTCACGCACAACATCACCGTCGCCCGGACCGTCCCGGACAACCTGGGCATGCTGTTCCGCCGCGAACTGGTCATGTTCGGTCCCCGCGAGGTGCTGCTGACCAGCGACGAACCGGTCGTCGAGCAGTTCCTCAACGGCCGCCGCATCGGCCCGATCGGGATGTCGGAGGAGAAGGACCAGGCGACGATGGCCGCCGAGCTCGCGCACCGCGACGCCGGCCACTCCGACGGTTCGCCGGACGAGGACGTCCGCGGCGTGGTCCCGCAGCTCGAACCCACGCCCGGCCTGCCGCCGCGCGGCGCGGTCCGCCGCCGCAAGGACCGGGTCATGAGCATCATCCACACGCTGTCCCCGGACGCCCGGCAGGGCATCATCGCCAGCCTCACCCCCGACGAGCAGCGGCACTACCGGGTGCTCGCCGGCGCGCACCAGGGTGCGACCGCCCACCCGACGCCCAGCCCGTGGCCGAGGCAGGGGGGCGTGCTGTGAACCCACCCGCGACGTTCCCCGGCGCGGGCGCGCTGCGGGAGACGGGCCGGATGTTCGCGCTGGGCATCGACGTCGTGCGCAGCGCGTTCCGCCGCCCGTTCCAGGTCCGCGAGTTCATCCAGCAGTGCTGGTTCGTGGTCAGCGTGACGGTGCTGCCCACGGCCCTGGTCTCGATCCCGTTCGGCGCGGTGATCGCGCTGCAGATCGGGTCGCTGACCCGGCAGATCGGCGCGCAGTCGTTCACCGGCGCGGCCAGCGTGCTGGCGATCATCCAGCAGGCCAGCCCGATCGTCACGGCGCTGCTGATCGCGGGCGCGGGCGGGTCGGCGATCTGCGCGGACCTCGGGTCGCGCAAGATCCGCGAGGAGATCGACGCCATGGAGGTGCTCGGCGTCTCGCCGATCCAGCGCCTGGTGGTGCCCCGCGTGCTGGCCGCGATGCTGGTCTCCGTGCTGCTCAACGGCATGGTCAGCGTCGTCGGCGTGATGGGCGGCTACTTCTTCAACGTGGTCCTTCAGGACGGCACGCCCGGCGCGTACCTGGCCAGCTTCGCCGCCCTCGCCCAGCTCCCGGACCTGTGGATCTCCGAGATCAAGGCGCTGATCTTCGGGTTCATCGCGGGCATCGTGGCGGCCTACCGGGGCCTGAACCCGGCGGGCGGCCCGAAGGGGGTCGGCGACGCGGTGAACCAGGCCGTGGTGATCACGTTCCTGCTGCTGTTCTTCGTGAACTTCGTGCTCACCACGATCTACCTCCAGGTCGTCCCGGCGAAGGGGAGCTGAGATGGCCGCGATCACCGACAAGCTCCGCAAGGCGGCCAACGCGCCGCTGTCGGTGCTGGACACGCTCGGCGACCAGCTCTGGTTCTACCTGCGCGCCCTCGCGTGGACGCCGCGCACGCTGACCCGGTACCTGCGGGAGACGTTGCGGCTGCTGGCGGAGGTCAGCTTCGGCTCGGGCGCGCTCGCGGTCATCGGCGGCACGATCGGCGTGATGGTCGGCCTGTCCCTGGCCACCGGCACGGTCGTCGGCCTCCAGGGTTTCGCGGCGCTCAACCAGATCGGCACGTCGGCGTTCGCCGGGTTCGTGTCGGCCTACTTCAACACCCGCGAGATCGCGCCCCTGGTCGCCGGTCTCGCGCTGAGCGCCACGGTCGGCTCCGGCTTCACCGCGCAGCTCGGCGCGATGCGGATCTCCGAGGAGATCGACGCGCTGGAGGTCATGGGCATCCCGAGCATGCCGTTCCTGGTCACCACGCGGATCATCGCGGGGTTCATCGCGATCATCCCGCTGTACGTGATCGGCCTGCTCACCTCGTACCTGGCGGCCCGGGTGATCACCGTCGAGTTCTACGGCCAGTCGGCGGGCACCTACGACCACTACTTCACCCTGTTCCTACCACCGGTGGACGTGCTGTGGTCGTTCGGCAAGGTCCTGGTGTTCGCCGTGGTGATCATCCTGACCCACTGCTACTACGGCTACCGCGCCAGCGGCGGCCCGGCGGGCGTGGGCGTCGCGGTCGGCCGCGCGGTGCGCACCGCGATCGTCACCACCAGCCTGCTCGACTTCTTCCTGAGCATGGCGATCTGGGGCACCACCACCACAGTGAGGATCGCCGGATGACTCCCACCTCCCGGGCGGTGTGATGCTGCGCCAACGACTCCTGGGCGTCGTGTTCCTCGCGGTGATCGCCCTCTTCCTCACCCTCACCGTGGCCCTGTACAACGACGCCTTCACCAAGGTCGTGAAGGTGACGCTGAAGACCGACCGGATCGGCAACCAGCTCCTGGTCGCCTCGGACGTCAAGGTCCGGGGGATGATCGTCGGCGAGGTCAAGCGGATCCGCACCGCCGGCGACGGCGCGGAGCTGGAGCTGGCGATCAGGCCGGACCAGGTGGAGTTCATCCCCGGCACCGTTTCCGCCCGCCTGCTCCCGAAAACCCTCTTCGGCGAGCGGTACGTGAACCTGGTCGTGCCGCGCGAGGCCGACCTGTCCGACCACCTGGCCGACGGCGACGTCATCGAGCAGGACCGCTCCAGCAGCGCGATCGAGCTGGAACGGGTGCTCGACGACCTGATGCCCGTGCTCCAGGCGGTGCAGCCGGAGAAGCTCGCGACCACGCTCACCGCGATGTCGCAGGCGCTGGACAACCGGGGCAAGCCGCTGGGGGAGACGCTCGTCCAGCTCGACGCCTACCTCGGTCAGCTCAACCCCCAGCTCCCGCAGCTGAAAGAGGGCATCAGCCGGCTCGCGGACGTCTCGAACGTCTACGCCGACGCCGCGCCCGACCTGGTGCAGGCGCTCAGCGACGCCACCGTCACCAGCCGGACCCTGGTGGACCAGCGGGACAAGCTGCTGGCCATGTACGGATCGCTGACCACGACGTCGATCGACGTGAACAGCTTCCTGGCGGTGAACCGGAACAACCTGATCCAGCTCGCCGACGTGTCCCGGCCGACGTTGGAGCTGCTGGCCAAGTACGCGCCCGAGTACCCGTGCCTGCTCAAGGGCCTGAGCGAGTTCAAGCCGATCATGGACCAGGTCTTCGGCAAGGGCACCGACGAGCCGGGCCTGCACATCACGCTGGAGATCACCGCGAACCGCGGCAAGTACGAGCCGGGCAAGGACGAGCCGGAGTACGCCGACAAGCGCGGCCCGCGCTGCTACGACATCGTGCCGAGGCCGGACCCGTTCCCGCAGTACCCGCCGGAGGGCGCGGTGAAGGACGGTTCCACGTCGCCGCCGCCCGCCCGGGTCGCCGCCGACGGCGTCCTCCCGCCCGCGACCGGCGTGAACGGCATGGGCACCACGTCCCCGTCGTCGTTGTTCCAGGCCCCGAGCCTGGCGAACTCCCCGGAGGAGCAGGACTTCCTGGCCGCGCTGCTCGCGCCGCAGTTCGGTGTGCGCGAGCAGGAGATGCCGAGCTTCACCGCTCTCCTGCTCGGGCCCCTCTACCGCGGAGCGGAGGTGCGGGTGTGAGGTCGCTGGTCGCGCCCCTGGTCAAGCTGGGCATCTTCGCCGCCGTGACGATCCTGGCCACGACGCTGCTCGCGGTCACCATCGCCAACACCGACTTCGCCGACTCGGACACCTACAGCGCCCGGTTCACCGACGTGACCGCGCTCAACGAGGGCGACGACATCCGCATCGCGGGCGTCCGGGTCGGTCAGGTCACCGGGATCCGGGTGGTGGACCGGCGGCTCGCCGAGGTGGAGTTCAGCGTCGACCGGCAGCGCAGCCTGCCCCGGTCGGTCCTCGCGACGATCAAGTACCGCAACCTGGTGGGGCAGCGGTACATCTCGCTGGAGCACGGCACCGGCGACGCGTCCGCGCTGCCGCCGGGCGAGGTGATCCCGGTGGAGCGCACCACACCCGCGCTCGACCTGACCGTCCTGTTCAACGGCTTCAAGCCGCTGTTCCAGGCGCTGAACCCGGACGACGTCAACAAGCTGTCGAACGAGATCATCCAGGTGCTGCAAGGAGAAGGCGGCACGATCGACAGCCTGCTGCGGCACACCGCGTCGCTCACCGAGACGCTGGCCGCCCGGGACCGGGTGATCGGCGAGGTCGTCGACAACCTGAACTCCGTGCTGGACACCGTGAACAGCCGCACCGACCAGGTGTCGACGCTGGTGACCACGCTCCAGGAGCTGACCACGGGCCTCGCGGGCGACCGGCAGCCGATCGGCGACGCCATCAGCGCCCTGGGCGACCTGACCGACACCACCGCCGGCCTGCTGGGCGAGGCGCGCCAACCGTTCAAGGACGACATCTCGCAGCTCGGCCTGGTCTCGCAGACGCTGGCGGACAACGAGGCGATCGTGGAGGGCGTCATCCAGCGCCTGCCGAACAAGATCGAGGCCATGGCGCGCACCGCGTCCTACGGCTCCTGGTTCAACTTCTTCCTCTGCGAGGCCGGTGGCCAGGTCGCCGTCCCGCCGATCATCACCACCCCGATCCCGATCACGGCGCTGCCCGTCACGCAACCGAGGTGCCGCCCGTGAAGACACAGCGCAACCCGGTCACCACCGGCGCGGTCGGCCTGACCGTCATCGCCCTGCTGCTGCTGGCCGCGTTCTACTCCGACGATCTGCCGATCGTCGGCGGCGGCACCACCTACTCCGCCGAGTTCACCGAGGCGGCGGGCCTGGTCCCGGCCAACGAGGTGCGGGTCGCGGGGGTGAAGGTCGGCAAGGTGACCAAGGTCCGGCTCGACGGCGACAAGGTGCGGGTGTCGTTCCGGGTGAAGGACGCCTGGGTCGGCGACCGCACCACGGCCACGATCCGGATCAAGACCCTGCTGGGCCAGAAGTTCCTCGCGCTGGACCCGCAGGGCTCGCAGCCGCTCGACCCGGGCGACCCGATCCCGCGCGAGCGCACGCTGTCGCCGTACGACGTGCAGGAAGCCTTCAACGGCCTGGCGTCCACGGTCGGCCAGATCGACACCGAGCAGCTCGCGGACAGCTTCCAGGTCCTGTCCGAGACGTTCGAGGGCTCGGCCGAGCACGTGCGCGGCGCGCTGGACGGCCTGTCCGCCCTCTCCAAGACGATCTCGTCGCGCGACGACCAGCTCGCCCGACTGCTGGCCAACACCAACCAGGTCACCAAGACGCTGTCCGAGCGCAACGAGCAGTTCGAGAAGCTCCTGGCGGAGGGCAACCTGCTGCTCGGCGAGCTGCGCAAGCGCAAGGACGCCATCGGCGCGCTGCTCACCGGCACCCGCGAGCTGTCCAAGGAGCTCTCCGGCCTGGTGGCCGACAACAGCGCGCAGCTCAAGCCCGCGCTGGAGCAGCTGGACCGGGTGTCGACGATGTTGCAGCGCAACCAGGACTCGCTCAACCGAGGGCTGGCGCTGATGGCCCCGTTCTACCGGGTGTTCGCCAACACCCTGGGCAACGGCCGGTGGTTCGACGTCTACATCTGCGGCCTGCTGCCGCCGGCGGTGAACCTCGGCGTGGTCGGTTTCACCGAAGAGGGCTGCCTGCCCCCCGGCGTGCAGAGGGGGAACTGAGATGGCGACCAGTCGGGTCGGCCGGGCCGTGGCGATGGCGTGCGTCCTGGCGCTCCTCGCCGCCGCCGCGATGTGGTGGGCGTTCGCGGGCGTCAACAGCCGCAAGGTGACCGCGATGTTCGGTGCCGCGGTCGGCGTCTACCCGGGATCCGACGTCCGCGTCCTGGGGGTCCGGATCGGCTCCATCGAGGACGTCGAACCACAGGGCCCGCTGGTCAAGGTCACCATGTCCATCGACCGCACGGTCAAGGTGCCCGCCAACGCGCAGGCCGTCGTCGTCGCACCGAGCGTCGTCTCCGACCGCTACGTGCAGCTGGCGCCCGTCTACACCACCGGCCAGGCCATGGGCGACAACGCGACGATCCCGCGTGAGCGCACCGCCACCCCCGTCGAGCTGGACGAGCTGTACGCCAGCCTCGACAAGCTCACCACCGCCCTGGGCCCCAACGGCGCCAACAAGAACGGCGCCCTCTCCGACCTCCTCACGTCAGCGGCGAAGAACCTCGACGGCAACGGCCAGGCCCTCGGCGACACCATCCGCCAACTGGGCGACGCCACCCGAACCCTCTCCGGCTCCAAGGACGACCTGTTCGGCACGGTCGACAACCTCCAGAAGTTCACCGGGATGCTCGCCGCCAACGACAGCCAGGTCCGCGACTTCAACCGCCAGCTGGCCGACGTCGCCGGCTTCCTGTCCGACGAACGCGAGAACCTCGCCGGAGCCCTCACCGAACTGGCCGGTGCACTCGGCCAGGTCCAGGGTTTCATCAAGGACAACCGCGCGATCATCAAGTCCAATGTGGACAAGCTGACCGGCATCACCCAGATCCTGGTGGACCAGCGGGCGTCCCTGGCCGAGACCCTGGACGTCGCCCCGCTCGCGCTGGGCAACCTCCAGAACGCGTACAACGCCGCGTCCGGCACCCTCGACACCCGAGCCGACCTGAACGAGCTCAACCAGCCCCCCATCGTGCTGGTCTGCAAGCTCATCCAGTCCGTCGAGCCGGGCAAGATCCCCCTGGCGCTCTCCCAGACGTGCCGACAACTGGCTCCGATCCTCTCCGGCGCCGTCCCCCTCAAGACCCCCGCCGAAGTGATCAGCGACCTCACCCAGGGCAAGATCCCCCTGCCCCTCCCACTGGCGGGGGTGCCCCAGTGAAAAACCACAACCCCAGAACAACCCGCCGCACCCTCACCACCCTCATCACCACACTCCTGCTCACCTCCTGCGGCTCCGGCGGCTTCGAGGGCATCTACACCATGCCCCTCCCCGGCGGCGCGGACCTGGGTGACCACCCGTACTCCGTCAAGGTCCGGTTCAACGACGTCCTGGACCTCGTCCCGCAGGCCGGTGTCAAGGTCGACGACGTGCCGGTCGGCCGGGTCGACCGGATCGACCTGGCCCCCGACGGCTGGACCGCCGAGGTGACCGTCGTCGTCAACGGCGGCGTGAAGCTGCCCGCCAACGCCATCGCCAAGCTGCGCCAGTCGGCGCTGCTCGGCGAGAAGTTCGTGGAACTGGCCAAACCCGCCGAGGGGCGCGAGGAGGGCACGCTCGCGGACGGCGCGACCATCCCGGTGGAGCGCACCAACCGCAACCCCGAGGTCGAAGAGGTCTTCGGCGCGCTGTCCATGCTGCTCAACGGCGGGGGAGTCGCCCAACTCCAGAACATCAGCCGGGAGCTCAGCGCGGCGCTGGAGGGCAACGAGCCCGAGATCCGTTCGCTGCTCGGCAACCTGAACACCCTGGTCGGCGAGCTGGACGGCCACAAGGCCGAGATCACCCGCGCGCTGGACGGCGTCAACCGGCTCGGCGGCACCCTCAGCGCGCAGAACCAGCAGATCACCGGCGTGCTGGACAACCTCGAACCCGGTCTCAGGGTGCTCAGCGAGCAGCGCACCCAGCTCGTCACGCTCCTGCAGTCCCTCGACGCGCTCTCCGACGTCGCCGTGGACACCGTCAACCGGTCCAAGGACGACATCGTGGCCGACCTGAAGGCGTTGCAGCCGACCCTCAAGAAGTTGGCCGAGGCGGGCACGAACCTGCCCAACGCCCTGGAGCTGCTGCTCACCTACCCGTTCCCGGACTCGGCGGTGGACGGCATCAAGGGCGACTACACCAACCTCTACGCCGACATCGACCTGAACCTGGGCAACATCGTCGACAACCTGGGCCGGTCCCGGCAGAGCCCGCTGCCCGCCATTCCCGGCATCACCGGCAACGCGCCGTCCCTGCCGCTGCCGCTGCCCAACCTGCCGCTGCCGAACGTCGGCGGCACCACCGGCCTCGGCGACCTGCTGGGCGGACTGCTGGGAGGCGGTCGCCGATGATCCCCCGGAAGATCAAGCTCCAGATCGGCGTGTTCGTCCTGATCGCCCTGGTCGGCGTCAGCTACGTCGGCGCGCGCTACGCGGGGCTGGGCAGGCTGTTCGGCTCGTCCGGCTACGTGGTGACCCTGCACCTGGCCGACTCGGGCGGCGTGTTCACCAACGCCGAGGTCACCTACCGGGGCGTCACCGTCGGCCGGGTCGGCCAGATGCGGCTGACCGCGGACGGCCTAGACGTGGACCTCGACATCGACTCGGACGCCCCCGACATCCCCGCGGACCTCGAAGCGGTGGTCGCCCACCGCTCGGCCGTCGGCGAGCAGTTCGTCGACCTGCGCCCCCGCACGGACGAGGGCCCGTACCTGGCCGCCGGCTCCACCATCGACCGGGCCGACACCAGGACCCCGCCCCCCGTCGACGGCCTGCTGACCAACCTCGACGGCTTCGCGAAATCGGTGCCCACCGACTCGCTGCGCACCGTCGTGGACGAGCTGGACAAGGCGTTCAACGGCACCGGACCCGACCTGCAGGTGCTGCTCGACAACACCAGGCAGTTCACCCAGGCCGCCACCGAGCACCTGCCGCAGACGAAAGCCCTGATCAACGACGGCCTGGTGGTGCTCAACACCCAGGCGGCGCAGGGCAGCGCCATCCGCTCGTTCAGCACGGACCTCAAGGCCCTGGCCGAGCAGCTCAAGAACTCCGACGGCGACCTCCGCACCCTGATCGGCATCTCCCCGCAGGCCGCCGAACAGGTCTCCGCCCTGCTCGAGGAGACCGGCCCGAACCTGGGTGTGGTGATGGCCAACCTCCTGACCACCGGGAACATCCTGGTGACCAGGCTCGACGGCCTGGAGCAGATCGCGGTGACGTACCCGATCGCCGTCGGCGGCGGGTTCAGCGTGGCCAAGGGCGACGGCACCGGAGCCCACTTCGGCCTCGCGATCAACGTCTTCGACCCGCCCCCGTGCACGGTCGGGTACGAGGGAACCAAGATCCGGCAAGGCACCGACACGACCCCCACGACGCTGAACAGCCAGGCGTACTGCGCCTTGGCGCGCGGCAGCGCCACCGCCGTGCGTGGAGCGCAGAACGCGCCCTACGGCGGCACACCTACGACGCCCGTCGGCAACGAGACTTCCCAGCCCGGACGGGAGCAAGCGGCCCGACAGCGGCCCGACGCACCCGTCCTGACCAGCCTGGGACAGCTGCTCGGCTTGCCGGGCTGAGTTGGAGGAACCCGATGCAGCGCTACTTCCTGCCCGCCGCCGCCGTACTGGTGGTGCTGGCCGCCGGCTACGCGATCTGGGCGGGGGTGTCCTGGTGGAGTTCGGCGACCAGCGACTCGGTGTCCTTCTCGGAAGAACGTGAAGAAGTGCTCCGGGTCGGTCAGGTGGGCATAGCCAACTTCACCACCCTGGACTACAAGAAGGTGGACGACGACCTGAACCGCTGGCTCGACTCGTCCACGGGGGATCTCCGCACCGAAGTGGAAACGGGCCGCGAAACCCGCAAGAAGCAGATCACCGACGCCAAGACCGTCACGGTGAGCAAAGTCCTCGACGCCGCCGTGACCGACCTGGACGACCGAGCCGGCAAAGCCCACCTGATCGCCGTGGTGGAAACCACGGTGACCCCGGAAGGCGCCCAACCGGTGAAGAAGGTCAACCGCTACCAAACCAACCTGACCCGCACCGACGCAGGCTGGAAGCTCAGCGCCCTGGGCCCCGTAGCCGCCGGCGGCGCGTGACCGGAGGAGGAGAACCAGTGCCCCCCACCCGCCGCCGCCCGCTCCCGTCCGCCCCGACGACCCCCGGCCGCCCCCGCGTAGCCGGCCTGCGCAAACGCCCGGACACCCCCCGACCCACCGACACCCCCCGACCCACGCCCGACACCCCCCGACCCACCGACACCCCCACCCCCCACGCCCCACCCCCTGACGCTCCGGCCCAGGACACGCCGCCCCGTGCCCCCACCACCCTCGACCGACCGACCTCCGAACCTGACGCACCACCGTTCGTAGAGGACGTGGCGGACACCCCTGACGCCCTCCACACCCCCGATGACCCTCCGACGCCACGCCCCACCCCCAGGCGCAAACGCGAGGCAACCCAGCGCCGATCGACCCCACACCCATCCCCCGAGCAGCCGGAACCGGCCCCTGACCAGCACGAACCAGTCCAATCCCAGTCGCAACCGGTCAAGTCGAAGATCCTGCTGCCGATCGGCTTGGTCGTCGTTGCGGCGGTCCTGGTCGGTCTGGGCGTGTGGCTGCAAGCGCAGGCCGGCAACGCCAGGTACAACAGGGCCCTGGTCGACAGCGGGGGCACGACGGAGGTGTCAGGCCAGGTCAGGGAGGCCGTGGAGAAGGCCTTCTCGTACAACTTCGCGGACGTGGCGTCGACCGAGAAGGCCGCCAACGAACTGCTCCTGGGCAAGGCGAAGTGCCAGTACAACGCGATCTTCGGTCCGGTGAAGACGTTGGCGCCGGAGCAGAAGCTCGTGGTCACGGTGAAGGCCGTGTCCAGCGGGGTGACCAGCCTCGACAACGACCGGGCGACCGTCCTGCTGTTCCTGGACCAGGTCACCACCCGGACCACGGACAACCAGTCCGGCGGCGGAATCGCCATGATGAGGGCGGGCGCTCACAAGGCGGACGGTCGTTGGAAGGTCGACAACATGGAGATGTTCGGCCAGACCGGCGACCAATCGACAGAACTGGCGAAGTGCAACTAAACGCGCACCCCACAATCCTCCTGCCGCGTCGTGTCATCCCCGTATGGCCCGCGCGCCAGCGAACCGCGCTTGAGCAGGTAGTGCAAGCACGCCTTTCGCTTGCACTACCTGCTCAAGGGTGGTTGTCTCCGACCGGGCCATACGGGGATGACACGACGCCCACCGCACTGCCCGTCATCCTTGGCGGCTCGCCCGTCCGGCGAGGACTCTTTTAGCTTTGACCCCCGCACCCCCCGCACCCCCGCTCGCCACCGCACAGCCCGGACGTCCGCTCGCCACCGCACAGCCCCGGACGTCGCCTGGCCCACGCCCCGCTGACTCCCGCTGTTCGAGGCCGCCCGAGGTTCGCCGCCCAAGGCCAGCCAGGGGTACTCCCGCGCGAAGGTCCCCCCGACACACATCCAAGCAGCGGGGTACGACATTCCCCCGCCTCCACGCCTGCTCCGACCTCGCCGGGCCAGCTCAGCACCGCACCGCCCGCACCGCACCAGACCGCGCCGCCTCGCCAGCGACACCGCCCCGCTACGCCACACCCCGAGTACCTGCGACGTGCTCAATCCCTTACCCGCCCGCTGTCACCCTCAACCGCACCCCGCCACACCGCCGCCTGCCACCCACCACACCACCCACCACGAACCCACGCCACTTCAAACGCTGCGTAGGCACGCGAGCACACCCAGTATCTCGATCACTCCGCTCAAAGATCAACTCACCGACCCGGCCTCCCACCACCTCCGATCCACCCTCCGGCTGACTCTCGGCCCCCTCGCCCCCGCCCCCGCCCACGCCAGCCGCCCAACCCCAGCTCAGACGTCCCAAGTGGACGAAACACACCCAAAAGCAACTCCCAGAAGAGTGATCTCCGCCACACTCCAGGCCCCGTAACTGAGCGGAGCCGCAGGCGTCGGCCGGTGGACCACGAACACCCGCCAACAGTTCACCCCCAGCCGACAACCGTGTAATTCCGCAGGTCAGGGCGGTAACCGCGAGTGAACGCGGCTTGCGCCACGAGGGTGATCGCCGCGTGGCATCTTGACTGTGGGCGTCGGCAGGGTCACTCTGTCGGTGACGACGAGAAAGGTCCTTCCAGGTGCCTCTCGACAGTTGGCGTGCGCGTGGCTAGACTGCCCCTTTGCGCTGCCCTCTTTCCGTTTGCCCTTCGCCGAGAGCTGGATTGCCGGGCATCGCCGCACCCTTGACAGCCGTGCTAGTTCCGCTGACTAGCCAGCTACCTGTCCCTGGAAGGACGCATCTTGGCGATCTCTCGCGCGACCAAGGCCACTGCTGCGACCAACTCCACGTCGGGGATTCCCGGAGCGCCGAAGCGCGTCTCGTTCGCGAAGATCCACGAACCGCTTCAGACGCCCAACCTGCTCGACCTCCAGATCCAGTCGTTCGAATGGCTCACCGGCGACGAGGCGTGGTTCCAGCGCCGCGTCGACGAGGGCGACGAGACGCCGACGGGCGGCCTCGAAGAGGTCTTGAACGAGATTTCCCCGATCGAGGACTTCTCGGGCTCGATGTCCCTCTCCTTCTCCGACCCGCGCTTCGACGAGGTCAAGGCCTCGACCGAGGAGTGCAAGGACAAGGACATGACGTACGCCGCCCCGTTGTTCGTCACGGCGGAGTTCACCAACCACACCACTGGCGAGATCAAGAGCCAGACGGTGTTCATGGGTGACTTCCCGATGATGACCGACAAGGGCACGTTCATCATCAACGGCACCGAGCGGGTCGTGGTATCCCAGCTCGTCCGCTCGCCTGGCGTCTACTACGACACGGCGATCGACAAGACGACCGACAAGGACGTCTTCAGCGTCAAGATCATCCCCTCGCGGGGTGCTTGGCTGGAGTTCGACGTCGACAAGCGCGACACCGTCGGTGTCCGGATCGACCGCAAGCGCCGCCAGCCGGTCACCGTGCTGCTGAAGGCCCTGGGTTGGAGCACCGAGCAGATCCGCGAGCGCTTCTCGTTCTCCGAGACGCTGCTGACGACGCTGGAGAAGGACCACACGGCGGGCACCGACGAGGCGTTGCTCGACATCTACCGCAAGCTGCGTCCGGGCGAGCCGCCGACGAAGGAGTCCGCGCAGGCGCTGCTGGAGAACTTGTTCTTCAAGGACAAGCGCTACGACCTGGCCAAGGTCGGTCGTTACAAGATCAACAAGAAGCTGGGCCTGGCCTCCCCGATCGCCACGGGCGTGCTGACCGAGGACGACATCGTCACGACGATCGAGTACCTGGTCCGCCTGCACGCCGGCGAGACGTCCATGAAGCCGGGCGAGACCGAGGTCCCGGTCGAGGTCGACGACATCGACCACTTCGGCAACCGCCGCCTGCGCACCGTGGGCGAGCTGATCCAGAACCAGATCCGGGTCGGCCTGTCCCGCATGGAGCGCGTCGTGCGCGAGCGGATGACGACCCAGGACGTCGAGGCGATCACGCCGCAGACCTTGATCAACATCCGCCCCGTGGTGGCGGCGATCAAGGAGTTCTTCGGCACCTCGCAGCTCTCCCAGTTCATGGACCAGACCAACCCGCTGGCGGGTCTGACGCACAAGCGTCGCCTCTCCGCCCTCGGTCCCGGCGGTCTGTCCCGTGAGCGGGCCGGCATGGAGGTCCGCGACGTCCACCCGTCGCACTACGGCCGGATGTGCCCGATCGAGACGCCGGAAGGCCCGAACATCGGCCTGATCGGCTCGCTGTCGAGCTACGGCCGGGTCAACCCGTTCGGCTTCATCGAGACGCCGTACCGCAAGGTCATCGAGGGCCGGGTCACCGACCAGATCGACTACCTGACCGCGGACGAGGAAGACCGCTTCGTGAAGGCCCAGGCCAACGCGAAGATCGACAACGAGGGCAACTTCCTCGAGGCCAAGGTCCTGGTCCGCAAGAAGGGCGGCGAGGTCGAGCAGATCGACCCGCTCGACGTGGACTACATGGACGTCTCCCCGCGCCAGATGGTGTCGGCGGCGACCGCCATGATCCCGTTCCTGGAGCACGACGACGCCAACCGCGCGCTGATGGGCGCGAACATGCAGCGCCAGGCGGTGCCGCTGCTGCGCAGCGAGTCGCCGCTGGTCGGCACGGGCATGGAGCTGCGCGCCGCGGTCGACGCCGGTGACGTCGTGGTGGCCAAGAAGACCGGTGCGGTCGAGGAGATCTCCGCCGACTACGTCACGGTCATGGCCGACGACGGCTCGCGGCAGACCTACGGCCTGCACAAGTTCCGCCGCTCGAACCAGGGCACCTGCATCAACCAGAAGCCCATCGTGAACGAGGGCGACCGGGTGCGGGAGGGCCAGGTCCTCGCGGACGGGCCGTGCACCGAGAACGGCGAGATGGCGCTGGGCAAGAACCTGCTCGTCGCGATCATGCCGTGGGAGGGCCACAACTACGAGGACGCGATCATCCTGTCGCAGCGCCTCGTCCAGGACGACGTCCTGACCTCGATCCACATCGAGGAGCACGAGATCGACGCGCGGGACACCAAGCTGGGCGCCGAGGAGATCACCCGGGACATCCCGAACGTCTCCGAGGAGGTCCTGGCCGACCTCGACGAGCGCGGCATCATCCGCATCGGCGCCGAGGTCCAGCCGGGCGACATCCTGGTCGGCAAGGTCACGCCCAAGGGCGAGACCGAGCTGACCCCGGAGGAGCGCCTGCTGCGCGCGATCTTCGGCGAGAAGGCCCGCGAGGTGCGCGACACGTCGCTGAAGGTGCCGCACGGCGAGTACGGCAAGGTCATCGGCATCCGCGTGTTCAGCCGCGAGGACGACGACGAGCTGCCCCCCGGCGTGAACGAGCTGGTCCGGGTCTACGTCGCCCAGAAGCGCAAGATCCAGGACGGCGACAAGCTCGCCGGCCGGCACGGCAACAAGGGTGTCATCGGCAAGATCCTCCCCGTCGAGGACATGCCGTTCCTGGAGGACGGCACCCCGGTCGACATCGTGCTGAACACGCACGGCGTGCCGCGCCGGATGAACATCGGCCAGGTGCTGGAGACCCACCTCGGGTGGATCGCCAAGCAGGGCTGGAGCATCAACGGCGACCCGGACTGGGCGAAGAACCTGCCCGGCGAGCTCTACGACGTGGAGCCCGGCACGAAGACCGCCACCCCGGTCTTCGACGGCGCTCGCGAGGACGAGATCACCGGCCTGCTCGGCTCGACGGTCCCGAACCGCGACGGCGAGCGGATGGTCAAGGAGAACGGCAAGGCGCAGCTCTTCGACGGGCGCAGCGGCGAGCCGTACCCCTTCCCGGTGTCGGTCGGCTACATGTACATCCTGAAGCTGCTGCACCTGGTCGACGACAAGATCCACGCCCGGTCCACCGGCCCGTACTCGATGATCACCCAGCAGCCCCTCGGCGGTAAGGCCCAGTTCGGTGGCCAGCGCTTCGGTGAGATGGAGTGCTGGGCGATGCAGGCCTACGGGGCGGCGTACACGCTCCAGGAGCTGCTGACCATCAAGTCCGACGACGTGCTCGGCCGCGTGAAGGTCTACGAGGCCATCGTCAAGGGCGAGAACATCCCGGAGCCGGGTATCCCGGAGTCCTTCAAGGTGCTGCTCAAGGAGCTCCAGTCGCTGTGCCTCAACGTCGAGGTGCTGTCTTCGGACGGTGCCGCGATCGAGATGCGCGACGGCGACGACGAAGACCTGGAGCGCGCGGCCGCGAACCTCGGCATCAACCTGTCGAGGTCCGAGTCGCCGTCCGTGGACGACGTCGTCAACTGACACTCGCCGGCGGTCGGGGGACTGCCTCCCGCACTCCCCCGACCGCCGAGCCACCAGCTCCCAAGCACCGCCCGGTCACCGGGCAACCGAATCAAAAGGGGAAGAGAGTAGACGTGCTCGACGTCAACTTCTTCGATGAGCTCCGCATCGGTCTCGCGACCGCGGACGACATCCGCCAGTGGTCCTTCGGCGAGGTCAAGAAGCCCGAGACCATCAACTACCGCACGCTCAAGCCGGAGAAGGACGGCTTGTTCTGCGAGAAGATCTTCGGTCCCACCCGGGACTGGGAGTGCTACTGCGGCAAGTACAAGCGCGTCCGGTTCAAGGGCATCATCTGCGAGCGCTGCGGCGTCGAGGTGACCCGCGCCAAGGTGCGCCGCGAGCGGATGGGCCACATCGAACTGGCCGCCCCGGTCACGCACATCTGGTACTTCAAGGGCGTCCCCAGCCGGTTGGGCTACCTGCTCGACCTGGCCCCCAAGGACCTCGAGAAGATCATCTACTTCGCCGCCTACGTCATCGTGGGTGTCAACGCGGAGCTGCGCCACAACGACCTGCCCACGCTCGAGAACGAGATGCAGGTCGAGCGCAAGCGCGTCGAGAACAAGCGCGACGCCGACGTCGAGGGCCGCGCGCAGAAGCTGGAAGCCGACCTGGCCGAGCTGGAGGCCGAGGGCGCCAAGTCCGACGTCCGCCGCAAGGTCAAGGAGGGCGGCGAGCGCGAGATGCGCCAGCTCCGCGACCGGGCGCAGCGCGAGCTGGACCGGCTCGACGAGATCTGGTCCACCTTCACCAAGCTGGAGCGCGCGCAGCTCATCGCGGACGAGATGCTCTACCGCGAGCTGTACGACCGCTACGGCGACTACTTCACCGGTGCCATGGGCGCCGAGGCCATCCAGAAGCTGCTCGGCGACTACGACGTGGACGCCGAGGCCGACGTCCTGCGCGAGACGATCCGCAGCGGCAAGGGCCAGAAGAAGCTGCGCGCCCTCAAGCGGTTGAAGGTCGTGGCCGCCTTCCAGGCGACCCGCAACAACCCGCAGGGCATGGTGCTGGACTGCGTCCCGGTCATCCCGCCGGACCTGCGCCCGATGGTGCAGCTCGACGGTGGCCGCTTCGCCACGTCCGACCTGAACGACCTGTACCGCCGGGTGATCAACCGGAACAACCGCCTCAAGCGGCTGATCGACCTCGGCGCGCCCGAGATCATCGTCAACAACGAGAAGCGGATGCTCCAGGAGGCCGTCGACGCGCTGTTCGACAACGGCCGCCGCGGTCGTCCGGTCACCGGTCCGGGCAACCGGCCGCTGAAGTCGCTGTCCGACCTGCTCAAGGGCAAGCAGGGCCGGTTCCGCCAGAACCTGCTCGGCAAGCGCGTCGACTACTCCGGCCGTTCGGTCATCGTGGTCGGCCCGCAGCTCAAGCTGCACCAGTGCGGTCTGCCCAAGCAGATGGCGCTGGAGCTGTTCAAGCCGTTCGTGATGAAGCGGCTGGTCGACCTCAACCACGCGCAGAACATCAAGTCCGCCAAGCGGATGGTCGAGCGCGCGCGCCCCGCCGTGTGGGACGTGCTGGAAGAGGTCATCACCGAGCACCCGGTGCTGCTCAACCGCGCACCCACGCTGCACCGCCTCGGCATCCAGGCCTTCGAGCCGCAGCTGGTCGAGGGCAAGGCCATCCAGCTGCACCCGCTGGTCTGCGAGGCGTTCAACGCCGACTTCGACGGTGACCAGATGGCGGTCCACCTGCCGCTGTCCGCCGAGGCGCAGGCCGAGGCGCGCGTGCTGATGCTGTCCTCGAACAACATCCTCTCGCCCGCGTCGGGCAAGCCGCTGGCCATGCCGCGGCTGGACATGGTGACCGGCCTGTACCACCTGACCCGGCACAAGGAAGGCGACATCGGCGAGGGTCTCGCCTACTCGTCGCCGGCCGAGGCGCTGATGGCGTTCGACCGCAAGGCCCTGGGCCTGCAGGCGATGGCCAAGATCCGGATCTCGGACAAGAACCCGCCCAAGGGCGAGGAGCCCGAGGGCTGGGAGCCCGGTCAGCCGTGGCTGGCCAAGACCACCCTCGGTCGGGTGCTGTTCAACGAGGTCCTGCCGCAGGACTACGCGTTCATCAACGAGGTCAT
The DNA here is from genome assembly GCF_000328705.1 of Saccharothrix espanaensis DSM 44229. Lineage (NCBI taxonomy): Bacteria > Bacillati > Actinomycetota > Actinomycetes > Pseudonocardiales > Pseudonocardiaceae > Saccharothrix > Saccharothrix espanaensis. Next base: position 8,768,257 of record NC_019673.1, on the reverse strand, counting down.
GCCCAAGAAGCGGCAGGCCACGATCATCAACGACCTGGCCGAGCGGTACCCGATGGTCACCGTCGCCCGGACGCTGGACAAGCTCAAGGACGCCGGTTTCTACTGGGCCACCCGGTCCGGCGTGACGGTCGCGATCTCCGACGTGCTCGTGCCGGAGGCCAAGCAGGGCATCCTGGACGAGTACGAGAAGCTCGCCGACGCGGTGGAGAAGCGCTACCAGCGCGGTCAGCTCTCCTACATCGAGCGCAACAACGAGCTGGTCAAGGTTTGGACCAAGGCGACCGAGGAGGTCGCCGAGGTCATGGAGGCCAACTTCCCCGAGGACAACTCGATCAGGATGATCGTGAAGTCCGGGGCGGCGGGCAACATGACCCAGGTCCGCTCCCTGGCGGGTATGCGTGGCCTGGTCACCAACCCGAAGGGCGAGTACATCCCGCGTCCGATCAAGAACTCGTTCCGCGAGGGCTTGTCGGTGCTGGAGTACTTCATCGCCACCCACGGTGCCCGCAAGGGCCTCGCCGACACCGCGCTGCGCACCGCCGACTCGGGTTACCTGACCCGTCGTCTGGTGGACGTCTCGCAGGACGTCATCATCCGCGAGGTCGACTGCGGCACGACCCGCGGCGTGAACATGACGGTCGGCGAGAAGCTGGGCGACAAGGTCGGCCTGGCCGAGTTCGCGCAGACCTCCGTCTACGCGCGGACCATCGCCGAGGACATCACCGACGCCAACGGCAACACCGTGCTCAACCGCGGTGACGACCTGGGCGACCCGGCGCTGGCCACCCTCGTGGAGGCGGGCGTCACCCGGGTCAAGGTCCGCTCCGTGCTGACCTGCGAGTCCGCGGTCGGCGTGTGCGCGTCCTGCTACGGCCGCTCGATGGCGACCGGCCAGCTGGTCGACGTCGGCGAGGCGGTCGGCATCGTGGCCGCGCAGTCGATCGGTGAGCCCGGCACGCAGCTGACCATGCGCACGTTCCACCAGGGTGGTGTGGCCGGCGACGACATCACCACCGGTCTGCCCCGGGTGCAGGAGCTCTTCGAAGCCCGCGTGCCCAAGGGCAAGGCGCCCATCGCGGACGTCGACGGCCGCGTGCGGATCGAGGACGGCGACCGCTTCTGGAAGATCACCCTCATCCCGGACGACGGGTCCGAGGAGATCATCTTCGAGAAGCTGTCCAAGCGCCAGCGGCTGGCCAACACGGCCACCGGCCCGCTGCAGGACGGCGACCACGTGCACGTCGGCCAGCAGCTGCTGGAGGGCACGCCGGACCCGCACGAGGTCCTGCGCGTCATGGGTCCCCGCGAAGCCCAGCTGCACCTCGTCCAAGAGGTCCAGAAGGTCTACCGGGCCCAGGGCGTGGCCATCCACGACAAGCACATCGAGGTCATCGTCCGGCAGATGCTGCGCCGGGTGACGATCATCGACTCGGGTGCCACCGAGTTCCTGCCGGGCTCGCTCGTCGAGCGCGCGGAGTTCGAGAGCGGCAACCGCGCCGTCGTGGCGGAGGGTGGCGAGCCCGCCGCCGGCCGTCCCGTGCTGATGGGTATCACCAAGGCGTCGCTGGCCACCGACTCGTGGCTGTCGGCGGCGTCGTTCCAGGAGACCACCCGGGTGCTGACCGACGCGGCCATCAACGGCCGCTCGGACAAGCTCATCGGTCTCAAGGAGAACGTGATCATCGGTAAGCTGATCCCGGCCGGCACCGGCATCAACCGGTACCGCAACATCCAGGTTCAGCCGACCGAGGAAGCCCGCGCGGCGGCGTACGCCATCCCGTCCTACGACGACGGCTACTACACGCCGGACGTCTTCGGCACCGGGACCGGCGCTGCCGTTCCGCTGGACGACTACGACTTCGGCCGCGACTACCGCTGACCGCAGTCCCCTCAGAACGGCCCCCGGAGCCTTCCGCTCCGGGGGCCGTTCTTCTTTCTTCCGCACTGGGCCGCAGACCGACCACGGGCAAGGCACCGCGTCCGACTCCCGTGTGACCACCTACCCGGACGGGCTGATCGCGCGGTCGCCGGTGTTGCGGAGGCGGCTCCAACCCAGCCTCCGCCACGCCCCATCCCCGGCCGGGGGATACCGGCCGAGCTATAGCACTGCGTAGCTGTCGGTTACCTCTAGTAGCGGTCATGGCGCAAATTACAACCGGTGGGGTACTGCGCTGTGGCATTCAGGTGGCATGGCGTTGGGCCGCTTGCGAGTGATTCTCGGAAGTGGATAGCTTCCCCGTCAGGCGTGACCCTGTGCCGTCCGGCCGATCGCAGGCCGTGTCCGGGCACCTCCGCCGCCCCTTGCCCTCGACCTGATCGGCACCCACGAATGTTGCGTTCGCTGCTGCTCGCAGCCGTCTCGGCGCTCGCCGTCACGTCCTGCGCCGCCGCCCCGGATCCACCGCCCCGGCCCACGCCGGCCGCGGTCGACGTGCAGTCCTTCGAGACGCTGCCGGAAGCCACGACCTTCGCCAAGATCGACGCCCTGCCCCGGGACGACGGGACGTCGCCGACCGCGGGCCAGGTGCTGCGGCCGGACAAGGCCGTGCCCGTCTACGACCGGCCCGACGGGAAGGCCGTCGCCCGGCTGCCCGGCACCCAGCTCGGTTCACCCACCTGGGTACCCGAGATCGCCCGCCAGGACGGGTGGTCGCAGGTGCTGCTGCCGTCCCGCCCCAACCGCTCCAGCGGCTGGGTGTTCACCGGTTCCGGTGATTTCGAGCGCGCCGAGAACGACTTCCTGGTCACCGTCGACCTGGCCGCGTTCCGGCTGGAGGTGTCCGAGAAGGGCAAGCCGCTCTCGGCCTGGACGGTCGGCACCGGCAAGCCCGAGTACCCGACCCCGACCGGTCGGACCTACCTCCTGGCTTCGATCAAGGAGACGGTGACGACCTTCAGCCCGCACATCCTCCCGCTCGGTGCCCACTCCGAGAGCCACGAGACGTTCGGCGGCGGGCCTGGCACGGTCGCGCTGCACGGCTGGCCGGACGCCAGCCCGTTCGGCACCGCGACCAGCGACGGCTGCATCCGCGTACCCGACGACGCCCTCGACCTGCTGCTGACCCTCCCGCTGGGGACCGTGGTGATCGTCAAATGACCCAGAAAGGCACTGCCTTGTCCGGTAAGAAGATCCTGACCGTCCTCACCGCCGCCGCGCTGGCGCTGGTCACCTCCGGTGCGGCGGTCGCCGCCCCGGCGGCCTCCGGCGTGAGCTCCGCCTTCGCGCTGTCCGCCGTCGGCGCGCTCGCCGTCGAGCCGCAGGCGGCACTGGACAGCCGCAACGGCTTCCGGCAGACGTCCGCGTCGTCGACCCGGCTCCCGGACGCCACCGCGCCGGTCCTGTCCACCGGGGTCCTCAACTCCGAGGCGGACAAGGGCAGAGCACGGGCGAGCGTCGCGGACCTCGTGGCGCAGCTGGGACTGCTCAAGCTCCCCGGCGGCGTCAGCGCCGTGACCGCCGAGGCCGTCAGCGCGTCCTGCGTGGACGGCGAGGGCTCGGTGGTGCTCGCCGGCGCGAAGGCGGGCGCGGTGCCGCTACAGGTCCAGCCCCCGGCGAACACCGGGATCACCGTGCCCGGCGTGGCGTCCGTGGTGCTCAACAAGCAGACCCGGGCCGCCGACGGGACGCTCACCGTGGTGGGGATCGCGGTCGAGGTCGCCGGGTTGCAGAAGATCGACATCGCGTCCGCGACCTGCGCCAAGGTCGTCGGCCGGGCCGAGCCGACCACGACCGCACCGGCCGGCCCGACCGGCCCCGCCGGCGCGGTCACCACCGGCCCGGCCTCCTCCGCCGCCTCCGCCCCGGGCAAGGCACCGCGCCCGACCGCTGTGGAAGGCCACCTGGCCGTCACGGGCTGACCGTCCGACCGTGCGGCGGGGGCTTTTCCACCCCCGCCGCACCACCACGAACCGCCGTCAGCCGGAAACGGCCGAACCAGCCCCGGCTTCCGCACCCACGAGCCCTGCCACGCACCCGTGAGCCCGGCCCCGCATCCGGCAACCCGGCCAGGCATCCGACGCGCCCGGTCCACAGCCGGACCGGGCGTCGGGTCACGGCCTCCGGCGGGACTTCGCCAACGCGCGGGCCCTGGCCACGAGTTCGTCCACCAGGTCGGCGTCGGCCGCCGGGGGAGTGCCGTCCGCGCAGCACGGCGGCTTGGTGCGGCGCTCGTTGAGCCGGGGCCGGACGCCCGCCAGCTCGTACAGCGCGTCGTACAGGTTGCGGCCCGGGTCGTCCTCGTGCGTGCCGACCAGCAGCACCCAGGCCGTCGCCGGGTCCGGGAACGCCACGATCACCCGGTCCGTGCCGCGCAGGTGCTTCACGCACAGGCGGGGCAGCGGCTCCGGCCCGGTCACCCGGTAGCCGAGCGCGGCGCAGCCGCTGTGCGCGAGTTCGTCCAGGAAGCGGTCGTACGCCTGGCGGGCGGGGCCGCGCAGGTGGGCGGACTGGACGCCGGCCAGCGGCGTCTCCACGACGGTGATCAAGCTGAGCGGACTACCCGTCCTTCGCCCCGGCGCAACTGCGCCAGGCTCGTCGCCAGGTCCTCGCGGTCGAGCAGGGCCCGGTCGCTCAACCGGCGGTGCACCTCGTCCAGCAGGCCGCGGGTGCGGCCGGCCCGGCGCAGCTCCGCCACCAGGTGCAGCACCTCGTGCAGCCGCACGGTGTCCAGGAGCATCCTGGGTTCCCGGCTGTGGATCGCCAGCACGCCTTCCCGGGCCCACGCCTTGACCGTCTTCTCGGTCAGGTCGAGCAGTTCACCGGCCACCACGGGCCGGACCGGCGGGGCTTTGCGCAGCGCGCGCGCCACCACGCCGTCGAGCTTGTGCCGCCGTTCGTCGTCCTCCGACAGGCTGGAGGCGACCTCCTCGATCTCCTCGATCTGGTCGAAGAGATCCCGGATCAGCGCGGCCTCCGTCGCGACCGACATGGCGACCTCCCTCAGTCACTACCGAGTATCACCCAGTTTTTCGGTAGTCGCAACAGTCGGCGCGCCGGGACCGCACCACGGCGGCCGCGGCGGGGTCGGCGAAACCGGGCCCGGCCCTGCCGGGACCGGCTCGACGACCGACTCAAATCACGGACCGACGCACAGCGCGGACCGGATCAGATCGCGGGCCGGCTCAGGACGAGAAGAACAGCCCGCCGAGACCGCGGTGCTTGCGGTGGCCGTAACCGTGGCCGTAGTGCGGCTGCGCGCCCCAGCCCGGCTGCTGCACCGGCTGCACGTAGTGCACCTGGGCGGGAGCCGGCGCGACGGGCGGCGGGGGCGGCGGCGCGGCCATCTGGGTCTCCAACCGGGTGATGGCCTCCAGCTCGCCGTAGTCCAGGAAGACGCCGCGGCAGCCGTCGCACTGCTCGATGTGTACACCCATGCGGTCGAAGGTGCGCATGTTCGCATGACACTTGGGACACTGCATCGTGTGAGCCTCCTGCTCTCGGTGCGATACGCGCGATATTAGCCGCGCGGAATGGGTTCGTGTTCCGACACGATCCGAGCACAGGCGTCGAGCAGTGCCTCTTGTGCCTCGGTGAGCGGTTTGTCGTCGCGCTCCGCAGCCGAGAGCGCACGCGCTGCCATCTGCACCACCAGCGCCCGCGCCGGCACCTCCAGCCGGGCCCACGGGTCGGCGCGCTCGACGGCCGTCCCGCCGGCGTCGAGGTAGGCGTCCAGCAGGCGGCTCCACGACTCCGGGTCCAGCACGCCGGCGGCGAACAGCGCGGCGGGCCGGGCCAGGTCCCACGCCGGGTCGCCCAGCCCCAGATCGTCCACGTCGATCAGCCGCCAGCCGCCGTGCTCGACCAGCTGGCCGAGGTGCCAGTCGCCGTGGATGAGGGTGTCGCCGTCGGCGTCCCCGAGCACCGGCACGAGCGTGTCGAACGCCTGCCGCACCACCGCCGACCGGGGACCGGCCGGCAGGTCGTGCACCGCCCGCTCCATCCGGGGGCGCGCGCCGGCGGGCGGTACCGGCCCGGCGAAGTCCGCCCGCCCGAACCGGTGCAGGTCGGCCAGCAGCCGCCCGGCGGCCTCCAGCGGCAGCGCGTCGACGTCCTGCGGCACCGGAACGCCCAGCGGCCACGCCGTGACCACCCGCCCCAGCACCTCCGCCGGCGGACCGGCGGGTGCCAGCAGGAGTTCACCCAGACGTGGGTCGCCGGCAACCCGGAGCCGGGCGGCGAGCACCGCGCGGTCGGTGCCGCGCTCGTGGGCCTTCAGCACCACGTCGCCCACCCGCACCACCACGACGTCCCCGCGCACCGCGAGCACTTCGGCCGGTACGTCCGCCGCGACCAGCGCGGCCATGCCCGCGACGAGATCCGAGTTCACCCGATCAGTGTGCTCCCGCCCCACCGGCCCAGTACGCGCACGGCTCACCTGCCCCAGCACGCCCGGCTCGCCGGTCCGACATGCACGCGCGGCCCGCAGGTCCAAGCGTGCGCACAAATGGCCCGTCCGTTCACGCGCGGCTCACCCGTCCACACACGCGCGGCTCGCGGGTCCAATCGCGTGCACGGCTCACCGGTCGAGGCACACGGTTCGCGGGGGAGTGGCGTAGACGTGGGCCGGCCCGCCGTCGCAGCCGCCGCGGTCGGCCGTGTCGGCGACCCGGGTCACCCGCCGCACGTCGGCCTGGTCGCACGGCCACCTGTGGAACGCCGAAACACCCTGGTACTCAACGGGTTTGAGGCAGTCGCCGGGCGCCACGTCCAGCGCCAGGCAGAGGTCCCCGGCGGTCAGGTGGTCGCCCTCCGGGCACGGGCCGGACGACACCCGGTAGGTCGCCTCGGGCGCGCCGCAGTCGATCTTCCGCACCGCCATCGCGTTCGACGGTCCGCCGGAGGTGACCACGCAGTCGCCCGCCGCCGGGTTCGACGTCCGGCCGAGCACGAACACCACGCCCGCGCCGAGGACCAGCACCACCACCGAGGCGATCACCAGGACGGTCGCCACCTTGCGGCGGCGCAGCGGGTCGGGGCCGGGCGTGACGGGGTCCACGCGCACCAGTGTGACCGCCGCCCGGAACCGGGCCGGAGGTGGTCCCCGGCGGGGAATTCCGCGCAGGTCGACGGTGTTGGAAGGAAACGGCAGGTGAACCGCCGGGTACCCGCGCGGGTCCGGTCGGGTCGTGCGACCCCCCGTTTTGACCAGTGGGAACCGGCCGGGGTATCTTTGGTACTCGTGCCCGACCCATGTCGGGCCGCTCCGCGTGCCTACGCGCCAGTGGTGCTGGACAGCCGGCCGCGGTGACCTCCACTCGTAGGGGCATCCTGGGATGTTGCCTGCGGACCTGAGGTCTACGGGCGCGACACGCCCGACCTCGGGTGCAGAGAGGGACCAGGTAACCAGTGCTCGACGTCGGCAAGGCGGCGGGCACTCGAACGGAAGAAGCAGTCGGCGAATGCCAACGATCCAGCAGTTGGTCCGAAAGGGCCGGCAGGACAAGGTCGCGAAGCAGAAGACCGCGGCGCTCAAGGGCAGCCCGCAGCGGCGCGGTGTGTGCACCCGCGTCTACACGACCACGCCCAAGAAGCCCAACTCGGCGCTCCGCAAGGTCGCTCGCGTGAAGCTGACCAGCGGCATCGAGGTCACGGCCTACATCCCGGGTGAGGGTCACAACCTCCAGGAGCACTCGATGGTGCTCGTGCGCGGCGGTCGTGTGAAGGACCTCCCCGGCGTCCGGTACAAGATCATCCGCGGTTCCCTCGACACGCAGGGCGTGAAGAACCGCAAGCAGGCCCGTAGCCGTTACGGCGCGAAGAAGGAGAAGAGCTGATGCCCCGCAAGGGACCGGCCCCGAAGCGGCCGTTGATCACCGACCCGGTCTACAGCTCTCCGCTGGTGACGCAGCTCATCAACAAGGTGCTGGTCGACGGCAAGCGCTCCGTGGCCGAGCGGATCGTGTACCGCGCCCTCGAAGGCGCCCGCGACAAGAACGGCACCGACCCCGTGGTGACGCTCAAGCGCGCGCTCGACAACGTCAAGCCCGCCCTGGAGGTCAAGAGCCGCCGCGTCGGTGGTGCGACCTACCAGGTGCCGATCGAGGTCAAGCCCGGTCGCTCGACCACGCTGGCGCTGCGCTGGCTGATCACCTACTCCCGGCAGCGCCGCGAGAAGACCATGGTCGAGCGCCTGATGAACGAGCTGCTCGACGCGAGCAACGGCCTGGGCGCGAGCGTCAAGCGCCGCGAGGACACCCACAAGATGGCCGAGTCGAACAAGGCCTTCGCCCACTACCGCTGGTGATGTGACGCCCGGCGGGCGTCCGGAAGATCCACTTGCGAACCGCCCGCCGGGCTCTCCCGGCCCTAGTGAGCCTGCGAGCTCAAGACAGGGGAAACACCCGTGGCACAGGATGTGCTCACCGACCTGGCCAAGGTCCGCAACATCGGGATCATGGCCCACATCGACGCGGGCAAGACCACGACGACCGAGCGGATCCTGTTCTACACCGGGATCAGCTACAAGATCGGCGAGGTCCACGACGGCGCGGCCGTGATGGACTGGATGGAGCAGGAGCAGGAGCGCGGCATCACGATCACGTCGGCCGCGACGACCTGCTTCTGGAAGAACCACCAGATCAACATCATCGACACGCCCGGTCACGTGGACTTCACCGTCGAGGTGGAGCGCAACCTCCGCGTGCTCGACGGCGCGGTCGCGGTGTTCGACGGCAAGGAAGGTGTCGAGCCGCAGTCCGAGCAGGTCTGGCGGCAGGCCACCAAGTACGACGTCCCGCGCATCTGCTTCGTCAACAAGATGGACAAGCTGGGCGCCGACTTCTACTTCACCGTGCGCACCATCCAGGAGCGCCTGGGCGCGAAGCCGCTGCCGATCCAGATCCCGATCGGAGCGGAGAGCGACTTCATCGGCGTGGTCGACCTGGTCGAGATGCGCGCGCTGACCTGGCGCGGTGAGGTCCAGAAGGGTGAGGACTACACGGTCGAGGACATCCCGGCCGACCTCGTCGACAAGGCGCAGGAGTTCCGCGAGCAGCTGGTCGAGGCCGTCGCGGAGACCGACGACGCCCTGATGGAGCTCTACCTGGGCGGCGAAGAGCTGACCACGGAGCAGATCAAGACCGGCATCCGCGCGATCGTGAAGAACCGCAGCGCCTACCCGGTGCTGTGCGGTTCCGCGTTCAAGAACAAGGGCGTCCAGCCCATGCTCGACGCGGTCATCGACTACCTGCCGGCCCCGCTCGACCTCCCGCCGGTCGAGGGCACGCTGCAGGACGGCGAGACGCCGGCCTTCCGCAAGCCCTCCGTCGAGGAGCCGTTCGCGGCCCTGGCGTTCAAGATCGCGTCGCACCCGTTCTTCGGCAAGCTGACCTACATCCGGGTGTACTCGGGTCGGGTCGCGGCGAGCTCCCAGGTCATCAACTCGACCAAGGACCGCAAGGAGCGCATCGGGAAGATCTTCCAGATGCACGCCAACAAGGAGAACCCGGTCGACGAGGCCATCGCGGGCCACATCTACGCCGTGATCGGCCTGAAGGACACGACCACCGGTGAGACGCTCTGCGACCCCCAGCACCCCATCGTGCTGGAGTCGATGACGTTCCCGGAGCCGGTCATCCAGGTGGCGATCGAGCCGAAGACCAAGGCGGACCAGGAGAAGCTGGGCACCGCGATCCAGAAGCTGGCCGAGGAGGACCCGACGTTCCGGGTCAACCTCGACCAGGAGACGGGCCAGACCATCATCGCCGGCATGGGCGAGCTCCACCTGGACATCCTGGTGGACCGCATGCGCCGCGAGTTCAAGGTCGAGGCGAACATCGGCAAGCCCCAGGTCGCGTACCGGGAGACGATCCGCCGCAAGGTGGAGAAGTACTCCTACACGCACAAGAAGCAGACCGGTGGTTCCGGCCAGTTCGCCAAGGTCCTGATCGACCTGGAGCCGCTGGAGAAGAAGGAAGACGGCGCCCTCTACGAGTTCGTCAACGGGGTCACCGGTGGCCGCATCCCGCGGGAGTACATCCCGTCGGTCGACGCGGGCGCGCAGGACGCCATGCAGTACGGCGTGCTGGCCGGCTACCCGCTGGTGGGCGTGAAGCTGACGCTGCTCGACGGCGCCTACCACGAGGTCGACTCGTCGGAAATGGCCTTCAAGATCGCCGGTTCCATGGCGCTCAAGGAGGCCGCCCGCCAGGCGAGCCCGGCGATCCTCGAACCGCTGATGGCCGTCGAGGTCACCACGCCCGAGGACTACATGGGCGACGTGATCGGCGACCTGAACTCCCGCCGTGGCCAGATCCAGGCCATGGAGGAGCGCAGCGGTGCCCGTGTCGTGAAGGCACTGGTCCCGCTGTCGGAGATGTTCGGGTATGTCGGCGACCTGCGGTCCAGGACCCAGGGTCGCGCGAACTACTCGATGACCTTTGACTCCTACGCCGAGGTTCCCGCGAACGTCGCCAAGGAGATCATCGCGAAGGCGACGGGCGAGTAACCCCAACCGGAGCACCGCAGCACCACGCGGGCTCTCCGGGGTCTCGTCCCTGGGGTCCGCACAACCCTTGACGTGACGCCCGGCGGGTGGCAACTCACCCGTCGGGCTAAGCAATAGAAGTCCAGGAGGACAATCCAGTGGCGAAGGCGAAGTTCGAGCGGACGAAGCCGCACGTCAACATCGGCACCATCGGTCACATCGACCATGGCAAGACGACGCTGACCGCAGCGATCTCCAAGGTCCTGCACGACGAGTTCCCGGACCTGAACCCCTTCACGCCGTTCGACCAGATCGACAAGGCGCCGGAGGAGAAGCAGCGCGGTATCACGATCTCGATCGCGCACATCGAGTACCAGACCGCGAACCGGCACTACGCGCACGTCGACTGCCCCGGTCACGCCGACTACATCAAGAACATGATCACCGGTGCGGCGCAGATGGACGGCGCCATCCTGGTGGTCGCGGCGACCGACGGCCCGATGCCGCAGACCAAGGAGCACGTGCTCCTGGCCCGCCAGGTCGGCGTGCCCTACATCGTGGTGGCCCTGAACAAGGCCGACATGGTGGACGACGAGGAGATCCTGGAGCTCGTCGAGCTCGAGGTCCGCGAGCTGCTCTCCGAGTACGAGTTCCCGGGCGACGACCTGCCGGTCGTGCGCGTCTCGGCGCTGAAGGCGCTCGAGGGCGACGCCGAGTGGGGCAAGGCGCTCCTCGGCCTGATGGCCGCCGTGGACGAGAACATCCCGGAGCCCGAGCGCGAGGTCGACCGGCCGTTCCTGATGCCGGTCGAGGACGTGTTCACGATCACCGGCCGCGGCACCGTGGTCACCGGTCGTATCGAGCGCGGCATCGTCAAGGTCAACGAAGAGGTCGAGATCGTCGGCATCAAGGAGACCTCGAAGAAGACCACGGTCACCTCGATCGAGATGTTCAAGAAGTTCCTCGACGAGGGCCAGGCCGGCGACAACGCCGCCCTGCTGCTGCGTGGCGTGAAGCGCGAGGAGGTGGAGCGCGGCATGGTCATCGTGAAGCCGGGCACCACGACCCCGCACACCGAGTTCGACGCGCAGGTCTACATCCTGTCGAAGGACGAGGGCGGCCGCCACACGCCGTTCTTCAACAACTACCGCCCGCAGTTCTACTTCCGCACCACCGACGTGACCGGCGTCGTGACCCTCCCCGAGGGCACCGAGATGGTCATGCCGGGCGACACCACGACCATGGCCGTGAAGCTGATCCAGCCGATCGCCATGGACGAGGGCCTGCGGTTCGCCATCCGCGAGGGTGGCCGCACGGTCGGCGCGGGCTCGGTCACCAAGATCCTCAAGTGACCTCGCTCTAGTTTCTCGACCCCCGATTTGGTCTGCGCACCCCGGTGTGCGACCATTGACGGGTTGCTCGTCACGGGGCGGCCGGTTCCATCGGAACCCGGCCGCTCCGTCACGAGGGGATCGAACAGCACGACAAATCCCACAAGGTTTCATCAGTGGGACCGGTCTGTGGCCAAGGGCGCGACACGCCCGACCGCGTGGACCGGGCACCGTGACACCGCTGAGGTGTCAGTCCTGAATAGGGGGCGGTACGCGCCGGAGGCTTCGCGGCCTCATTCCGGTTGCCCGCACCGCAGCGGTATCGAGAAGCAGAGGAACGGCAAGCCATCATGGCGGGACAGAAGATCCGCATCCGGCTCAAGGCCTACGACCACGAGGCGATCGACGCGTCTGCGCGCAAGATCGTCGAGACCGTGACGCGCACCGGCGCTCGGGTCGTCGGGCCTGTGCCGCTGCCCACTGAGAAGAACGTCTACTGCGTCATCCGCTCGCCGCACAAGTACAAGGACTCGCGCGAGCACTTCGAGATGCGCACGCACAAGCGTCTGATCGACATCCTCGACCCGACGCCGAAGACGGTGGACGCGCTCATGCGCATCGACCTGCCGGCGAGCGTCGACGTCAACATCCAGTAAGCGTTGGACGCGGAGAGTAACGAGACCAATGTCTGACAGGCAGGTTAAGGGCCTCCTGGGCACCAAGCTCGGAATGACTCAGGTCTTCGACGAGAACAACCGGATCGTGCCGGTCACCGTCGTCAAGGCAGAGCCGAACGTGGTCACCCAGATCCGGACCCAGGAGAACGACGGCTACTCGGCCGTGCAGTTGGCCTTCGGCGCGATCGACCCGCGCAAGGTCAAGAAGCCCGTCGCGGGCCACTACGCCAAGGCGGGCGTCACGCCCCGCCGGCAGTTGGCGGAGCTGCGCACCACGGACGCGTCCGAGTACCAGGTCGGCCAGGAAATCACCGCCGAGGTCTTCGAGGCCGGCGTGGTGGTCGACGTGGTCGGCACGAGCAAGGGCAAGGGCACCGCTGGTGTCATGAAGCGGCACGGCTTCCACGGCCTGGGCGCGAGCCACGGCACGCAGCGCAAGCACCGCTCGCCCGGCTCCATCGGTGGCTGCGCCACGCCCGGCCGCGTGTTCAAGGGCCTGCGCATGGCGGGCCGCATGGGCCACGTGCGCGTGACCACCCAGAACTTGAAGGTGCACCGGGTCGACGTCGAGTCGGGCCTGCTGCTCATCAAGGGCGCGGTGCCCGGTCCCAAGGGCGGCACCGTGTTCGTCAAGACCGCTGCGAAGGGTGGTGCCTGATCATGACGTCCGTTGAGGTCCGCACCCCGGACGGCAAGACCGACGGCAACGTCGAGCTGCCCCCGTCCGTCTTCGACGCGCAGGCGAACGTGGCCCTGCTGCACCAGGTCGTCGTGGCCCAGTTGGCCGCGGCCCGCCAGGGCACGCACTCCACGAAGACCCGCGGCGAGGTGTCCGGCGGTGGCAAGAAGCCGTATCGGCAGAAGGGCACCGGCCGGGCCCGCCAGGGTTCGACCCGCGCGCCCCAGTTCGCCGGTGGTGGCGTCGTGCACGGCCCCCAGCCGCGCGACTACAGCCAGCGCACCCCCAAGAAGATGAAGGCCGCCGCCCTGCGCGGTGCCCTCTCCGACCGGGCGCGCGCCGGCCAGGTCCACGTGGTGAGCGGCTTCGTCTCGGGTGACACCCCGTCGACGAAGACCGCCCGCAAGGTCCTGGAGTCGGTGACCGAGGCCCGTCGGGTGCTGGTCGTGCTGCTGCGCACCGAGGAAGTGTCGTGGGTCAGCCTGCGCAACCTCACGCACGTGCACATCATCGCCCCGGACCAGCTGAACACCTACGACGTGCTCGTCAACGACGACGTGGTGTTCACCAAGGACGCTCTGGACGTGTTCCTGGCGAGCAAGGCCCAGCAGGGCAAGGGCTCGGCCGAGGCGGTCGCCGGTTCGTCCGAAGTGGAGGACGAGAAGTGATCCCCGACCACAGGGACATCCTGCTCGCGCCGGTCATCTCCGAGAAGTCCTACGGGCTCCTGGAGGAGAACAAGTACACCTTCGTGGTGGCCCCCGGCTCGAACAAGACCCAGATCAAGATTGCCGTGGAGAAGGTCTTCGGCGTCAAGGTCGTCAGCGTCAACACGATCAACCGCCAGGGCAAGCGCAAGCGCACCCGGACGGGCTTCGGCAAGCGCAAGGACACCAAGCGCGCCATCGTGACGCTGTCCGCCGAGAGCAAGCCGATCGAGATCTTCGGCGGCCCGGCCGCCTGATGACGACGAGGACTGCGTAGAGATGGGCATTCGCAAGTACAAGCCGACGACCCCCGGTCGTCGCGGTGCGAGCGTCTCCGACTTCGCCGAGATCACTCGGACGACGCCGGAGAAGTCGCTGGTCCGCCCGCTGCACGGCCGTGGTGGCCGCAACGCGTCGGGCAAGATCACGACGCGGCACAAGGGTGGCGGCCACAAGCGGGCCTACCGCCTGATCGACTTCCGCCGCACGGACAAGGACGGCATCCCGGCCAAGGTCGCTCACATCGAGTACGACCCCAACCGGACCGCCCGCATCGCGCTGCTGCACTACGTCGACGGCGAGAAGCGCTACATCATCGCCCCGGCCAAGCTCCAGCAGGGTGACCGGATCGAGAACGGCCCCAAGGCCGACATCAAGCCGGGCAACAACCTGCCGCTGCGCAACATCCCGGTCGGCACGGTGATCCACGCGATCGAGCTCCGCCCCGGCGGCGGCGCGAAGATCGCGCGGTCGGCCGGCGCCAGCGTGCAGCTCGTGGCCAAGGACGGCCCGTACGCCCAGCTGCGGATGCCCTCGGGCGAGATCCGCAACGTGGACGTGCGCTGCCGCGCCACGGTCGGCGAGGTCGGCAACGCCGAGCACCAGAACATCAACTGGGGCAAGGCCGGCCGGATGCGCTGGAAGGGCCGCAAGCCCACCGTCCGCGGTGTGGCCATGAACCCGGTCGACCACCCGCACGGTGGTGGTGAGGGCAAGACCTCCGGTGGTCGCCACCCGGTGAACCCGGCAGGTAAGCCGGAAGGCCGTACTCGCCGCCGCAAGAAGCCAAGCGACAAGCTCATCGTCCGGCGTCGTCGCACCGGTAAGAAGCGCTGAGCAGGGAGGGAGTGAAGGATGCCTCGGAGCCTTAAGAAGGGCCCCTTCGTGGACGACCACCTGCTCAAGAAGGTGGACGTGCTCAACGAGTCGGGCAAGAAGACCGTGATCAAGACCTGGTCCCGCCGGTCGACGATCATCCCCGACATGCTGGGCCACACGATCGCGGTGCACGACGGCCGCAAGCACGTGCCGGTGTTCGTGACGGAGGCGATGGTCGGGCACAAGCTCGGCGAGTTCGCGCCGACCCGCACGTTCAAGGGCCACATCAAGGACGACCGGAAGTCGCGCCGCCGCTAGGGCGACGAACTAGAGGAAGAGCAAGGGGAAGCAGCGATGAACGCCCGTAACGAAGCCGAAGCGCCGGAGTTCCCGCGCGCCGTGGCTCGGGCTCGCTACGTCCGCGACACGCCGATGAAGGTGCGCCGCGTCGTCGAGCTCATCAGGGGCCGTAGCGCCAGCGAAGCCTTGGCCGTGCTCCAGTTCGCGCCTCAGGCGGCAAGTGAGCCGGTCCGCAAGGTGCTCGCGAGCGCCGTGGCCAACGCCGAGAACAACCTGTCCCTGGACCCCGACACCCTGTGGGTGTCGAAGGTCTACGTGGACGAGGGTCCGACCCTCAAGCGGTTCCGCCCCCGGGCACAGGGCCGTGCGTACCGGATCCGCAAGCGGACGAGCCACATCACCGTCGAGGTGGAGAGCCGTCCCAAGAAGACCAGCGCGAAGGCCGGCGCAGACTCCAGGAAGGGGGCTCGGTAGTGGGCCAGAAGATCAACCCACACGGCTTCCGACTCGGGATCACCACCGACTGGAAGTCCCGCTGGTACGCCGACAAGCAGTACGCCGAGTACGTGGCCGAGGATGTCAAGATCCGCAAGCTGCTCTCGAAGGGCATGGAGCGGGCCGGCATCTCCAAGGTGGAGATCGAGCGGACCCGCGACCGGGTTCGCGTCGACATCCACACCGCCCGGCCGGGCATCGTCATCGGCCGTCGCGGCGCGGAGGCCGACCGCATCCGCGGTGAGCTGGAGAAGCTCACCAAGAAGCAGGTGCAGCTCAACATCCTCGAGGTGAAGAGCCCCGAGTCGGACGCGCAGCTCGTCGCGCAGGGCGTGGCGGAGCAGCTGTCCAACCGCGTGGCGTTCCGCCGTGCGATGCGCAAGGCCATCCAGTCGGCCATGCGCTCGCCGCAGGTGAAGGGCATCCGCGTGCAGTGCGGTGGCCGCCTGGGCGGCGCCGAGATGTCCCGTTCGGAGCACTACCGCGACGGCCGCGTGCCGCTGCACACGCTTCGCGCCGACATCGACTACGGCTTCTTCGAGGCCCGCACCACGTTCGGCCGGATCGGCGTGAAGGTGTGGATCTACAAGGGTGACGTGGTCGGCGGCATCAACGCCAAGCGCGAGCGCGACGCCGCGCCCTCGGCCGAGCGGGCCCCGCGGCGCGACCGCGGCGACCGCCCGAACCGGGCGCGTCGTTCGGGCGCCAGCGGCACCACGGCGACGAGCACCGAGGCCGGCCGCGCAGCGGCCGAGGCCACGGACGCTCCGGTCGCGACCGAAGAGAAGACGGAGGGCTGAGTCGTGCTCATCCCGCGCAGGGTTAAGCACCGCAAGCAGCACCACCCCGGTCGGTCCGGTGCTGCCAAGGGCGGCACGAGGGTCACCTTCGGTGAGTTCGGCATCCAGGCCCTGGAGCCGGCTTACGTGACCAACCGGCAGATCGAGTCGGCTCGTATCGCGATCACGCGGCACATCCGCCGCGGTGGCAAGGTCTGGATCAACATCTTCCCGGACCGCCCGCTGACCAAGAAGCCGGCCGAGACCCGCATGGGTTCCGGCAAGGGTTCGCCGGAGTGGTGGGTCGCCAACGTCAAGCCGGGTCGGGTGCTCTTCGAGATGAGCTTCCCGAACGAGACGGTGGCTCGCGAGGCCCTTCGCCGCGCGATCCACAAGCTCCCGATGAAGTGCCGCATCGTTACGCGTGAGGGTGGTGAGTTCTGATGGCAGCGGGTACTACCGCCTCCGAGGTGCGTGAGCTCACCGAGGAAGAGCTCGTGCTGCGCCTGAGGGAGGCGAAGGAGGAGCTGTTCAACCTCCGCTTCCAGATGGCCACCGGGCAGCTGGACAACAACCGCCGGCTCCGCACGGTCCGGCACGAGATCGCCCGGATCTACACCGTGATGCGGGAGCGGGAGCTGGGTCTGTCGACCTCTCCCGACGCTGTTTCCACTGGTGAAGGTGCCGCATGAGCGAGAACGCTGAAGTGACTGAGACCCAGACTCGCAACGACCGCAAGGTCCGCGAGGGCTACGTCGTGTCCGACAAGATGGACAAGACGATCGTCGTCGCGCTGGAGGACCGGAAGAAGCACCGCCGGTACGCCAAGGTCCTGCGCTCCACCACCAAGGTGAAGGCGCACGACGAGCAGAACACCGCCGGCGTCGGCGACCGCGTCCTGCTCATGGAGACCCGGCCGCTGTCGGCCACCAAGCGCTGGCGCCTCGTCGAGATCCTCGAGAAGGCCAAGTAAAACCCAAGCGACCGAGCCCGCCAGGTCGGAAATCTGACGGGCCAGGAATGGTCAAGGAGTAGGTAAGTGATCCAGCAGGAGTCGCGGCTGCGCGTCGCCGACAACACCGGTGCGAAGGAGATCCTCTGCATCCGTGTTCTCGGTGGCTCGGGCCGCCGCTACGCGGGTATCGGGGACATCATCGTCGCCACGGTGAAGCAGGCCATCCCCGGTGCGAACGTGAAGAAGGGCGATGTGGTCAAGGCCGTCATCGTCCGCACCGTCAAGGAGAAGCGCCGTCCCGACGGCTCTTACATCCGGTTCGACGAGAACGCCGCGGTGCTCATCAAGAACGACAACGAGCCGCGCGGCACGCGCATCTTCGGCCCGGTGGGCCGCGAGCTGCGCGACAAGAAGTTCATGAAGATCATCTCGTTGGCCCCGGAGGTGCTCTGACCATGAAGGTGAAGAAGGGCGACACGGTCGTCGTCATCGCCGGTAAGGACAAGGGTGCGCGCGGCAAGGTCATCCAGGCCTACCCCGCCACCGACCGCGTCCTGGTCGAGGGCGTCAACCGGATCAAGAAGCACACCCGGATCACGCAGACCCAGCGCGGTGCGCAGTCGGGTGGCATCGTGACCCAGGAGGCCTCCATCCACGTGTCCAACGTGATGGTGGTCGACTCCGACGGCAAGCCGACCCGCGTGGGCTACCGGACGAACGACGAGGGCAAGCGAGTCCGCGTTTCCCGTCGTAACGGGAAGGACATCTGATGACCACGGTTGAGAAGATCACGCCTCGGCTGAAGACGCGCTACCGCGAGGAGATCGCCGCGGAGCTGCGCAAGCAGTTCGAGTACGCCAACGTCATGCAGACGCCCGGCGTGGTGAAGGTCGTCGTCAACATGGGTGTCGGCGACGCCGCCCGCGACGGCAAGCTGATCGAGGGTGCCGTCAAGGACCTGTCGATCATCACCGGCCAGCGTCCCGAGGTCCGCAAGGCTCGCAAGTCCATCGCGCAGTTCAAGCTCCGCGAGGGCATGCCGATCGGCGCGCGCGTCACGCTGCGCGGCGACCGCATGTGGGAGTTCCTGGACCGGCTGCTGACCATCGCGCTGCCGCGTATCCGTGACTTCCGCGGCCTGTCGCCGAAGCAGTTCGACGGCAACGGCAACTACACGTTCGGTCTCAACGAGCAGTCGATGTTCCACGAGATCGACCCGGACGCGATCGACCGTCCCCGTGGTATGGACATCACCGTGGTGACGACCGCGACCAACGACGACGAGGGCCGGGCGCTGCTGAAGCTCCTGGGCTTCCCGTTCAAGGAGAACTGAGAATGGCCAAGAAGGCGCTGGTCAACAAGGCCGCGGCCAAGCCGAAGTTCAAGGTGCGGGGTTACACCCGCTGCCAGCGTTGCGGTCGTCCGCACTCGGTGTTCCGCAAGTTCGGCCTGTGCCGGATCTGCCTGCGCGAGATGGCCCACCGCGGCGAGCTCCCCGGTGTGAGCAAGTCGAGCTGGTAGCACCAGCCCGGCGGCACACCTCTTTTCTGAACTCCACTTCGCTGTAGGCCCGCTCACGACCAGCCGGCCGCAAGGCCGGCTCGGACCCTGACTGGGGAACCGCAGCGAGAAAGGTTGACCAGGTCACCATGACGATGACCGACCCGATCGCAGACATGTTGACGCGTCTGCGGAACGCGAACTCGGCTTACCACGACAAGGTCGTGATGCCGCACTCGAAGTTGAAGGCCAACATCGCCGAGATCCTCAAGCGCGAGGGCTACATCGCGAGCTACCGCGATGAGCAGGGCGACGTTGCGAAGAACCTGGTGGTCGAGCTGAAGTACGGCCCGAACCGGGAGCGCAGCATCGCCGGTCTGCGTCGCGTGTCCAAGCCCGGTCTCCGGGTGTACGCGAAGTCGACCAACCTGCCGAAGGTCCTCGGTGGCCTGGGCGTGGCGATCATCTCGACCTCTGGCGGTCTGCTGACCGACCGTCAGGCCAACAAGCAGGGCGTGGGCGGAGAAGTCCTCGCCTACGTCTGGTGAGGAAGGGGGATTAGGTATGTCGCGCATCGGAAAGCTGCCGATCACCGTCCCTTCCGGGGTCGACGTGAACATCGCGGGCCAGGACGTCAACGTGAAGGGGCCCAAGGGCACCCTCTCGCTGACCATCGCTGAGCCGATCATCATCGAGAAGGTCGAGGACGGCACCCTCGAGGTGAAGCGTCCCAACGACGAGCGTCGCAGCCGTTCGCTCCACGGCCTGTCCCGCACCCTGGTGCAGAACATGGTCATCGGCGTGACCCAGGGCTACGAGAAGAAGATGGAAATCCACGGGGTCGGCTACCGCGTCGCGCTGAAGGGCTCCGACCTGGAGTTCGCGCTCGGCTACAGCCACCCGGTGAAGGTCGAGGCCCCCGCGGGCATCACCTTCGCGGTGGAGACCCCGACCCGGTTCTCCGTGTCGGGCATCGACAAGCAGCTCGTGGGCGAGGTCGCCGCGAACATCCGCAAGCTGCGCAAGCCCGACCCGTACAAGGGCAAGGGTGTGCGTTACGCAGGCGAGAAGATCCGCCGCAAGGTCGGAAAGACGGGTAAGTGACATGAGCGAGACTGCAACCGTGCCGTCCTCTTCTCGGCGCAAGCCGGTGGGCAAGGACATCTCGACCACCCGCCGCATCGCCAAGACCCGCCGTCACTTCCGCCTGCGCAAGAAGGTCAGCGGCACCGCCGAGCGTCCGCGCCTGGTCGTGCACCGGTCGTCGAAGCACATCACCGTGCAGATCATCGACGACCTCGCCGGCCACACCCTGGCGGCCGCCTCCTCGGTCGAGGCGGACGTCCGCGCGGTGGAGGGCGACAAGAAGGCCCGCGCCGCGAAGGTGGGCCAGCTCGCCGCGGCCCGTGCCAAGGACGCCGGCATCACCAAGGTCGTCTTCGACCGCGGTGGTAACGGGTACCACGGCCGGATCGCCGCCCTGGCCGACGCCGCCCGCGAGGCAGGGCTGGAGTTCTGACAATGCACAACATCCGAATTGAGAGGGACGCCTGATGCCAGGACGCACGCGTCGCGAAGGCGGCGGGGGCGAGCGCGGAGAGCGTCGCGACCGTCGTGACGGCGGCCGCGGCGGCGCGGCCCAGGAGAAGACCCCGCACCTGGAGCGCGTGGTTGCGATCAACCGCGTCTCCAAGGTCGTGAAGGGTGGTCGTCGCTTCAGCTTCACCGCTCTGGTCGTGGTCGGCGACGGCGACGGCATGGTCGGTGTCGGCTACGGCAAGGCCAAGGAAGTTCCGGCCGCGATCGCCAAGGGTGTGGAGGAGGCGAAGAAGAACTTCTTCCGCGTCCCCCGCATCGCGGGCACGATCCCCCACCCGGTCCAGGGCGAGAAGGCGGCGGGCGTCGTCCTGCTCCGCCCGGCCTCGGCCGGTACCGGCGTCATCGCCGGTGGCGCGGTCCGCGCGGTGCTCGAGTGCGCCGGTGTCCACGACGTGCTGAGCAAGTCGCTGGGCTCCGACAACGCGATCAACATCGTGCACGCCACCGTGGCGGCCCTGAAGGGTCTCCAGCGTCCGGAGGAAGTCGCGGCCCGCCGCGGTCTCCCCCTGGAGGACGTCGCTCCCGCCGGTATGCTCCGCGCTCGCGCAGGGGCGGTGTGATCCATGGCCCAGGTCAAGGTCACCCAGGTGAAGAGCAGCATCGGTACCAAGCACAACCACCGCGAGTCCCTGCGGACTCTGGGGTTGCGCAAGATCCGCCAGTCGGTGGTCCGTGAGGACACGCCGCAGGTGCGCGGCCTGATCCACGCCGTGCGCCACCTGGTGGTCGTCGAGGAGGTCCAGTCGTGACCATCAAGATCCATGACCTGCGTCCGGCCCCCGGCGCCAAGACCGCGAAGACCCGTGTCGGTCGCGGTGAGGGCTCCAAGGGCAAGACGGCCGGTCGAGGCACGAAGGGCACCGGCGCGCGGAAGAACGTCTCCCCGCGCTTCGAAGGTGGCCAGATGCCGCTGCACATGCGCCTGCCGAAGCTCAAGGGCTTCCGCAACCCGTTCCGCACCGAGTACCAGGTCGTGAACGTCGGCGACCTGGCCCGGGTGTTCCCGGACGGTGGCCGGGTCGACGTGGACGCACTGATCCACGCGGGCCTGGTGCGCAAGAACGAGCTGGTGAAGGTCCTCGGCAACGGCGACCTGAACGGCGTCAAGCTGGACGTCGTCGCCAACAAGTTCTCGGGCAGCGCCGTCGAGAAGATCGCGGCGGCTGGCGGCACCCACACGGTGCTCTGACCGCAAGCAACACCCGAAAGGCCCCCGAAGCCTCCCGCTTCGGGGGCCTTTCGCACAACAAAGAAGAACCCCCCACACCGCCACCGCACCCACCAGTGCGCGCAGCGCACAATCCACCTGCCGCGTCGTGTCATCCCCGTATGGCCCGCGCGCCAGCGAACCGCGCTTGGGCAGTGAGGGCAAGCACGCCCTTCGCTTGCCCTCACTGCCCAAGGGTGGTTGTCTCCGACCGGGCCATACGGGGATGACACGACACCCACCGCACCACCGCCGTCATCCTTGGCGGCTCGCCCGTCCGGCGAGGACACTTTTAGCTTGTTCCCCCAGGTCAACCCACCCGCAAAGCCACCCAGGCGCGGCCGCCGGCCCCCGATCACCATTATCCCACGCCCCACCGACAAACCCCGGAAGCGGTCCTTGAGCCGGCCCGCTGACCGGAACTCAGGAGCGCAGGGGAGCGGTCTTGCCCCCGCCGCCGTGCCTCCACTGCCCCGGCCGCTCCCGCCGGTTCGCCGCTCCCCGCCTACCCCGCAACCGCGCCGACCCGGAAACCCCCGCCCTCTGATCTCAGCGAGCCGGGCCTCGGGACCCGTCGGGCCGGGCAGGGCCGAGCCGGCAGGGCTGGCCCGCAGAAATCCCCCATTCGAGACCCCGTTCGCGCAGGGCGTAACCACCCATCCGTGAGGCGCGAAGCTCCGGCAAGTCTCGCCACTCCCCGTCACCCCCCACCACGGACGAACCGCTTGCTCCGCCACGCTGAAGAACTACCGTCCTCCACATGTGGCCGGCAGTCTTCTTCGGAGCGGCCGTGCTGGTCGCTCTGACTCCGGGGGCCAACAACCTCCTCGGCACGCACCACGCCGTGCACCACGGCCCCAGGACGGCCATCACCGCCCTCGTCGGCCGGTTGGCGGCGTTCGCGATCATGATCGCCGCCGTGGTGGCCGGGCTCGGGCCGATCCTCGCCGCGTCGACCACCGCCCTCACCGTGATCAAGTGGCTGGGCGTCGCCTACCTCGCCTACCTCGCCGCGCGCGTCTTCTTCACACCTACACACCGCGAAACCGCACCAAGACCGGGTCACCCGCTCCGCGAGGAGTTCCTCACCGCGATCACCAACCCGAAGGTGCTGTTGATCTTCACGGCCTTCGTCCCGCAGTTCGTGGACCCCGCCCGGGGCGACCCCGCCGCGCAGCTCGCGATGCTCGGACTCGTCTACCTGGCAGCGGAAACGCCGGCCGGCGCGGGTTGCGCGACCATCGGCGCGATCATCCGACGAGCCGACCTGACGGCCCGCGCCCGGCGTCGGCTCGACCAGGGCACCGGCACCCTGCTGCTCGGCATGGCGGGTCTGCTCGCCACCAGCGCGACCGGTCGAACTTGATCCGTTCGGGGGCTTGCGCACCGGCGTAGTCGATCAAGTACGAAGTGTGAAGGACGACTGGCTACGGCGATCAGCCTCGCGGCTGTTAAAGTCGCGGGCTGAACCCGGATGTCCTCCGGGTCGGTCGCGGCTACCCCGTCGCGTCCGCCACCACCGGTCACGGTCCAGCCCCGGCTGGCGGCCCGGCCGGGCCGGTGGAACCGCAGCTAGGACAGACGCAAGACTGTGCCCGCAAGACTGTGCCGGCAACACAGCCGGTACCGCAGGATGCCGACCCCGGCGGGGCGGCAACGCTGATGGAGGTTCGCGTGCTCGGCGCATTCCGCTCGGCTCTCGCGACGCCGGACCTACGGAAGAAGATCCTCTTCACGCTGGGGATCATCGTGGTGTACCGGTTGGGCGCGACCATGCCCGCGCCGGGCGTCTCCTTCAAAAACGTCCGCCAGTGCATCGACTCGGTCGACCAGCAGGGCATCTACTCGCTGATCAACCTGTTCAGCGGCGGCGCGCTCCTCAACTTGTCGATCTTCGCGCTGGGCATCATGCCCTACATCACCGCGAGCATCATCATCCAGCTCCTCACCGTGGTCATCCCGCGGTTCGAGCAGCTGAAGAAGGAAGGTCAGGCGGGTCAGGGCAAGCTGACCCAGTACACCCGCTACCTGACCATCGCGCTGGCGGTGCTCCAGTCGACCGGCATCATCGCGCTCGCGGTGCGCGGCCAGCTGTTCGCCAACTGCGAGGTCCCGGTCATCCCGGACCAGAGCGTGTGGAACCTGGTCGTCCTGGTCGTCACCATGACCGCCGGCACCAGCGTGATCATGTGGCTCGGTGAGATCATCACCGAGAAGGGGATCGGCAACGGCATGTCGCTGCTGATCTTCACCGGCATCGCGGCGCGCATCCCGGCCGAGGGCCAGATCATCTGGAGCCGCGGCGGCCTGACCTTCTTCCTGGTCTGCGTGGCGGCGCTGCTCATCATCGCCAGCGTCATCTACGTCGAGCAGGCCCAGCGCCGCATCCCGGTGCAGTACGCCAAGCGCATGATCGGCCGCCGGATGTACGGCGGCACCTCGACCTACCTGCCGCTCAAGGTGAACCAGGCCGGCGTCATCCCGGTCATCTTCGCCTCGTCGCTGCTCTACCTCCCCGACCTGGTCTCGCGGCTGACCGCCTCGACCGACGGGTCGGCGCCCGGCTGGTTCGCGACCTTCGTCGCGACGCACCTGGTGTCCCAGTCCAGCCCGGTGCACATCGCGCTGTACTTCCTGCTGATCGTCTTCTTCACGTACTTCTACGTCGGCATCACGTTCAACCCGGACGAGCGCGCGGACGAGATGAAGAAGTTCGGCGGGTTCATCCCGGGTATCCGACCGGGTCGACCCACCGCCGAGTACCTCCGCTTCGTCCTGGGGCGGATCACGCTGCCTGGCTCGATCTACCTGGGCATCGTCGCCATCCTGCCGAACTTCTTCCTGGACATCACCGACCAGGGTCAGAACCAGAACTTCCCGTTCGGCGGTACGGCGGTGCTGATCATGGTCGGCGTCGGCCTCGACACTGTGAAGCAGATCGAGAGCCAGCTCATGCAGCGCAATTACGAAGGGTTCCTCCGCTAGTGCGACTCGTTCTCGTCGGCCCGCCCGGAGCGGGCAAGGGCACGCAGGCCCAGGTCCTCAGCACCCAGCTCGGCGTGCCGCACATCTCCACCGGAGACCTCTTCCGCGCCCACATCAGCGGGCAGACCGAGCTCGGCCGGGAAGTCAAGAAGTACCTGGACGAAGGCAAGCTGGTGCCCGACTCGGTCACCATCGACATGGTGCGCGAGCGGCTCGCCGAGGAGGACACCGGCAACGGTTTCCTGCTCGACGGGTTCCCGCGCACCACGGCCCAGGCCGACGTGCTCACCGCCCTGCTGACGTCCACCGACCAACGCCTGGACGCCGTCCTCGAACTCGACGTCCCCGAGGACGTCGTCGTGGGCCGGCTGCTCGCGCGCGGTCGGGAGGACGACAAGGAGGACGTGATCCGGCACCGGCAGCAGGTCTACCGGTCGGAGACCGCCCCGCTGCTGGACTACTACCGGGACATCCTGCTGACGATCGACGCCGTGGGCTCGGTCGACGAGATCACCGAGCGCGCGCTCAAGGCGCTGCGCGCGAGCGAGTGAACGGACTGCTCGATGCTCTGCGCAACGCGTTGCCCGGCGGTCGCGACCGCATGATCGAGATCAAGAGCCGCGGCCAGCTGGAGGCCATGCGGGCCGCCGGCCTGGTCGTGGCGCGGGCCTTGGCGCTGCTCACCGAGCACGCCAAGGTCGGTGTGAGCACCGCCGAACTGGACGAGCTGGCCGAGCAGAGCATCCGCGACGCGGGTGCGGTGCCGAGCTTCAAGGGCTACCACGGGTTCCCGGCGAGCATCTGCGCCAGCGTCAACGAGCAGGTCGTCCACGGGATCCCGAGCAAGACCCAGGTCCTGGCCGAGGGCGACCTGATCTCGATCGACTGCGGCGCGATCCTGGACGGCTGGCACGGCGACTCCGCGGTCACCCTCGCGGTGGGCGCGGTGACCGAGGCCGAGGCCAAGCTGTCCGACGCCACCCGCGCGTCCATGCTGGCCGGGATCGAGGCCGCGCTGCCCGGTGGGCGGCTCAGCGACATCTCCTTCGCGATCGAGTCGGCGACCATCCTGGCCGGCGAGCGCGACGGCGTGGAGTACGGGA
This sequence comes from Saccharothrix espanaensis DSM 44229, assembly GCF_000328705.1. Taxonomy (NCBI): domain Bacteria; kingdom Bacillati; phylum Actinomycetota; class Actinomycetes; order Pseudonocardiales; family Pseudonocardiaceae; genus Saccharothrix; species Saccharothrix espanaensis. Next base: position 8,742,418 of record NC_019673.1, on the reverse strand, counting down.
TCGTCGACGGCTACGGCGGCCACGGCATCGGCACCAAGATGCACATGGACCCGTTCCTGCCGAACTACGGCAAGCCCGGCAAGGGCCCCCGGCTCAAGACCGGCATGGCGATCGCGATCGAGCCCATGCTGACCCTGGGCAGCGAGCGGACCGTGGAGCTGGACGACGGCTGGACCGTGATCACCGCGGACGGCTCGCGCGCCGCGCACTGGGAGCACAGCGTGGCGATCACGGCCGACGGTCCGTGGGTGCTCACCGCGCTGGAGGACTGACGTCGGGGTGGCACCACGGGCAAGCGTGGGGTTAGCCCCCTTCTTGTCGGGCGAAGATCACGCCACCATTGAGGGCGTGACGCAGCCTGTGCGGCCCGAGGACATGCGGGCCTCCGACGCCGAACGCGAACTCGTGCAGCAGTGGCTGCACCGGGCCCACGCGGACGGCAGCCTCGACCTGGCGGAGTTCGACCTCCGGGTGTCGCGCGCCTGGCAGGCCAAGACCCGCGGGGACCTGGCCCTGCTGACCGCCGACCTGCCGCGGACGGCGCTGACCCAGAGCCCCGTCCCGCGGCAGCCGACCCCGCCGCTGCCGGTCGTGGCCAAGCGCGGTGGCGGCCGGACGGCGATGAGGGTGCTCACCACCATCTGGTTGAGCGTCAGCGCGGTGAACTTCGCCCTGTGGCTGCTGGTGAGCCTGCTCGGCGGCGCGGGCTTCGTGCACCCGTGGTTCCTGTGGGTGGCGCTGCCGACCGGCTCGGTCCTGGGCGTGGTCTGGCTCGCGCTCGGCCGGGACAAGTGACGGACTTCCAGCGCAACGACCGCGCGCTCATCGCCCGGGAACTGGCCCAGGCGAGAGCGGACGGCAGGCTGACCGAGGCCGAGTACGAGCAGCGCATCCACCTGGTCGCGGCGGCGGACAGCTACGCCGAACTGGCCGCGCTCACCGCGGACCTGCCCCAGGACGCCGCCCCCGCCCCACCCGCCCGCCGGTCCAAGCGGCGGATGTACGCGCTGTTCCTGACCGTCCTCTCGGTCAACTTCCTGGTGTGGGCGATCATCAGCCTGAGCCTCGGCGAAGCCCTCCACCCCTGGTGGGTGTGGCTCCTCTTCTGGGGCCTCCTCCTGCTCGTCCTCCCTTGAGCTGCCCGCCCGCCCAGACGCCACGCCCGCCGCCACGCCACGCCGCCACCCTGCGATGCGCCCGTGCCGACCGACGTCCGCCCGTACGTCCCGCGACCCCGCAGCGCACCCCGTCACCCCATCGTGTGAACACAAGGCTGCCGCCGCACACCGCCGCACACCGCACGGACCAGGCGTGACACCCCGCACGGACACCCTCAGAGCACGGTGAACCGGTCGCCAGCAGGGGCGATTTGGGGTTACCCGCAGACGCGCGTACTATGGACGGGTGGCGCACACGTAGCGCCGGTTCCGCCATGCCTGTGACGTTCTCGTCGCGGCCGGCAGGGTTCGCAAGGGCCTTGAAGGAGTCGGGGTCATGCGTGCCCGCACCCCCAAGAGGAAGTACCCACCGTCACGAAACGCGGAGGACATGGGCAAGAAGGACGGGGCCATTGAGGTCGAGGGCCGCGTAGTCGAGCCGCTCCCCAACGCGATGTTCCGCGTCGAGTTGGAGAACGGGCACAAGGTCCTGGCACACATCAGCGGCAAGATGCGTCAGCACTACATCCGTATCCTCCCCGAGGACCGGGTAGTCGTGGAGCTCTCGCCCTACGACCTGTCCCGCGGGCGCATCGTCTACCGCTACAAGTGACCTCCACGGTGTTCACGATGCCTCGGGGACACCTGGCTAGCAGCAGGAGAGCTCAGGCGTGAAGGTCCAGCCGAGCGTCAAGAAGATCTGCGACAAGTGCAAGGTGATCCGCCGTCACGGCCGGGTCATGGTGATCTGCGAGAACCTGCGCCACAAGCAGCGCCAGGGCTGATCAACGCCTAGCACTCCGTCGCGGTCCTCACCCGACGCGACAACAGCAAGCCTCTTCGCACCTGCCCACGCGCGCACCGTCGCGCGCGGGCGCACCCCCGGACTCCAGGCCGGGGCCGGGACACCGACCGTGAGAGCGGGCGGAACTGACACAGCGAGTCAGTCCCGGAATCGGGCGAGGAGCAGACCTGGAGCGACACCGACAGGAGCAAGCGCCGTATGGCACGACTCGCTGGCGTCGACCTCCCCCGCGAGAAGCGGATGGAGATCGCGCTCACCTACATCTTCGGCATTGGTCGCACGCGCTCGAAGGAGCTGCTGACCGCCACCGAGATCTCCCCTGACCTGCGTGTCAAGGACCTGGGTGACGAAGACCTCGCGAAGTTGCGGGAGTACATCGAGAACCACTTCAAGGTCGAGGGTGACCTCCGCCGTGAGGTTCAGGCCGACATCCGCCGCAAGATGGAAATCGGCTGCTACGAGGGTCTGCGCCACCGTCGCAACCTGCCCGTCCGCGGGCAGCGCACCAAGACGAACGCGCGCACTCGTAAGGGTCCGAAGAAGACCGTGGCGGGCAAGAAGAAGGCCGGCAAGAAGTAAGACCTCGCGAACTTAAGTAGGAGATCACCCAGAGATGCCACCCAAGTCCCGCACGGGCGCCGGGGTCAAGAAGGTCCGGCGCAAGGAAAAGAAGAACGTCTCGCACGGCCAGGCGCACATCAAGAGCACGTTCAACAACACCATCGTGTCCATCACGGACCCGCTGGGCAACGTGATCAGCTGGGCGTCCGCCGGCCACGTGGGCTTCAAGGGCTCGCGCAAGTCGACGCCGTTCGCGGCGCAGATGGCCGCCGAGAACGCCGCCCGCAAGGCCGCCGAGCACGGCATGCGCAAGGTGGACGTGTTCGTGAAGGGTCCCGGCTCCGGCCGCGAGACCGCGATCCGTTCGCTGCAGGCCGCCGGCCTCGAGGTCGGCACCATCCAGGACGTGACCCCGCAGCCCCACAACGGCTGCCGCCCGCCCAAGCGGCGCCGGGTCTGAGGCACGGGGAGGAGTAAGAACTCATGGCTCGCTACACCGGACCGGCTACCCGTATCTCGCGCCGGCTCAAGGTCGACCTCGTCGGTGGGGACCAGGCGTTCGAGCGCCGTCCCTACCCGCCCGGCCAGCACGGCCGCGGTCGGATCAAGGAGACCGAGTACCTGGCCCAGCTCCAGGAGAAGCAGAAGGCCCGCTACACGTACGGCGTGCTGGAGAAGCAGTTCCGCCGCTACTACGACGAAGCGGTCCGCCGCACCGGCAAGACCGGTGAGAACCTGCTGCAGATCCTGGAGTCGCGGCTGGACAACGTGGTGTACCGCGCGGGTCTCGCGCGCACCCGTCGCCAGGCGCGCCAGCTGGTCAGCCACGGCCACTTCATCGTGAACGGCCACAAGGTCAACATCCCGAGCTTCCGGGTGTCGAAGTTCGACATCATCGACGTGAAGCCGAAGTCGCTGCCCACGCTGCCCTTCGAGGCCGCGCGTGCGTCGTTCGGCGACCGCCCGATCCCGGCGTGGCTCCAGGTCGTGCAGTCCAACCTGCGCATCCTGGTGCACCAGCTCCCCGAGCGGGCGCAGATCGACACGCCCGTCACCGAGCAGCTCATCGTCGAGCTCTACTCGAAGTGATCCTCCTGGAGGGCGGCCCACTCAAGTCTTCTTCTTGGGGGTTCGCCCTCCAGTCGGGTCCCGCGACGGCACGGAATGGTGTGCCGCACGCGTTCGCCGGTCTCCGCGACCGGCACTCCCGGCGTCAAATAGCGGTCGTCGGGTTTGAGAGAGGAAGAACCCAGTGCTGATTTCCCAGCGCCCCTCGCTCAGCGAGGAAGCGGTCAACGAGACCCGCTCCCGGTTCGTCATCGAGCCGCTGGAGCCGGGCTTCGGCTACACCCTCGGCAACTCCATCCGCCGCACCCTGCTGTCGTCCATCCCCGGCGCGGCCGTGACCAGCATCCGCATCGACGGTGTGCTGCACGAGTTCACGACCGTCCCCGGTGTGAAGGAAGACGTCACCGACATCATCCTCAACCTCAAGGAGCTGGTCGTCAGCTCCGAGGAGGACGAGCCGGTGACCATGTACCTGCGCAAGCAGGGGCCCGGTGCGGTGACCGCAGGCGACATCGTGCCCCCGGCCGGTGTCACCGTGCACAACCCCGACCTGCACATCGCGACCCTGAACGGCAAGGGCAAGCTGGAGATCGAGCTCGTGGTCGAGCGCGGTCGCGGCTACGTCCCCGCCGTGCAGAACAAGCAGGCCGGTGCCGAGATCGGCCGCATCCCCGTCGACTCGATCTACTCGCCCGTCATGAAGGTGACCTACAAGGTCGAGGCCACCCGTGTCGAGCAGCGGACCGACTTCGACAAGCTGATCCTCGACGTCGAGACCAAGCCCTCCATCACGCCGCGCGACGCCGTCGCGTCCGCGGGCAAGACCCTGGTGGAGCTGTTCGGTCTGGCGCGCGAGCTCAACGTCGACGCCGAGGGCATCGAGATCGGACCGTCGCCCGCCGAGGCCGACACCATCGCGGCGTTCGCGATGCCGATCGAGGACCTGGACCTCACCGTCCGGTCCTACAACTGCCTCAAGCGCGAGGGCATCCACACGGTGGGCGAGCTGGTCTCGCGCAGCGAGGCGGACCTGCTGGACATCCGCAACTTCGGTGCGAAGTCGATCGACGAGGTCAAGATGAAGCTCGTCGGTCTCGGCCTCGCGCTGAAGGACTCCCCCCCTGGGTTCGACCCCTCGGCCGCCGCGTCCGACTACCCCGCCGAGGGCTGGGGCGCGGACACGACCGTGGACAGCCACGACGACGGCCAGGACTACGCGGAGACCGAGCAGCTCTGAGGCCGTCTGACGGCCGGGCCGGAGCAGAGGATCAGCAAGTAATCCGAGGAGCAATACGATGCCTACCCCCACGAAGGGACCCCGTCTCGGGGGCTCTCCGGCCCACGAGCGGTTGATGTTGGCCAACCTGGCCACCTCGCTGTTCACGCACGGCCGGATCACGACCACGGAGGCCAAGGCCAAGCGCCTGCGCCCGTACGCCGAGAAGCTGATCAGCAAGGCGAAGGTCGGCGACCTGCACAACCGTCGCGAGATCCTCAAGGTCATCCGCGACAAGGACATCGTGCACAAGCTGTTCGCCGAGATCGGCCCGCAGTTCGCGGACCGCCTGGGCGGCTACACCCGCATCACCAAGACGCTGGCGCGCAAGGGCGACAACGCCCCCATGGCCGTGATCGAGCTGGTGCAGGAGCAGACCGTCACCTCCGAGGCGGAGCGCGCCCGCAAGACCAAGTTCGCCAAGGACCAGGCCCCCAAGGCCACCGAGGTCAAGGACGACGAGGTCGAGGACGCCGACACCAAGGACGTCGACACCAAGGACGAGGCCGCTGACGCGGCCGAGACCGAGGAGACCGCCGCCGACGCGTCCGAGGACGCGCCGAAGGCCGAGAGCAAGAAGGACGGGTCCTGACGGAACCGTCCGCCGACGAGCCCGTCGTCCCCGCTGGGGGCGACGGGCTCGTTCGTGTGCGCCTGGACCTGGCTTACGACGGGACCGGGTTCTCCGGCTGGGCGCGGCAGCCGGAGCGGCGCACGGTGTGCGGGGTGCTGGAGGACACGCTGTCCACCGTGTTGCGCGAGGACGTGACGCTGACCGTGGCGGGCCGCACGGACGCCGGGGTGCACGCCGCCGGTCAGGTGGCGCACGCCGACCTGCCGTCCGGTGTGGACGTCGCCGGGCTGCCCCGCAGGCTGGCCCGCGCGCTGCCGGCCGACGTGCGGGTGTTCTCCGCGCGGGTGGTGCCGGTCGAGTTCGACGCCCGGTTCTCCGCGCTGCGGCGGCACTACGAGTACCGCGTGACCGACGCCCCGTTCGGCGCGCACCCGCTGCGGCGGTCGGACACCCTGGCCTGGCCGCGCCCGCTGGACCTGGGCGCGTTGAACGACGCTTCGGCGTTGTTGCTGGGGGAGAAGGACTTCTGCGCGTTCTGCAAGCGGCGTGAGGGGGCCACGACGATCCGCGAGTTGCAGCGGCTGTCGTGGGAGCGCTCGGGGGACGTGCTGACGGCGTTCGTGTCGGCCGACGCGTTCTGCCACTCGATGGTGCGCAGCCTGGTCGGGGCCCTGCTGGCGGTCGGCGAGGGGCGCAAGCCCGTCCCGTGGCCGGCGTCGCTGCTGTCGCTGACGGCGAGGTCCAGCGCGGTGACGGTCGCGCCGGCGCACGGGTTGTCGCTGGTGCGCGTCGACTACCCGGAGGACGCCTTGCTCGCCGAGCGCGCCCTGGTCACCCGGAACGTGCGGGTCGCGCCGACCCCTTGAGCCGCGCGCGGCCGGAGGCGGCGGTCTTGGACCGCACGTCGACCAGGCGTGCCCGCTCTGTGCACTTTCGCACTTCGCCTTGTGCTCTCGGGTCCGCCACAACCCCGACGGTCAGGTGCGGGCGCGGCGGACCGACCAGTTGAGCCACGCCGCACCGCCCAGCGGGATCTCGGCGAGGAACGTGAAGACCGCGAACAGCAGCACCCCGGCCACGGCGGGCGCGGCGGGCGTGCCCAGCGCCACCAGCAGGGCGATCGTGCCGTTCTCGCTGACCCCGAAGCCGCCCGGCGTGATCACCGCGAGGGTCAGCAGCCGGCTCACCGCGAACGCCGCGATCAGCGCGGGCAGCGACAGCTCGGTGCCGGTCACCGCCAGGCAGCACCACATCAGCAGGGCCTGGAGCAGCAGGTAGGCGACCATGCCCAGGGTCATCTTCGACCAGCCGTTGCGGACGACCGCCGCGTTCTGCCGCCGCAGCCGCACCACGAACCGCCGCGCACGACCCCTGAGCACGCCGCTGAGCCACCGGAGCCGGGTCAGGCCGATCACCACGGCCGCCAGGGCCGCCGCGGTGCCCAGCGTGGCCGCCAGGACGCCTTGGCCGAACACCGCCGCGCCCTGGATGGCCAGCGCCACCAGCGGCAGGGCGACCCGGCCCAGCGCGTTCCACAGGCCGCTGACGATCGTGGACGTGGTGATCGCGCGCACCGAGTGGCCCCAGCTCGCCGCCATCACCGCCGTCACCGCCACGCCGGCCGCGCCGCCGAACGGGATCAGGTTGCTGACCGCGCTGCCCGCCGCGTTGAGGCTGAACGCCTGGGTGTTGCGCAGGCCGGGCATCGAGCCGGTGAGCACGTAGGTGTAGGCCCACAGGCCCGCCAGCCACAGCGCGGTCAGGCCGAGCAGGGCGACCGGGCCGACGTCGGACATCTGCGCGCCGATGGACGCCCAGTCGACGCCGCTCACCGTCGGCACCATGGCCACGACGAGCCAGACCGCGAGGGCCAGCGACGCGACCGAGGCGCCCAGCCGCAGCCAGGTGCGCCACCGGGGCGGGCCGGGGCGGGCGGGCGCCGTCGTGGTCACCGGGCTCGCAAGCGCTTGCGCTCCACGTACCACTCCGTCCCCATCACCAGCCTGAACAACGGCTTCGGCAGGCTGAGCAGGGCCGTCAGGGTGCGCGGGTCCTCGCCGCCCGTGGTCTGCGTCGCGTGCGCCGCCAGCGCGGCCCTCTTCTGGTCCAGGTAGCGGCGTACGTTGACCCTGTGGGTGATCTCCTCGCGCGGCGTGTAAGCCGACTTGAACGGAGTCAGGTCGAAGTCGCGCACCAGCCGCGCCAGGCGCAGCCCGCGCAGCAGCAGAGTCCGGTCGACCGTCGCCTCCCACACCCTCAGTGTGCCTGCCAGCTCCGCGGCGAGCGCGCCGACCCGGTGCACCTGGACGTGATCGGGGTGCCCGTATCCTCCGGTCGGGTCGTACGTCGTGAGCAGGTCGGCCTTCTCCTCGTGGAGCAGCTCCGCGAGGCGTCCGGCCGCTTCCGACACGTCCGCTTGGGCGAATCCTGCCGAACCGTCCAGGCCGGAGTCCTCGTAGCCGAGAAACTCGACACGTGAGCAACCCAGGGCTTTCGCCGAGACGTGGGCCTCCCGTGTCCTGACCGCGCCCAGGTCGTGCCGGTCCGACGCCAGCCCGCGCTCGCCCGCGGTGGCCACGACGAGCACGACCCGGTGCCCCTCCGCGGCGAGGCGGGCCATGGTCCCGCCGGTCAGCAGGGCTTCGTCGTCTGGGTGGGCGTGAAAGAACACGCAGGTACGGCTCACAGGTGTAAGAGTGTCAGTTGGTCTGTTCGGCGGCTTGACGGGAGTCCATGTGTCGATCATCCACGTCACCGACTGCTTCCTCCCGCGGTTGGGCGGGATCGAGGTGCAGGTCGCCGGCCTCGCCGGCGCGCAGCGCGAGGCCGGCGAACAGGTGCACGTCGTGACGGCGACCCGGCTGGCCGAACAGCCACCCGGGTACCAGGTGCACCGGGTCGCCATGCGCTTGCCGTGGAACCTGCCAGTGCACCCGCGCGCGGGCAAGCACATTGATCGAATCCTGTCCGAAGTGCGTCCGGACGTCGTATACGCGCATGTGGGCGCGATCTCACCGTTCGCCTGGTCGGGCATCCGCACGTCGCTGCGGCTGGGGCTGCCGACGGTCGCCGTGGTGCACAGCATGTGGGACCCGTCGGTGCAGCGCGCCTACCGCTGGCTGGACCGGGTGGGCGGCTGGACCCGCACGCCGCTGGTCCTGGGCGCGGTGAGCACGGCCGCCGCCGACCGGATGCGCGCGGCGCTGCCCGGCGTCGAGGTTTCGGTGGTGCCGAACGGGATCACGCCCACCCAGTGGCGCGGCGGGGCCGACCCGCGGCCGGACGACTCGGTGCACGTCGTGTCGGTGGGCCGGCTCGCCCCGCGCAAGCAGCCGATGCGGCTGCTGGAGGTGCTGCGCGAGGCCCAGCGCCAGGTAGGCAACCTGCGTGCGACGATCGCCGGGGACGGACCGGAGATGGCGTCGATGCGGCGCTACCTGCGCCGGCACGGGATGGACTGGGTGTCGCTGCCGGGCCGGCTGGACCGGGCCGGGATCTCGCGGCTGCTGGCCGGCGCGGACGTGTTCGTGAACCCGACGGTGGCCGAGGCGTTCGGCCTGGCGACGCTGGAGGCCCGCACCGCCGGGGTGCCGGTGGTGGCCCGGCCGGGGACCGGGGTCACCGACTTCGTGCGCGACGGTGTCGAGGGCGTGCTGACCGACGACCTGGTCGGCGGGGTGGTCCGGTTGGCGGGCGACCACGCCGAGCGGCGGCGGATCGCGCAGCACAACCGGGAGACCGAGCCGAACTGCACGTGGCCCCGGGTGCTGGAGGCGCTGCGCGCCTGCGCCGACAAGGCCCAGTGCCGCACGCCGGCTGCCTAGACGGCGAGTTCGGCCACGTCGAGCGTGACGGGGAATGGTGCGGCGGTGATGGTGGTCTCCTCGCCGGGCTTGAGGACGTTCTCCTCGACGTACGTGCCGTTGTCGAGCCGGTAGGCGGTCAGGCGGAGGTCGTTGAGCCTGCCAGGTAGATCGACGGTCCAGAAGTGCGGCACACCCGCCCCTGCGTAGCCGAGCATCTTGAACTCGCGTTCGGCGAGCGTGTTGCCCGGCGACCACACTTCCACGGCGAGCTTCAGGGCCTCTGCGGGGAAACTCACCCCGGTCGGCTTCCGGTCCAACACGACCATGTCGGGGATGAGCGCCGCGCGGAACGCCGTGGAGATCCGCACGTTCACCGCAGGCGCGACGTGGAGGTCTGTCATTCCGGCGGCGCGCAGGGCCTCTCGAACCAGGATCGCGAGGTTGAATGCGGCCATCTGATGGTCGCCGGTTGGTGCGGGAGTCACGGTCAGGTACCCCAGGATCAGCTCGATGCGTGAACCGTCCGCTGTCGGCGGCAGGTCCAACCAGTCCTCGACGGTGTGCGGGCCGATTGCCGGGTACCGCCGGTCCTGGTGCGGCTCGTACCCGTGTTCTGGTGCTGCGGACACGGTTCCCACCTCTCGGCTTGACGCTGACCTCAGTGTTCCATGGTCCACCAAACGGGTGAGGGTGTGAAGCGGCCCCTCACCGTCGTGCCGGGGGTGAGGGGCCGCTGTGCGCGGAGTCGGTCCTGGTGATCGCCGACCGGGCGTGGTTACAGGTCGATCGTCCAGCTGTCGATGAAGCCGGTGTCCTGGGCGTACCAGTCGCGGACCTGGAGCTGCCAGTTGCCGTTCGCGTTCTCGGTCAGGAAGTTGGCCGTGTACGTGGCGTCGATGTTCGCCGCACCGTCCGAACCGCTCTGGACCTTGAGCTGCCTGACCGCGCCGCTCGGCGTGATGACGTCGACCGACAGGTCACCCCGGTACGGGTGCTTGACGTGGATCTCGATCGTCACGGCGGTGCCCGCGCGGCCCGCGCAGTCGGTGACCGCGATGGTGCTGGTGCCGACGCCCCGGTCGGGCACGTTCACGTCGGTGGCGTTGGTCTTGGGCGGGCAGCCCGCGGCGGTGCTGCCGATGACGCGCAGGAGCTTGTTCGGCGAGCCGGCACCCAGGTCGCCGACCACGTTGCTCGTCGCGCCGTTGACCAGTGCGTCGCGCACCTGCTGCGGCGTGGAGGTCCGGCTCGACGACAGGTAGACCGCCGCCGCGCCGACCACGTGCGGGGTCGCCATCGACGTGCCGCTGATCGTGTTGGTGGCGTTGTCGTCGGTGTACCAGGCCGACGTGATGCCCGTGCCCGGCGCGAAGATGTCCAGGCAGGTGCCGATGTTGCTGAAGCCCGAACGCGCGTCGGTGCTGGTCGTCGAGCCGACCGTGATGGCCTCGGGGGTGCGGGCCGGCGAGGTGTTGCACGCGTTGAGGCCGTAGTCGTTGCCCGCCGCGAGGCCGTAGGTCACGCCCGACGCGATGGAGTTGGCGACCGCCTGGTCGACGGTGGCGTTCGCGCCGCCGCCGAGCGACATGTTCGCCACGGCCGGCTTGACGGCGTTCGCGGTCACCCAGTCGATGCCCGCGATGACGCCGGCGTAGCTGCCGGAGCCGCCGCAGTCCAGCACCCGGACGCCGACCAGCTTGGCCTTCTTGGCCACGCCGTGCTTGGTGCCCGCGACGGTGCCGGCGACGTGCGTGCCGTGGCCGTTGCAGTCGGTGGCGTCGTTGTCGTTGTCGACGGTGTCGCGCCCGGAGGTGGCGCGGCCCCCGAAGTCGGTGTGCGAGAAGCGGATGCCCGTGTCGATGACGTAGGCGGTGACGCCCTCGCCCTCGTTGGGGTAGGTGTAGGAGTTGTCCAGCGGCAGCGCCGCCTGGTCGATCCGGTCCAGGCCCCAGGACGGAGTGGGCGTCTGGGTGGCGGAGATGGTGACCCGGGCGTCCTGCTCGACGTAGGACACCGCCGGGTCGGCGGCGAGCTTGCGGGCCTGCGCCTCGGACATGGTCGCGGAGAAACCACGGAGAGCGCTGGTGTAGGTGTGCTCGACGTTCGCCTGGTACTTGGCGCTCAGCGCGCCGACGCTGCCGGCGCCGGTGTCCTTGAGGACGACGATGTAGCTGTCCTCGATCGCCTTCTCCGCGCCTGAGCCTCGGATGTCGCCCTGCGCGGTGGCGGTGAAACTGGTGAGCGCGGCCGTCATCACCAAGACGGTGCCGGTGGCCAGCGCGGCACCGGCCAAGCGCTTCGATCTGGACCCGTGAACGTCTCCCATGGCAGGGGTTCCCCTCTTCGCAAGTGCGCGCCCCCCGGGTTCGTCCCCCGAAACCGGTCGGACACGGTGAGTCACTTCCTAGTTCGCGGCGAGGGGCCCACGCAACGATTCACCGGGAATATGCGGCGAATGGCCCGTCCACAGAATTATTCGCGCTGTGAATGAACAGGTACGGAGAGTGACTGGACAGCGGGCGCACGACTGTGCCCCGGACCTCGGGTCCGGGGCACGGGTCAGAGCGGGTCGGGCGGGTCAGTCGCCGCGTCGGACGGCACCCAGGATCTGCTGCTCACCGGGCGTGGTGACCAGTCGCAGGGGCAGCCACAGGTTCGCGCCCAGCGCGATCACCTGGTCGTCCTTCAACGTGGTCAGCTGGTGCGCCATCTGCGGCGGCAGCCGCCAGATCTGGCTCGCCAGCTGGGCCTGGCCGACCGGCAGCCGCTGAAGCAGCACCAGGTCCGCGGTGTTGGCGGTGGTGGCCGCCTGCGGGTGCAGGTACGGCAGCACGTACATCGTGGTCTGCCACGGCGACCGCGGCGGGAACAGCTCCTGCGGCACGTGGCCGCCGTCGTGCACGACCAGCAGCGGGCTGTCCTCGGACGGCCGGGGCAGCTCCACCGGGCTCAGCCGGCGCAGTTGCACCAGCGGCGAGGGGCGGCCGTCCTGGCCGGAACCCGCCGCGCGCACCACCGGCTGCCACGCCTGCGGCCGGCCGGTGGCGATGGTGATCCACGCCCCGGTCGCCATGGCGCGCAGCGCGATCTGCCGGGCCAGGTACAGCCCGCCGACCACGACCATGCGGGTCGGCGCGGACCGCAGCACGGAGATCGTGAGCGGTTCGCCCTTGGGGCCCGAGCCGAGCACCATGCCGCCGCGGTCGCCGGACGGCGAGACCACGTCCAGCAGTTGCGGCGAGACCAGGAACTCCGGGGCCACGCCCCGGCCCTGGCCGCGGGTGTCGAGCAGCCGCGAGTTCGTCACGCGACACCTCCCAGCGGCAGGGTGGCGGCCAGGCCGGCGGCCTGCAGCCCGTTCAACGGGGTGAGCGTGATGTCCAGCTTGTCCGACAACGCCTTGAGCCGGTCGTCGGCGCGGTCCAGTTCGGACGGTGTCCGGGCGGACACCCGCACCAGGCCGCGCAACCCGACCTGGCCCTGCTCGCTGCTCGGCGAGATGGTCATCGACAGCGTGGAGGACAGCGCCCGGACGCCGGTCAGCGCGTTCAGGTTGTTGCGCATGCCCTTGGCGGGCCAGCCGGTGATCGCGTAGGAGGCGTGGCCGACGCCGCCGGCGGTCACACCGGACCACTTCTCGCGCAGCGACACCGAGTTGTTCGCGCCCGCCACCGCGGTCAGCTCGGCGGCCGAGATGCCCGCGCGGATCAGCTCGTCGGAGTCCAGCGGCCGGATCGCCACGCCCGCGGACTCCAGCGCGTTGCGCACCCGCGACAGCGCGCCGATCAGCGCCCGGTGCGCGCCGACGACGCCGCCGCCGCGCTCCCGGATCGCCGCCGCGCAGCGCTTGGGGTCCAGCCGGACCGCGATCCACGTGGTGCGCCGCGACGCCGCGGGCAGCGGGCCGAGCACCTCCATGTAGGAGTTGAGCGCCGGGGAGTTCGCGGGCAGCGCCGCGCTGCCCGGGTAGCAGTGCCAGATCACCGAGATCGCGTCCAGCACCACGCCCCGGTCCTCCAGGGTCGGCGCGAGCGCGCCCAGCGGCAGGGCCGGCGCGCTGCCCACGGCGGTGATCAGGCCGGGCGCGGGGTCGACCAGCAGCACGGCGGTCCACGCGCCCTGGTGCCAGGCCATGCCCAGCGGGCGGCGCTCGTGGTCCACGCCCTTGGCCACCACCAGGTCCGGCACGGCCAGCCGCAGCAGCGCCACGCGCGGGTCGTCCGGGCCGATGACCGAGGTCTCCTCCTCGGACGGCGGCTTCATCTCCACCGGGCCGGAGCGCTTGGCGGTCCGGGTGTGGCCGCGGAAGTTGTAGCGGACGATCAGGCCGATCCACTGGGTCAGCCACCGGCCCCGGGAGCGGGTGAACGCCAGCACCAGCGAGATCAGCACGATCCCGCCCGCCGGGTAGAGCAGGGCGGGGGCGATCCGGTCGCCGGTCGTCCCGATCGCGATCAGGATCAGGCCGACCGCGACGCCGACCTCCAGGACCACCAGGTTGGCGACCGGCAGCGAGCCGAGGCCGGCCCCGGTGGCGCGGCGGCGCGCCCGGAGCAGCGCGGCGCGCACGGCGCCCCCGGAGGCTTGCGCGCGCGCCGTGGCGGGGTTGGGCGGGCCCGGATGTGGGGTGGTCACGGACATCCGATCTGGTTCTCTTTCCGTCGGCGTTCGGCGGGCGGACCGACCCGGGTCTGACCAACCCGCACACGCGCCACCCGCCGTCCGGCTATCGTGCAGACCGTACCGCGACTGGGAGAGCAGCGAGCCTCGAATGGCATCAACACCCACCACCAAGTCACAGGTCCAGGCCTACCGCTTCGTGCTGCGCAGGATGCAGTCCGCCCTGGTGCGCAGAGACGCGGTGATGCTGCACGACCCGATGCGCACGCACTCGCGGGCGACGGCGGTGGGCGTGATCCTCGGGGTGATCGGCCTGATCGGCTTCCTGGTGTTCGGCTTCTTCTCGCCGGACCCGAAGATCGACGGTGAGACGCAGATCGCCATCAGCAAGGAGACCGGCCAGGTCTACGTGGTCCGCAAGGACCCCGACCAGCTCATCCCGATGACGAACCTGGCCTCCGCGCGGCTGCTGATCCTCAACCAGCAGAACCCGGACAAGGCGCAGAGCGCGGTCGGCGGCGGCGACGCGCAGGCCGGCCAGGTCAACGCCGCGCCCCAGGTCGCGGGCGGCGACCCCAAGCTGGTCAGCGAGAAGGCCCTGTCGAAGCTGCCCAAGGGCCGGCTGACCGGCATCCCGGACGGCCCGGACATGCTGCCCGCCAAGGCCGAGGACCGGATCGGTCCGGAGTGGTCGGTGTGCGACACGCTCGACCTGGACGAGACGCTGAACAACCCCACCGCCAAGGGCAAGTTCGAGACCACGGTGCTCGCCGGCATGAGCGGCGGCCAGCTCCTCGACGGCAACAAGGCGCTGCTGGTCCGCACCGGCACCGACGACAAGCAGGCGTACCTGATCTACAAGGCGCCGGTGAACTCGAAGATCACCTCCACCTCGACCGTGCGGGCCAAGGTGGACCTGACCAAGGCGGACGTGCAGACCGCGCTGAACCTGCGCGGCAAGACGGTCCGCGCGATCAGCTCCGGCCTGCTCAACGCGATCCCCGAGGCGAAGCCGCTGCGCGCGCCGGAGATCCCCGGCCTGGGCGAGCCGGTCACCTACCTCAGCGGGGTGAAGCTGGAGGTCGGTGACGTCATCGAGGTCGTCCGCACGGGCTCCACCCCGGTGGTCTACGTGGCGCTCGAGGACGCGTTGCAGGAGATCAGCCGCGCGGCCGGCGACCTGATCCGCGCCGCCTACGCGCAGGGCGCGGACGCCAAGCGGGTCGACATCGCCAGCATCGACACCCGCAAGCCCGCGCAGCCGCTGGACTTCCTGGACTACCCGTCCGAGGTGCCCGAGGTGCTGGAGCCCAACCAGAACAACCGGGTGGTGTGCCTGAACTGGCGCGCCGAGAACCCCAACGCGGACAACCGCTCCCAGCACACCCAGGTGACCATCGCGCCGTCGCTGCCGGTGCCCGCCGACGCGGTCGCGGTCGACATCAACCAGGTCGGCGCGACCGGCGAGGTGGTCGGCAAGTTCATGATGGCGTCCGGGAAGTCGGCCGTGGTGCGGTCGGCGACGTCCACCCAGGACTTCCGCAGCGGGCCCATCCACCTGGTCTCCGGTCGCGGTGTGAAGTACGGCATCCCGGACACCGTGGTCAGCGGCGCGCTCGGGCTGGGCGAGCAGTTCACCCCGGGGCCCGAATCGATCCTGCGGCTGCTGCCCAACGGCCCGCAGCTCAACCGGACCGACGCGGTGCGCAGCTGGGACTCGATCCCGGTGCCGAAGAACCTCGGCCAGCTGCCGGAGGACCAGCAGAAGAAGGCGGCCGGGGGCTGAGCACGCCCCTTCGGCGGAACCGCCGTGGCCCGGACGCCGTCGGAGAACGGTAGGAGGTGTCCGGGTGAACGAGGTGCCACGAACTGCCGCTCCGGCGCGCACCGGTCGGATCGCGGTCGACGCGCGCTGGGTCGAGTTGTACGCGAAGCGGGTGGACGAGGCGGCCGAGGAGCTGTCCCGGGCCCGCACCGAGCTGCGGGCCGAGCCGGTGCGCGCGCAGAGCTTCGGCGAACTGGGCCGCTCGCTGCGCAGCGCCGAGGCGTACGGCCGCGCCGCCGCGATGCTCAACGGGCAGCTGGACCGGGCCTGCGAGGTGCTCACGGCCGCGGCCCACGGCCTGCACGCGGTGGCCGAGCACTACGGCTCCCAGGAGGACGAGGCCGTCGCGCTGATCAAGAACGCGGACCGGCGGTAGGGGGCGTGGTGCGGGGCAGGGACGGGCGGCAGATCGCCGCCGAGGTCGGGCCGGAACTGGACTACCTGTCCGGGATCAGCCGCCGGCTCGGCGTGCTGGACCTGGTCGAGGAGTACTTCACGCCGGTCGTCGGGACGTGGAACGACCTGCACGAGGAGGCGGAGCGCTGGCGC
Organism: Saccharothrix espanaensis DSM 44229; assembly: GCF_000328705.1. NCBI lineage: Bacteria > Bacillati > Actinomycetota > Actinomycetes > Pseudonocardiales > Pseudonocardiaceae > Saccharothrix > Saccharothrix espanaensis. Next base: position 8,726,177 of record NC_019673.1, on the reverse strand, counting down.
GCGGCCGGGCTGGTCGCCGAGCACGTGACGCGCGACCTGACCAAGCCGCTGGGCCGGCTGGACTCGGCGTGGCAGGGCCGGGACGCCGACTCGTTCGTGGCGCACATGCAGACCGTGGGACTGGCCGGCCACGACCTGTCCGACGCGATGCACGCCATGGGCGACGCGCTGGACCAGACCGCCGAGGGCCTCCGGGACATCGTCTCGGACATGTCGCGGGTGTTCGCCGAGGCCGCCGACACCGTGTCGACCGCGGCGGCGCTGCCGCTGGACGGCGACCGGCGGGTGATCGAGGCGCTGGACGAGCTGAAGGGCCCGGCGAAGGAGTTCTACGAGTCCGTCCGGGACGTCCTGGAGGCGTTCCTCCAGCTCTGCGACGGCGTGTCCGGGGCCTCGGACTTCGCCGAGGTGCGGATGGAGCACAAGTACCCCGAGCAGAACTGGGCGTTCACCGAGCCCAAGCCCGCCGGCACCCCAGGCCCCGGAACCCCAGGCCCCGGCACCAGCGGCCCCGGCACCAGCGGCCCCGGTGCGGCCGGTCCCGGTGCGGCCGCAGCGTCTGGTGCCGCTGGTGGTGGCGCGGGTGACGCGCCCAAGCCCGGCGGCGGTGGCGGTGGCGGAACACCCGGTGGCGGAACGCCAGGCGGTGGTGTCGGTGGCGGCGGGAGCGTGCCCGCGAGCGCCACCCCCGAGCCGCAGCTCGCGCCCGGTGGCGCGGCCATGGTGCAGGAACCCCAGCCCTCCGAGGCCGCGCCGCGCCCTGCGGCGACGGCCGGTGGCGGCGGTGGCGGTCCGACGACCGGCGCGGCCGGTGGCGGGATGGCCGGCGGGATGATGGGCGGCATGGCCGGTGCCGGTGCCGGTGGTCAGCAGGGCGGTGACAAGGAGCACAAGTCCAAGGTCCGCATCACCGGCACGACCGAGGAGCTGTTCGGCAAGCCCAAGAAGACCGCACCCCAGGTGGTCGGCGAGGACTGATCCCGCCCGACCCCGGACGACGAACGGGCCGCACCCCGGCGTGGGGTGCGGCCCGTTCGCGGTTCAGGTCAGAAGACGCTGCGCTTGACCGGGGTGGCCACCCGGCGGGCCCGGTTGCGGTTGACCGTGTGCACGGTGAACAGCGTGAGCAGCAGCAGGGTCACGCCCGCGCCGGTCCCGGACAGCGCCACGATCAGCGGCGTGTGGTCCGGCGGGTTGATCGGGTCGAGGTTGGTCATCACCTGGGTCGGGTTCGCCGCCTTCTGGCCCTTCTCGGCCGGCAGCTCGGCGGTGAGCGCGGCCACCGGGTTGATCATGCCCGCGCCGACCTTGTGGTCCCGGCCGCCCGGGTTGCCGGGGTGCTGGGCGGTGGCCTTGATCCGGTCCATCACCTGGCGCGCGTCCAGGTCCGGGAAGCGCTGGCGCACCAGGGTGACCACGCCCGCCACGTACGGCGACGCGTAGCTGGTGCCCTGGATGCGGCTGGGCGCGCCGCGCTCGTCCACGTGGACGTTGGCCAAGCCCTGGCCCGCCGGGTCCAGCGTGGTGATCTCCTCGCCCGGCGCGGCCACGCTGATCCACGGGCCCCACACCGAGAACCCCGACACCTCGCCGCGCTGGCTCATCGACGCCACCGACAGGACGTTGTCGGCGTACCACGGCGGGGACGCGACGACGTTGACCGTGTCGGTGTTCTGGTTGTCGTTCTGGACGCTGCAACCCTTGCCGTCGCCGCCGATGTTGCCCGCGGCGGTCACGATGACGGCGTCCTTCTCGTTGACCGCCCAGTGGATCGCGGCCTGCAGCTCGCGCTCCTGGTCGCTCGGCTCGTGCGGCTGCTCGCAGGAGGTCAGCGAGATGTTGATGACCTTGGCGCCGACCGTCGCGGCGGCCACGATCGCCTCGGCCAGGGTGCGCACCTTGCCCGCCGAGGCCCGGTTGTCGACCTTGGCCGGGTCCTCGAACTTGAAGTGGTCGCTGGTCTGCCGGTAGGCGATGATCTCCGCCTCCGGGGCCGCGCCGATGAACCCGGTCTGCTCGTCCCGGCTGGCCGCCGCGACGCCCGCCACCTCGGTGCCGTGGCCGTCGCAGTCGGTGGTGCCGCCCTTCTCCGTCTCGACGTAGTCGCCGCCGCTGGTCACCCGGCCCTTGAGCCGCGGGTGCCCGGCGTTGACGCCGGTGTCGATGATGGCCAGCTTCACGCCCGCGCCGGTGGCGAAGCGGTGCGCCTCCTCCAGGCGCAGCTGCATCTGGCCCCAGGGCTTGTTCGGGATCGGCTGGTTGCCGGTGTTGGACTGGAAGCAGAGCTTGCTCGGCTTGTAGTCGACGTCCTCGGCCGGCGGCTTGAACGGCTTGAGGTACTTGCCCAGGTCCACCGGCGGCGGGACCGAGTTCGGCCGGGTCGACGCGGCGGAGGTCGGCTGCTGCGCCCACGCGCCGGGCGTGGTCACCAGGATCAGCGCCGCGGCGGCCGCCGCGGCGATGCTGCGTGCGGTGCGGTTCATGTCGGTCAGGCCGGGATCAGCTGGCGCATGGCGACGTAGAGGTCCATCACGGCGAGCGCCAGCGGCAGGACCGCGGCGATCAGGATGGCCTCCAGCACGTCGACCGTGCGGCGCAGCACCGGGGAGAACTTCTGGTTGGGGAAGATCACACCGAGCACCAGCGCGCCCGCGCCGACCACCACGAGGGTGCCGAACACGAACAGCAGCCGGTTCGCGGCACTGGCCGCCACCAGCCAGCCGACCAGCACGCCGGCGGCGGCCACCATGCCCGAGGCCAGCAGCGCCACGGCCTGCGCGCCGTTGGCGTAGGCGCGGCCGCGCAGCAGCAGCACCAGGGCCACCACGACCGCCAGGATCGGGCCGAAGACCGTGCCGTCGCCGGCCGCGATCACCGAGAACACCGCGGCGATCCCGCCGCAGCCGATGATCATGCCGGTGAGGTACTCGTGGGCGTTCGCGGTGCGCCGCTCGATCACCGCGTACTCCGGGAAGCCGGTGTCCTCCTTGAGGTCCTCGGCACTGCCCGGGACGGTCGGCAGCGGCAGCTTCGCGAGCTGGATGGTGAGCCGGGGCAGCACCGAGAGCGCCGCCAGCGACACCGCCGCGGTCGCCGCCGCGATGCCCACCACCGGGTGGTCGACGAAGATCCCGATCAGGAACGCGATGCCGCTGAGCGCACCGGCCGTGGCGGCGGCGATGAACACCGTGATGCCGCGCCCGATGAGCAGGATCGCGGCCGAGGCGAAGATCAGCACCAGCACGCTGGCCAGCAGCAGGTTCGGCCGGCCGATCTCGCCCGGCACGGTGTACAGGCCCGCCACGTAGGCCATCGGCAGACCGCCCGCGGCCGCGATCAGCACGCCCGTGCCGGTCGCGTCGTAGGACCGCGCGATGACCGCGCCGGCCGCCAGCGCCACGATGGCCGCGGCGCCCGCGCAGATCGCCGGCCACAGGCCGTCGCCGCCGACCAGCGGACCGGCCAGCAGGACCGCCACGGCGGCGGCGATCAGCGCCAGCGCGCCGGCCAGGTGGCCGTAGCGGCGGGCGGTGTCCTTCGTCCACGGCCGGAAGCTGTCCGGGTCGGACTCGGCGATCGCGTCCACCACGTCGTCGTACAGCGGCGGTGGCGGGTTCTCGTTCCGCTTGCGCAGCTGAAGCAGCTCGCCGTCCACCACGCCCAGCGACGCCAGCGTGCGGCTCGGGTCCAGCGGGCTGTCGCCCAGCTTGGCCAAGGTCCAGCCGCCGTGCCGCACGCCGCCGTCCGGAGTGGCCTCCTTGGCCATGTCCAGCAGCATCGGCAGCAGGTCGGCCACCGCGACGTCGGCGGGCAGCGCGACGTCGATACGCGTCCGCGGCGCAACCACCGTCACCCGGCTGAACACCGTCGTACCGGTCGCCACCAGCGCCCCCTAAGTCCTGATCACTCGTGTGCTTGTGGGCCGCGTCGACCTTATTGGTCTGCTCGGAGGCCCCTCGGGCGGCCCCAAGTATGGACTCAACGGGCGTCCCGACAGGGCGGTTCGGCACAACACGTCCGCCGGCGATTTTCCCGGACCCACCGCCGCCCGTTCCACCGATGCGCCATAGTGTCGGTTGCGACTGGTGGGCGCACCCCGCGTGCGTTGGTTCGAGAGTGTGAAGAGGTGCCTGTTAGGTGAGCACGTTGCAGTTCAAGCGCACGGCACGCCTCGCCGCTCCCCGTCCGCCGGGCGGTGAGGTCCACCTCGAACCCCCGCCCGAGGTGCCCCGGGTCATCCCCGGCAACGTCATGATGAAGGCGATGCCGGCCGTCATGATCGTGTCCTCCGTCGGGATGATGGTCTTGATGTTCAGCTACAGCAACAAGAACCCCGCCGCGATGATCATGCCGGGCATGATGATGATCTCCACCATCGGCATGATGGCGGGCGGCATGGGCTCCGGCAAGGGCCAGAAGAAGGCCGAGATGAACGAGGACCGCAAGGACTACCTGCGGTACCTCGGCCAGATGCGCGACCGGGCCCGCGAGGCGGCCAACGAGCAGCGCGCCGAGCGCGAGTGGGTGCACCCGGACCCGCAGATGCTGTGGTCGCTGGCCACCACCCGCCGGATGTGGGAACGCCGGCAGAACGACCCGGACTTCTGCCACCTGCGCGCGGGCCGCGGCTCGCAGCGGCTGGCCACCCGCCTGGTGCCGCCGCAGACCGGCCCGGTGGAGGAGCTGGAGCCGATCGCGACGCTGGCGCTGCGCCGGTTCGTGCGCGCCCACTCGCTGGTCCCCGAGCTGCCGATCTCGATCGCGTTGCGCGGCTTCGCCGCCGTCGGCCTGCTCGGCGACATCGAGGTCAAGCGCGGCCTGGCCCGCGCGCTGCTGGCCCAGATGGCGACCTTCCACTCCCCGGACGACCTGCTGATCGCGGTCGTCACCACCGGCCGCACCAAGGCCCAGTGGGAGTGGCTGAAGTGGCTGCCGCACGTGCAGCACCCGAACATCGTCGACGGCATCGGCCAGATGCGGATGATGGCGGGCTCGCTGACCGAGGTCGAGCAGATGCTCGACGAGCAGCTGCGCGACCGGCAGCGGTTCACCCGCAACGCGCCGCCGCCCGCCGACCAGCCGCACATCGTGATCCTGATCGACGACGGCGACGTGACCAGGGAAGAGCAGATCATCCTGGAGGAGGGTCTGGTCGGCGTCACGCTGCTGGACCTGTCCGAGTCGCTGGGCAACCTGACCGCGCGGCGCGGCCTGCGGCTGGTCATCGAGGACGGCAAGCTGGGCGCGCGCAGCGCCGGCGGCGTCGAGTGGTTCGGCGGGCCGGACTGGCTCAGCGTGGTGGAGGCCGAGGCCCTGGCCCGGCGGATCGCGCCGTACCGGGTCGGTGGCGTGGAGGCCGGCGGCAGCGACGAGGACCCGCTGTCGATGTCCAACAACCCGCCGCTGATCGAGTTCCTGGGCCTGCAGGGCGACCCGCTGACCTTCGACGTGCAGCAGGCGTGGCGGCCCCGGCCGGTGCGCGACCGCTACCGGGTGCCCTTCGGCATCGGCGAGTTCGGCCAGCAGGTCGAGCTCGACATCAAGGAAGCGGCCATGGAGGGCATGGGCCCGCACGGCCTGTGCATCGGCGCGACCGGTTCCGGCAAGTCGGAGTTCCTGCGCACGCTGGTGCTCGGCCTGCTGGCCACGCACTCCTCGACCTCGCTGAACATGATCCTGGTCGACTTCAAGGGTGGTGCGACGTTCCTCGGCCTGGACAAGGCCCCGCACGTCGCCGCGACGATCACCAACCTGGCGGGCGACCTGACCCTGGTCGACCGGATGAAGGACGCCATCGCGGGCGAGGTGTCCCGGCGGCAGGAAGTGCTGGCCAAGGGCAACTACAAGAACGTCTGGGACTACGAGAAGGCCCGCGAGAACGGCGCCGACCTCGACCCGCTGCCCGCGCTGTTCATCTGCATCGACGAGTTCTCCGAGATGCTGACCGCCAAGCCGGACTTCATCGACATCTTCCTGCAGATCGGCCGCGTCGGCCGGTCGCTCCAGATGCACATGCTGCTCGCCTCGCAGCGCCTCGAAGAGGGCAAGCTGCGCGGTCTGGACACGTTCCTGTCCTACCGGATCGGTCTGAAGACGTTCTCCGCCGCCGAGTCGCGGGCCGCGATCGGCGTGCCGGACGCCTACGAGCTGCCGCCCATCCCGGGTTCGGGGTACCTGGGCGTGCAGGGCTCGCCGCTGACCCGGTTCAAGGCGCTCTACGTCTCCGGCCCGTACCGGCCCGCCGGCATCCAGGTGGCCGGCCCGTCGGCCGTGGTCTCCAGCGACAAGCGGCCGCGGTTCTTCGTGCCGGACTACGTCGAGATCCCCAAGGAACCGGTCAAGCCGGTCGAACCGGTCAAGCAGGAGAAGCAGAAGGAGGACAGCAACGAGCCCAGCGAGCTGGAGGTCATCGTCGAGCGCCTGGTGGGGCAGGGTCCCCCCGCGCACGAGGTGTGGCTGCCGCCGCTGAACGAGCCGCCGTCGCTGGACACCCTGCTCCCGCCGCTCCAGGCGACCGAGGATCGCGGTCTGACCTCGCCGGGCTTCTTCTCCAACGGCAAGCTCCAGGTGCCGCTGGGCGTGGTCGACAAGCCGTTCGAGCAGCGCCGCGACCTGCTGTGGGCGGACTTCTCCGGTGCGGCCGGCCACGGCGCGATCGTCGGCGGTCCGCAGTCGGGCAAGTCGATGATGCTGCGCACGATGATCACCTCGATGGCGTTGACGCACACCGCCGAGGAGGTGCAGTTCTACTGCCTCGACCTCGGCGGCGGCACGCTCGCCTCGCTGGAGAACCTGCCGCACGTCGGCGGGTTCGCGTCGCGGCTGGACGTGGACAAGGCGCGCCGGATGGTGGCCGAGCTGTCCGGCCTGATCTCCGAGCGCGAGCTCCGGTTCCGGGCGCAGGGCATCGACTCGATGGTGGAGTTCCGCAACCGGAAGCGGCGCGGCGAGATCCGCGACGACGACTTCGGCGACGCCTTCCTGGTGGTCGACGGCTGGATGAACTTCCGCCAGGAGTTCGAGGTGCTGGAGCCGCAGGTCCAGGCGCTGGCCGCGCAGGGCCTGTCCTACGGCGTGCACGTGATCGTGGCGGCCAACCGGTGGGCGGAGATCCGGCCCGCGATGAAGGACCTGCTGGGCACCCGGTTCGAGCTGCGCCTGGGTGACCCGTCCGAGTCCGACGTGGACCGCAAGGTCGCGGTCAACATCCCGGCCGGGCGGCCGGGCCGGGGCCTGTCGCCGCAGAAGCTGCACTTCCTCACCGCGCTGCCGCGCGTCGACGCGTCCTCGGACGCCGAGACGGTGGCCTCGGGCGTGCAGGACATGATCGCCAAGGTGTCCGCCGCGTGGCGCGGCCGGCGTGCCCCGCAGGTCCGGCTGCTGCCCGACCTGCTCCAGTACGCCGACTTCATGGGCCAGGTCCAGCAGTTCAAGCCCAACCGCGGGCACCTGGTGCCGGTGGGCGTCAACGAGGACGAGCTCGCCCCGGTCTACCTGGACTTCGACGCCGACCCGCACTTCATGTGCCTGGCCGACGGCGAGTCCGGCAAGACGAACCTGCTGCGCACGATCGTGCGCGGCATCATGACCAGCTACACCTCGTCCGAGGCGCTGATCATGCTGGTCGACTACCGGCGCACCATGCTCGGCTTCGTCGACACCGACCACCTGCTGGCCTACGCGGTGTCCTCGACCCAGCTCACCGACATGGTCAAGGACGTGCGCGGCTCGATGACCGGCCGGCTGCCCGGCCCGGACGTCACCCAGGACCAGCTGCGCAACCGCTCCTGGTGGAAGGGCCCCGAGCTGTTCGTCATCGTGGACGACTACGACCTGGTCGCACCGCAGGGCGCGCAGAACCCGCTCCAGCCGCTCGCCGAGTTCATCCCGCAGGCCAAGGACGTCGGCCTGCACGTGATCGCGGTGCGCCGGATGGGTGGCGCGTCGCGGGCCATGTACGACCCGATCCTGGGCAAGCTCAAGGAGATCTCGGCCCCGATCCTGGTCGGCTCCGGGTCGAAGGAGGAGGGCGCGATCGTGGGCACCCTCAAGCCGTCGCCGCAGCCGCCCGGCCGGGGCACGCTGGTCACCCGCAAGTTCGGCCAGCAGCGCATCCAGGTCGCCTGGATCCAGCCGGACTGACCCCGGCACGCGCGAAGGGCCCCGCCGAACCGGCGGGGCCCTTCGCGTCCTGCGCGGGTGGGGGCGTGCGGAGCGCCCCGGCGGTCGGCCTACGAGGAGGCGCAGCGCATCCGGTGCAGCCCGGCGGAGTCGGGGGAGCGGTGAGGGCCGAGCCGGCGCAGACCGATGTTGAGCGTGCGGGCGGAGGTGTCGGGGGCGCGGCCGTGCGGGACGCACACGCCGTCGAACAGGACCGGGCCGCGGTAGCCGCGCACGCCGCCCGGCCCGGCGATCAGCGTGGTGCCCGCCGGGTCCAGCGGCACCACCAGGCGCAGGTCGCCGAACCGCCGCGAGTCGAGCCGGAACCCGACGCCGTCCACGTCGTCGCGGGCGAAGTAGAGCCGCAACCGGGGGCTGACCCGCAGGCCGGTGGCGGTGGCGACCAGCGCGGGCAGGTCCCAGCCGCGCACCTCGGCCAGGGTGTCGTCGCCGATGTGGGCGTGCCGGGCGCCGTCGCCGTCGCGGCCGTAGCGGGCCAGCATCCGGTCGGCGTCGGCCCGGATCGCGGAGGTGTCGGGCAGCGGTAAGGGCACCGGCAGGTCCAGCAGCCGGTCGCCGCCGAGCATCCCGGCCAGCAGCCGCAGGTCGTGGTCGGCCGGGGTGTCCGGCGCGGGCAGGTGGCGCACGGACGCGACGCCGCGCAGCGCGTCGGTCCACCGGGCGGCGTGCCGGAGGGCGCGTTCGCCGGTCAGCGCGTGCGGACCGGGTAACACCTCGATCGCGGACATGGTCGGCTCCGTTCAGCCCGGCTGCGGGACGTGGGGTCGGGGGGTCGCCGTGCCCCGCCTCCGGACATCGTTCAGTCCATTATGTGAACCTCGGGCAACAGATCGCCCCCCGTACCGGGTTGTTCTCCCCCGGTGGGGGCGCTGCGAGACCCGTCCGGGTCGGTCCGCGCCGTCCGGTCACGACGAGGTCGTGCCTGGTCGGAGGCGGTGACGGGTGGTGTTCGGCCACGTCCGGGCGACTGGGCCGGGATGAGTGGACGACCCGCGACGTCGTAACGGTGGGTTACCCCGGAGTGGGACTCCACACACCCCGCGTCACCGGGACGCGCCCGGTCGACCCACGCCGGGGCGTGCGGACCACCGCCGCTGCCGGCCCCGCCGGTGTGTCCCGGGATCCGCCGTCCGGACCGCCCGGTCCGGATACCCTCCAGGCAGCCGGTGACGAGGGGATGCCCGATGAGCTTGCGCGTGGCGGTCGACTTCGGGACGTCGAGCACCTGCGTGGCGATCTCGGTCAACGGCCGGGAGCCGCAGGTCGTCGTGGTCGACGGCCAGCCGATCCTGCCCTCCGCGGTGTTCGCCGCGGCCGACGGCGCGCTGTTCGTCGGGCAGGAGGCCGAGCGGCAGGCCGCCGTCGACCCGTCCCGCTACGAGCCGAACCCGAAGCGCCGGGTGGACGAGGGCGAGCTGCTGCTGGGCACCAGCGTGCTCAAGGTCGTGGACGTGGTGCGGGCGGTGCTCACCCGGGTGGTGAACGAGGCCCGGCACGTGGCCGGCGGCGCACCCGTCGACCTGCTGGTGCTCACCCACCCGGCGGACTGGGGCGCGATCCGGACCAGGGTGCTCCTCGACGCCGGCCGCGGGCTGGGGCAGGAGCTGCGGCTGGTGCCCGAGCCGGTGGCCGCCGCGGTGTTCCACTCGGCGACGCACGCCGTGCAGGACGGCTCGGCGCTGGCCGTGCTGGACCTGGGCGGCGGCACGGTCGACGCGAGCGTCGTGGTCCGCCAGGGCGGCTCGTTCCGGGTGCTGGCCACCAAGGGCGACCCGACCTTCGGCGGCGCGGACGTCGACCAGGTGCTGCTGGAGCACGTCGGCTCGCTGGTCGCGCCGGGCGACCCGCAGGCGTGGCGCGAGCTCGTGGAGGGCCGCGGCCTGGCCGACCGGCGCAAGCGCCGGGTGCTGCGCCAGGACGTGCGGGGCGCGAAGGAGACGCTGTCCCGGCACTCCTACACCGACGTGCCGATGCCGCCGCCGTTCCCGGACGCCCACGTCACCCGGACCGACCTGGAGCGGCTGATCGGCCCGCCGCTGACCCGGGCCGCAGGGCTGCTGGCGACCGCCGTGCGGGACGCGGGCCTGGACCCGCGCGGGCTGGCCGGGGTGTTCCTGGTCGGCGGTTCCAGCCGGATCCCGCTGGTCGCCCGGCTGGTGCTGGAGCAGACCGGCGTGGTGCCGACCAGCATCGACCAGCCCGAGACCGTGGTGGCGCGGGGCGCGCTGCGGGCGGTGAGCGCGGACCCGCTGCGCACCGGCGCGCTGCCCGAGCAGGCCGTGACGCGGAAGATCACCGACGACTCCACCCGCAAGCTCACCCGGCGGATCGCCGCCGGCGCCCCGTCACCGCCGGCGGGCTTCCCCCGGCCGCCGTACTTCCCGCAGCAGCCACCGCCCCCGCCGCCCCGACCGCGCAGCCGAGCGCCGCTGGTCGTCGGGGTGTCGCTCGGGCTCGCCGTGGTGGTCGGCGGGTCAGTCGCGTACGCGCTGGCCGTGCGCGGCGGCGAGGCCGAGACGACGACGTCGAGCGGCGAGCCGGGCAAGACCATCGCCCAGTACGACTACCGGTTCACCGCGCCGGCCGGCTGGGACCAGACCGGCGGGGTCGCCGAGACCCGGCAGGTGTTCCTCAAGCCGTCGTCGCCGGTCTCGCCGGACGACGTGATCACGGTGACCGAGCAGAAGCTCACCTACGACTCGTCGGTGAACCGGTCGCGGGCCGAGACCGAGCTGCGGGACAAGTACGACCGCGGCCGTGATCTGTCCGATTTCGACGCTTCGCGCAGCTTCGGCGGCAAGGATGTCGTTTACTACCGGGAGCGGGCGGGTACCGCGACCGTCGACTGGTACGTGCTGTTCCAGCGCGACGCCCAGGTGAGCGTGGGCTGCCAGTTCCCGGAGTCCGGCGAGGACCGCGTCCGCGCCGCGTGCGAGCAGGTGGTGCGCACGCTGACCGTGACCAACTGAAGTCGACCCGAGTCGGGAGTGGGGACAGCAGACGATGACCGGCATCCCGGAGGCCTTCGCCCGGTTCCGCTCGGACCTCGACGCCGCGGTGACCAGGGGCCGGCGGGCCGCCGCCGACGCGGGCGCGAAGACCGCGGCGCAGCGGGGGCGCAACCGGGACCTGGCCGACCGGGCGAAGGCCCGGGACGTGAAGCCGGAGGGGCACGCGCCGACCTCCGCCGACCTCCAGCGGGTGGCGACCGGGTTCCGGGCGCACCGGGGCCTTCCGGTCGAGCGGTTGCCGACCGGTGCGGAACTGCTCGCGCCGCAGCCCGGGAAATCGCATGAGCAAACGGACGCGAATGCAAATACCGCAACTCGGCGGACTTCCGCAGGGGCCCGGCCGGTAGCCGGTCCGAGTGGCCGGCTGCCCGCCGAAGTGGCCGATGACGAGGACTTTTCGCAAGCGCGAATCCTGTACTGACCCCGCGCCGGGGTGCCCGGTCGTTTACTAGCGCAACTACTTCCGGAGAAGTCGCGACAGCGTGGAACCGACCGTGGCAAGGTCTGCGTCAGAAGTCTTGAACGAACCGAGAAGGCAAGCACGCCTGGTCTCGCCTACATAGGGGGTTCCACCCAATGGCTGGTTACGCAACCGGAGTTCCGGCGCTCGAGAACGCCGCCAAGGACATCATGAGCACCAACGGCAACGTCCAGGGCATCCTGAACAACCTGCGGAACACCATCGACGGTCTGGCGCCGGCGTGGAAGGGCTCCGCCGCGGACGCGTTCAACAACCTGATGGCCCGCTTCAACGACGACGCCGCGAAGCTCCAGGAAGCCCTGGTCGCGATCGCCGAGCAGATCACCGGCAGCGTCCAGACCTACGTCCAGCAGGAAGAGGAGCAGTCCTCCGAGATGTCGACCATCCTCGGTCGCCTCGGCGGCGGTGCGTGACGGCGAATTCGCTGTCGCCCGCTCCACGGCTTTGTTCGAATTATCTTCCTGTACATTCTGAATTCACCTCCAAGGGGACGTCATGAACGACGAGATCAAGATCGACTTCAGCGCTCTCGGTTCCGCCGCCGGCGACATCCAGGGCCAGGCGAACAAGGTCCAGCAGGAGCTCGAGGACCTGAAGTCCCGCATCGCGCCGGTCATCGCGCAGTGGGAAGGTGCCACCTCCGGCGCCTACCAGGAGGTCCAGAACAAGTGGGACACCTCCGCCGCCGACCTCCAGCAGGTCCTGGCCGCGATCGGTACCGCCGTCGCCTCGGCCAACGACGCCTACTCCGCCGCGGAGTCCAAGAACACCGCGCGTTGGTGAACAGCGTCACCGCGTGACCCTCGCGGGCCCCGGAGCCTCCTCCAAGGCTGCCGGGGCCCGCGTACGTGTTCCACCGGGCCTCGCGCCCACTGGATGTTCCCCGGGTGCGGCGCTCCCGACGGGGGTGCGTACTCTCGGGGACCTGAACGTCGCGTTACGGGCGTTCTGACGGGTCCTCCCGTCCGGTGTCCACGTCGTCTCGGCGGCGAGGGCTCCGACCCGGTTGGCGGGGGTCGTTTTGACCCGGCCACGACCCAACCGGTATCTTCCTACGTTGTTGTGCGGTACCCGGTGCGCCCTCGCGTGCCTCGTTCTGGTCCACTTGCCCACCTGGGGTGTCTGGCCTGAGCAGCCGCCGCAATGACCCCAGACGCAAGTGACGACGAGGTAGACCCGTGCGCACGTACAGCCCGAAGCCCGGCGAGGTGACCCGAGCCTGGCACGTGATCGACGCCCAGGACGTGGTGCTCGGTCGGCTCGCCACCCAGGCCGCGACGCTGCTGCGCGGCAAGCACAAGCCGACTTACGCCCCCCACGTTGACACTGGTGACTTCGTCATCATCATCAACGCGGACAAGGTGGCGCTGACCGGCAAGAAGCGCGACCAGGAGTTCGTGTACCGCCACTCCGGCCACCCCGGCGGCCTCCGCCAGCGGTCGTTCGGCGAGGTGCTCGACACCCGTGCCGACCGGCTGGTCGAGAAGGCGATCAAGGGCATGCTGCCCAAGAACCGCCTCGGCCGCGTGATCGCCGGCAAGCTCAAGGTCTACACGGGCCCGAGCCACCCGCACACGGCGCAGCAGCCGCAGCCGTTCGAGATCAAGAAGGTCGCCCAGTGACCGAGGAAAACGCCGTGACCACCCCCGAGGCCGAGGTCGACGCCGTCGAGACCGCCGACGTCGAGGCCACCGAGACCGCCGACACCGAGGTGACCGAGGCCCCCGAGGCCGAGACCACCGAGGCAGTCGAGGCCACCGACGCCGCTGACGCCCCCGCGGCCGAGGCGACCGAGGTCGAGGCCACCCAGGCTCCCGACGCCGAGGCCACCGAGGTCGACGCCACCGACGCCGAGGGCGACGAGGCCGAGCCGGCCCCCGCTCCCGTGGCCCGCCCCGTGCTCAGCGCGGGCGCGCACCACCTGGCGCAGACCGTCGGTCGCCGCAAGCAGGCCATCGTCCGGGTGCGCCTGCTGCCCGGCACCGGCAAGTTCACCCTGAACGGGAAGTCCCTCGAGGACTACTTCCCGAACAAGGTGCACCAGCAGCTCATCCGCGAGCCCCTGGTGACCACGGAGAAGCCCGAGACCTTCGACATCATCGCGACCTTGGGCGGCGGCGGCACCACCGGCCAGGCCGGTGCGCTGCGCCTGGCCATCGCCCGCGCGCTGATCGCCGTGGACTCCGAGGACCGCCCGGTGCTGAAGAAGGCCGGCTTCCTCACCCGTGACCCCCGGGTCAAGGAGCGCAAGAAGTACGGCCTGAAGAAGGCCCGCAAGGCGCCTCAGTACAGCAAGCGCTGACCTCACGGTCGAGATTTCGCACCACCCTGCGGGAGCAGCCAGTTCTTCGTCGAACTGCTGCTCCCGCAGTGCTTTCCGCTCGAAGTGTGTGGTTCATCACGGAGGTCATGGCGATCATGGGTCGGCTGTTCGGCACTGACGGTGTACGTGGTCTGGCGAATGCCGACCTGACCCCGGAACTCGCGCTCTCGGTGGCCGCCTCGGCCGCCCGGGTGCTCGCCGAGCACGACCGCTCGCACCGACCGGTCGCCGTGGTCGGCCGCGACCCGCGGGCCAGCGGCGAGATGCTGGAGGCCGCCGTGGTGGCGGGCCTCACCTCCGCCGGCGCGGACGTGCTGCGGGCGGGCGTGCTGCCCACGCCGGCCGTGGCGCACCTGGTCGCCGCGCTGGGCGCGGACATGGGCGTGATGATCTCCGCCTCGCACAACCCGATGCCCGACAACGGCGTGAAACTGTTCGGCGCGGGCGGGCACAAGCTGGCCGACGCGGTCGAGGACGAGATCGAGCGCAAGATGGACGAGGTCGGCCACCGGCCCACCGGCGCGGGCATCGGCCGGGTGCGCGACATCGACGACGCCGAGAGCCAGTACGTCGAGCACCTGCTGAAGGTCACCCCGCACCGCCTGGACGGCGTCAAGGTCGTCGTGGACTGCGCGAACGGCGCCGCCTCCACCGCCGCCCCGGAGGCCTACCGCCGGGCCGGGGCCGAGGTCGTGGAGATCCACGCCCACCCGGACGGCCTGAACATCAACGACGGCTGCGGCTCCACCCACCTCGACCTGGTCCGCGCGGCCGTGCTGGAGCACGGGGCCGACCTGGGCATCGCGCACGACGGCGACGCGGACCGCTGCCTGGCCGTGGACGCCGCCGGCAACGACGTCGACGGCGACCAGATCATGGCCGTGCTCGCGCTGGCCATGAAGGACGCCGGCGAGCTGACCGACGGCACCCTGGTCGCCACCGTGATGAGCAACCTCGGGCTGCACCTGGCGATGCGGGAGCACGGCGTGACCTTGCGCACTGCCGCCGTGGGCGACCGGTACGTGCTGGAGGAGCTGCACGCGGGCGGGTACGCGCTCGGTGGCGAGCAGTCCGGGCACGTCGTGCTACCCGCGCACGCCACCACCGGCGACGGCCTGCTGACCGCGCTGCGGCTGATGTCCCGGATGGCCGAGACCGGCAAGTCGCTGGCCGAGCTGGCAGGCGTGATGCGCCGCCTGCCGCAGGTGCTGGTCAACGTCGTCGTGGGCGACAAGGCCGCGGTGGCGCGGGACGCGTCGGTGAGCGAGGCCGTGGCGTCGGTGACCGAGGAGCTCGGCGACACCGGCCGCGTGCTGCTCCGGCCGTCGGGCACCGAGCAGCTGGTCCGCGTGATGGTGGAGGCCCCCACGCACGAACTGGCCGAGTCGGCGGCGCGCCGGCTGGCGGGTGTGGTTTCCTCGGTGGGCTGACGGCCGACTGTCGGGGGTTCTGGAAATGGGTATCGGCATCATCCCGTTGACCTTGTTCGTCCTGGTGGTCGCCGCGCTGGTGGTGGTGATCGTCGTGCTGGTGAAGAAGAACAAGAGCAGCGCGCCGCCGCCGGGCCAGTACCCCTACGGCCCGCCCGGCCAGGTCCCCCCTGGTCAGAACCCCTACGGCCAGCCGGGCCAGGCTCCTCACGGCGCTCCCGGTCAGGTCCCGCCCGGTCAGCTCCCGCCCGGCCAGGCCCAGCCCGGTCAGGCCGGTTACGGCCAGCCCGGTTACGGACACTCGCCGCAGGGCCAGTTCCCGTCCGGCCAGTTCCCGCCGGGCCCGGCTCCCCAGGGGCAGCCGCAGTTCCCGCCGGGCCCGCCGCAGGGGTACTCCCCGCCGCCGCCCGGACCCGGACAGCCGCCCCGGCAGGCGTGACCCCTTCGCCGGTCGGCCGTTTACACCTGCAAGGAGCCGTTCGGAAAAGCCGTCGGACCTCCGCACCGGGTGCCACGATGGGAACCGGGCGCCGGAGCGTCGCGTCACAACGGACGAGTTCGGCAGAAGGTCGTGGCCGTCGCGCCACGGAGGGGAGTGAAGCGCCGTGGCCGGTTACGGCACCAGCACCGAGGCCATGCAAAAAGCCTCCAAGGGCATTTCCGACGCCGCCAAGGACACGGCGGACGATCTGAAGAAGGTCGGCCAGACCGAGACCACCGAAGGCGAATTCGGCCAGGCGCACAAACAGCACTTCGGCAAGTACAAGTCCGGGATCGAGAATTTCGGCAAGGGCATCACGAACATGGCGGGCACCCTCGGGGCGTTCGCGGGCAAGATCGCCTCCGGAGCCGCGACGTACGGTGACGTCGAGGCGACGAACGCGCAAAACGTGGGGAGCCAGTACTGATGGCCGGGCCCAGCTGGGACGACGTGAAGGCGGTCCTCGACGACCCGAACGTGTCGGAGGACAAGAAGTCGGAGCTGATGTACTCCTACGTCGCCTCCACCCCGCCGTGGGACATCCCGGACGGCGCGGACGCGTACAAGGAGCGCTACGACACCTCCAGCTTCTGGGACTGGGGCGCCGGCTCCGACGAGGACCTGCAGGACCGCCTCGACGAGGCGAAGGCCGAGAGCGACACCAAGGGCTACAACAGCCGCGAGCAGACCAAGGCGGTCCAGCAGGGCCAGACGACGCTGGACGGCAAGCAGCCGCCGACCGCGTCCGGCTCCGGCACCAAGACCTCCGACGAGCTGTTCGACGCTGGTCAGGCGGGTCTGAAGGTCTTCGAGAAGTTCCTGCCGATCTGGAACAACCGGCCCGGAGACTGCCTCGGCAGCACCACGAACCTCGACTTCGGCCAGCACATCCAGACGCCGTACAACGAGCAGCGCGGCATCAACTTCCAGAAGTTCCTCGCCGAAGCCGACGAGTTCAGCACCGCCAAGTCGAAGATCGACGAGCTGAAGGCCGACGTCGACGGTCAGCTCAAGACGCTCTACGGCGAGTGGGAGGGCAAGGCCGCCACCAAGTCCTACGAGCACTACACCGACAAGATCGTCCCGAAGATCACCGAACTGGGTGATGGGCTCAACGGTGCGGCCGAACTCACCCGGACCGCCGTCAGCGGCGTCTACGCGCTGTGCAAGAGCAAGGCCGACGAGGTCCTGGAGATGTACCGGGAACGGGTCGCCAAGGCCGACACGTTCATGGCCGAGAAAGTCGTCTCGTTCGCCCGCGGCGAGGGCGACTACGGCAAGGACCGGGTGCGCGAGATCGCCGGCTGGGTCGACTCGGTGGTGCCCGGCAGCAACATCGCCGAACGCCTCAACGACGACGACTGCAGCCTGAACGACGAGAACAAAGAGTTCGCGATCAACCAGTGCAAGCGGTGGATCCAGCAGTCGTTCAACGTCGAGTTCTGGGGTCTGTACCAGCAGCTCAAGACCTGCTGCTCGGACACCAAGACCTCGGTGGACGCCAAGTGGGAGACCCTGGCGTCCTACATGGCCGGGTTCGAGAACCCGTTCCCCGCCGTCGCCGACGACAAGGGCGGCGATGACAAGGGCGGGGACAAGGGCGGCGACAAGGGTGGGGACAAGGGCGGCGGCGAGAAGGGCGGCGGCCCTGGTGGCGGTGGCCCCGGCGGTGGCGGTCCCGGTGGTGGTGGCCCCGGCGGCGGCACCCCGCCCGTCCCCGAGATCCCGAAGCCGGAGAACCCGCTGGACAAGGACGGCGACGGCAAGCCCGACGACGTCAAGATCCCCGGCGACACCAACGGCGACGGCAAGCCCGACGACCTCGACGGCGACGGCAAGCCGGACGACCTCGACGGTGACGGCAAGCCCGACGGCAAGCCTGGCGACCTGGACGGCGACGGCAAGCCGGACGGCGTGAAGGGTGAGGAAGAGCCCGAGACCGTCACCATCAAGAGCGGCGACAACGAGATCAAGGTCACCGAGCCGGACGAGAACGGCCACGTGCTGATCACCGTCGACACGCCCACCAGCGAGCCGAAGACCTACGACGTCGACTTCAGCAAGAACCCCGACGCCCTCCAGGCCCTGACCGGCCAGAACGGCGGCGCGGCGCTCGCGTCGGCGCTGGCCGGCGCGACCGCGACCCCCGGTGCCACGGCGACCCCGGGCGCGACCCCGGGCGCTCCCGGCGCGGCGGTCACCGCGGGCGGTGGCGCGGTGGACAACGCGATCCCGGTCGAGGCCGGCGCGGACGGCAAGGCCCTGATCGAGCTCGACGGCCTGGCCATCACCGCCGAGGTCGACCCGTTGACCGGTGAGATCAGCCTGTCCGTCGACAACGGCGACGGCAGCCCGGAGGAGTACGGCGTCGAGTTCGGCGAGGACTCGCCGAAGGACGAGCTGCCGCCGCTGCCGGGCCTGGACGAGCCGGTCACCACCATGCCCGCGCCCGCCGACCCGCTGATCGCCCAGACCGAAC
The DNA here is from genome assembly GCF_000328705.1 of Saccharothrix espanaensis DSM 44229. Classification (NCBI taxonomy): domain Bacteria; kingdom Bacillati; phylum Actinomycetota; class Actinomycetes; order Pseudonocardiales; family Pseudonocardiaceae; genus Saccharothrix; species Saccharothrix espanaensis. Next base: position 8,707,791 of record NC_019673.1, on the reverse strand, counting down.
CGGCGTTCGGCGTCGACCCGGGCACGCCGAACGTCGCCGAGGGCGCGTCCGGCTCCCCGGACCCCGCGGCCTCGGGCGGTGCCGACGCGGGCTTCACGCCGGGCTTCACCGAGCCGGCCGCGGCCGTCCCCGGTGCGGACGCGGGCTTCGCGCCCGGCGTCACCGAGCCGGCCGCCGCTCCGGTCGGGTTCACCGAGCCCGCCGCCGCGCCGGGTGGCTTCACCGAGCCCTCCGGTGGTGCGGCTGGTCCGCCCGCGGGCGGCGTCGGGGTCGGGGTGGGCGGCGGACCGGTCGGTCCGGGCGCACCCGCGTTCACCGCCATGCCCGCGCCTGACACCGCCGCTTTCACGCCCCCGCAGGGCGTGCCGGTGCAGCACGGCCAGCAGTTCCCGGGGCAGCAGTTCGGTGGGCAGTTCGGGGGCCAGTTCGGGGGCCAGCCGTTCGCCGGCCAGTTCGACCAGGGCTTCGCGGCGGCGTCCGACTCGGGCGGCACGACCAGCGCGTCCGGCGCGTCGGTGTTCGGCGGCGGCTCGGGCGGCTTCAACGGCGCGGACTCCGTGCTCGGCGGTTCGGCCGGGTCGGACAGCACGTGGAGCAGCCCGTCGGGCAGCGCGGACCAGGGGTTGAACGCGGACACCAGCGCGTCCAACGCCGGTCAGGCCGGATCGGCGTCCCTGCCGTCCATGCAGGACCAGCACGGTCAGGCGACGTCGTCCCCCGGTGGCGGGATGATGGGGGGCGGCATGATGGGCGGCGGCATGGCCGGCGGTGGCCAGCAGCAGGGCGGCGGCGACAGCGAGCGCAGCCCCGGGCAGTGGCGGACCACCGGGTCGTTGTTCGACGACGACGTGAGCCTCAGCCGCGTGCAGGGCGTGCTGGGTGAGGAGGGCCGATGAGCGTCGCGTCCGACCGCCTGGCGGCGGCGAAGAGCCGGATGGACGAGATCTCCCGGGAGCACGCGGACCGTCGCGAGCTGCGGGAGCGCCACTCCCGGGAAGCCCGGGACAAGGCGGGTGCGAGCCTGGACAAGCAGGCCGCGGTGGCCGAGAAGACCATCGAGCGGATCCAGGAGGCCGGCAAGCGCCAGAAGGCGGCCGGCGGCTGGGGCACCGCGGCGGCGACGGAGAAGAAGAGCGGCGAGTTCCGCTTCGGCAGCGAGGACGACGAGCCGACCTACGAAGCCCAGGCCCCCGGCACCGGCTGGGCCGCGGGCCCGCCGACGGCCACCCCGCCCCCGCCGCAGCCCCCGGTCACCCCACCGCCGCCACCCCCGGCGGTCCCGTCCCCGCCCCCGGTCCGCCCGGCACCCCGCCGACGCGCGCCCGTCGACGATGACGACGACTTCGGCGGCCAGAGCTGGCTCACCTGACCCCGTTGACGGCTTGACGGACGTGGGCCTCGACCCCGGACTCCCGGGACCGGGGCCCACGCCCCTGCGTCACGACCGCATCGGCTGACGCAACACGTGTCGCGTTAGGGGAAAGCGCTTACCGCAACACGTGTCGCGTTAGGAGGGGCGGCGGTTGACTGTCTGCCACTTAGCGCAACACGTGTCGCGTTTGTGGGGACGGCTGGCCGGTGTTCGTCGCTTAGCGCGACACGTGTTGCGTTTGGGTGGCGGCGATGGCGCCGGAGGCGCTGCGTTGGTAGGTCAGGGGCGCGCCCTTGACGTCGTTGTCCAGCAGGGCGTCCCAGCGCTTGTCGCCCTTGAGCACCCGCAGCAGGAACGCCGTGGTCAGGGCCCTGGCGAGCTTCTGGGCCGCGCGCTCGCCCTTGCCGTCGAGCAGGAGTTCGCTCCAGTGCCGGCCCTCGGCGAACCCGAGGTGGCTGGTCTTCGGCAGCATCCGCAGCTGCACCGGCCCGGCCCACGCCTCGGCGATCGCCTCCGCGTGACCGACCGGCGGGGCGATTCGGTCCTCGCCGCCGGCCAGGTGCAGGCCCGGCACGCGCACCCGGCGGGCCGCGTCCAGCGCGGACGGGCGGGCCTCCGATGCGGCGAACGTCACGACCGCCCGCACCCGCTCGTCCTCGGTCGCCGCGAGCACGGCCGCGCCGCCGCCCATCGAGTGCCCGGCGACCGCGAGCCGCTCGGAGTCGACGCTGATGTCGCCGTCGCCCAAGCGCACGCCGGTGCAGATGTCGAGGGTGGTGCGCAGGTTCCCGGCGAGCAGCCGGGACGACATCAGCGGCCCGCGCTGGGTGCCCGGCGCGGCGGCGACGACGCCCCACGACGCCAGGTGCCGCAGCAGCGCCCGGTACCGCTCGACCGGCTGCAACCAGCCGTGCCCGAAGGCCACCGCGGGCAGGCCGAGGCCCGCCGCCGGGGTGTAGACCAGGCCGGGCAGCCCGACCAGGGCCAGGTCACCGCGCAGGACCGGGTGCTCGCCGGGCCTGCTGAGCTGGTCGAGCACCTGCTTCGCCGAGTAGCCGCTCACCGGCGCAACGGTAGTCGATCGGGCACCGGGTCCGCGCGTCCCGATTGGTCTACACCACTTGGAGCTGTGACCTGGGTAAACATCCTCCAGTGGCCCTATCGGGTGACGCCGCTGGTCTGGTTACTCTGTGCGGCGTGTGCGGAATCGTGGGATACGTGGGCCACCGCTCGGCGCTGGACGTAGTGCTCGACGGGCTGCGGCGGCTGGAGTACCGGGGCTACGACTCGGCGGGCGTCGCCGTCCTCGACGGCGGGGGCGGCCTGGCCGTGGAGCGCAAGGCGGGTCGGCTGGGCAACCTGGAGGCCCGGCTGGACGAGGTCGGTCGCGAGGCGTTCGCGGGCACCGCGGGCATGGGGCACACCCGGTGGGCGACGCACGGCGCGCCGATCGACCGCAACTCCCACCCGCACCGCGACGTGAGCGGCCGGGTCGCCGTGGTGCACAACGGGATCATCGAGAACTTCGCCGCCCTGCGCGCCGAGCTCGAAGCGCGCGGCGTCGAGATGAGCAGCGACACCGACACCGAGACCACCGCCCACCTGATCGCGTTCGCCTACGCCGAGGGCGACACCAAGGGCGACCTCGCGGCCAGCGTGCGCGCCGTGGTCCGCCGCCTCGAAGGCGCGTTCACGCTCGTCGTGACGCACGCCGACGAGCCGGACACGGTGATCGCCGCGCGCCGCTCGTCCCCGCTCGTGGTCGGGGTCGGCGAGGGCGAGACGTTCGTCGCCTCGGACGTGTCGGCGTTCATCGAGCACACCCGCGAGGCCGTGGAGCTGGGCCAGGACCAGGTCGTGGTGATCGACCGGTCCGGCTACACCGTCACCGACTTCGACGGCGAGGCCGCCGAGGCCAAGCCCTTCACGGTCAACTGGGACCTCTCGGCCGCCGAGAAGGGCGGCCACGAGTACTTCATGCTCAAGGAGATCGAGGAGCAGCCCGAAGCGCTCGCGAACACGCTGCGCGGCCACTTCCGGGACGGCCGGATCGTGCTGGACGAGCAGCGCCTGTCCGACCAGGACCTGCGCGACGTCGACAAGGTGTTCGTGGTGGCCTGCGGCTCGGCCTACCACTCGGGGCTGGTGGCCAAGTACGCCATCGAGCACTGGACCCGGCTGCCGGTCGAGGTGGAGCTGGCCTCCGAGTTCCGCTACCGGGACCCGGTGCTGGACCGGGACACGCTGGTCGTCGCGGTGTCGCAGTCCGGCGAGACCGCGGACACCCTGGAAGCCGTAAGGCACGCCCGTGCGCAGAAGGCGCGCGTGTTGGCCGTGTGCAACACCAACGGCGCGCAGATCCCGCGGGAATCCGACGCCGTGCTCTACACGCACGCCGGCCCGGAGATCGGCGTGGCGTCGACCAAGGCGTTCCTGGCCCAGATCGCGGCGAACTACCTGGTCGGCTTGGCGCTGGCGCAGGCGCGCGGCACCAAGTACCCGGACGAGGTGGCCCGCGAGTTCCACGAGCTGGAGGCCATGCCGCACGCCGTGCAGCGGGTGCTGGAGACCGTCGGGCAGGTGCGCGCGCTCGGCCGTGAGCTGGCCGACTCGAAGGCCGTGCTGTTCCTGGGCCGCCACGTCGGCTACCCGGTGGCGCTGGAAGGCGCGCTCAAGCTCAAGGAACTGGCCTACATGCACGCCGAGGGCTTCGCGGCGGGCGAGCTCAAGCACGGGCCGATCGCGCTGATCGAGGAGGGGCTGCCGGTCGTGGTGGTCATGCCCTCGCCCAAGGGCCGCGCGGTGCTGCACTCCAAGCTGGTGTCCAACATCAGCGAGATCCAGGCGCGCGGCGCGCGGACCATCGTGATCGCCGAGGAGGGCGACGAGACGGTCCGGCCGTTCGCCGACCACCTCATCGAGGTGCCCGCGGTGCCGACGCTGCTCCAGCCGCTGATCTCCACCGTGCCGTTGCAGGTGCTGGCCGCCGAGATCGCCCGCAGCCGGGGCTACGACGTGGACAAGCCGCGCAACCTGGCCAAGTCCGTGACGGTCGAGTAGTCCGCCACCCGGCGGATCAGCCCGCGGCGATCAGCCCGCCCCCTGGCGGTGCGCCGACCGCGGCGAGGAGGCAGGCTGTCGCGCTATGCGGGGACTGTGGACCACTGATCGGGTTCGGGCGGCCGAGGAGCGCGTGCTGGCGCGGGTGCCCGCCGGGTCGTTGATGCGGCGGGCGGCGTTCGGCGTGGCCGTCGCCGCGGTGGACCTGCTCGACGGCCGGCGGCGGGTCGGGCTGCTGGTCGGCGCGGGCAACAACGGCGGCGACGCGCTGTGGGCCGGGTACTACCTGCTGCGGCGCGGGATCGCGGTGTCCGCGGTGCTGCTCGACCCGGCTCGGGCGCACGCCGAGGGGCTCGCCGCGTTCCGCCGGGCCGGCGGGCGGGTGGTCGACCGGCTGCGCGACGTCGACCTGGTGGTGGACGGGATCGTGGGGCTCTCCGGGCGCGGCCCGCTGCGGCCCGCCGCGGCCGAGCACGTCGCCCACCTCGACGCGCCGGTGCTCGCGGTCGACTCGCCCAGCGGCGTCGACCCGGACACCGGGGCGGTCGACGGGCCCGCCGTGCGGGCCGACGTCACCGTTACGTTCGGCTGCCTCAAACCCGTGCACGCGCTGGCCGACTGCGGCGAGGTGCGCCTGGTCGACCTCGGGCTGGAGCCCGAGCTCGGCGGGCCGGACCTGGTCGAGCTCGACCTCGCGGACGTCGGCGCGGCCTGGCCGGTGCCCGGTCGGGACGACGACAAGTACACCCAGGGGGTCACCGGCGTCGCCGCCGGTTCGGCGACCTACCCCGGCGCGGCCGTGCTGGCGACCGGGTCGGCGCTGCTGGCCACCTCCGGGATGGTCCGGTACGCGGGCGCGGCGGCCGAGGGCGTCCGGGCGCAGTGGCCGGAGGCGATCTGCACCGGGTCGATCACCGACGCGGGCCGCGTGCAGTCCTGGGTGGTCGGGCCGGGCCTGGGCACCGGGCTCGGTGCGGAGGACGTGCTGCGCACGGTGCTGGAGGCCGGGGTGCCGGTGTGCGCGGACGCCGACGCGATCACCATGCTGGCCAACAACCCGGACCTGTGGGACGCCCGCGACCCGGACACCCCGGTCGTGCTCACCCCGCACGACCGCGAGTTCGAGCGGCTGGCCGGCGAGGTGGGGCCGGACCGGGTGGCGGCGGCCCGGCGCGCCGCCGGGAAGTTCGACGCCGTGGTCCTGCTCAAGGGGCACGCCACGGTCGTCGCCGCGCCGGACGGCCGGGTCCTGGTCAACCGCGCCCGCACGTCGTGGGCCGCCACGGCGGGCTCCGGCGACGTCCTCTCCGGCCTGATCGGCTCGCTGCTGGCGGCCGGGCTGGACCCGTTGCTCGCGGCCGGTTGCGCCGCCCGGGTGCACGTCCTGGCGGCCGAGCTGGCCGCCGACGGCGCGCCGATCCCGGCGTCGGCGCTGCTGTCGGCGGTGCCGGACGCGATCCGCGCCGCGCGGCGGGAGGCGTCCTGACCCGCGCCCGCGCGCGCCCGCCGCACCCACCCTGTGTCACCATGAACGGTGTTATGGCCGCTCCTCGCGCTGAGGTCGTGATCGACCTCGACAACCTCCGGCACAACGTCGAGTACCTGGCCCGCTTGGCGTCCCGCGCCGAGACGATGGTCGTGGTCAAGGCCGACGGGTACGGCCACGGTGCCGTGGAGGTGGCCAGAGCCGCCCTGGAGGCGGGCGCGACCTGGCTGGGCTCGTGCTCGCTGGCCGAGGCGCTGGTGCTGCGCGCCGCCGGGATCTCCGCGCCGGTGCTGTCCTGGCTGGACCCGGCGGGCACGGACTACGCGCCGGGCGTCGAGGCGGGCGTCGACCTGTCGGTGTCCTCGCTGCGGCAGCTGGCCGCCGTGGCCGAGGCGGCGCGGGGGGTCGGCCGGCCGGCCCGGGTCCACCTCAAGATCGACACCGGGCTGTCCCGCAACGGGTCCCGGCCCGACGAGTGGGGCGCGCTGGTGGAGAAGGCCGCGGCCACGCCCGAGGTGCGGGTGCACGCGGTGTGGTCGCACCTGGCGGTCGCCGACGAGATCGGGCACCCGGCGACCGACGCGCAGGCCGAGCGGTTCGACGACGCCTACCGCGAGGCGGTGGCGGCCGGGTTGGACCCGATCCGGCACCTGGCCAACTCGGCGGCCGTGCTGACCCGCCCCGACCTGCACTTCGACCTGGTCCGGCCGGGGATCGCGGCGTACGGGCTGAACCCGGTGCCGGAGCCGTTCGACCTGCGGCCGGTGATGACGTTCCGCTCGTCGGTGGCGCTGGCCAAGCGCATCCCGGCCGGCGAGTCGGTGTCCTACGGGATGAGCTGGACGGCCAAGACCGGGACGACCGTGGCGCTGGTGCCCGTCGGGTACGCCGACGGCGTGCCGCGCACCCTGTCCAACCGGATGCACGTGTGGCTGGCCGGCGCGCGACGGCCCGTGGTCGGCCGGGTGTGCATGGACCAGGTGGTGGTGGACTGCGGCGACGACCCGGTGGCCGAGGGCGACGAGGTGGTGCTGTTCGGCGCGGGCACGCACGGCGAGCCGACCGCCCGGGAGTGGGCCGACATCACCGGGACCATCGACTACGAGATCGTCACCGGCATGTACCGGCCCCGGGTGACCAGGACCTACCGGTGAACACGCTGTGGAAGGCCGTCGGCTGGGCCGGCGGGATCCTGGGCGCGGCGGCCACCGGCGTCGCGGTCGGCGTGGCCGCGAACCAGAAGAAGGTCGCCGACGACCGCCAGGCCGACGACCCGCTGGCCGACGAGCCGCTGGGCCGGCTCACGCCCACCCGCGAGTCGACCGTGGCCGCCGAGGACGGCGTGCCGCTCTCGGTCGAGGAGGTCGACCCGGCCGACGGCGGCGAGCCCGAGCTGACCGTCGTGCTGGTGCACGGCTTCGCGCTGGACCGGCGGTGCTGGCACTTCCAGCGGCGCGACCTGGCCGCGCTGACCGGGCCGAGGGTCCGCCTGGTGCTCTACGACCAGCGCGGTCACGGCCGGTCCGGTCGCGGCGCGGTCGAGTCGAGCACGATCGAGCAGCTCGCGCACGACCTGGACTCGGTGCTGCGGGCCGTGGTGCCCGACGGGCCGGTGGTGCTGGTCGGGCACTCGATGGGCGGCATGACGATCATGGCGCTGGCCGAGGAGCAGCCGGAGCTGTTCGCCGACCGGGTGCGCGGCGTGGCGCTGGTCGGCACGGCGGCGGGCGCGGTCGGCGGTGCCGGGCTGCCCCGCTCGGTGCTGTCCCGGTACAACCCGGTCACCCTGGGCGTGGGTCGGCTCGCCGGCCTCCAGCCGGGGTTCGTGGAGTGGGTGCGGCGGCGGGCGAACACGTTGACCTGGACCGGGATCCGGGCACTGGCGTTCGGCGACGGCAAGGCCAGCACGTCGCTGGTCGACCTGATGGAGCAGATGATCAACGGCACGACCGTGCAGGTGCTCACCGAGTTCCTGGAGACGCTCGGCACCCACAACCGGTACAAGGCGCTGGTCGGCCTGCGGCACTGCGAGGTGCTGGTGATCAGCGGCGACGCCGACAAGCTGACCCCGTTCTCGCACGCCGAGCGGATGGCCGAGGAGATGCCGCACGGCGAGCTGGTCCGGGCACCCGGCGCGGGGCACATGGTGATGATGGAACAGCCGGACCTGGTCACCGGGCACCTGGTGGGCCTGCTCCGGCGCAGTGCCGTGGAACGGACGGAGAACAGGCGGCGGTGGTGGCGACGAGCGTGACCCTCCCCAGGGTGGAGGACACCGAGGAGTTCGGGCGCAGGCTGGGCGGGCTGGTGCGCGGCGGCGACCTGCTGCTGCTGGCCGGCCCGCTGGGCGCCGGCAAGACGGCCCTGGTGCGCGGGCTCGCGGCCGGCCTGGGCGTGCGCGGGCGGGTGAGCTCGCCGACGTTCGTGATCGCGCGCGTGCACGACCCCGCGCCCGGCGGTCGCGGCGTGCCGCTGGTGCACGTCGACGCCTACCGGCTGGGCGGCGACCTGGACCAGCTGGACGACCTCGACCTGGACACCGACCTGGTGGACGCGGTGGTGGCGGTGGAGTGGGGCGAGGGCGTCGCCGAGCGGCTGTCCGAGGACCACCTGCTGATCACGCTGGAACGGCACGACGACGACGTGCGCACCGCCCGCCTGGAGCCGCACGGGACGTGGTCGGAGCGCGAACTGCCGGTCTGAAGCGCCCGGTCGCCGCACCGGGCGTCCCCCGGTGCCCGGCGCGTCCCTCGGTAGTTCGGCGCGTCGCTCGGTAGTCGGCGCGGCGGGTGATGGCCTGGCGCGGTGGCCGGTGGTTCGGTGCGCGGCGGTTGGTGGCCTGGCGGGGCGGCCGGTGGTTCGGCGCGGGGTGGTCGGTGGTTCGGCGGGGTCACCGCAGTTCGCGCTTGAGCACCTTGCCCATGTCGTTGCGCGGCAACGCGTCGAGGAAGCGCACCACCCGCGGTCGCTTGTGCGGGGTGAGCAGGCGGGCCACGTGGTCGGCCAGGTCCCGTTCGGTGGCCGGGGTCGCGGTCGGCACCACCCACGCGACGACCCGTTCGCCCAGGTCCTCGTCCGGTTCGCCGGTCACCGCCACCTCGGCCACGCCGGGGTGCTCCAGCAGGGCGTTCTCGACCTCGCCCGCGCCGATCTTGTAGCCGCCGCTCTTGATCAGGTCGGTGGCCCGCCGGCCGACGATCCGCAGCGCGCCGTCCGGCTCCACCACGGCCAGGTCGCCGGTGCGGAACCAGCCGTCGGCGAACGCCTCGCGGGTCGCGTCCGGGCGGTTGAGGTACTCCAGGAACAGGTTCGGGCCGCGCACCTCGACCTCGCCCGGCTCGTCGCCCACCACCCGGACCTCGACGCCGTCCAGCGGCGGGCCGACCGTGCCGGGGCGGCGGTCGCCGGCCGCGCGGACGCTGGTGTTCATCAGGGTCTCGGTCAGGCCGTACCGCTCGACCACGCGCTGCCCGGTCAGCTCCTCCAGCCGCCGGTGCACGGTCACCGGCAGCGGCGCCGAGCCCGACACCAGCAGCCGGGCCTTCGCGAACGCCGGCGCGTGCTCGGGCGCGGCGGCGATCCGGTGGTACATGGTCGGGACGCCGAACATCATCGTGCCGACGGTGTCCAGCGCCTCGGCCGCCGCCGCCACGCTGAACGACCCGAGGTGGTGCACCGTGCCGCCGCGCCGCAGCGGCCCGATCACGCCCACGCCCAGACCGTGCACGTGGAACAGCGGCAGGCCGTGCACCACCACGTCGTCGGCGGTCCACTCCCACGCCGCGGCCAGCGCGTCGAGGTTCGACGCCAGCGCCCGGCGCGGCAGCACGACGCCCTTCGGCGGCCCGGTCGTGCCCGAGGTGTAGACGATCAGCGCGGGCGCTTCGCCGTCCGGCTCGGGCAGGTCGACCGGTGTTCCGGACGGCAGCACGTCGTCCACGACGAGGTCGGGCGCGCTGTCGGTGAGGATGTGCGCCAGCTCGCGCTCCCCGAGCTTCGGGTTGAGCGGCACCACCGGCACCCCGGCGAGCAGCGCGCCCACCACCGCCAGACAGGTCCGCACGTCCGGCCGTGCCCACACCGCGACCCGCCGCACGCCCACCAGGCCGGCGGCGACGGCACGGGCCCGGTCGGCCAGTTCGGCGTAGGTCAGTTCCTGGCCGGGGAAGCGCAGGGCCACTTTCGCGGGCGTCGTCGCCAGGGCGGGCAGCAGCATCCGCCCACCTTGGCCGGACCGCCCGCGACGCGCATCACAAGTGTGCTTCGAGCCACGCCAGGAGCTGCTGCTTCGGCCGCGCGCCGACGATCTGGGCGCGCAGCTCGCCGTCCTGGTAGAGCTGTAGCGTCGGCATCCCCATCACCCCGAGGTCACGGGCGGTGCGCGGGTTCGCGTCGGTGTCGATCTTGGCGAAGTCGACCGCGGCCAGCTCCCGGTCCAGCTCGGCCAGGACCGGTTCGATCATCCGGCACGGCGGGCACCAGCTCGCGGTGAACTCCACCAGCACCGCCCCGGAGCGGACCCCCTCGGTGAACGTCTCGTCGGTCAGCGTGCGCACGGGCGTCTCCTCTGCTCGGCCTGCTCCAGTTGCGTGCGCACGCGGTCGCGGGCGGTCGCCAGCCGGGCGATGCACTCGTCCAGCTCGGCCAGCTTGCGCCGGTACACCGCCACCGAGGCGGGGCACGCGTCGCCGCTGGTGTGGCCGTCGCGGAGGCACTCGACGAACGGCCGGGTGTCCTCCAGCGCGAAGCCGATGTCGGCCAGCGACCGGATCTCGGCGACCAGCCGCAGGTCGTCCTCGTCGTACTCGCGCTGCCCGTTGGCGGTCCGCCGCGCGGTGATCAGACCCAGGGACTCGTAGTAGCGCAGCGCCCTGGTGGTCGTCCCACCCCGCTGAGCCAGTTCACCGATGCGCACGATGCAGATCCTCCGACTTGACGTCGACGTCAAGTCCAGTGTGACCGCGGGCACGACCGACCGACTTCCGGGCGGCGAGCCGCCTCGACGGAGTCGAGGCCGTTCAACGCCGTACTCTTGACGATTGTGCTCGTGCTCGCATTGGACACCGCTACGCCCGCCGTGACCGCCGGGGTGGTCGAACTGACCGCTGATTCGCCCCCGCGCTTGTTGGCGCAGCGGGTGACGGTGAACGCCAAAGCCCACGGCGAGTTGCTGACGCCCCACGTGCAGGAAGCCATGGCCGAAGCCGGCTACTCGTTGTCCGATCTGGACGCGATCGTCTGTGGAGCGGGCCCGGGGCCGTTCACCGGCCTGAGAGTTGGGCTGGTCACCGCCGCTGCGCTGGGCCAGGCGTTGAACCGGCCTGTGTACCCCGTCCCGACGCCTGATGCGATCGCGTTGGACGCGAACACCGGAGCGCCGTTGTTGGTCGCGACGGACGCGCGGCGCAAAGAGGTCTACTGGGCCGCTTACGACGCCGCCGGCCGCCGTACCGACGGGCCGCACGTGGACCGGCCCGCCGAAGTGCTCGCGAAGCTGCCGAACCGGCCCCGGCAGGCGGCCGGCGAGGGGGCCCGGATCTACGCCGACGTGCTGGAGCTGCCGCTGGTGGACGCGGTGCACCCGTCGCCGGTGTCGCTGGTCGCCGCGGCCGCCGAGGAGCTGCTCGCGGGTGCCCGTCCGGCCGCGCTCACCCCGCTCTACCTGCGCCGGCCGGACGCCGTGGAGCCCACCGGGCGCAAGCGGGTGATCAGGTGAGGCCCAGCGAGCTGACCGTGGGGCCGTTGCGGCACGAGGACGTCGCGCGGTGCGCCGAGATCGAGCACGAGCTGTTCCCCGGTGACGACCCGTGGAGCGAGAACTCGTTCCACAGCGAGCTCGACGGCGGCAACTTCTACGTCGGCGCGCACGTCAACGGCGAGCTGATCGGGTACGCCGGGCTGGGCCTGACGGACTTCGAGTCGAGCGTGCACACCATCGCCGTGGTCTCCGGGCACCAGCGCGGCGGGGTCGGCAAGACCCTGCTGCGGACCCTGCTGGCCAAGGCCGACGAGCTGGGCCTGCCGGTGTTCCTGGAGGTCCGCACGGACAACGTGCCCGCGATCTCGCTCTACCTCGCGCACGGTTTCGAGCACCTGGGCCTGCGCCGCCGCTACTACCAGCCGTCGGGTGCCGACGCGTACACGATGGGAAGGCCCGCGAACCGTGACTGACCGGCTCATCCTCGGTATCGAGAGCTCGTGCGACGAGACCGGCGTCGGCATCGTCCGGCTCGGCCCGGACGGCGCGCTGGAACTGCTCGCCGACGAGGTCGCCTCCAGCGTGGAGGAGCACGCCCGGTTCGGCGGCGTGGTGCCCGAGGTGGCGTCGCGGGCGCACCTGGAGGCGATGGTGCCGACCATGCGCCGGGCCGTGGAGCAGGCCGGGATCGAGCTGTCGGACGTGCACTCGATCGCGGTCACCGCCGGTCCGGGGCTCGCGGGCGCGCTGCTGGTCGGCGTGTCGGCGGCCAAGGCGTACGCGGCGGCGCTGGGCAAGCCGCTCTACGGCGTGAACCACCTGGCCGGGCACGTGGCCGCGGACACCCTCCAGCACGGCCCGCTGCCGCAGCGGTGCGTGGCGCTGCTGGTGTCCGGCGGGCACTCGCAGCTGCTGCTGATCGAGGGGCTGGCGGACAAGATCACCGAGATCGGGTCCACGGTGGACGACGCGGCGGGCGAGGCCTACGACAAGGTGGCCCGCCTGCTGGACCTGCCGTACCCGGGCGGCCCGCCGATCGACAAGCTCGCCAAGCGGGGCAACGGGTGCGCCATCGCGTTCCCGCGCGGGCTGACCGGGCCGAGGGACTCGAAGTACGACTTCTCGTTCTCCGGGTTGAAGACGTCCGTGGCGCGGTGGGTGGAGCGCAAGGAGCGGGCCGGCGAGGAGGTCCCGCTGGCGGACGTGGCCGCGTCGTTCCAGGAGGCGGTGGCCGACGTGCTGACCGCCAAGGCGATCCGGGCGTGCAAGGACCTCGGCGTGGACACCCTGGTGATCTCCGGCGGGGTGGCGGCGAACTCGCGGCTCTCCGGGCTCGCGGCGCAGCGGTGCGCGGAGGCGGGGATCGAGCTGCGGGTGCCCAGGCCCCGGCTGTGCACGGACAACGGCGCGATGATCGCCGCGCTGGGCGCGCACCTGGTGGCGGCGGGCGCGGAACCGTCCCGGATGGACCTGTCCACGACGCCCGGCCTGCCGGTCGGCACCATCCAGATCGTCTGAGCCCCCGGTCCTGGCTCCCCGGGTCCGGCTCCCGGTCTGGGGAGCTAGGACGCGTCCCGGTCGGCGAGACCTTCGGCGAAGGACCGCTCGAACCGGTCCGCGCCCAGCGCTTCGCGGGCCGCGGCGGTGATCCGGTCCACGTCGTAGCGCTGCGCGGCGGGCAGCGGGACGCCGACCGACAGGCGGTTGGCGGCGGCCCGGCCGAGCAGGCGGGCGGCTTCCTCGTGGTCGCCCGCGAGCGCCCGCGCCCCGGCCAGCCCCTCCTGCCCGAGCGCGACGGCTCGGGGGTCGCCGGTCTGCCGGGCCAGGCGCAGGCCCTCCTCCTGGAGCTTGAGCGCTTTGTCGACATCTCCCCGCAGCTCGGCGACGAACCCGCGTTCGGCGAGCACCAGGGTCGCGCCCGCCTCGAAGCCGACCTGCCGGTGCCAGTCCTGGATGCGCAACAGGATCCGCTCCGCCTCGGCCAGGTCGCCCTCCTGGCGCGCGCCGAGCGCCAGGCCGGTCTCGGCGTACATCTCGCCGGGGGAGAAGCCCCGGTCGGCGGCGAGCCGGCGGGCCTTCTCGTGGTACGCCCGCGCGGCCGTGAAGTCCTTGGTCAGCAAGGCCACCCGGCCCAGCCAGGACAGCGTGAACGACACCTCCGGCCACGATTCGAGCTCCTCGGCCAACCGCAGGCCGCCGGTGTGCAGCCGGGTGGCCTGCGGGTAGTCGCCCAGCAGCTGCGCGAGCGTGCCCAGGGCGAACGACGACTGGAGCAGGCCCCAGCGGTCGCCGAGCGCGGTGAACAGCTCTTGGGCGCGTTCGGCGGCGTCGCGGGCCCGGTCCAGGTCGCCCCGGTGCATGGCCTGGCTGACCCGGTCGCTCAGCGCCGCCGCCATGCCCCAGTCGTCGCCGCGCGCCTTGGCCTGGGTGTAGGCGCGCTCGGTGTGGCGCTCGCCGGTCGCCATGTCGCCGACCGTGGACAGCACGTACCCGAGGAACCAGTCGGCGCGCGGGTCGTCCACCGGTTCCACGACCTGGGCCGCGTGCCCGGCGAGCACGGTGAACGCGGCCTGCCACGCCCCGGTCAGGTGCCGCCGGGCCTCCTGGATGCGCCCGCGCAGGAACCAGTACCAGGCCAGGTGCGGGGCCAGGCCGGGGTCGAGGTCGAGGGCCGCGCGCAGGTTCGCCGTGTCGGCGTCCAGCCGGGCCAGCCAGTCGAGCTGGTCGTGGCCGCGCAGCCCGGGGTCGGCGCGCTCGGCCAGCGATCGGTAGTGCGCGGCGTGCCGGCGGCGGACCTCGGCCGACTCACCGGCCTCGCGCAGCCGTTCCCGGCCGTAGTCCGACACCGATTCGAGCAGCCGGTAGCGGGCCGGGCCGGTCTGGTCGGGGGCGACCACGAGCGAGCGGTTCACCAATCCCGCGAGCACGTCCGCGACGTCGTGCGGCGGCACGTCCCCGCCGCCGCAGATCGCCTCGGCGGCGGCCAGGTCGCAGCCCTCGACCACCACGGACAGCCGGCGCAGGATGATCCGCTCGGCGTCGGTGAGCAGCTCCCAGCTCCAGTCGATCATGGCGCGCAGCGTGCGCTGCCGGGCCGGCGCGTCCCGGTGGCCGCCCGCGAGCAGCCGGAACCGGTCGTCCAGCCGGGCCAGCAGGGCCCGCACGCCCAGGGCGCGGACGCGGGTGGCGGCCAGTTCGAGGGCGAGCGGCAGGCCGTCGAGCCGGCGGCACACGGCGGCCACGGTGTCCGCGTTGTCCGGGGTCAGCGCGAAGCCCGGCGCGGCGGCCGCGGCGCGGGCGGCGAACAGGCGGACCGCGTCGGGCAGGTCCAGCGGCGGCACCGACCACACGGTCTCGGCGGCCAGCCCCAGCGGCTCCTGGCTGGTGGCCAGCACCCGCACGCCCGGCGCGGCGCGCAGCAGGTCCGACACCAGCCGGGCGACCGGCTCGACCAGGCGCTCGCAGTTGTCCAGCACGAGCAGGACGTCCCGGCCCCGCACCGCGGCCACCAGCCGTTCGACGGGGTCCTCGGCGGCGTCCTCGCGCAGCCCGAGCACGTCGGCCACCGCGTCGGTGACGGTGGCCCGCCCGGACCGGTCGGCGCGCTCCAGACCGGCCAGTTCCACCAGCCACACGCAGTCCGCGGCGGTCACCGCGCGGGCGGTCGCCACGGCCAGCCGGGTCTTGCCGACCCCGCCCGGCCCGGTCAGCGTGACCAGCCGGGACGTGCCCAGCAGGGCCCGGACCGCGCGCACCGCGTCGGCCCGGCCGAGCAGTTCGGTCACCGGCGCGGGCAGGTTCGTGCGCGGTCGCGCCACCTCGTGGCTGAGCAGTTCGCGGTGCACCTCGACCAGGTCCGGGCCGGGCTCCAGGCCCTGCTCCTCGGCGAGCAGGCGGCGCAGCCCGGCGTAGCTCTCCAGCGCCTCAACCTGCCGCCCGGCCAGGAACAGCGCTCGCATGTGCAGGCCGCGCAGCCGCTCCCGCAGCGGGTGCCGGGCCACCTCGTCGGCCAGCGACACCGGCTGCCCGGCGGCGAGCCGGGCCTGCGCCCAGTCCTCCACGACGGCCAGCCGCTCGTCCTCCAGCCGCCGCGCGAACCCGACCGCGAACGGCTCGTCGGCGAACTCGGCCAGCGGTTCGCCGCGCCACAGCGCCAGCGCGCCGGCGCGGTCGCCCGCCGCCACCCGGGCCCGGAAGTCCAGCAGGTCCGACGACGCCGCGTCGACCCGCAGCGCGTAGCCCGGCGGCTGCCACGTCACCACGTCCCGGCCGAGCACCCGGCGCAGCGCGGACACCTTGGTCTGCAACGTGTTCCCGGGGTTGCCCGGCGGCCGCTCGCCCCACAGCGCCGCGCCCAGCCGCTGCACCGGCACCGGCCGGCCCTCGGCGACCAGCAGGTGCGCGAGCAGCAACCGGACCTTCGCCTCCGGCACCCGGACCGGGGTCCCGTCCGCCGCCCACACCGCCAAGGGCCCCAACACGCCGAATCGCACACCACGACGTTAGCCGGCCACCCGCAGCCGACCCGCAGCGAACCCGCAGCGGCCGCCGGCAACCTCGGCCACAGCTGATTCGAGGAAAGCGAGAAACCACTGATGAGCACGCCGCTGACGCTGATCGGCCTGGGCCCGATGGGGCAGGCCATGGTCGCGAAGTACCTGGAGCACGGCCACCCGGTCACGGTGTGGAACCGGACCGCGAGCCGCGCCGACGACCTGGTGGCCCGGGGCGCGGTGCGCGCCGACACCCCGCGTGACGCCGTGGCCGCCAACCGCCTGGTCGTGCTGAGCCTGACCGACTACCAGGCCATGTACGACGTCCTGGGCGACGCCGAACTGGCCGGGAAGACGGTCGTCAACCTCAGCTCCGACACCCCCGACAAGACCCTCAAGGCCGCCGCGTGGCTCGCCGAACGGGGCGCGGAACTGGTGGTCGGCGGCGTGATGGTGCCCGCGCCGCTGGTCGGCGAGGAAGCCGCGTACGTCTTCTACAGCGGCCCGAAGGCCGTGTTCGAGCAGCACGCGGAGGTCCTGGCGGTGATCGGCCGCACCGAGTACCTCGGCGAGGACCACGCGCTGGCGCAGCTGTTCTACCAGGCCCAGCTGGACTTCTTCCTGACCACGCTGGCCGCCACGCTGCACAGCGTCGCCCTGGTCCGCACGGCCGGCGTGACCGCCGCGCAGTTCGCGCCGTACCTGAAGGACAACGCCGAGTCGATCTGGATGTACCTGGAGGAGACGATCACCGCCGTCGACCGCGGCGAGCACCCCGGCGACCTGGCCAACATCGTGATGATGGGCGCGACCGCCGACCACGTCGTCGGCGCGAGCGAGGCGACCGGGGTGGACGCCGGGCTGCCCAGGGCCGTGCAGGACATGTACCGGCGGGCGATCGAGGCCGGGCACGGGCAGGAGAGCTGGACCGCGCTCTACGAGGTGATCAAGCCCGCGAAGTAGCCGGGCGACGGGGGCGGTCCGCCGGTCCGCCCCCGCCTCGGCCGTCAGACCGGGTTCAGGCCCGGGTTGCGGTCCTCGACCACGAACGACTTCAGCGTGGTGGCCTGCGCGCCCGGCGTCCGCACGTGCGGCAGCGCGCGGAAGTCGGCCCGCAGCTGCCGGGCGGAGAACCGGGTGCGCACGTACCCGCGTCGCCGGCTGTGCAGCTTGATGTGCGGGTTGAGCCGCAACTGCACCTCGTCGACGGTGTCGTTGCCATCGCCGCCGGAGGTGACCGACGAGCACACCAGCTCGGTGCCGACGGTCCGCGACGCCGGGTCGTTCCAGTCGGCCTTCACGTCGGCCGCGTAGGCGGCGTGCACGTCACCGGTCAGCACGACGGTGTTGCGCACCCGCGCGTCCACCCAGCCCCGGGTGATCCGGTCCCGCGAGGCCAGGTAGCCGTCCCACGAGTCCATGGACAGCTCCTTGTCCGGGCCCTCCTTGCGGTCGCGCTCGGCGAAGAACACCTGCTGCCCCAGCACGTCCCAGCGCGACCGGGACCGGCGGAACCCGTCGAGCAGCCACCGCTCCTGCTCCGCGCCGGTGATGGTGCGGGTCGGCGTGCCGGCCTCCGCGCAGGTCTTCCAGCCGTCGCCGCACGCCTGGTCGTCGCGGTACTGGCGGGTGTCGAGCAGGTGGAACGTGGCCAGGTTGCCCCACCGGAGCCGGCGGTAGAGCTGAAGGTCGACGCCGTTGGGCCGGGCACCGCGCCGCAGCGGCATGTTCTCGTAGTACGCCTGGAACGCCGCCGCGCGCCGCTGGAGGAAGTCGGGGTCGGGCTGCTCGGGCACCTCGTCGGCCCAGTTGTTCTCGATTTCATGATCATCCCAGACGACGGCCCAGGGCGCGACGGCGTGCGCGAGCTGGAGGTCCGGGTCGGTCTTGTACAGGGCGTGCCGCAGCCGGTAGTCGGCCAGCGTGCGGGTCTCCGGGCCGACGACGGTCCGCACGTCGGCCGCCTTCGCCGCGTACTCGTACTGGTAGTCGCCCAGGTGCAGGACCAGGCCCGGGTCGTCCTCGGCCAGCCGGCGGTAGGCGGTGAAGTAGCCCTCGCCGTAGTGCGCGCAGGACACGAAGCACATGGTCAGGTCCTGGCCGATCGACCACGGCTCGGGCGCGGTGCGGGTGCGGCCGGTCGGCGACACGTGGCCGTCGACCCGGAAGCGGTAGAAGTACTCGCGACCGGGGCGCAGCCCGAACGGCTCGACGTGCACGCTGTGCCCGGACTGCGGGCGGGCGATCTCCACGCCGCGCCGCACCACCCGCCGGAACCGCTCGTCCTCGGCGAGTTCCCAGTGCACCGGCACCACGCGGTTCGGCATGCCGCCCAGGCCGTCCTCGGTCAGCGGCTTCGGCGCGAGGCGCGTCCACAGGACCAGGCCGTCGTGGCTCGGGTCGCCGGAGGCCACGCCGAGCGTGAAGGGGTTGTCGAGGCGGGGGGAGCCGGCCCCGGTGGTGGCCAGGACGGCACCGGCCGCCGCGCCGCCGATCAACAGGGTCCGTCGGGTCAGGGAGGTCATGGTCGGTCACCGTCGCGGACCCGGGTGGCCTCCGGGTGAACTCGGGAGTACCGGAAAAAGGCGAGTGCAACGCCGGTGTTCCCGGGCGTTGCGGGACCCGCGTGCTGTGGCGGCCCGGTTGTTGCACGCGCGGGTGGTCGGCGTGCCCGGATCGGCGTTGTGGTGCTGAAGCCCTTCGGCGGGGACTCCTTGCGTGGCCGGTCATCACGCCCGTCGGGCGTCATCGCGGCTGGGCTCGCGGGCGGTGGAAGGGGGCGTGGGCGGGCTCCGGGAAGTGGCGCTGCTCACCGTCCGGGACGAGTGGGCGGGGGTTCGTTGAAGCGTTGGCACTCGCATGGGTAGAGTGCTAGCTGCACGGCACCAGCAACCGCCCCGACCCCCGCGACGGCGGGGTGGCAGGAGCCGTAACGCAACCTGCCAACGCTTTCGACGACCGTGGAGGTCAGCCCGGTGAGCGTGAACATCAAGCCGCTCGAGGACAAGATCGTCGTGCAGGCCAGTGAGGCCGAGACCACGACGGCTTCCGGCCTTGTGATCCCGGACACCGCGAAGGAGAAGCCCCAGGAGGGCAAGGTCATCGCGGTCGGCCCCGGCCGGATCGACGACAAGGGCAACCGCGTCCCCGTGGACGTGGCTGTCGGCGATGTCGTCATCTACTCCAAGTACGGCGGCACCGAGGTCAAGTACAACGGCGAGGAGTACCTGATCCTCTCCGCCCGCGACGTGCTGGCCGTCATCAACTGACTTTCGGCCGACACGCAAGACGCCCCGGCGAACCCACCGACACCGGGGGTTCCGGGGCGTTTCGCGCATCATGAGGAGAGGCTCAGGCAATGCCCAAGCAGATCAGCTTCGACGAGGACGCTCGTCGGGCCCTTGAGCGCGGCGTGAACAAGCTGGCGGACACGGTCAAGGTGACCCTCGGTCCGCGCGGCCGGCACGTCGTGCTCGACAAGAAGTTCGGCGGCCCGACGGTCACCAACGACGGTGTGACCATCGCCCGCGAGATCGAGCTGGAAGACGCGTTCGAGAACCTGGGCGCGCAGCTCGCCAAGAGCGTCGCGACCAAGACCAACGACGTGGCCGGCGACGGCACCACGACCGCGACCGTGCTGGCCCAGGCCATGGTGCGGGTCGGTCTGCGCAACGTCGCCGCGGGCGCCAACCCGACGTCGCTGGGCCGGGGCATCCAGGCCGCCGCCGACGCCGTCGTGGACGCGCTCAAGGGCAAGGCCACCCCGGTCAAGGGCCGCGACAACATCGCCCAGGTCGGCACCGTCTCGTCCCGGGACGAGTCGATCGGCGCGCTGCTCGGCGAGGCCATCGAGAAGGTCGGCGAGGACGGTGTGATCACCGTCGAGGAGTCCTCGACGCTGGCCACCGAGCTCCAGATCACCGAGGGCGTGCAGTTCGACAAGGGCTACATCTCGGCGCACTTCGCGACCGACCTGGAGGCCCAGGAGACGGTGTTCGAGGACGCCCGCATCCTGCTGCACCGCGAGAAGATCAGCGCCCTGGCCGACCTGCTCCCGCTGCTGGAGAAGGTGGCCGAGGCCGGCAAGCCGCTGGTCATCATCGCCGAGGACGTCGAGGGCGAGGCGCTGTCCACCCTGGTGGTCAACGCCCTGCGCAAGACGCTGCGCGTCGTGGCCGTCAAGGCCCCGTACTTCGGCGACCGCCGCAAGGCGTTCCTGGACGACCTCGGTGTCGTCACCGGCGCCCAGGTCATCGCCGCCGAGGTGGGCCTGAAGCTGTCCGAGGCCAACCTCGACGTGCTGGGCTCGGCGCGGCGGATCGTGGTGTCCAAGGACAACACGACCATCGTCGACGGCGGCGGCGCGAAGGCCGACGTGGCGGGTCGCGCGGAGCAGCTGCGCCGCGAGATCGAGGCCACCGACTCCGACTGGGACCGCGAGAAGCTCCAGGAGCGGCTGGCGAAGCTCTCCGGCGGCATCGCGGTGATCAAGGTCGGCGCGGCCACCGAGACCGAGCTCAAGGAGCGCAAGCACCGCATCGAGGACGCGGTCGCCGCCACCAAGGCCGCGGTCGAGGAGGGCATCGTCCCCGGCGGCGGCTCGGCGCTGATCCACGCCGCCAAGGTGCTCGACGGCGGGCTCGGCCTGTCCGGCGACGAGGCGACCGGTGTCGCGATCGTCCGCGAGGCCCTGGGCTCGGCGCTGTTCTGGATCGCCGCGAACGCGGGCCTGGAAGGCGCGGTCGTGGTGAACAAGGTCCGCGAGGGCGAGTGGGGCTTCGGCCTCAACGCGGCCACGCTGGTCTACGGCGACCTGCTGGAAGCCGGGATCATCGACCCGGTCAAGGTCACCCGGTCGGCCGTCTCGAACGCCGCTTCCATCGCCCGCATGGTGCTCACCACGGAGAGCGCCGTCGTGGAGAAGAGGGAAGAGGAGTCCGCCTCGGCCGGTCACGGCCACGGCCACGGGCACGGCCACTGAGGTCGAGCGGGATCCGGCGTCGATCCCCCCGACCGGGGTAACCCGAGCGGGGACCGCACGCCGACGCACGTCGGGAGGGGCGGTGCCACGGCACCGCCCCTCTCCGCGTCCCCGGGACCTCTCCCCGGCTCCCGGCCGGCTCCCGACCGGCTCCCGGCCGCCGTCCGGTGTCGGGCCGTCGACCGCCGTCGCCGGCGTGCTGACCTGGGCCGGAGCACGGCGAAGGGGCGGCACCTGCGGAGGATGCCGCCCCTTCGCCGAGAGCCCCGAGACCTGCTCGGGTCAGGCCGGCACCGGCTGTCGCTTGCGGGCCTTGATGATGCTGTCGCGTTCGGATTCCGAGAGCCCGCCCCAGATTCCGTACGGCTCCTGTACCGCCAGCGCGTGCCGCCGGCACATCTCCAGCACGGGACAGGACAGGCACACGGCTTTTGCCCGTGCCTCCCGCCTCGCCCGCGCAGGTCCTCGCTCTCCATCCGGGTGGAAGAAGAACGCACTGTCCATCCCGCGGCAGGAGCCGCGCATCTGCCAGTCCCAGAGATCGGCGTTGGGACCGGGAAGCCTTCGGGTGTCCGCCATCGAGACCGCCTCCTTGGCCCACTGACGTGAACTGCTCCATTCGGCTTAACGATGATCCACCGTAGAACCGCGCCAAAACTTGTTCAAGGGGGTCGACCTCAGAAAGATGCCAATTCATTCGATGGGTGATCAGTCGAGGACACCTCAGGAGTTGCCGGTGACGGCTGGTGAACGGACGATGTCAGCGTGATGACGCCCCCCGAGCACACTGCGGCGACGCCGGACGGCGAGCGGGAAACCGTTGCGGCAGAAGATGATCCTGCGCATATCGTGACCTTGTCGGTGGCCGCGGTGGCTCGCCGGCTGGGCGTCGCGCCCGCCACTTTGCGGACGTGGGACCGCCGCTACGGCCTCGGACCCAGTGATCACACCACCGGGCGACACCGGAAGTACGGCCCGAAGGACGTGGCCCGGCTCGAACTGATGCAGCGGGCCCTGCTGCGGGGCGCGTCGAGCGCCGAGGCGGCCAAGTACGCGCTGTCCGCGCCCGTCCCGCAGCCGCGGTTGGTCAGCGCCACCCCGGTCCGGCCGCCGGTGCTCACCGGGGGCGAGTTCGACGTCTCGGCACCGCCCGCGGGCGGGCGCGGGCTCAAGCTGCCGGGGGCGAGCCGGCTCGCGCGCGGGGTGGGGCGGGCCGCGCTGGCGATGGACTCGGCCGCCGTCCAGCTGCTGCTGGCCGACTCGATCGCGCAGGACGGCGTGATCGCCACCTGGGACGACGTGGTCCGCCCGGTGCTCACCGCGATCGCCGCCCGCTGGGAGCACTCCGGCGCCGGGGTCGAGGTGTCGCACCTGCTCGACGAGTGCGTGCTGGCCGCGATGGTGCGGGCGACGCCGGTCGTCACGCAGCCGCGCAACCACCGGCCGGTGCTGCTGGCGTGCATGCCCGAGGAGCGGCACAACC
The DNA here is from genome assembly GCF_000328705.1 of Saccharothrix espanaensis DSM 44229. NCBI lineage: Bacteria > Bacillati > Actinomycetota > Actinomycetes > Pseudonocardiales > Pseudonocardiaceae > Saccharothrix > Saccharothrix espanaensis. The sequence goes on along the minus strand of NC_019673.1, from coordinate 8,685,218 downwards.
TGGCGCTCTACCCGTTGGCCGCGGTGCTCGCCGGGCGCGGGGTGGGGATCCGGCAGCTGGGCGCGGCCCTCCCGCTGGACGCCCTGGCCGCCGCCGTCCGCCGGACCGCGCCGGCCGCCGTCGTGCTGTGGGCGCAGCTCCCGCGCTACGCCGATCCGGGCGCGGTGTCCGCCCTGCCCCGGACGCGCCAGCAGGTGCGGGTGTTCGTCGGGGGGCCGGGTTGGGCGCGTGGTGTGGTGCCCTCGCCCGCCGAGCGGATCAACGACCTCGCCGACGCGGCCGACGTGATCGAGCGCGCCGTCTGCTGAGCGCCCCGCCGCCGAGCCCCGCCACCGCGCCGCCGAGCACCGCCGCTGATCACCGCCACCGCGCCGCCGAGCACCGCCACCGGCCGCTGATCGCCGCCACCGCGCCGTCGAGCACCGCCGCGACCGGGCGGACAATGGCCGGGTGGACACAGCGCGCGCGGCGGCGTTCGGCGACCGGCCCGGGGCGGACGTCCGGCGCGCGGCGGCCGGCCCGCCCCGGGAGCGCTGGTTCGCGGCGGTCGCGCTGGGCGGCCAGGGCCACTACGCCGCCGCCGCCACCCTCCTGCACCCGCTCGTCCGGTCCGGTGATCGACTGATCGCGTCGCTGGCCGCCTCGACGCTCGCCTCGCACCGCCGCCAGCTCGGCTCGCACGCCACCGCCCGCCGCTTCGACGCGCTGGCGCTGGCCGCCGCGCCGGCGGACTCCGCCCCGGACCACGACGGGGTCGACGCGGCGGGGGCGCGGGCGGACGCCCTGCTGGGCCTGGCGGCGGACGCGCTGGGCGCGGGCCGGCTCCGGGAGGCCCGCCGGCTGCACGCCCGGGTGGTCACGCCGAGTTGGCGCGGCACCGTCCGCAAGCACTGGGTGGCGGCCGAGATCGAACTCGCGGCCGGTTACCCGCAGCGAGCGGTCGAGCCCGCCGAACGGGCGCTGGAGCACGCCGAGGCGGTCGGTGCAACGCGACACATCCTCAAGTCCGGCCTCGTCCTGGGGACTGCCTCAGTGGTGTGGGGGACACCCGAAAGCGTCGATCGGGGCGTCCGTTTGCTACAGTGTGACCTAACTCACACTGACCGCCACGGGCTTCTCTCGTTGTCCTGGCCGACGGCACTTGTGCTCCTGACCAGCCCTGTTGTCCGCAATGATGCGGAGACCGAGCGGATCCGGAAATCCGCCGTCAACGCTCTGAGCTGCGTGTTACGCAGAGCTGATCCGATCAGCCGACGACTCGCGGCCCACTCTCCGTGGATCCCGACGGCGCTGCTCCGTTCCGGGGAACCCCCGAACGCAGACGCCCAGCCGAACTTCTTGACGGATTAAGCACCGGATCGTGTCAAGGTTCGGCCCCTAGCGTCCGATAGGGGAAGTGGAACGTCACTCGGCTGCAGGAAGGAGTCCCCGTGACCACGGTCCTTATTTGCGACGACCGGCGCAGTGTGCGGGAGGGTCTCACCCGCGTGATGTCGGCTGTCCCAGGGGTCAGCCGCATCGACTGCGTAGCGCACGGTGACGAGTTGTTGGCACGGTTCTCTCGGCAGCCGGTCGACGTGGTGCTGGTGGGAACCCAGCGCGCCGTCCCGACCGGGGTCGAAGCGACCCGGCGACTCGTCTCGGCCAACCCGCAGGCAAACGTCATCGTGTTCGGCGCACCGGACGACGCGGGCAGCATCGCCGCGGCGATCGCCGGCGGCGCCCGGGGCTAACTCCGCTGGGACGCCTCGCGCCCGGAACTGGTGGCCGCGCTCGCGCACACGTTGGCGAGCACCTCGGTGCCCGCACCGCGGCAACCGTCCGACCCGGGCGTCCAGCTCACGGAGCGGGAGCTCCAGGTGCTGCGCGGGATGAGCCAGGGCAAGAGCAACGGGCAGATCGGGCGCGAGCTCTACCTGTCGGAGGACACCGTCAAGACCCACGCCCGCCGGCTGTTCCGCAAGCTCGGCGTTCGTGACCGCGCCCAGGCCGTCGCGCACGGCTTCCGGCGCGGCCTCGTGTCGTAACGCCGGTCACCCCAACCGGCACTCCTTCCTCCGGTCAGCCCGGTGACGCAATCGTCGCCGGGCTGGTTCGTCGTGCTGGGCGTGTCGGCAGGTCGGGGCGGGTCTTTCGGCCCCTTTTGCGAACATCCGGTCCCCGGACCGGTACGGTGAGTGTCACCGGTACGGGCGACGTCGATCGTCCCGTGCCGTTCGTTGTCGGTACGCCTACACGTAACACCAGGGCTGTTGTCTGCGATGACCAACTTGGGGGACGGAC